>JAETRR010000030.1 GCA_021770065.1 Lachnoclostridium sp. | reverse complement strand
CCATTTACATACAGTATGTGCGAACCGTCCTCAAATCTTTCCCCGGTTCCTAAAAAGCACCGCTCAATCGGATAGAGCGGCAGCCCTTTTCCCATTACGTCATTCTCTGTGATAAAAATTACCCACGTTTCCGGCAGCTTGTCGAAGTCCTCGCCCTTCTTCAAAAGGTTAGCGTCCATCATGCTGCTGTTGTACCGGGCTCTTTTTCTCCCGGCTCCTTTGTCGGAGCGCTGTACTTCCACGTTCAGTTTTGCCCCTGTACTATCTGTAGCCAGGATATCCAGCCTCACCGAACGGTTCAGCAGATTTTCCACAAATACCTGGGTGCGGACGTCCAGCACCTTTAAATCCGGTTTTTCCAGTACAATCTGCAATACCAGCTCTATGCTTGCCGTATCTCCCTCAAAACACTTTGTAAGGAAATCATCATCAAGCAGGCGAAAGCCTCTTAGCCTCTGTAAATCTTCCTGATGTTTCTGGTCTATCTGTTCCGTCACTGTCAATCTTCCCACCTGCTTTCCCTTTCGTTTTCGTATCTCCATACTACCATAAACCTCTTGATTTTACAAGCCGGGAGCCAGTACCTTTCTTAATCCCGGCTTCTTATCGTTATCGCTTTTTTACATCTGCTGTATCTCATTTTTCAGCATACGTTTAATTTTGTCGCTCATGGTTTCCTTGCTGGTCTTACTGAAATGAACCCTCACAATATAGGTAGTCCGGCCAATCTTCTTCACCAGTGCGGGAGCGTCCTTAGCTGGTGGCGTGGTGATAATATTCTCTGTGGTTTTCTCGCTGCTCATAAATTCTCCTTTTCATGCAATCAGGTTTTATTATCCCTTATTCACACTCTCTTTCGCCGCCGTTTTGGTCGCCCTGGCTCCTTTCTCCCGGAAATTCTTACCAGAAAAAAGAACCGGTGCGCAACGTTCCAGTATGCGGTCATAAATCCTTGCATGGGCAAGGTCTGGCGGGTTCTTGATTTCTTCCAGTTTCAGGTTTGTTGTGACAATCAACGGCTTCTTACTCCGATACCGGCTGTCAATGACGATAAACATCTGCTCCATGGCATACTCGGTATTCCGTTCCACTCCTAAATCGTCAATGACAAGCAGACTGTAATCGTCCAGACTGGCGATAAAGGCCGTCCTGTCCTCGGCAAACACGCCGGTCAGCCGGTTCAGGATAGACGGAAAATTCGTCATCAGAACCGGCACGTCACGGTCAAGCAGGGCATTGGCAATACAGCCGGCAAAAAAAGATTTCCCGGTTCCCACGTCACCAAAAAGCAGAAGGCCGGTATTGTCCCGGTATGCCTCCTTCCAATGCTCCACATAAGTGTGGGCTTTCTCCATGACGGGATTCTGGCCGTTATCATTGGCGAAGGTGTAATCATAAAGGTATCGGTCTTGAAGTCCCTGTGCCTTCTGGCGCTTGATACGCTCCATGCGCTCCCTCTGTTCCTCCATGGCTTTCCGTTCCTCCTGCGCTTTCTGCTGGCAGGCACAGAGGCAGCGGGGCATGAAATAGCCGGAACCGCCGAACCTGGGCGGGCGGTTCCTCCTTCTTTTTGTCAGCATTCGCCCAGCGCCGGATTGTGACGGCATGGTTTTTATATCCTTTTCCACTGGATTCCATGTACTCGGACAGCCGCTCAATGTACTGTTCCCAAAGAGAGGGAAGTTCCGTTTGGAGTTCTGCCAGTTCTGCAGAAGATAGAAATACATTCCGGTATCTCCAGAGATGTATAAAGGACTTTTTAATCAAGCTCACAGAAAATTTACATTTCAGGGCAAAAAAATAGAGCCAGGAACCTGTTTTTAGATTCCCGGCCTACGGTTTTGTTTTATGCTGTCCGCTCTGCTTTCAATTTTTTCACTTCGTCAAGAGGAAGTCCTGCATATTCCGCAATTTTTTCAAGTGTCAAAATCCCATCTGCCAACATTCTCTTTGCTGAATTGATTGCTCCTTCTTTCAATGTCTGATTCCTCATATCTTCCATAGCCCGACACATAATTTCGATTCCCTCCTTGCTCTCCTTGAAAAATCTTACTCTGTCTGCCAGTGTCCCATAATACATATCCGCTGCGTCTGTGCAGGAGAAGTCATGCATTAACTTCCCGATTGGCGTATCTCCACGGTAAGCACCATTTACATACAGTATGTGCGAACCGTCCTCAAATCTTTCCCCGGTTCCTAAAAAGCACCGTTCAATCGGATAGAGCGGCAGCCCTTTTTCCATTACGTCATTCTCTGTGATAAAGATTACCCACGTTTCCGGCAGCTTGTCGAAGTCCTCGCCCTTCTTTAAAAGGTTAGCGTCCATCATGCTGCTGTTGTACCGGGCTCTTTTTCTCCCGGCTCCTTTGTCGGAGCGCTGTACTTCCACGTTCAGTTTTGCCCCTGTATTATCTGTAGCCAGGATATCCAGCCTCACCGAACGGTTCAGAAGATTCTCCACAAATACCTGTGTACGGACATCCAGCACTTTTAAATCCGGCTTTTCCAGTACAATCTGCAATACCAGCTCTATGCTTGCCGTATCTCCCTCAAAGCACTTTGTAAGGAAATCATCATCAAGCAGGCGAAAGCCTCTTAGCCTCTGTCAATCTTCCCACCTGCTTTCCCTTTCGTTTTCGTATCTTCATGCTACCATAAACCTTCCGATTTTACAAGCTGGGAACCAGTGCATTTCTGAATCCCGCAATTGAAGTGAACCCCTTTTGCCGGACATATATTTTTGTCTGGCAAAGGGGGTTCACTTCAGCTATTACCGTACAACTCTTATTTTTTCTATACGTAAACGATACCCTCCGGATACCCCATCCATGCGTGTCCCATCGGGACGGGCGGACTTCGCCCGGTAAGGTTTCCCCAATTTATTCATACGCAATTTTCAGCAGCTCCTCCGGAGTCGTGATACCCTCTTCCACCAGTTTCAGGCCGTTTTCCCGAAGAGTGCGCATCTGCTGGTGCTCTCTGGCGTAGGCGGTAATCTCCTCCTGGGATGCATGACTGCTGATCATGCGGCGCAGGGGCGCATCTATAGTGAGTATCTCATGGATGGCAATACGTCCCCGGTAGCCTGTATTGCTGCACCGGGCGCAGCCCCGGCCTCTCTTTACCTTCTTAATCCTCTCTCCAAGAAGCTGCCGTTCCTCCGGCGTGACATCCATCTCCTGGGCACAGTCCTGGCAGACCTTGCGCATAAGGCGCTGAGCCACGATGCCCACCAGGGAATTGGCCACCAGATAAGTCTCTACCCCCATGTCCTCCAGACGCACGATACTGGAAACAGCGTCATTGGTGTGAAGGGTGCTTAAAACTACGTGGCCGGTAATGGCAGCACGGACGGAAATCTCCGCCGTCTCCCCGTCACGGGTCTCTCCTACCATGATAATGTCGGGATCCTGACGCAGAAGCGCGCGAAGCCCTGTCTCGAAGGTAAGGCCCGCCACGGGATTTACCTGGGTCTGGTTAATATCCGCGACATTCTTCTCCACCGGATCCTCTATGGTGGAGATATTCAGCATCCGTTTGGAAAGATATTCCAGTATCATATACAGAGTGGTTGACTTTCCGCTTCCCGTAGGCCCCGTAATATAGATAATGCCGTTGGCGCTGCCAAGCATGGGAAGGAACCGCCGGTAGCTCTCATCCTCCATGCCGAACTGCTGGGCATAATCCAGCTGTACGGTGGAGGTTAAGAGACGCAGCACCGCCTTCTCCCCGAAGACCGTAGGCATCATGGAAACACGGATATTGGCCGGGCCGCTCTCGGTACGCACCCGGAAATGGCCGTCCTGGGGAAGCCTGCGCTCTGCAATATCCATATTGGCCATAATCTTAATCCGGGCAATCAGAGGCTGGTGGACATTTCTCTGAATGGAGACGTACTCCATAATAACGCCGTCGATCCGCATCCTCACCTTCGTCTCCCTCTCAAAGGGCTCAATATGAATATCACTGGCATTGCTTTTAATGGCGCGTTCAATCAGACTGTTTAACAGGTGGATAATGGGAGCCTCCGCATCCCCGCTGTCTAAGCCGGTCAGATCCAGATCCTCCAGCTCATCCGCCCCGAAGCCCGCGTTTGCCTCCGTGGCAGCCTGCCGGGCTCCCACTTCCGCAAAATAATAGGAAATCGCCTGACGGAGAGGCTTTTCTTCACTGAGACGTATCTGCAAATAGCAGCCTGTCTGCTGGCGCACTTCCTCCAGGGCAAAATAGTTTAAGGGGTCGTTGGTCACCAGAACCATCGTGTGATTGGCGGCGCTGATGGGAAGAAACAGATTCTTCTCTGCCAGTTCCTTGTCCACCATGGCAACTGCCTCCAGATCTACCTGCAGAGAAGCCACATCGACAATCTCCAGATCCAGACGGCTGGCAAGAGCCTCTAAAACCTGCTGCTCCGTCACAAAATTAAGTTCTATCAAAATCTGGCCGACGCGCTTATCCCTGTGTTCCTTCTGATAAGCCAGGGCCTCCTTCATTTGCCGGGCATCTACATAGCCCCGTTCCTCCAGGATTTCTCCAATCCGCAGATTTGCTGCCAAAGCTCTACCTCCCATTCCAGTACCGCAATCCTTTTATTTTTCCTTTTTTACTCCACTATGCTCCGGTCGCACATGTAGACCGCCAGGGTGAAATTTACCTCTGACTCTGTCACCACATTCCAGTCTTCCCCCATGTATTCCTGCTCGCTGATGCGCAGCAGGCGCACCTGGACCGCCGGATAGTTTTTCTCAATGGCGTCCATAAAACGGAACACATTTCCCTCACTGCCCCGAAGGACCATGTTTCCCCTGGCCGTGAGCACATAATTCTCCGACGGCGGGAGGATCGGATCGGGGACAAAGCTGTATACATAGGGGGACGGAATCCCCGGCTCTGCCTGGTCAATGGACAGGGATACGGGGAACAGGCCCATTTCCACAGCAAGGCCTGTGAGAATCTCATCCACCTGCCTGTTCTCCATGGCATCGTAATAATTCTCTGAAGCAGCCTCAAGCTCTGTCTTCCTTGTCTCGATCGTCTGCTTAAGGGAAGGGATCGATTCCATGGCCGTCTCCATCTCTTCCTTAGTCGCCAGAAGTTCTTCCTTCTGAATCTTCCCTTCCTGGATACCCTCTATCTGGGGCATAATCAGAAACCGGACTGCCATAAATACAATCAGCACGGAAAGCGCCAGTTTTAATAAAAAGATATCCTTCTCCGTTAATTCCAGTTTCATTCTGTGCCACCTCCCAGCGTTTTTCCTTCCATGGTGCAGGAAAGAGAAAGGGTATACCACTCATTCTCGTATGTATAACCCGTATAATTTACCTCATGGAACAGGCCGGTCTCCTGCATCCGCAGAATATAGGAAGGAACATCAATGACTTCCCGGCTGCTGGCATCAAAGGTCAGAAGGCCGGTCTCCACGTCATAGCCCGAGACTTTAAGCTCCATGCCGCCGCCCCCGGCATTCTGAATCCGATGGAGCACCTCGCTGGAAAGCTCCGGATACACAGACAGGTTCTTTTCCATCTGCTCTACCGCCGCAATCCCCCCTTCAATCTCCACAAGACGGTTCTGAAGCTCTAAGGCCTCCTGGTACTGTTCCTGAACTTCCCTGCTGTCTATCCAATTCTGAATTCCGCGAATCTCACGCCTCTGATTCCAGCCAAAGATTCCCAGAACGGCGGCAGCAAGAAGCCCCGCCCCCAGAAGGACTCCCGGAACTATCATATGCTTCCACAGCTTCCCGGATACGGCGTCGCTTCCCGAATCCGCAAGAACAGCCCTGTAGAGATCTAAGCGCTTTTCCCTGCGGTTTTTCCACATCATAGCGCCGATGCAGGGCAGCCAGTCAGAGGGGTTCTCTCCTGCCGGAAGAGAAATTCTTCTGTTCTCTCTTAAGGGCTGAACCTTAAGGTTCAGCTCCTCAATCCCCCGGATACTTACCTCAAAGTCCTCTGCCGGACAGCCGGCGTAGTAAACCTGGGTAATGTGAAGCTCCCGGCGGTTTCCCGCCGAAAACTGCAGAATACCGGAAATATTCCGGACAATCTCCGTTCCGAAATCCAGCGTTCCCCGCTCGCTGAACAGGCGGCTGCGGCTGGAATAGAGATAGCGTCCGTTCTGGCAGAGGATGCTGGTCATGCTCCCTTCCTCAAAGAAAAGGTAAATGGCAGTCTGGGTTTTATATCCTTCTGTCTGCTCCAGCACATGAAGGCAGCCCTCCATGGGTACCGTGATTTCTCTGACCGTAAATCCCGTATCCTCGCACAGATCCAGAAAACGCTCCAAAACTCCCCTGTCTGCACCGCCCGCACAGAGATCCACGCCGGCTGTTTTGTCCTGATAAATGACGGAATAGTCGGAAATCTCATTCCGGAAGCTGCCTTCCACCTCTTTTACTGCCATACGGGAAAGCTGCTTTCCCTTTCCGTAGGGGATGGGCAGTACACGGGTAGAGCTCATGCCGGCCGGAAGCACCAGACATACCGGCTCTGCCTTCCAGACGGGTGGGAGTTCCATAAGGGCCTGCTCCCACCCGGCAAAAGCATCCCCCGATCCCGGCAGCCCTATCCGCTTTACCTGGGACAGCACGGGAAAAGCGCCTTCCTTTCCCATTGCAGCCAGGATACAATCCTCTTGAAATACGATAACGGTTGTACTCATTCTTGTCCTCCGATTTCTATTCCGGTTCCGCATCTTTGTATAAATGCTGTTTTATTCCGGTTCTGCATCTTTCCACTGGAACAGGCCCTTTAAGCGGCCCCTTCTATGGCTCCATAGGATTCATAGATGGGCAGCATCACAGCCACAATGATAAAGCCCACAACAAGCGCCATCACACAGATGAGCACCGGCTCTAACATGGTCACCAGTCTCTTCGTTGCGGCCTCGGCCTCTTCCTCCATGGTCATGGCAATGGAATCCAGCATGGTATCCAGCCGTCCGCTCTCTTCTCCTACCAGAATGGTGCTGGAAAGCTTCCGCACGAAGCCGTCTATCTGCCGGAGCGCCTGGGAAAGCGGAGTTCCGCTGCGCACCTGGGCAGCTGCCTCAGTAAACTGTTCCTGTATATAGAGGTTTCCCACGGTCCCTCCCGCTGTCTGAAGAGCCTGCACAATGGGCATTCCGCTGGAATAGAGACTGCTTAAGGTCCGGGCAAACCGGGCCGTGTAGATGATCTTATTCAGCTTTCCGGCCACGGGCATGTGTACTTTGATATAATCAATGGTCCTGCGCACTTGGTAAATCTTTCCCACAGTGTGAAAAATCACACCCAGCAGAAACAGAACCAGCAGCAGTACATACCACCGGTTCACCAGAAAATCCGATGCCCCCATCAGAAACTCCGTCACCGCCGGCAGGCTCTCCATCTCAGAAAAAAGCTCATCAAACTGAGGGAGAATAAAGGTCACTATCAAGATGACCACGGCAATACTCATAACCAGCAGAACACAGGGATAAGTCATGGCTGACTTTACCTGCTGGCGCAGGCGGTTGTCCCGGTCATAGTGAAGGGACAGACGCTCCATGACGGAATCGATGTTTCCGCTTCCCTCTCCCGATCGGATCATGCCCAGCATCAGCTCCGGGAAACACTTCTGTTCCTCCATGGCCTCTGACAGGCTGACACCTTTTCTAAGCTCTGCCAGTACCTCATGGTAGATGGAACGAAGCCAGGACGGAATCCCTTCCTCATCCGCCACAATCTCCAGCGCCCGGACAATACTGATTCCGGAGGCCAGCAGCGTAGACATCTCCCGGCAGAACTCCGAAAGCTGCCGGGGCGAGAGCTTCCTCCGGCCGCGGGCGGCTGCAGCTTCCTTAAACTCAATCAGATAAAGCCCCTGATCTCTCAGCTGCTGCTGCAGTGCACTCTCTCCCACGGCCTCCATGGTTCCCTTTAAGATCCGGCCTTCCATATTTTTTGCTGCATACCGATAATTCGCCATAACAAAATACTCCTTTTTGTGCACAAAGGGATTCTAAAAAAGCAGGGACAGATACCAGTCTGCTATGGTATCGCCGTAAAAGAGCGCCGCCGAAAGGCCGACAGCCAGAAAAGGCCCGAAAGCCATCTGAGCGCCGCGCTCCAGTTTTTTTCGCGACATCAGGCATATGGCATAACCGCCTCCGGTAAGAAGACCCAGAAACATCGCTGCCGCAACGGCTTTCCATCCAAGAAGGAAACCGCTTGACGCCATTAACTTGATATCGCCTCCTCCAAAGGCCCCCTCAATGAGAAGGGCCAGAAGAAGCATGGGAAGGGCTACAACAACCGCGCCAATCAGCCGATCCGTAAGCGTATGCTCCGGGAAAAGCCACAGAGCCGCAAGCCCCAGAAGTAGAATGCCTGCCTGGAACCTGTCATATATGATCCTTGTATCCCAGTCAATCAGGGCAACGATCATCAATATCCCCAGATAGGCAAAGGCCCACAGTCCTCTCAAGGACAAAAGGCCGGATGTTCCGCAGCCAAAGAAAAGGCCGCAGCATACAAAGAACAGACCCCCTGCTGTCTCCACCCAGAAATACCGGCCGGATATTTTCTCTCTGCATCCCAAGCATCTTCTTCCCTGGAGAAGATAACTTATACACGGGATGAGTTCCCTCGGTGTAAGAATCCTTCCGCAGTCCGGGCAATGGCTGCGCCCTCGGACAACGCTCTCCCCTCTCGGAAGACGGTATATGACCACATTCAGAAAGCTGAACACACACGCTCCCGTAAAAAACCGGAGCAGCCACAAAAGTCCTTCCATTAGTATGATCATTTACGTCCCCTCCGGAAAGTCTGTCCGTATATAGGACTGCTGATAGTACACCTCGTAAGTCAGAGGCTCCTTGCAGTAGAGAACGGTGAAGTCTCCTTCCCGGTAATAAAACCTCTGGATTTCATAGCCGCCCTCGTCCGTCTGCAGCACCCAGAAATCTCCGGGCACCTTACTGTCGGTGATGACTTCCTTCCAGACCTCCTCCGTGACACCGCCCTGGCCTGCGGTATCACACAAAGGCCTGCCTGCGGCATAGCACTCCGTTGAAGCTGTCTGGAGTGCTATCCTCAGGGATTTGGCATTCCCCAGAGCCACCTGGGCGTCTGCGCGCCGCATAATGGCCAGAGCTCCGGGGATACCGGCTACCAGAATTGCCAGCAAAATGGTTATGACAGTCAAGACGAATTGTGCCCGGCTGTATTTAGATTTTGTATGTATGTTTGGATGATTCGTATTCATCGAGTTCCTTTCGTGCTGACAATCTTTACCAGTTATTTCATAAAACTAATTTAAAGCAGTTGCTTTTTCGTCATGGTTAAGGCACCTGGGATGCCGGCTGCCAGGATTGCCGACAGAATGGTTACGACAGCCAAGATGAAATAGGCCCAGCTGTGTGTTTATTTCGTTATTGTTCTGCATAGTAATCCTTTAATTGATAGAATTTTCATATAGCATATTTATGGTGTTGACGGAAGAGCGGTAGCCTTTGTCACAACATAACCACTGCCATCATCAGTATATGTACACAATTTTCCATCTTCCAGATACATTACTTTATAAATCTTTCCAATAGTACCCTGTGTACCGTTTCCTGGCACAATTTCTACAGTAGTTGCAGTTACTCCTACCTCCGACAAACCTTCAACTGTAGTCATATTTTCATCTGAATCAGTAGGAGCATTTCCTTTTAAAACACCTATCGTAATTGCAGTATCACTGACAGTTGCCGCAGTACTACCATCCTTAACAAAACTTATTGTTGTGGCAGTTGTCTTCTTTTTCCCATATGCTTCATCTAACAAGGTCTGTGAAGCCATCACAATCTGTCTGGTTTTAGCAATAATATTTTTCTCCTTCGCCTTATCAATATACCCCGTCAAGGCCGGAATCAGCAAGGCAGCCAGGATAGCCAGGATTACCAGTACCACGATGAGCTCTACGAGAGTAAAACCCTTTTTGTTGTTGTTTTTCAGTTTCTTCCACATACTCTTTTCCTCCATACTAAATATTTTGTTTTGTGGTTTTTATCTATAAATACAGCCAGGGCTGCATCTATATTCTGTTTTTAAGGGGTTGTGGGATCAGGCTTCTCTTCAGCTGTCACAGAATCCAATCGTTGTATGGGATACCGGAAGTCCAGTACTGCCGTGTCCTCTACTACAAGATGTTCTCTTTCCGGATCATCATAGAGGCTGACCTTCACATTTATATAGCTGTAGTATTTATTTCCGTCTGCATCCGTAACTGTCTCATCGGGATAAAAAAACTCAATCCCCAGATAATTTCCCATATAGTAACCGGATACCGGCCCCGAACCGCCGTTTTTGTTATAGCCGTCCGCAAATACCGTCGTCACAGCCCGGGCGATATAATCAGGTGCAAGATTGCCGGCTGCCTGCTCCTTATACAAATATTTATTATTGCCGGAACGGATATAATAGTGAACCAGAAGCCTTCCGGGCTCTATGTTTTCTTCCTTAGCGATCTCTGTTGTCCCCATATAAATATGCGTTTCCGGAAAACCATCCGCAGATATCAGGAGCACATAGTCATCCAGATTGACAAATTCCAGAGCTTTTCCTTTATCTGTTCCCCTGCCATTGCCATCCGAATCAACTGTGAGATCGGTTGTCGTATTCTGATCTGTGCCATTCAGCTCGCATTTTGCATAAATCTTAACATATCCGCTCCCCGAGGCTTCCAGCACCATTCCGCGCAGTTCTTGTATCGTATTGTCAAGAATAATCTGTGCGTACTGAAGCTTCTGCATACGGATAAAGGTTTTCGTGGCCGGATGAAGCACGGCTACTACCATGGACATGAGGATACTGAATACCAGAAGGGTCACTACCATCTCCACCAGGGTTGTGCCGGTCCGGGCTTTTCGTCTCAAACTATGCAAACGCTTTTTCAGGGTTTTCAAGGGCCTCCACCTCCTGCCGGATCCGGGGCTGTTGACTGAAAGACATAGAAGGTTACTGTCTTATCCGCCCCTGACTCATCCTGATAACTCACATCTTTCGTTCCAAGTCCGGCTCTGACTTTAAACAGCGTGTCGCTCTCAAGGCTTCCATCCAGAGAAACTGCCTTAAAGCTGTATTCCACTGTACTGCCCACAGATGGAGAAACCGTCCGCAGCGCCTCACAAATCCCGGCATTTCTGCTTCGAATGGCCTCACTTTTATGCTGTGCATTAGTGCAGAAAGAGACAGCGCCCTGCATAATGCCCATCATCAGAAGGAAAATGGCTGTTGCTGCCAGAACTTCCACCAGAGTTTCGCCGGATTTTGACCTTAACTTTTTCATGGCGTACCGTCTCCTTCCTTCTGGTAAATATTTTCAAAGGTGCATTTTTTAATATTCGCTTCTCCGGACAGGTATTCATATTGAATCTCCTCCCCCTCATTAAATTCAAGGGGATTTCCTAACGTATCCTTCCACCCGGTTCCATCATTTACTACAGAAATTTTGTTTGTTCCATACATAAATCTTACTTTATAATTTACCATCTGCCGGTATTCTGTCCGGTAAGTGAAGGCATTGCCGTTAACTTCTGCCGTTACTACTACGGTAAAAACATATCTCTGAATCAGTTTCGTGTTGATATCGTCAAGGGAGGTATCCCTATGAATTGTTCCTGACATCTCATTTTCATCCTCATCAGCCTCTTTGTACATCACTACACGAATGTTTCCGTAGTTTTCCGTATCCACGCCGCCAGATGCTTCGCCCGTGGTAAAGTGAAAGATTGTCTCATCCGGATGATCCGGATCGTACTCTCCATACTGTCCCTCCAAAAATTTCACTACATACTGATAAAAGGTCCCCCCCGCGTCCGGAGCAATCAAATCTGCATTGTATCCGGGAGCCGATGCATCCGGTTTGTTCTCAGGAAGGTACTGATAACGCTGCAGTTCTTTCTCCAGCATTTCGGAAAAGCTCCTGGCAAGCTGGTAGCTCCGTTCCTGCTCCAGCCGCCGGTTGGCCCGGGAAAGGGACAGGCCTGCCGTATAGATCATAGCCAGAGCAAAGGCCATCAAAAATGCAGATACACAGATGACAATTATGAGGGAGGATCCCTCTCTGGCCTTTATGGAAATCTTTTTCATATGCCTCTCCCTTTCCCAAATTTTAATTTACAAATTCCAGTCTGGAATCATCTGACCAAACGTATGCCTGACTATTTACAGCTGACTTATCGGAAGCATTTTCCTTCACGTCCGCATATACGGTTACAGCTCCGGTTGGGCGCAGGCTTACCTCATTGATCACGGTACCGTCTTCCGCTGTCACGCTGTCAGCGTCCGGCAGAATCAAGGTGTAATGGAATCCTGTTGCCTCCTCCCAGACTGCTTCCAGTGTAGTGCCTGCTGTTACCTTATAGTTGACGGGTGCCGCGCCCGATCTGTCATAACTTTCTTCTACTTCCATAGAATAAGAATCTGACAAATCAAAGGTATACACATTGTTCTCTACAGTTTTGTTTGTTATTTCTGTCCAGCTTCCGTCGTCCGCAGCTACAGACACTTTTACTTCTTTCACCTTTCCGCCGCTTCCATCGTCTGTTTCAATCTCCTCAATCCGGAATTTTTTCTCCTGCAAAGATGATGCAGAACCGCTCTTGGGCGTCAATGCCATGTAATACGTATCCGCCAATTCCACTCCATCCCACGCTGCAGCCTTATAAACCGCACTCCAGCTTTCCTGCTTGGGCAGATCCGGATTCAGCAGATTCGTTGCATCCATGGCCATTTCCCGGCTGGTGCTGGCAAGCCCCGGCTCCTGCAGTCTTACATAGGGCAGCTGCCATACCTCCTCATTTGCCACCCAGTTGGAACTGATCTGGCCGTTTCCGGAGGAAACACGGGCATAAAACAGAATCCATCTGCCTGCATATTTTGCCGACAGGCCCCGAAGGGTATGCTGATATTCCAGACTATTCATCGGAGTCATGGAAGCCGGAGACAGAATGCTTTCTGTCTGAATCGGATAAACTGCAAGGTAACCCTCCAAATCCTCCAAACCTTCGTTATTGTCGGATTTTAATGTGTCCGCCGCTGCCGCCGCATGCTCCTGACTGTCAAATACATAGGCTTTCAACAGGTAGCTGCTGTCTCCGGGCGGAGCCGCTGTCGGTTCAACGGTAACATTCAAGCCGCCCCCCGACGTCTCATCCTCTGCCTGGAAATCTTCTACAGTCACAGGATCGTCTGGTTTATAATCCCAGGTTTTACTCCATGTTATCTCCGGATCATTAATCCGGCTGGGTACTTCCAGTTCATAGGTGACACCGTTCACACTTCTCACATACGACGAATTATCCGCTTCCGGCTGAGCCACCAGATATACAAGTATCTTTTTCCCCGCATAAGCTTCCAGCGGCAGATCCGTACTGTAAATACCGCCTTCATTTTTACTGTCAACCGTTACTGTCTTAACCGGGTCAATTGGCGGATCACCCAGAGTTCCATCATCCTTGTAGGGCTGCACATAGATTTCATAGGACCCGCAGCCGGTTTCCGGAACAACAGGAACCCATTCTATGGTGTAATTCAGCTCATTTGTATTCGGATTGGTGATCGTCGGCTGGGCCGGTCTCGGCAGCCTCTGCTTTACGGTATATACTTTTGACGCGGTCAGGCCGATTTCCTTCTTGATCTCGTCACCAACCCGTGTTACGGTAAGCTTTACGGATTTGTAAGACCAGTCTTCTGCATCTATCTGAAGCTGATTTTCGTTTACCGTCCGATTCGTAATGGATACTTCTCCTCCGCTTTCATTTATTCCTGTCAGTGAGACGATGTAGCTGGCTCCGGCCGTGTATTCTCCGATCCCCTGATCCCACTTAAACGTATACTGCATCCGGTTTTGCTCAGCGCCTGTATTCAGATCGAGCTCTGCTTCTTCTGCAAGATTCGGCGCCGGTAACCAGGTAAATAATAAATCAGTACCAGAAGGAAGAACCGTGCGGTAATTTTCAAAATTAAAATTATTTCCACTATCCAGCACAGGAGTGTCCATAGCTTCCAATATGGGTTTTACGGTCTCTGTTACGTTCCCATTTCCGTCATCTTCCGTAATCTTTTCTACCTTATCCAAAAGACTGATATTGCCCTTATTGCGTGTCGGCGGATAAATATCTTCACCTTCTTTGATAGAATAATAGGTATATACCGGCCCCAGTCCCGACTGGGCATACCAGATTCTTACCTTCAAGTCTGTCACATAGGGCAGACGAGCTTCATTCAGATAAGACATATATTCCGGCAGATTGGTAAAGACTGCGGATGCATCGCCATTTGCAGATGCAAGGATATCTGTGCTCGCTATCACTACATCTTTTATCTCATCAGATTTCCCCGCATTCCAGGTTCCAATCAGTTCTGCGCGATATACGGGCGGTGTCGTCACATTGCCGGCGTTGCCTCGCAATGTAACGGTAATGCTTAAATTGGCCAGGTTATCCCCTGAAACATCTACACTCGGCACTGCACCGCCGGCCGTTAATGACATGGACGGCGTGTAAGCCGGCAGATAAACAGGAACCGACACCTGTTCGGAAGCAAACTGATCCGCATCTGCCCCCGTTCCTACTGCCTGGACGAGAAGCTGCTGCAGGGAAGCGGATGCTAAATCGGAGGAATCCGCATACAATTTTTCCCATTCTCCCTCATCCGCATTCCACGTTGGTGTTATTTCCACACTTTTCCCATTTCCCCCTTGTATCTGAATCTTCCATGTGGGGGCCGTACCGTTTTCAGGTTTATAATCATTGTAATCCTCTATGTTGTCCAGCCAGAAACGGTAGGTCTGCTTCGTGACATCCTTCTCGTCACGAACTAATTCAATCCTAAGCCTGGGAGTCGGAAGGAACTCTACAATTGTTCCTGTTCCGTTCACTGTGTCAGAATCGGCCACATCATCATACATGCTGCAGGCGCTTATCGTAATCTTCAAATCATTGCTCTCTACCAATGCCGCTTCCTGTTGAGAAAGCTCAAAGCTGTACTTTTCGGAATAGAATTCAAGGTTTCTTAAAACAGTATCCCCAAGCCATACTTCTGCCTTATATTTGAACGGATCTGTGCCATCTGCAGGATTCACTGTAATTTCCACCCGGCTTCCTTTTATGGTCAATTCAGCGCCCGTCGGCTGCAGCATTTTTTTCGCATATGTACCATCTGCCACTGAATTCGTTATATCCTCCAGCTTGTGATAGGCAGGGCGGACGTAATCGTCAAAATCACTTCCGGCATTGGCAATATGGTCATTTATATTTCCATATTTATCCGGAATCCAAAACAGGAGATTCCCTATCTTATTATCTTCCGTCTTTTCTCCAATATAAATATTGTCCCCTTCTAAACTGAGTTCTCCTAAACTTACCTCCTTTTGCTCTTGCAGATAAGCAATATAATCCTTTCCATTCACCTTCAAAGCGTATGCACGGTTGGTCTCTGCTCTTTTTAAATAAGCATCCGTTGAAGGAATAGTTACATCTTTATTAATATTAATGATAAATCCATTATCAATGCCATCAGAAGTCGCATCTATAGTGCCTGTTCCCTCACTAAGATAATAATTATTTGCTGCCTTAAACAAGTCCTCGCTACTATCACCTGTATCGCAGGAAATAATTGGATAATTAATTTGCCTATGGTCAGTATAAAACTTGTTTGAACGGTTTACAGAATAGCAATCCTTCAGAGTTGTCTTTGTTGCTCCTTCTTCTCCGTATCGATCTCCCAGTATTCCGCCTGTAAACTCATTATAATAGCCGCCCTGACCTTTTAATATCTTTGCAAAATTCCGGCATCTTTCTATCCGGAGAGTGATATTACTAGTTGAGTCTCGAACTTGCCCACTATTTAAATTTCCATTGGCTTGCGCATCACAGGAAAAGAATCCTACAATACCAGAAGCCATAGAAGCCGAATAAATCTCAACGCCTGATCCATTTACGCAGTCTAACACTTGGATTGTATACGTCTGACCAGAAGCCTGATTGTTTACCAAATAATTTGTCACATTTCCCAAAATGCCCGCACTGTCATTGGCACACTGTTTATTGATATCATTCTGGTTATTGGGGTCATATTCTGCTTTGGCAAAGATACTTCCATAATTTCCGCAGCTTATAATATTGTATTCATTATTTTCATAGGCATGGTAAAGCTGGGCCACGATTCCGCCTGCCGCACCTTTCCAGCCCTTTCCATAGGTAGTCTGTAAGTTTCCGTAATTCCAGCATTTTCTAATCGTGCCGCCGGTTCCCGTCCACTGTCCCAGTATTCCGCCGGAATAATGAGTATTCATACAATAAACCGTACCATAATTAATACAGCCCTGAATCTTCCAGCCGCTGGTAGTCGTATTATTCTGGTTTCCAATGATGCCGCCTGCAAAACGGTCAGTAGCTCCGCTTCCAAGCTGTCTTCCCACAAATGCACGATTCAGTAAAAGGGATAAATCTTTCTCGGATTCATTCATGCCGATAATGCCGCCTGTACCAACACCGATAGCATTCGACTTATTGTCCAGATACCAGTTTCCGGTGGCACAGCGTTCCAATTCTCCCGTGGGAGCATTGTAAGCAGTGATTCCCCCGACGTTTCCATTGGTAGTCATGTGAAGGATCAAAGCTCTGTTCGCACTAACCGTCTCACCTGTTTTATTATAAGTAAAGTCTTCCAGCTGAGCATTATCCTTCCAGCTTACATAATTTTCATCGGCGGAAAGAGTCCCCGCATTTTCACGCAGCTTAGCAGCCGCCGTATTCAATTCGCCCTCGGAACCAGGCTTATCTATACCGCCCATCCATGTCTCTACATCAGCATCACCAGACAGACTGATGCTTCCCTTGTTATAGCCCGCGATGCCGCCTGCCATTCCATTGGCAACTGTTATGGTACTCTTCGCATCGGCGCTTATGAGACAGCCGATGATCTCGGCATTCTCCTCATTCTTTCCGGCCACTCCACCTACATGGACAGCAGACTCCTCCTTCTCTTTAGCCGTACTGGTGCTTGTTGCCGTATATACGCCTGTGACATTTATGTTAAGGCCGCTCACTTCACAGCCGGTCAGTATGCCGCTGTTGCTTCCTGCGATTCCCCCGTAACAGTTTCTGACGGCACTGCTGCCTTCCCGAATAATTCCATTGATAAATCTGCAGTTCATTACTCCCGCCACTGGCTGGCCGTCTTTATTTTTTGAAAGGACACTTAAGTTCTCTCCTACAATACCGCCAAGATACCGGTAGTTCCGGAAGCCTTCAAAACTCAGCCCGTCAGCCGTGATTCCCTGAATACTTCCATTTCCCCTGTTCTCACCGGCTGCTCCGCCTACGGTTAGTCCGCTCTTGTTTAAGGAAAGCTCCGGCATGGAAGTGATTACCGCAGTTCCCTCTCCCAGGATTTTCCCTTCATTGACTCCTGCCACACCGCCTGCTTTCCCGGCATTGCCGGAGAGCTTTACACTATTCTGAACCGGGCTCTTCCCGGCAATGATGATTTCGTTTCTGTTTATTGCGCAGATTGCGCCTATCTCTTCTACGCCGTTGCTGTTGATGGTGACGGATTTTTTTCCGTCCCCTACCTGACAGTTCCTGATGGTTCCGAGATTCTCGGCCGCAATTCCCCCCGCATAGCCTGCATCACTGTTGACATTTCCAAGGTTCTCACAATCTGCCAATAACATACCGGCGCCGTTTGCCGCCACAATGCCGCCTGCCAGACCCTTGTTGGCCGTTACACGGGCGCAGCGGTTCCTTGCCTGTGTAATGTTTCCTCCTGCTCCGCCGGCTTCCCCGGCAATTCCTCCGGCATAGCCGTTAAGAGCCCTTACCTCTCTGGCCTGAGCCGTCAGATAAACAGTTCCTCCCTGTGATGACTCTGCTCTTAGTATTCCCTCGTTGATTCCGGCAATTCCGCCTGCCTTTTCATTTCCGGTAATGCTCACACCGGAGCCTACGGCAATTACTTCGTCTTTCGAACCGTCAGCCTTCACGGATACAGTTCCGGTCTGCTTATTGCAGCCCACAAGCCCACCGATACCCTGGCCGTTTGTTCCGGTAACCGTACGGCTTATATTTCCATTGTCTTCTGCAGCCCAGATCTCTCCTGCATTGCCGCCTGCGATACCGCCGGCATAATTACCTGCAGCATTGACGCTGGCATTGCTGGTATTGTCTGTAAGGGTTCCGCCTAACAGGTTGAAGCCCGCAATACCGCCCACATAGCTCCGTCCGGATATATTACGGTTCTCACGGGTCGTACATGCTCCGATTGTGCCGGAAGTATAGGCATTCCAGTTTATACCTTTGACATCTGTATAATCATAGGTTCCGGCACCTGCATTGACATTCAGTCCGGCGATTCCGCCTATGTAATCCAGCTCAGCGTTTCCGAAGTTATTTGCAAGCTCACAGTTGAACACACCGCCGGCATTGAAGCCTACGATACCGCCAAGCCCGCGGAAGCCCCGCATATTTCCCGTATTGACACAGTGATCAATCACCTGATTTTCCATATTTGCGCCGATAATGCCGCCGATCATATATACACGGGTTGCATCTTCGATCTGATCAGCCGCCTGTGACATTCCTTCATGCACTAGATACGCTTTTAAAGAAACACCTTCCCTGTTATCTGCACTGCCAAGCCGCGAAATTTCCGCTGAGTTTTTACAGTTTAACAGAACCAGTCTGCTGCCGCGCTCACAATAGCCCACAATACCGCCTATATATGCATACCCCCGAATGGGAATATTATTATTGGCATCATCCAGACTGTCCCTACTATTGGCCCTATTGGTAATGGTAAGTATATTCGTATTATCTGACTCCATCACTTTCGTCGGAAGACTGTTCTCATCCAGTTTCGGGAGCAGAGCCTCTCCGTTAAAAGCTTCACCCGTTTCGGCAAGAAGATACTTAAGAAGCTCACTTCCCTCCGGGCAGGACTGATCTGCCGGAAGATCATTTGATGCAATCTGGTCTTCCGTATAGGTTCTCTGATAACCGATAATACCGCCTGTAAAGGCTGTGCCGTTGATACTTCCGATTCCGTTATTGGCTTTAAAGCTCTCAATTTTTATATTTTCTTTCAAATCTACAACATTGGCGCCAATGATGCCGCCTACGCAGTATTCTCCTGTAACGCTGACAGGACGGACAGCAAATTCATCATCCAGAAGCTGCACAGAAGCATTCAGTCCCACAGCTCCTCCTGCTCCGATACCGGAAGCATAGATCTGGCCGCCGATAAGCTCATAGTCGGCATCCATCTTTCCGTCTATATCATTAAATCCAATAATACCGCCTACAAAATTTTTGCCTGTAACAACACTGGAAACAGACTTTACAGCTGCGGCCGAACTGCTTTCACTGAAATTGATCTCGCCATTGTTATATCCGGCCAGACCGCCCACGCAATTTCCGCCGGCCTGCCAGTTTTGGATAATGGTATTGTAAATGCTGTGATCATAGTCGGAGAGATAACTGGAGCAGTCCTCCAGAACACCCTTTTTCCCGTTGTAACCGACGATTCCTCCGATGCAATAGCCATAGCCGGCAACTACACCGTTATTTACACAATTATGAACAACTGTCCTGGCATCGCCATCGTTCTTTCCCACGATACCGCCCACATAGCTGTTGCCGATAACATAACTCTCATTGACGGTTAATGCGGCACTTCCTGTACTGCCGTTTCCTGTGATTACCTGCTGAATATCATTGGATAAGCCCCCTGCAATGCCGCCCACATAGTCAGAGCCAAGAATATAGCCGCCCCTCTCCGTACCGCAGCCTTTCAAATGACAGCCGTTTCCATAGCCGATAACGCCGCCTACATACTGCCCCAGCAGGGTACTCTCTTTTTCGCTTTCATCAAATCCGTTCTTCATATACCTGTAGCTGCTGGAACGTCCGGATGCGCTGGCAGAGCCGGCGATCTCTACTTTGCTTCCGTATCCTAATATGCCGCCAAAGTACCGGCCTGTCAGCTCGGCATCTTCATCCTCTCTGGAAGCATTCTGTGCACAGAGTATCAGACCGTCACTGGCGCAGTCTGCCAGGCCGGAGCTGTGGGTATAATCAGAAGTATTTTCTTTATTCTCATAATCTCCTGTCACACGTCCCCCTACGCCGCCGGTAAAGAGATTGCCCGTGACATTGGCATGGTTTTCACAATCAGCAGCCTTTACAGTGCCGCCAATCCAGGCATAGCCGAAGATTCCTCCGATTCCATAGGAATAAGACTCTGCTTCTCCTTCCGGGAGTTTTCCATTTCCCGCCTTAATCGGATCCGGAAGTTCTGCTTCAATATTTCCTTCCATGGAAAGTCCTTTTATAAGGGCTTCACCGTCTCCAAGGCCGAGAGTGCTGCCGGATGTAAGCATAACCAGCTTTCCGTCTCCGTCTTTTTGGGCAATCACGCCCACCAGGCCGCCGATTCCGGCCGGATTTTTATCTCTCTGATTTCCGGCTTCCAGATTCTCCCGATCTTTGAGGCGTACGGTCACTGTCTGAGCATTCTTATCCGTAACCTTTACCGAAACATCCGTTAGTTTTCCCTGACTTCTGCCACAGAGGATGCCCACACCATATAGATATGCAAGATCCTCTACCGCGTCTTCTTTCTGTTCGCCTGTCAGTTCCAGAACCGGATTCTGAAGATTTACATTTTCTATGGTTCCTTCTACCTCACTGAAAAGACCTATGTACCGGGAGTAATGGCTTTCTTCCGCGCCACTGTAGAGTTTCTCTATATCTGTATCTTTCGGCACAGACTCCTTCCCCAGATGTACATTTACCAAAGAAACATCAAAGGTCAGGAACGGAATCAGACCGCTGCCCTTTCCGGTTAAGGTATGTTTACTGGAAAGGAGAGGAACGGACGGGAAGTCCAAAACCTTCTCCCCCTGAAGGCTGCTCTGCCACTTAAGCTTGCGGATGCCTTCATTATTCGCAACACTGTCATACAATCCGGCACCTGCCGCCGTCCAGTCGATGCTCCGACCGGTTAATTTGAATTCAGCCTTGTTTTCTGTATTATAATAACGGATATTGGAAAGATGGCGGAAACGGGAAATCTCAGCTTCCAATTCCTCACTGCTTTCTGCTCCGGAGGTTTTTGCTTTGGCAAAAAGGGTATTCTCAACATTCGAGGTTACGGGCAGACTCTTATTGTATTCCCGCATATCTCCTTCCATGTGAGTATAATCAGGCTCTGCCTCAATCACGGCATAGATATCCTGCGGATTCTCGAGCTCCGGTATAAGGTTTCCGAGTCTGGTTATGCTGGTGCTGCTGCTCCTGGCATAATCTTCCGAGGGATTGGCCTTCAGACTTTCCATAAGAGATGCTGACATCATTCCGTCTAAAATCAAGGAAAATCTGCCGTTCCGTCCGCTGCTGCCCTCCAGATAGAGCATGGGGAAATTCCATGTTCCCAGATCTGTGCCGTCAGCCTTTTTAAGAGGAAGGCTGACCATTTGATTTTCCACTCTTCCATCCCAGCCGCTTTCGATAAGCCGGGAACGGTTTATCTGGGTAGAAAACAGCGGTGTCCTGCCATCATTATTATAGAAAGTAATGTTGAAATCTACGTCCCGGTTATCATGCCTGGAATTACTTGACCAGTTCAGGGACAGGGTTTCGCTGTTCACCAGATTGATACTGGTGACTTTCAGCTGGATAGGATTCAGATCAACCACATTTGCCACATCCTCTGTGGAATAATAGCCAAGGAGCCTTCCCTTCCGGTTGTCATAGGCACGGTTACCCTCTGTGGCGCTGATATTCAGAACTCCGTCCGTATCTGTGCCTTCATAGGAAAGTTCCTGACAACGTGTGGCGTAAAAGGCAGAATAAACCAGTCCCGTGTCCACGTCTACTTCAACGGCAATGGCACCATTAAAGAAATCGCCGTCATAGCTGCAGTCTTTAAGGAGAGTCATAACTTGATCCTGAGAACCGGATGCTTCCGATGCATTGCGGCTGTTCAGAGTAACGGCATAAATGCGGCGTCCTTCCCTGGCAACGGCCGAATCAGCCTCAAAGGTCTCATTGAGCGTTCCCTTCTCTATAATTTCCTCACGGAAGCTCTCCCACTCCCCGGAGGTGCGGTACCAGGTGAGCACGGACTCCGCCGCCAGATATGCGGTTTTGGCATTGGCCTCATTCTTGCGGAACTCTGCCAGCTTTATGTAGTGGGATGCCGTGGGAATGGCGATGGCCGCAACAACGGCGAGAATCACCAGTACGACCACTGCCTCAATAAGCGTGAAGCCTTTTTTGCATCGTAATATTATGTTCTGATTTTTGTTTCTGTCTGTTCTATTCCGAAGCAAAACAATCTGTCCTTTCTGTCTAATCTAAAGCTTTCCTTCCATCTCGTCCGGGGCCTGGGCGAATTCCATGGCAGTCTGACGGGTGATCTTTCCTTCCCGTACCAGCTGCAGGATGGCCTCATCCATGGAAATCATGCCCAGACGCCTGCTGGTCTGCATGATGCTGGGGATCTGATGGGACTTGCCCTCACGGATGAGGTTGCGTATAGCCGGATTGGCATGGAGCACTTCAAATGCGGCCACCCTGCCCCGTCCGTCCGCCCGGGGCATGAGCTGCTGGGAGATAATGGCTTCCAGTACATTGGAAAGCTGCACCCGGATCTGCTGCTGCTGATGGGGCGGAAATACGTCTATAATACGGTCCACGGTGCTGGCCGCTCCAATCGTGTGGAGAGTAGACAGCACCAGATGGCCTGTCTCCGCTGCCGTAACTGCCACGCTGATGGTCTCGTAGTCGCGCATCTCTCCCACCAGAATTACGTCCGGATCCTCCCGGAGGGCGGCCCTCAGGGCGTTGGCGTAGCTTAAGGTGTCCTGTCCGATCTCACGCTGGTTGACCATGGACATCCGGTGGGGATGCAGGTACTCTATCGGATCCTCCAGGGTAATGATGTGGGCGTCCCGGCAGGTATTGACTTTGTGGATCACCGCCGCCAAGGTCGTAGATTTTCCGCTTCCCGTGGGGCCGGTTACCAGAACCAGGCCGCGCTTTTTCTGATAGAGATCGATGATGGAGGCAGGTACGCCAAGGGATTCCGGATCGGGAATCTCTGTGGATACGAGCCGCAGTGCGAGAGCCGCGGTTCCCTGTCTCTTGAACGCGTTGACACGGTATCTTCCCATTCCCGGCAAAGAGAAGGACATGTCGTACTCTCCTTTTTTCAAGAATTCTTCCATCTGCTTTTCATTCAGAATGCTTCTTACGGCCGCCATGGTGTCCTCTGCCGTCAGGGGCTTCTCCGGCAGTTCCTTAAGTCCTCCGTGAAGGCGCATCCTGGGCGGTATTCCTACGGTAAGATGTACGTCGCTTGCCCCCGCTTCTTCTGCATAAGTCAAAATTTTTTCTATTATCATCCTCTGGCTCCTTCCACGGCTTTTTCGATATTGGTATAATTTTTTACGATCTTTTGTGATTTTCTTTGGTTTTTTATACTGTGCTCCCGTTGAAAGCATATAACAAATTAATTATATTATAATTGTGGAAATAAAAAAAGTAAATAACTTTATTTGTATATTTTTTTTCCGGCCTATACCAGATATTGTGTTTCTAGGAATAAAAACACTTTAGAGCAGCTTTGATTCATTTTAACCCATTTATTAATAAAAATGGTTCCCGGAACACAAATCGACCTGTAACTGCATCGAATCGACAATATTGATATGTGATATGATCCGTCCAAAACAAGAGCACGGATAAAAATAAGCCGTCAGCCGGACTCTGAATATCAGAACCGGCTGACAGCTTGTGTCCAACAGCCCCTTCATGGGGTTTTCAGATGGACAGGGCCAGAATAATCTCACGAATCACCTGTTCCCGTCCAAGTCCCGGATAACGCTCATCCGGTTTAAAGGGGATTTGTTCTTTTTTCCGGGAGGCTAAAGTATCTGTGCGCTCCAGAAACTGTGTGAGATCTGTGAAGATATGAACGTTGATACGGGTGATGCCGTTTTGTCCGAGGACTTTACGGATATGTTCTTCTGCCTCCTTCCAGTTGTACGATACTGCAGTATCGGAATAGCATGTAATCTCATTTCCCTTTATTACTGCGGCCGTTATGGGATAGGACTTCTCATAGGTGGTCAGCACCAGCTCATAGGCCGTCTCCATGCCTTCTCTCCCTTCTGTATGGGAAGCTATTTCCCGGTACAGGCTGTCCGGTATGGAGCTGCGCTTCCAGAACATGAATACATTCACCAGTTCCTTGCAGGCCGGCAGGCAGCCTACCACCGCCACAATAGTGAAGTAGTTCTTCTTTGTCCCGGTAGTCAGGTAACCTGCGAGGAAGACAGCTATGGGAAGCAGGAAGAAGAGAATGGTTTTTAATAACTGCCGCTTTTTGTGGGCATCGGTGTAGCCGTGGGTGCCTTTTGGGGTCTTGTTCATAGTATATTTTTCCTTTTTAAATAAGTATTAATCTGTTCACCAAAAGCTTCTGCCCTTTTTATCTGCTCTTCGGCCTCATCCTTTGAGGCCACGTAAAAATCAAGATAATCTGCGTTTTCCCTTTTTTCAGAAGCATACTTAATAAGTCTGCTACGCTGCGCTCCATAACGTAATACCGTCTTTCTTTACATTTTTGTAGAACGGAAGTATGTGTTCCCATTCTTTAAAATTATCGTAATCAATCAGTAGTACCGATAATACTTTATTATACTCTAATTCGAGATCTACTGTAAATTCAATCATTTTGTCGTGCATGGTTTTTGTATACTGCCTGACTATGACTGCAATATCCACATCCGATTCATCTGTCTGAGTACCTTTTGCTGTTGAACCAAATAATATAATCTGTTCCAGTACATTTCCGAAAATATTTTGAAATTCAGGGATCATTTTCCCAAAAACATCCTGCAATCCATCCATTTCAGAGACCTCCTCTCCTTTGAACTGTCTCTATTCTAGCCTATTTTATAAAGAAATACAATCATATGTCTTGATTTACATAAAAATCCGTCTCATAATTCCAAGGAGCAGCTTCCGTGGAAGCAGCTTTGCCGCCAGACGGACCAGACGGACAGAACAGCCGTATATGGACAGATCCTTCCCTGCTTCTGCGTCGAACAGGGCCTTTTTCACTACTTTTTCCGGTTTTGCCAGAAACAGCCTTTTCCATGGACTTAAGGTGATTCCCCCGTTGCGGAAGAATTCCGTGTCCACCGGGCCGGGGCACACGGAGGTTACGGGAATTCCCCTGTTCTTCAGTTCTGCCCCCAGTGCCTGGTCAAAGGAAAGCACATAGGCTTTGCTGGCCGCGTAGACGGCAAAGCCGGGCTGCGGCAGGAATGCGGAACCGGAATCCGCCTGTATGATGCGGCTGCCCTTTTTCAGATATGGAAGGCAGATCATGGTTACGGCAGTCAGAGCACGGCAGTTTACATCCAGCATTCTTACGGCGTCGATCCAGTGCTGCTCCTCTATGAGGCCGCTTTTGCCGCAGCCGGCGCTGTTTACGAGAATCCGGATACAGGGATGTTCTTCCTTTAAAGTTTTTTCCAGGGCTTTAAGCTCCGTATCCCGGGACAGATCAAGGGGCAGGATCTTAAGCCGCCTTCCCTGGAGCTCTTCTTCCAGCTTCTGAAGCCTTGGGACACTTCTGGCCAGCACCCATATCTCGTCCAGCGACGGATAGGCAGCGGAAATCTGACGGGCAAATTCTCTTCCGATTCCGGAAGATGCTCCGGTGATTAAGGCAATATGTTTCATAATGTTTTATCTCTTTTCATGGATATAGGTCTCAATTTTTTTAACAATATATTCGGCATTTTTTACCTGCTGCTGTGCCTCTTCTTTGCCTGCTATATAAAAATCATCATAATCAGATGCATTTCGTATTCTTTCTGCTTTTGCCACAATCTGATAATCGTCCTGCGAAAATGTTCCATCCCCTTTGTAAACAAATTCAAAATTAAACTGTTTTAAAGCTCCATTATGAGTCAGTACTTCAACTCCAGTTATGGCCAGCAGAGCCTTTATCCCTTTTTCAATGGCATAAAAAGCCCTGTTATTTGCAGATTTATAGGATCCCTTTTCCAGCAAATCCTTCGATTCTGCAAGGAGCTCGATTGCTCTTTCCATCCTTACTTTAGCCAGCACATAAGAATATTCATTATCCATAAAGCACCTCCCCCTCCCTGTCTATATTTTGGAAATAGGTATACCATCGCTTTTTTTCTGCGAATTCTTCATAAGGAAGACATATAAAATTGACAATTGCAAAATATTTCATTGCCATCTCAGTTGCTATTGTATCCAGGCCGTCATCATATTTTTTCACTTCCATACGTCCGCATTTTGTAAGCAGGGCAATATCTATGTCTGAATCCTCCCCGTAATCTCCTCTTGCGCAGGAACCATATAGAATGATTTCTATCAAATCTGTCCCCATAAGCGTATATGCCGAATCTGTAATTTCCTTCTTTACATTCATTAATATTTCATTTGTCAGCATCAGCTTTTCCATAATCTGCAATTAACCCTTTCCCTATTTTTTCTTTATACCCGGCCTCTTGTGTATGTTGCGGATTGTCTTTTTCTTTCCTTTCCCTGCCTGTCCGGGACGGCCGGAAGCGTTTGATCTTACAGGGTTTCTGTTCTTTTCTTCCCCCTTTTCCGGCCGTATCAGACACTTGGGGCCAAAGCCAATCAGATCTGTCCGGTGTCCCTTTTCCAGCGCTTCCCTCACCAGGGCATAATTCTTCGGATCCCGGTACTGGATCAGAGCCCGCTGCATGGCTTTTTCATGGGGATTTTTCGGGACATAGACCTTCTCCATTGTTCTGGGATCCAGGCCTGTATAATACATGCAGGTGGATATGGTGGAAGGCGTAGGATAAAAATCCTGCACCTGTTCCGGCATATAGCCCAGATCCCGGCAGTACTCGGCCAGCTCTATGGCCTCTTTCAAGCCGGATCCCGGGTGGGAGGACATCAGATACGGAACCAGATACTGCTTCTTTCCCAGACGTTCGTTCATCTCCCGGTATTGACGGCAGAATTCCTCATAGACGGCCCTGGAAGGCTTGCCCATCCTTGCCAGCACCGTATCCGACACATGCTCCGGCGCCACCTTCAGCTGTCCGCTCACATGCCAGGTACAGAGATCCTTTAAGAAAGAAGAATCCGCATCCGCCAGCAGATAGTCAAAGCGGATCCCCGAACGGACAAAGACCTTTTTTACTCCCGGAAGCTCCCGAAGCTTCCTTAAAAGCTCCCGGTAATCCCTGTGATCTGCTCTAAGGTTTTTACAGGGCTTGGGATACAGGCACTGCCGGTCCCGGCAGGCTCCGTGAACCTCCTGCTTTTTGCAGGCCGGATGACGGAAGTTGGCCGTCGGGCCGCCCACATCGTGAATGTACCCCTTGAAGCCCGGCTCCTTTGTCATCTGCTCTGCCTCTTTTAGCAGGGACTCATGGCTCCGGGACTGAATGATCCGCCCCTGGTGGAAGGTCAGGGCGCAAAAGGAGCAGGCCCCAAAGCATCCGCGGCAGCTGGCCAGGCTGTACTGTACTTCGGATAATGCAGGAATCTCTCCCTTTTCAAGAATTAAGGGATGGCAGGCGCGCATATAGGGAAGGGCATAGATATCATCCATCTCCGTCTGGGACAGAGGTTTTGCCGGAGGATTCTGTACCACATACAGCTGCTCTCCGTACCGCTCTGCCAGGCGCTTTCCGGAAAAAGGATCCGTATTCTCATACTGGATCCGGAAGCTTTCTGCGTAGAGCCGTTTATCCGCACACATGCTCTCATAATCCGGAAGATGCACCGCATCATACAGGTCCTCCGGATGATCGGTACGGCAGACTGTCCCATCAATAAAGATCAGATCCTTTACCTTCATGCCGCTGTCAAGCGCATCGGCAATCTCCACGATGGAGCGCTCTCCCATGCCGTAGGAAATCAGATCGGCTCCGCTGTCAAGCAGTATGGATCGCCGGAAGCTGTCGGACCAGTAATCATAATGAGCCAGCCTGCGCAGGCTGGCTTCGATTCCGCCCAGTATGACGGGCGTTTTCTTGTATGTCTGCCGGATAAGATTGCTGTAGACAATTACGGCCCGGTCCGGACGCTTTCCCGTCACCCCTCCCGGAGTATAGGCGTCCCTGCTTCTGTGTTTTCTGGATACGGTGTAGTGGTTCACCATGGAGTCCATATTTCCGGAGGATACCAGAAAGGCCAGGCGCGGCTCGCCGAATACCCGGATGCTCTCCTTTTTCCTCCAGTCCGGCTGGGAGATAACGGCAACCGTATAGCCCCGGCTTTCCAGAACCCGGCTGATTATGGCAGGGCCGAAGGAGGGATGATCCACGTAGGCATCCCCGATCACATAGACAAAATCCGGCTGTCCCCCATAGTTTTGCTCCCATTCTTCCCTTGTCACCGGCAGAAAACCGTTTCTATCCATTTCTCTTTGTCCTCTCTGCTTACAATCTTCCGTATGACGGGATATCCTTAACGCTCCTTCTTCTCTTTCAGCCGCA
Source organism: Lachnoclostridium sp. (assembly GCA_021770065.1). Lineage (GTDB taxonomy): Bacteria > Bacillota > Clostridia > Lachnospirales > Lachnospiraceae > Laedolimicola. The sequence continues at coordinate 20,965 of JAETRR010000030.1, read as the reverse complement.
GATATGTTCCGTCCAGAATCTCATCAAAGCTCTCTATGTAATAATCCGCAAGTCCGAGGATCTGCTCCTTCCACCGCTCGGACTGTTCTTCCGCCACTGCGCAGACTCTGCTTCCGGCATTCAGACCGGCCTGAATCCCCGCAATGGTATCTTCAAATACCAGACATTCTTCCGGCGCAGCCCCAAGCTGCTCTGCTACCTTCTGATAGATGTCCGGTGCCGGCTTTCCGGCCCCGGCCTCGCAGGAGGTCATGCAGTAGTCCATATATTCGGAAAGTTTTAAGGATTTGAGCACCGCCTCCAGAAGCTCCCGGCTGCTGCTTGTGGCTATTCCCATGGGAATGCCCTGTTCCTTTAAGTGCTTCAACAGCCTAAGGGCGCCCGGCTTTAAGGGCACCTCATGGGCATACTTATCCTTTGCCATCTCAATCCACTCGGCTTTTATCTCCTCCACGCTGGCCGGAAGCCGAAAGTGCTCTTTAAAATAAACAGCTGCCTCGGAAAAGCTCATTCCCTCAATGGTATGCTGCAGATCCGCCGGCACTTCATATCCATGCCTTCCCAGATATTCCACATCAATATCTCCCCACATCCACAGAGAGTCCACCAGGGTTCCGTCCATATCGAAAAGGACTGCCTTTATATTCTCTAACATTCCGCTTCCTCCATTCCGGTTTTGCACCTCTTATGTCGTGCCGCACCTTCTGCACAGCTCTATCTCTTCCTCAGTCAGGGGCCGGTATTCCCCCGGCTTAAGGCTCTCGTCCAGCACCAGGCTTCCCATGGAAAGCCGTTTTAAATAAAGAACCTCACAGCCTATTGCCCGGAACATCCGCTTGATCTGATGATATTTTCCCTCCCGGATGGTTACACGCACCTCGCTGTTCTCTCCGGAATCCAGAATCTCCAGAACGGCAGGCAGGGTCCGGGCTTTTTCCCCGATATCCAGCCCTTCCCGGAAGGCTTTTACATGCTCTTCACTTATCCGGCCTGTGATCCTGGCAAAATAAGTTTTGTCCACATGATGTCTCGGGGACAGCAGCATATGGGCCAGCTTTCCGTCGTTGGTTATGAGAAGCAGGCCTTCCGTATCCTTGTCCAGACGCCCGACGGGAAAAAGATCCCTGCGCTTTTTTGATGGAATCAGATCTAAAACAGTCCGGCATTGTTCGTCTGCCCGGGCTGAGACACAGCCTGCCGGTTTGTTCAGCATATAGTATTCCAGTTCCGTGTAGGAAAAAACCTCTCCCTCTACACAGACCTCCTGCTCCTGATCTACCTGGTATTCCGGACGCCGGACCGGCTCTCCCTCTACAGTGACCAGGCCTTTCCGTATCTTCTGCTTTACCTGTGACCGCGTGCCTACGCCCATATCGCAGAGGTATTTATCCAGCCGCATGCTGCCACCTCCAGCCCGGGTAGTATTTGTTCCGGAGCTGTCCGTCTATCAGCTTCCCCCAGCCCAGAGGAAAGCCGTCCACACAGACGAGGCACCATCCGGAAACGGAAGAATCCGTGCCCAGATCCCCGGATTCTATCGTTAATGTTTCCCCTTTCAGATAGCGGACTACTCTGGGATCCGAAGACGAAAAGTCCGCGCAGACATTACACTGTTCTTTTTTTAAGGCCATGGCTAAAGGCTGGCCGGGGGTAAAACGCTTTTTCTCCACATCGCCGAGATACAGGCCAGTCCGCAGGATGCGAAGCCCTTTGACGGAATGATTCCAGAGAGGTTTTGGCAGGCTGTAAAGCTTTTTTCCGTACAGGCGGAGGCTTTCCACGGGAATACGGATTCCGAGAGGCCCGGCAAACCGCTCCCACTCCGGACAGGTAAAGGCTGTTTTTCCTGCCGCAGCTTTTTCCCCTCCTGTATTTTGCCCGGATGCATCCCCGCATTTCTGCAGAAGCGCCAGGAAATGACCTTCCCCTTTCATCCGGTGCGGATAGATGCGTATACAATGCTTCAGCCTTCCCGGGGCAAATCCGGAATATTCCGGCAAAGGACACAGCCGAAAGGAAGTGTCGTATTCCAGAAGATGTGCGACCGTCTCTTCGTTTTCCTTCGGGGAAAAAGTACAGGTTGAATAGAGAAGCATCCCTCCCGGCTTCAGCATCCGTGACGCCTGCTCCACAATCTCCCGCTGAACGGATGCATACCGGTCCGGGCCGTGTTCCAGCCAGTCCTTTACCATGGAAGGATCTTTGCGGAACATCCCCTCCCCGGAGCAGGGAGCGTCAACCAGTATTTTATCAAAGAACTCCGGAAAATAAGAAGCCAGACGCTCCGGGCTTTCACTTGTAACAAGGATATTTCCCTGTCCGTGCTGCTCCAGATTCTTCAGAAGACCCTTGGCCCTGGAGCTGCTGATGTCATTGGCTGCCAGAAGCCCCGTTCCTCTAAGGCGCGCCGCCAGCTCCGTTGCCTTGCCGCCCGGCGCCGCACAGAGATCGAGAACCCGGTCTCCCTCCTGTATGGGAAGAAATGCCGCCGGCGTCATAGCGCTCGGCTCCTGGAGATAGTAGAGGCCGGCCGCATAGTAAGGATGCCTGGAGGCGGGCGCATCCGCCTCCAGGTAAAAGCCGTTGGGAATCCAGGGAATCCGCTCCAATGGAAAAGGAGAAACTTCTTCAAATTTCTCCGTCTCCACTTTGGAAGTATTTACCCGGAGTCCGCGAAAACCCAAGGAGCATTCACTCTCCAGAAATGCGCCGTATTCGTCCCCCAGTAAATCCTTCATATTCTCCAGAAATGCTTCCGGTAATTTCACTGCCATAGTTACGTAATCTCCGTGGTGTCCGATAACGCCTGGGCCCTGTAGCCCTCGGCGATCATATCCAGCTGCTTGTCAAACCGCTCCAGTTTTTCAATGTCGTTCATAGCATAAATGCGGTAGAATTCGTCCTGGATCTTCACAATCTCACGCTTGTTTGCCACATTGTAGAGATTCTGGATGTTATTCAGAATATCCGCCACAATATTCGCCTGGATCTGGAAGGAGATCTGTGCATCCATAATCTCGCTGCGCACATTGGACATCTCGTTGTCCAGAACAATGATGGCATCCGCCGCATTTAGAAGCCGCTCCCTGATATGCTCCGGGATGTTCCGCTTATATTTGTACTGGAGGGAATGCTCCACCGTAGCCCAGAAATTCATGGCCATTGTGCGGATCTGTACTTCCATCTGAAGCCTTCTCGGCCCCTCTAAAGTGTCCACCTCATAGAAAATAATCATATGATAGCTTCGGTAGCCGGAGGTCTTCATCTGACGGATGTAGTCACGTTCCTGCTTTACCTCCATATCCTTCCGGTTGCGGATAATCTCCACCACCCTGTCAATATCCTCCACGAACTGGCAGATCAGCCGGATGCCCGCCAGATCCACAATCCGATCTTCAATGCGCTCCGGAGCAATCTTTTTCTTCTGGCACTTATCAAGAATACTGGCAATGGTCTTTACTCTGCCCTCCACCCGTTCAATGGGGCAGTAAATGCCTTTGTCCCTGTGTTCTTTTATCAAATGGTTAAACTTTGTTGTCACTTCCTTGACGGCAAGCTCATAAGGGTTCAGAATCTCTCGCCACAATTGTATTTCCATTTGTAATCTCCATTTCTCTTCTGTCACAGATAAGACGGTCCGGCGCTGCCTTCTCCCCTCTGCAGAGAATGCCGGATATAGATTCCCGGCCGCAGGGCTAGTGTACTGTACCGTTCATATCTGGCAAAACTCCGCAGAATAATTTTTCATCGGCAAGGCGGCTGAATGAGGCGATGCGGTGGCATCGTCGATTGAAGCCAACGCAGTCCGATGGAAAATTAGGCAAGGAGGTTTGCCTGAATATGAGCGGTACAGTGCACTAGTAGGCACAGCGCAGCTTGCTCTGCTCCAGATATTTCAGAAACCAGTAGGGATTCACTGCCAGCTCCCGTATCTCTTCCGTCCGTATGTAAATCCCCAGATGCAGGTGTACATCAAACTTTCCGCTGGTTCCCTCTCTGACTCCGTAGCCGGTATCTCCCATGTAACCCAGGATCTGCCCGGCCTTTACCACATCTCCCGTCTGAAAATCCTCCGCATAGGAGTGAAGATGGGCATAGTAAAAGTATACGTCGTGAAGGCTGCGGATTCCTATACGCCAGCCTCCTTTTTCCAGCCAGCCAATCTTTTCCACCACGCCGTCACTGATGCTGACCACCGGATAATATCCGCTTTTCTGTATTCCGGCCATAATATCCGTCCCCTCATGGCCGTAAGAACCGCCGTAGGTCCGCTCAAACATCCAGCTGTTTTCATAGGAAACGGATGCCTCTTCATTCTGAACAGACTCCGGCACCGGAAAATAGACCACATCTTTCCAGATATTCTCATACAGCTCATAGTACCTGCGGGCCTGCTCTTCCATGTCCGAGGCTTCTGAAGACGGCAGAGCCGTCTCCTCCAGCCGTACAAGCTGGAACTGAATCAGGAAACAGACCGAAATAATCAGTAACAGATAAGAAGCAATTGACAGACGCATAAACGCTCCACTCTATATATACTCCATCCATTACTATATGCTCAGCGAAGCTCTTTTAGAACCTCCAGGACAAATTCATACACACGCTTTACGGAAGGAATGCTGATACGCTCCTTGGGCGTATGGATATCATACATATCCGGTCCGATGGAAACGCAGTCAAGCCCCTCAATCTTTCCGCTGAAAATGCCGCACTCCAGGCCCGCATGAATCGCCTCCACCCTGGGCTCCTTTCCATAAAGCTTCTCGTATACGCGCACCATCGTGTCCCTTAAGACGGAATTCCGTTTGTATTCCCATCCCGGATAAGAACCTGTTTCCTCATAGCTTCCCCCCAGGAATTCCACGCAGTGCCGCAGCCTGCTTCCCAGTTCCTCTTTTTCCGTCTCCACAGAGCTTCTCACGCTGAAAACCGCATGCGCCTCTTCCTCCATAAGCTTGAGTGTCCCCAGATTCAAAGAGGTCTGTACCAGTCCCGGAATCTCCATGCTGTTCCGGATGACGCCGTTGGGCACCATGTGAAGGAGATAGAGCAGCTTTGACGCACTTCCCCGTGTAAGCACCTGTCCCGTTTTCTTTCCCGCAGTTTTATAAGAAACGGTAACTCCCGGATCGTTGGAAGCATATTCCCTCTTGTATACGGCATCCTGCTTTGCCAGAGCTTCCTTAAGCCGTTCTTCATCCGTCCCGCTCACATAAATCCAGGCTTCGGTTCTGCGGGGAATGGCATTGTCCATAAGACCGCCCTCCAGAGCCGCCAGGCGGAAATCCACCTCCTCAAAAAGCGCACAGAGCAGACGGCCCATCAAAATATTGGAATTGCCATGCTCCTTGTGGATCTCCACGCCGGAATGACCGCCCAGAAGGCCTTCTACCGCCACCTCGTAACAGATCCCTTCCGTCTCCTCATATGCCACGGGCAGAATGCATCTGCTGCGCATTCCCCCGGCACAGCTTACGGTAAAGATTCCTTCCAGCTCGGAATCAATGTTAATCAGCCGCTTCCCGGAAAGTCTGCTCATATCCATGGCATTGGCTCCCAAAAGCCCTGTCTCCTCGTCGGTGGTGAATACACATTCCAGCCTGGGATGCTTCAGAGTATCATCGTCTAAGACAGCAAGAGCCATGGCAACGGCAATTCCGTCGTCGCCTCCCAGGGTGGTTCCGTTGGCAGAGAGCAGATCTCCCTCCACCTTCAGATCCAGCCCGTCCTTTTCAAAGTCGATGGGGTTATCCGCCTCTTTTTCGCAGACCATATCCAGGTGCCCCTGGAGAATCACCGCGGGGGCATCCTCATACCCTTCTGAAGCCTCCTTTACAATCACCACATTCCAGGCATCGTCCTGCCGCGCTTCCAGTCCGTGATCCTTCGCAAACTGCATACAGTAGTCGCTTACGCCTTTTGTATTGCCGGAGCCGTGGGGAATGGCACACAGATCCTCAAAATAGTGAAATACCTGCTTTGGTTCCAGATTTGCTAATTTGTTCATATACTGCCTCCTGTCTTTCATATATATGAGTATGATGAAAAAAATACTTTATTTTTCCGTAATTCTGATATTGCTGGCATTTCTTCTAGCGGATCCCTCCCATGCGGCGGACGCCTCCCGGGCGGGACTGATGTTGTGGTTCCATACCCTGGTGCCTGTTCTTCTGCCCTTTTTGATCCTGTCCAATCTGCTGATCGCCATAGACGGGATCTCTTTCCTCACCCGGTTTCTCTATCCCGTCCTGCACCGGCTTTTCGGATGTTCCCGAAACGGATGCTTCTGCATCGCCTCCGGCTTTCTCTGCGGCTATCCCATCGGTGCCAAGCTGGCCGGAGATCTGGCCCGTGAGGGGCGGATTACTCCCGAAGAGGGCAATTATCTTCTGACTTTCTGCAGCAATGCAAGCCCGGCCTTTCTCATAGGCTACTGCCTTACGGATTCTCTGCGGCGCCCAGAGCTTCTCCTTCCCACTCTGCTTATTGTCTACGGCGTTCCCCTTCTCGTCGCTCTCTTTTACCGCCGCGGAAGGAGCTTTGAAAACAAGACCACAGAAAATAAGACATCCCGATCTCAAATCAGCTTCAAAATCGTAGATGTCTGTATGATGAACGGACTGGAAAGTATTTTAAAGCTTGGGTGTTACATCATCCTGTTTTCCATGCTGGCAAGACTTCTGATACAGATTCCCTGTCCGTCATCCATTTTAACCTGCATTAGCGTCGGAATTCTGGAAATGACCAACGGAATCGCTTTTGTCACGGCCGATGGAACCTTTCCCTTTCTCACGCAGTATCTGTCTGTCCTGTGCTTTCTTTCCTTTGGCGGACTCTCCGGCGCGGCCCAGACAGAAAGCATGATCCTGGACAGCGGCCTGTCTTTTGGTAATTATCTCAAAGCAAAACTTCTGACAGCGGTTCTCGTTGTCTGTCTTGCAGCAGGTTATCTGTCATTGTCTGCCCTGTAAAAGACAGGAAGCTTCCCCGTTATAACGGCAGCCTCTACTCTTCCAAATCGGAAAGCTCTTCTTCGTTCAGGGCCGGTGCCAGTTCGCTGCGGTTGTTGGCAAGAATGTCACTGAAGCTTCGAAGCGAACCCATCATATTCTCATACTTCGCCATATGGCTCTCCATGGTCTTGTGTATGAGGTTCTGCAGATTGCCCAGCATATCATCTGTGTAATGCATGGCCTGCATCCGGAAGTTGTTGGCCTCAATGGTGGCCGCATCCAGCTTCCGCTGGGCTTCTGCCTCCGCTGCCGCCATAATCTCATTTGCCTGGATATAGGCCTGCTGCATGATCTCGTGCTCATTGATCAGTTCGGAGGTATGTATATTCGCCTCCTTGATAATGGCATCCGCCTTTGCCTGTGCATCCGCAAGAATCGCATCCCGGTTGGCAAGCACCTTCTGATAGCGCTTGATCTCTTCCGGCGTCTTCATACGAAGCTCCCGGAGAAGTTCCTCAATCTCTTCTTTATTTACAATAATATTAGTCTTTGACAATGTCTGCGGCTTGCAGCCGTCAATATACTCTTCAATCTCCTCAATAATCTGTTCAATTTTACTGCTCATGCCTGCTCACTCCTTTTCAAGATCTCTGTTACCATTCTCCCCTGCGGCCGGCAATGCCTCTGCGGTTTGCAAAAAAGACCGGGTTCTCTACTAGCTTACCCGTTTGGCGGCACTTCCATCCGCTCCCGAATCTTTTTTTCCACAAAAGACGGTACAAAGGCAGAAATATCGCCTCCAAAACCTGCCACCTCTTTTACGGTGGTAGAGCTTAAGTAAGCGTACTCCAGGCTGGTCGTAAGGAATATGGTATCCAGAGCCGGACTCATAATCCGGTTGGTCTGTGCCATCTGAAGCTCATAATCAAAGTCTGTGATAGCCCTGAGTCCCCGGACAATCACACGGGCTTCGCACTCTTTTGCAAATTCTACCAACAGTCCTGTAAAGGATCTGATTTTAACGTTCGGGTATTCCTTTGTTACTTCTTCTAACATCTTAACACGTTCTTCCACAGAAAACAACGGACATTTTGCGCGATTGTTCAAAACACCTACCACCAGCTCGTCCACAACCTGTGATGCGCGCACAATAATATCCAGATGTCCGAAGGTTACCGGATCAAAGCTTCCTGCATAAATTCCTCTTACCATAATTTGTCTCCTGATTTATCTGTCTGTACTTTTACTATGAATCCGGCCGGGTAAGCTTAAGGAACAGATGCCGGTTGGTTTTATAATTCTTGTTCCGAAAGACCGTGAATCCATAGTTATCTGTCCAGTCTGTATCACCGTCTCTTAAAGTCTCCAGAATGAGTGTTGTGTGCTCATCTGCCAGGGATGAATGCGCAAGAGCAGCCAATACCTGCTGTTCCAGACCCTGGCCGTAAGGAGGATCCATAAAAATAATGTCAAAGCTCTCTTCTCCCTCAAGCTGGTAAAGAGCCGTTACCGCATCCCCTTTCAGCACTCTGGCCCTGTCTGAAAGCTTCGTAAAGGAAAGATTCTCTCTGATGCAGGCCAGGGCTTTCTGCTGATTCTCCACAAAAACCGCCTCTTTCGCCCCTCTGCTTAGAGCCTCAATGCCGATGGCCCCGGTACCTGCAAACAAATCCAGGAACCGGCAGCCCGGGAGCTCCCTCTGAATCATATTGAAGAGGGTCTCCTTGATGCGGTCTGTGGTGGGACGTGTATCCCGCCCCTCTATACATTTTAATGGAAGGCTTCCAGCCGTTCCGGCAATCACTCTCACCAGCCTACCCCCTTACCTGTCCGGTTCCGTAAATCTCGTATTTGTAGGAGGTGAGGGCCTCCAGTCCCATGGGGCCTCTGGCGTGAAGCTTCTGGGTACTGATGCCGATCTCCGCCCCGAAACCGAATTCAAAGCCGTCTGTAAAGCGGGTAGAGGCATTGACATATACCGCTGCCGCATCCACTTCCCTCAAAAACTGCTCTGCATGAGCCTTATCCTCTGTAATAATGGCCTCGGAATGGCCCGTATTGTAACGATTGATATGAGAGACAGCCTCCGATACGCTGTCCACAACCTTTACCGAAAGAATATAGCCCAGATATTCTGTCCCCCAGTCGGCTTCGCAGGCCTCCTTCATGGGGCACGAAGCCCTGGCCCTCTCATCCCCCCGAAGCTCCACCTGCTTCTCCGAGAGACGCTTTGCAAGCACAGGCAGAAAGGCATCCTTTACTTTCTCGTGGACTACCAGGGATTCACAGGCATTGCATACGCCGATGCGCTGTGTCTTGGCATTGAATACAATCTCTGCCGCCATATTCAGATCCGCCGCCTCGTCCACATAAATGTGGCAGTTTCCGGAACCCGTCTCAATCACGGGTATGGTGCTGTTCTGTACCACTGTGGCAATAAGACCCGCGCTCCCCCTGGGAATCAGTACATCAATATACCGGTTGAGCTTCATAAATGCTGCCGCTGTCTCCCGGCTGGTGTCGGAAAGGAGGGAAACAGCCGTTACCGGACATTCACATGCCGCAAGAGTTTCTCTTAAAACCTCCACAATGGCCCGATTGGAATACAGGGCATCGCTTCCGCCCCTGAGCACCACTGCATTGCCGGTCTTAAAACAGAGGCCGAAGGCATCCGCCGTTACATTGGGCCTGGCCTCATAGATGATTCCAATGACACCTAAAGGAACACGCACCTGGCGGATAAGCAGGCCGCTTGGCGGCGTATGCTCCTTTATCACCTGACCGATCGGATCGGGCAGATCCGCAATCTGACGCAGGCCTTCTGCCATCCCTTCTATCCGCTCCGGTGTCAGCAGGAGACGATCGAGAAGTCCTGCCTTCATTCCTTTTTCTTTCCCTCGTGCCATATCCTTTTCATTGGCCGCCAGTATCCGATCCGTATGCTTTACCAGGGCATCTGCAGCCCGGTTTAAAACCATGTTCTTTTTTTCCTCTGACAGAATGCGGAGCAATGATTCTGCTTCCTTTGCCCCCTGTCCAATCTGTTCCAATAATTCCATACCTGTCTCCTGTTTTTCGTCCCGCTCTGTTCTTCCCGGGAATGCCGCCGGGAAATGTCGCGCATTATGTAAGAATCCGCTTCTCTGTCACTACCTTTGCCGGCCGGATATCAAATTCCTCAAAGGGTACTTTCTCTTTTACCTGGAATTCAAAAGCCAGGGCAACGGTTACGAGCTTTGGATGCCGTTCCAGAAAGCGGTCATAGAATCCGCCTCCGTATCCGACCCGGTGTCTGTCCGGATCAAAGGCTACGCCCGGCATAAAAAGAAGGGCGTCCTGCTCTTCTGCCGGCTCTCCCTCCCGGGGCTCCTTTATACCGAAACTTCCATCCTCCAGATCCTTTTCAAAAGAAGTAATATAGTAAAACCGCATCTCCTGTCCCAGAACCTTCGGCACAGCCACCCGCTTCCCCTCGGCCCAGGCAGCCCGGATCACATCCCTTGTCTCCACCTCGTGCTTACAGTCCATATATGCGTAGATAACCCCGGCCTTCTGGTATTCGGGAAGATTCAGAAGCCGTTCCTTCACTGCCAGGCTCATTTCATGGATTTCCTCATCTGTATGAGCCTTGCGGAGGCCCCGGATCTCCTTTCGCAGTTCGTTTTTCTCCTGTTTTCTGTCAATGTCCTTTTTTTGCATGCTTTTCTCCCAGATTCGTTATGGTTCCGTCGGCTTCCCTGATATCTATGCGGTCAAGCTGTCCCCGGAGGTTCATGCGGACCGCCTCAATGTACTCCCGGCGCAGCGCTGCCTGCTCCTCTTTTTCTGCATCTGTCAGGCCCTCTGCCTTTGAGCGGTGGTACAGCTCATTGATCCGGGCAATTTTCTTTTCATCCATCATATTCTTTATCCTCTTATTCCAGTTCCGCAGGATCCCATCCAGTACACGAGCATCTAGATTGGTACGCCTCCCCCAGATAATCTGTTATCCGGGAGAAGTTGTCTTTCGCGTACTCATAGCCGTGATTATAAAAATCCGTCAGAATCTTCACATTATCTTCCGTGTTCTTCACCACCGGAACCTGGGGGCGGATCACCAGTACGTGTCCTCTCTCTTCCAGATCCTCTAAAAGTTCCATGGTCCGGTTATAATAATAGGCCCTGTTCTTAATAGCCCGGATAAGGTACGGATACTTCTGATATAAGATCCGGGCCATTCTAAGAGATCTTCTGGCAGGTGCCTTCCGGTAACCGGCCTGCCGTGTCAGAATCACGATGTTCTTCTTCACCCCGTCGTGAAGCGCCCTGCGGATGGGAACGGAATCGGCCACGCCCCCGTCCAGCAGCGGAATCCCGTCTACCTCCACCATAGGCGACACAACCGGCAGGCTGGCGGACGCCCTGCACGCCGCCATCAGCCGTTCCCGGCTCTTCTTCTCCGTAAGGTAAACGGCCCTTCCTGTCAGACAGTTTGTTGCTGTCAGAATACAGGTTCCCCTGGAGGAAAAGAAAGTGTCATAGTCAAAAGGGATAATCTTATTTGGAAATATATCAAAAATCAAATCCATATTAAAAAGGCTGTGATTCTTCACCAGGTTCCTGAGTCCCACATAGCTTCCGGCCTCCAGGAAGTCAATGGTACAGGTCTTCATCCGCCCCGGCTGCCGTGATACGTAATTCACGGCATTGCAGGCTCCTGCGGAAACACCGATCACATAGGGCAGATAAAGCTTCTGCTCCATAAAATAATCCAGAACACCGGCCGTAAACACGCCTCTGGTTCCGCCGCCCTCCAGTATCAATCCTGCTCGCTTCATCTGAACATACGCCTCCAATATCAAACGCAAAGCTTTGTATAACACTTCTAATTTACACCATAAACAGGAGAATAGCAAGTTTTAACTGGAGTAATTCTCCAAAAAATCGTAAAGCTCTCCCTTTCCTGCCAGTCTTTTTCCTCTCCGAATCTCCTGCTTAAGCTCCTCCGGAAGCTCGTCCATAGTAATCTCCGTCTCTTCATAGAGCGTTTCTCTGTCCTCCAGATAAATATTGATACAGCCGGATTCCTCTATCAGATAATAATATTCCTTTTCCGTCTCCGCCCGTACTGCATCCGCTTCCGCCGACACCTCTTCCCTGGCGGCCTCGGGCTCTCTGCCCTGCTTCGCTTCCGGTTTCTGTTCCTCTTCATAAGCCTGATACTCTTCCCGAAAGGAGAGGGCGGAAGGCTCTTTCAGACGGCTCTGTTCCTCCGCCCGGGATTTTCCGGAATATAGTGTCCCCGAATAATAGGCCAGTCCTCCCAGAATCCCCGCCGTCAGAAGGCCGGCAATGATCCTTTTTGTCATAAAAAAATCCTCCTTTTGTCCATACATGCCCAAAAAGGGCTGTCCTGCGGGCAGAATTCTGCCATTTACGATAGTATGGACAAAAAAGGAAGATCTTATCTTACAAAAGACGTATTTTTTTCAAGATACGCACCAGAACCCGGCCTTTTGGGAAGGCTGCCAGTTCCTGTTCGGTAATTCCCCGAAGGATAAGCATAAAAAAGCCATAGATTAAGATGGCCAGAAAAATACATACCAGAGCCGTAAGGCGCGCTCCAATCACATTCTCCAGCGGTATGGAAAGAAGCCAGCAGGTAAGTCCCATAATCATAGAGGACACAGTGGGAATGACAAAGGTCCTCACCATCTCCTGCCGGTATCTGAGGTACTTTCGTATCGCCAGTCCGTTCAGAATGCACATCATCACTGCAAAAAACAGATACGATATCACTACACCGTAGATATGGAGCTTGAATACCTGAACCAGCACAACCATAAGGCCCAGATGAAGCACCAGGGAAATAAGGGCATTGCGGACCGGAATATGCATCCGGTCAATTCCCTGGAGAACTCCGTTGGTAAGTGTAGACAGGCCGTAAAAAATCACGGCCATGGAGCCTGCAATAAAAAGCTTCGGCGCAATCGGATTCGTATTCCAGGAGAGAAGGTTAAGGATCGGCTCTGCCAGGGCCGTAAGCCCGAAGGCGCTCGGAATGCAGATAAACATCACCATGCGTATGGCGCCCTCTGTCTTCCTACGCATCTCCTTACGGTTTCCTTCCATGCGCGCCCGTGTGAGAGCCGGAATGGTAGATGCCGACAGGGCCGAGGCCACGGCAATGGGCACATTGGTCAGAAGCTTGTATTTTCCCACATAAATGCCCCAGTATACCTCAACCACTGACTTTTCCACCTTCTGCACATCCAGCATCAGATATTTAAAAAGCCCCTGATCCAGAACACCGCTGACATTGTAGACGGCCGTGCTTAAAATAACAGGCACAATGGTCAGCACAAGAAGCTTAAAAACCGTTCCATAGCTTTCCGTGCTCCCTGTGCGGTCTCTTTTCATCTGCCGCTGCAGCACGCGGTTGTACATGAGCATCACAATGATCAGGAAAATAAGACCCGCCAGCGCCCCCATACTGGTTCCCAGTGTGCTTCCGGCCGCTCCGTAGATAGGGCCGCTTCTGCCGTCTGTGATTCCGGCTTTTTCATCCAGAGAGACGCCGTACTGAAATAAAAGGCCGGCGGCCGTAATGCTCACCACAGCATTAAAGATCTGCTCAATCACCTGGGACACCGCCGTGGGCATCATGCTTCCCATTCCCTGGAAAAAGCCCCGGAGCACTCCCATCACGGCCAGGAAAAACACGGCCAGGGCCAGAACCTTCAGGCTCAGCTCACTCTCCGGCGTATTCAGAAGGCTTCCCGTAAAAAAACCCGCCCCCAGATATGTCACCGCAGAACCCGCAATCCCCACCACGAGGGCCATATACAAAGCCCCCTTAAATATACGGAAGGCATTCCGGTACTGCCCGAGAGCCGCTTTTGCCGAAACCAGCTTCGATACGGCCAGCGGAAGGCTGTAGGATGAGATCAGCAGAATAATATTGTAGATCTCATAGGCCGCAGAATAATAATCGTTTCCGTGATCGGTTATGATATTCGTAACCGGGAGGCGGTAAAGCATACCAATAATCCGGCTTAAGATAGAGGCCGCCGCCAATATGCTGCCCTGCATTATGTAATTGGAGCGGTTCTTTGTCTTTTTCTGCTTGCTCATATCTGCCCTTCCGCCGGCCTGCATAAACGGGTAACAGCTCTGACAGCGGAGCTGTTACGCAAAATCTACTGAATTACCACCTCATCCGCATAGTCATTCCAGATAATGCAGACAAAAGTTTTTCCGTTATTTAATACAATCTGATTGTTGTCTTTATCATAGTACCGGGCCGGGGCTCCCAGATCCCCTTCCGTGTTCCAGTATCCCTCAATCATTTTCCCGTTGGTAAATACGATACAGTCGTTGTTATAAGACTGCGTGGCAAAATGCAGATAATCATCCGCATCCAGTACAACGCCGTCACAGTACTGGAAAATTACATTGGTCACCGCAACCTGCTCCCCCGTCAGCTCGTCTATATGAGGGTTGCCGTAGGTGGAGCGGTAATACTTCCGATCGGAAGCATTGTATTCAAAGGTAGCCTTCACGCCGCCAAAACCGTTTTCCCCATGGGTGCCTCCCGGCTGCAGGAAGACGGCATCCGGATATCCCTCATATTCTTCAATCTCCCCTGCCGGAGCAAAACGGAACTTTTCGGCAAAGTCACCCGGCAGATCCATACTGTAGCCCTTTTTCTCTATGTCCTTTTTGATTCCCTCCGGAAATGCATACAGTGTATGCTCCCAGTCTTTTCCCGGACGGGAGACCCGATCATACATATTGGCTGCCGGCTTGTCAATCCCCTTGGTTCCTCCGGAAAGCACGTCAAATTCGCCGCTGTTGAGAGAATCCAGAGCATAGAATGCCTGTCCGAAATGAGCGTAAACCGCATCAAATTCCTGTGCAAAATGAAGGAAATAAAGACGGCAGCTGCGAACGGATCCAATCCGTTCCAGATCTTCCCAGTCCTCAAAAAGCCCCATCCACCGCGTAATCCGCTTTTCCACCGGGCATTCGTAAATCACACCGGCATTGTTCACGCCGGACATGGGAAGGGCTTCCTTCTTATTATTGAGCATGATAGCCAGGGGCCGCTTTGTTCCGAGCTCCTGGTCAATCCACTCGCCCGTAAGATAGCTGCGCACTCTGCCGTCCACTACTTCCCGGGTATCTGTGCCTGCTCCCTGGTTTTCCTCACCTTCCACAACCTCATTTTCCGTATCAAAGTCTTCTTTCTCTGATTTGCCTTTTCCACAGCCTGCGAAAATCAGCACAATAGACAAAAGCAGAAAAAACAGCCTTCTCTTTTTCATACTTTACCTCCATTTCAATTCCGCAGCCCCGGGCGTGTCCTTTATCCGGCATACTGCGGTTTTCTTTTCTAACGTAAAATATTCAAAGAACGAAGGATAGCCTCTTGCCTTTCCTCCATTTCCTTTGCATCACCCGTTTCCATGTGGTCATAGCCGAAGAGATGCAGCATACTGTGGGTAAGCAGAAAGGCAAACTCTCTCTTCTCACTGTGCCTGTACTTTTTTGCCTGCTCACGCATCTTTTCCATGGAAATAATAATGTCTCCCAGCAGCAGTTCTCCCGTCTCCGGGTTAAAGCAGCCGCAGACCTGTGTCTCTGCACAGGAAAAATCCGAGGGGCTGTCATACTCCAGCATGGGAAAAGACAGCACGTCTGTAGCCCTGTCGATATTCCGGTATTCCCGGTTAAGCTTTCGGATACCGGCATTGTCTGTCAAAAGCAGACTGATTTCCGTCTCATAGGGACAGCCCTCATAATCCAGGGCCGCTTCCAGAACTTTTCTGGCCAGAACCGGAAGTTCCGTCTCCGGAATCTGTATATTAACCTCATCTTCTAGATTGATTGTCATAAATATCCTTTCTTTTGCCCCGGCGTTCCAAAGCCTGCTCGTAGCTGTCATATGCCTGTACAATTTTCTGGACCAGGGGATGGCGCACTACATCCTTGCTGGTAAGGGCACAGAAGCCAATCTCCTCCACCCCGGCCAGCACCTTCAGTGCAACCTCCAGCCCGGAGCGCGTTCCGGAAGGCAGATCCTTCTGGCTGGAATCCCCGGTTACTATTACCTTGGAACCGAAACCGATTCGTGTTAAAAACATCTTCATCTGGGCCGGGGTGGTATTCTGGGCTTCATCCAGGATAATATAGGCGTTATCCAGAGTCCTGCCTCTCATGTAAGCCAGAGGAGCCACCTCAATCAGCCCCCGCTCCATATTCTTCAGAAAGCTGTCCGCCCCCATAATCTCATACAGGGCATCGTAGAGCGGCCTGAGATACGGATCCACCTTGCTCTGAAGATCTCCCGGCAGGAAACCCAGCTTCTCCCCTGCTTCTATGGCCGGCCTTGTCAGAATGATCCGGCTTACTTCGTCATTCTTAAAGGCCGTGATCGCCATAGCCATGGCAAGATAGGTCTTGCCTGTTCCGGCAGGGCCGGTTCCGAAGACTATCATCCGTTCCCGGATGAGATCCACGTAGCGCTTCTGTCCCAGGGTCTTGGGCTTGATGGGCTTGCCACTCATCGTGTGGCAGATCAGATCCCGGTCAATCTCTGTGAGCGCCTCTTCCTGCCCTTCCATGGACAAGGCCAGGGCATAGTCCACATTCTGCTCCTGTATTATATTGCCCCGTTCGGAGAGAATTAATAACTGTTCCAGAACCCGGGCCGCCTGTCTGCCCCGTTTTTCCGGGCCGAGAATCTTTACCGAGCCGTCTCTTGGAATCACGGAGACCTTCAGAGTCTGCTCAATCTTTTTTACAAAAGCGTCAAACTGCCCGAATACATTGCGCTCATGCTCGGATGGTATGTCTATCAGGGTTTCTGCTATATTCAAATCTTACTGCTCCTGTCTTTTTCCTTTTACTTTTCTTCTTCGGATGGCTGCGGCGGCGCTTCCAGAATCTCCGCCGGCGCGCTGCTCCCAATCTCTTCGACTGCCGTAATCGTCCCTGCAGCCATACAGGTATTTGTGCCGACTTCTATTTTAACATTATTTTCAATAATTTGAACCCCCTTTTGTATTAAATTTTCCTGAAATTCGTCCAAATTTGCTTCTGCAATGGCTCTGGCCTCCTCTTTACTGTAAGATTCTGTATATATTTCATACTCTTCATAGCAGGTGGAACCAAATGCCAGGGGCAGGTAAAAATTCTCTGTAAGCTTTAAAGGGTACTCTGTACTCAGGGTGCTGAAGCGCTCAAAATCCGGTTTCGGCTCAAAAGAAATGGTCTTTCCTCCCAGCTTTGCATAAAAACCATGGCACTTTTTCCCTGTGGGATGCCGTACCTCATGGGACAATACAAATTCATCATAATACGTGTAAGTGGTCCTGGCATACACATCCGCATCTGCCGCCGTGTACTGATAGCCGGCAACTTCGCCGCTGTCATTTAAAATATCGATCCGCCCCTGCACCAGAAGCTGCCCCTGTTCCACCTCATCGCCCACCTGAATCTGCGACACGCCGCTGCGGACAAGGACACTTGTGATAATGCCTTCCCTGGCCGCTTTGATGTCCTGAGGCCCGTCGGACTGCGCCTCTTCTTTTACGGCTATGCTGTCCATATTTTCCCGGATGCGGATAATCAGGCGCGTCCCCTTTATCTCCGCAGAAACCCAGATAATATCCGGGAACTGAATACGGATCATAGACTGGATCTCTTTACAGTCCACCCGGCTTTTTTTCATACCGTGGACGATATGCTCCGATTCCAGGTAATCCAAAATCACATCGGTCGTTCTGGAATAATTGCCCTCAATGTGAATGTTCCAGATGAACAGGGACATGGTGTACAGAAATGCAATGCACAAAAATATCCCGGCCGCAAACATTTTCCGGTTCCGGTAATGATGCAAAAAAAAGGGAAGCCCGTGCCGCTCAGTGATCAGAAGGCGGGCTTTCGTCTTCCTTCTCAAGGGCTTAAGCCTCCGAAAATCCCGGATACTTACGTTCATTTCATAATAGCCGCCGTTATTCTGTAAATCCCAGATCTCGATGTGATGAGCCTTGCAGAGATTTAAAAAACGCTCCGGCGAATAGCCTGTGAGCCGTATACGCACATATCCGTAAAGATAACGAAAAAATGAAATCAGCAATATTTCACCTCCTGAATTTCTCCGGTGATCTTCATTTCATCATTCGTATAGTAGGAGATGTACAGATGGACTCCGCGGATTTCCAGCTTGCAGGTCTTTGTCTGAATGCGGATCAGTTCCTCCGTATATTCAATAAGGCTCATGTAGTTCTCCACATAAGCCTCATGTTTTCCGGTGATGGTTATAATCACCGCGCCGAGCATCAAATCCTTGGGCAGATTTAATGCATCCGTCATTTCTTCCTTCCAGTTCATTGGTCCCGGGCTTTCTCATTTCCTTACTTTTACTATATGCCCGGGCGGAAAGTTCTATTCCCGATAAAGGATCAGACTGAACCAGGTAACCAGGTTGCCGCCGCTTAAAAAAGTAATGCCGCACTGTTCCGCAAGGCCTGTAACAAGAATTCCGAAGCCCTCCACGCTCGGAAACATCCGATCCGGAAAACGGCAGGGGGCATCGGGATAGGTACAGTGCTCACATACGGCACAGGATTCCGTGGACAATGCCAGAACCCCACTGCACTCCTCCAGAAAAAGATTCCGGATTCTGCGCGTGATTTCCTCATGGTCCTTCCGTGTTGCCAGCATGCCTTCCAGATCCTCCATGTCCGGCACTTCTGTCATGGTAGTGAAAAGGAAGGCTCCGTCATAAGCTCTACAGCGCTCCCTGCATTCCTCCACCGTTCCGACCGCCGGCGGACAGGACCATGACTTTCCGTATCTGGAACATTCTGTTTTGCAGATATAGCGCACTTCCTCCCGGAAGGGGATATCTCTGATTTCGATAAATGCATAATCGCAGACGGGTAATTCGGCTATCTGTGATTCGATGGTCTGCTTATTCATGTGTGCTCCTGTAAATTTTTATAGAAGAGTTTTCCGCAGCTCTTCTCCGCTCTTCGGGCTTAAATAGGCCGGCGCAATGTCAAATACGGTCTTGCATCCATGCACGCCCTCTGCCGACAGGCGGTAAGCCGCCCTTGCGTAAGCCGTAAGCACGCTGGAGGTAAATTCCGGGTTGGAATCTAGCTTTAAGCTGTACTCAATCAGATGATGATTTTCTTTTTCCCGGCCCGTCACGCCGCTTCGCAGCACAAAGCCCCCGTGGGGAATCCGGCTGTGATCGCGCTTCATCTCTTCTTCGCTTATGAAATGTACGGTAGTATCATAATCTGCGAAATAGTTGGGCATGGTTTTGATCTCTTCCTCTACCTTTGCCGCATCCGCACCCTCTTCCAGAACTACAAAGCACTCTCTCGTATGTTTTTCTCTGGTAGTCAGATCCGGGTTCTCTCCGGCCCGCACGGATGCCAGGGCCGTTTCCACGGGAATGGTATACTGTCTGGCATCTTTGACCCCTTTGATTCTGCGCACCGCGTCGGAATGCCCCTGGCTCACGCCGCGTCCCCAGAAGGTATAGTCCTTTCCTTCCGGCAGAATGGCGCCTGCATACATGCGGTTCAGGGAAAACATTCCCGGATCCCAGCCCACGGAAATGACGGCTGTTCTGCCCGCCTTCCCTGCCGCCGCATCTACTGCCGCAAAGTGCTCAGGTATCCGCGCATGGGTGTCGAAACTGTCTACCACATTAAAAAGCCCGGCGTACTTCGGGGTCTGTACCGGAAGATCCGAAGCGCTTCCGCCGCAGAGAATCAGGACATCCAGCTCTCCCTGCCAGTTCTCTGCCTCATCTATATGGCAGACCTTCGCCGTGTCTGTCAATATCTTTACGTTCTCCGGGTCCCTTCTGGTGAATACGGCCCGAAGCTCCATGTCCGGGTTCTGACGGACTGCGCACTCTACGCCCCGTCCCAGGTTTCCATAGCCTAAAATACCGATTCGAATTCTCATAGGTCTAATCTCCTTTTTCTTTCAAAAAATTTTCTTGTACTGTCGGATATTTTGTGTTATACTAAACGCAATGGGGCATTGGCGCAGCTGGGAGCGCGCCACACTGGCAGTGTGGAGGTCACGGGTTCGAATCCCGTATGCTCCATTTTTTTCTACTGATTTTTACTTTTATTCTTTTATTTCATCAATATCCGTCATATTCACACCAGCCGCCTGCAGGATTGCTTTTAGAGAAAGGTATTCTCCTTTTAATTCAGCGTATGTCTTTTCGGCTTTTTCTTCTTTTGCCAAAACCATATATCTCTGAATCTCCTTAAAGTCATCAATTGCAGCTTTTGTAACCTCAAGTCCATCCAGCGGCATACTGCACCTGCTTTCTTTCTGTAAAATACTGCTAACCGGTATCTGATATTTTATTATAACAATCTGATTTTAAAGTGTAAAGGTTTTATTCCATACACTTTGAATTTTGGAAGTCACGAGTTACTGGTCACGGAGTGAACAGTAACACCTTAGACCTTTTTAAGCCATATTAATTTTTGATAATTGACATATTTCACTGCAAATGCTATTATAATTACAAGAGTGATGCCACCTCAATAGACGGTTGCCCTCTAAACCAATTAGTTACAAAAATAACCGCTCAGTTTTGTGAGGACCAGGCGGTTATTTTTTATGTGTAATCTGATAAACAAGACTTACAATAGCAACAATCAATAATCCGAGCTGAAAAAGCCCATCATATGTAACCATAGCCATCCCCCCTTTCTTTCGATTGGAGGGCATAGCCCCCCATAAAGCGAGGGCAACCGCCTACCGTATTCGGCAGCATCACATTTGCATATTAACATAAATCCATTTTTATGACAACCATTATTTTCTTAAATTAATATAAGCAGACCTTTTGTTGTTACTGTTCACTCTCAATGTCAGTAACTTAACAGGATTCTGGATCATTTATCCAGGATACTGTTTTTCCACCGCTAACTAATATTTTCAAATATATACTTGACAATTACCTCATCTTGTGCGGCCTTTTT
>JAETRR010000078.1 GCA_021770065.1 Lachnoclostridium sp. | reverse complement strand
CTGTTTCATTCCCTGTGATTTGGCACCGGGGTTGTCATTGCCGTATCCCTCCAGGAGATTGATCACGCCCCATACGCCGAGGCCCGCGCCTAATGCGATTACGAGTACCTTCAAGGTTCCGATTGCGCTGGTGAAAAATGCCATAAAATAATTTGAAACCGGAGTGTCTGTTTTGTCGTTTTTTTGTCATTTTTTGTTTTTCTCAGGAAAGAAGGAGCAAATCCCGCCTGCTTTTTTTGTTTTTACGGGATCCATCATCCGGTTCCTTCTCCTTTCTTTTTATATGCATACGCTTTTCTGTCCTGAGATATTTTTAAAAGGCGGTGCGCGTATCCTCATAGAAATTACCTCCATTAAAAAAGCCGCCTGAACATAGTCAGACGGCAGGATCGCCGGTTTCGGGAGGAGCTTCCAGTTCGCAGACCTCAAACACATCATCCGGTTTGACTTTCAGACGGCGTTTCAGGAATTTTGCCACATCAAACGCGTTCTTCGGGTCTGCATCCGAAAGGTATTTGTACTGCGGGTGCTTGGTTATATCAAACTTGTCGGAGAAGAATGGGCGGACACCCTGCACCTGGAGGATGCATTTTCCCCCGTCCATGACAGCAAGTTCATCGGGCGTCATCAGTTCCTTTCCCAATTTCTGATAATTTAGCCCGTAACTGCGCTGGCTTCCCCGCGTGTCAGACGTATTAAAACTGTCTATAGTTTCTTTTCCGAGGGTGGCTGAAATCTCTTTTAAGGTGCTTTGTTCCTTGCCGCCCAGGAACAGCACACAGGAACAGTTGCCGATGATCGTCTCCGCATGGTCTTTATAAACGGCTTTTAACTGGCTCTGTGTTTGGACGATCACATGGGCGGAAATCTCCCTGCTTCGGATCACCGAAATCAGGTGTTCAAAGTTGGGAATCTTCTGGTTCGCAAATTCATCCAGCAGGCAGGTGACGTGTGTTTTCAGTGCGCCGCCGTTTTCCAGCGCCTTGTCACAGAGGGTATTAAACATCTGTGTGTAAACCATGGATGCGATGAAATTGAATGTCGTATCCGTGTCAGATACGATGCAGAACAGAGCCGTCTTGCGGTCGCCCAGCTTGTCAAGCTCCAGTTCGTCATCCACCATCATGTCGCGGACTTCCTTAATGTCAAAGGGAGCCATCCGTGCGCCGCAGGAAATCAGGATAGATTTTGCGGTTTTGCCCGCCGCCATTTTATATTTTTTATACTGGCGGACAGCGAAATGCTCCGGGTCGCGCTGTTCCAGACGGTCAAACATCATATCCACCGCGTTTTTAAAGGTTTCGTCCTCCTCCCGGACTTCGGAAGCATTGAGCATTTCCAGCAGCGTGTTGAAATTCTTTTCATTCTCCGGGGCTTCATACCAGATATAGGCGATCAGCGCCTGATAATACAGGGCTTCCGCCTTGCTCCAGAAATCTTCCCCGCCCTTGCTGTCCTCCCCTTTGGTATTCTCCATGATACAGTTGACCAGCTTCAGAATGTCGTTCTCACATCGCAGGTAGCGGAAAGGGTTGTAACGCATGGACTGTTTAAAGTCGATGGTATTGAGGATCTTGATCTCATATCCTCCGCGCTGGAGCATCTTTCCACACTCCAGAACAACCGTGCCTTTCGGGTCTGTGACAACATAGCTTGCGTTCATCTGCATTAAATTTGGCTTCACATGGAAGCGGGTCTTACCGGAGCCGGAGCCGCCGATGATCAGTACGTTTTTGTTGATATTGTATTTTGGTATTTTGTTCCTGCCGATCATGATCCGCTCCGTCTGTGTTAAGAGGATATTGTTCTCAAATTTCTGGTCGATAAAAGGCTTAATATCGTCCTGCGTCCCCCATCTTGCTGAACCGTATTCTACGCCGTGACGGTATTTCTTTGCGTTTTTCCCTTTGAAATAAACCGCCGTCCGGACAGCCGCCGCCCCCGCAATACCAAACAGCAGGTCACGGGGGTGGAAACTGGGGAGAGGGTTCTGTGTGATTGCCGTCCCTAGGTCAGAAATTGCCGCCATAACTTTTGTGACCACATCAGCACCAGCGGAAAGACGGTAGCACTCCGCAACTTTGGAGAAAAGCCAGAACATCATCACATAGGGCAGGTTTGGGATAACGTATTTTTTGATTTCAATGTTTTTCAACGCTCATACCCTCCTTTGTCCCGGTTTTTTGCCTTGTCGGATACCAGATTCTTTACGATCTCCTTGAAATGGGAGAGCTGTTTCTTCAGTGACGGTTTTCTCTGCCGGTTCAGGGTTTTCGCTGTGTATTCTGCAAAAGCGGCATTCAGCGCATCTGCATCACGGGCCTTGAAGAACACAAGGTATTTCCCCTGTGCCGGGTCTTTTTTCAAAGCAAAATCTATTCCATATTTGCGGGCACAGCGTTCAAAAGACTTGATATTCTGGTCGGTGATCTCGATGTTCTGGACACCTGCCCCCTGCTTTACAAGACTTTTAATGCTCTGTTTGCCGTGCTTCTGCTCCTGTGACTGTTTCTGGTACTGCCGGATCGCCCATTTCAGGAGTTCCGCTGTCAGCCTGCCGCCGTCTTTTCCTACCCGTATCACAAGTGCCACGGATTTATCCCTTACTTCGTCCTGCAATTTTGCGTCCTCCTTTCCTCCGTATTTTTAGCAGGAACGGAATACCGGCCATCATACAGCCG
Organism: Lachnoclostridium sp.; assembly: GCA_021770065.1. Classification (GTDB taxonomy): domain Bacteria; phylum Bacillota; class Clostridia; order Lachnospirales; family Lachnospiraceae; genus Laedolimicola. The sequence continues at coordinate 4,204 of JAETRR010000078.1, read as the reverse complement.
CTCCCTGTTTTATCCCGCCCCATTTCGTCAGCACTACTGTGTCGCCATCGGAAAGGCTGTCCCAAAGTCCGTAAACGATATCCGCCACATCATCCGGATCCGCGTAAGCAGTGCCGCCGACCATCATAAATTCCCCCGGCCTTGCGAAAATGTCCTGAAATTCCTTCTGCTGTCCGGCAGTGAGGGAAGCAAAGTTGCAGCCTTCCTCCGGTACGCCGCACAACAGGAATGTGCCGCTGATATAGCCTTTTTTCCCAGGCAGGCAGCGGTTCGGGGCAAGTCCGGCGGTATCCTCCCGGCTGATAAGAAGTACCTTCTGGGGAAGGAAGCAGCCTACCTGCACAGCCCCTCCCAGCACAGTTTCCACCGATTCCAGGGTGTTGGGTATCACAGCCGGCCTGGGTGCTTTCCCCGGTTCCACGATCAAAATATCCATGTTTTGTGTCATGCTTGTTGTCCTCCTTTAAATTTTCTTGTTTATGTGCCAGCCCGCAGGGGCTTTTTGCACCGATAAAAAATACCAGCGGAAAAAGAAATCTGCCGGTTATCCTGCTCCGAATCCGTTTGCCATGTCATGGCTGACAAGGCTGGAATAATACTGGCTGATCGTCACAGGAGCATTGAACAGGGCAGAAAGGGTATAGGCCCGGATATTCCCGATCAGCGTCGTGTTCTTATCCAGGCAGTCCATCACATAGCGGATATGTTCACTGTCCAGCTTCAGCAGGCGGCTCTTTACAACCTCTGTACACATGTCCTCCTGGTTGATGCGCACCGTAGGCCGCCTGCTGCAACAGACTTCCGCCATCAGTTCTACAAAGCCGTTCAGACGTTCCCTGTCATAAGGGTTATCCTGCAAGAGTATCTCATAGCTGATGTTCTCCCGGATCAGTTCACGGTAGGCAGACATCTTATCCATCCCATCTATCGTTTTCCTGCCTGTCCGTGAAAAGTTATCCACAGTTTCCACATCCGGACATTCCCTTCCAGCCGGATAGATAGATGGATCAGTATCACTCTTGTCAGTTTTATTTAAGTCAGTATTATTTGTTTGTGATTTTCGCAATTCCTGACTTGCGGTTTTCACATTTCCTGATTTGTGATTTTCACAATTCTTGATTTGTGATTCCTGCCGGGTTGCCGGTTTCTCACCGCTGATAAAGTTTTTAACGTAGATCACGTTGGGCTTCCCCAGCCCGCGCCGGACACGCTCCACCAGCCCGACGCCTTTTGCCGTGTCCAGTTCGTTCAGGAGCTTATTCGCTTTCTGTTCCGCACAGCCAAGGGTCTCCATCACATCAGCAATGGTGTAAATGATATAGACACGCCCGTCCTGATCCAGCCAGTTGTTTCTGACAGAAAGAGCCATGCGGTCGAGCAGCAGCCCATAAAGCACCTTTGCTTCCACAGACAGCCCTTTAAAACGGCTGTCCGTGAACAGCACTTTGGGGATACGGTAGAAACTGTACTGTTCCGCCTCGTTGCCATAGTAATAATCCAGTTGTAACGGCATATCTGTCCGCCTCCTTTTTTAGTTTTTCAGACAAAAAAAGCCCCGGCAGATGTAAAAAGTCTGCCGGGGCTGATATATCGTGAACGCAAAAAAGCCGCCCGGTAACAAAAATCAGTCACCGGGCGGCTTATGCGGCCTTATTCATGTTCTGTTTTCCACGTTTCCAGAAGGGAGAAGATTACTTCTTCCATCTGCTTCGGGGTGTAGTTTTTGGGGAAATACTTCTTTAACCTGTCATTTTTCAATGTCACCTGGGCAGGAACCGGGCGTTCTTCTGTCAGTATCGCGTCCATTACATCCACACCCAGCTTCCCCTCCTGGCTGTACTTTTTCAGGCGTTTTGCCTGTTCCAGAGAAGGGACTGCGGACAGTTCCTCCATTACTCCGAGAAGCACTTCCTGTTCCGCCAGCGTAAGGTAGGACAGCTCCACGGCGGGATTAAACGGCACTTTCTTATCGTCTACCATTTGGAGGAGCCTGGGGTGTAGTTCCGTCAGGCGGATAAAACGCTGCACCTGCTTATAGCTTTCCCCGGCATTTTCTGCCACAATCTCCACCGATGCCTTCCCCTTTAAATTCTGGCCAACTTGTCCAGAATTTCCTTTGCCTGGCCTGCCGGCCCTGCGCCGGATCGCATCCAGCTTCATTTTATAGGCCCACGCCTTTTCGCTGGGGAGCAGGTTCTCCCGCTGGATATTGCTGTCCACCATGAAAAGGATAGCTTCATCATCGTCCAGTTCCCGGATAATTACAGGCATAACCGTCTTTCCAGCCAGTTCGGAAGCGTGTCTGCGCCTGTGACCAGCTATCAGTTCATAGCCGCCCTCCGCACGGGGGCGGGCGATCCCCGGAACGAGGACGCCATGCTCCCGGACGCTTTCCACCATATCCTCCATTGTCTGGTCGTCCAGTACCTTGAACGGGTGGTTTTTGAAGGGGAACAGGCTGTCCAGCGCAATTTCCTGGATATTCCCGCTGCCTGCCGACGGCGGTGTGCCGAACAGGTCGTCAAAAGATGTCATTTCGATGTTTTTCGCACTGCTTTTCATACGCCCACCAGCTCCTTTGTCAATGCCTCATAGGCCGCCGCAACCTTGCCGGACGGGTCATGGAGATAGATACTCTTTCCCTCCGCGCTGGTCTCCGCCGCCCGGACGGAGAGGGGGATAATGCTCTCAAATATCCGCATATTCCCATCGTAAGTCTTATGCAGGATTTCCACGATATCCTTTGCGTAATTTGTCCGCATGTCTGCCATCGTGATCAGAATTCCGGCAATGTTCAGACCCGGATTGATTTGCCGCTTTACCTTCGATATTGTCCGGATCAGCTGTTCAAGCCCCTTAATGGACAAAAACTGCGGCGTGATCGGTATGATTATTTCGTCCGCCGCCGCAAGCGCGTTGATTGTCAGCATACCGAGCGATGGGGTGCAGTCCAGGATAATCACATCGTATGCGTCGCGGACTGTCTGGAGGTACTGGCGCAGGATCGTTTCCCGGCTCATGGTGTTTACCAGAGTGACTTCAAGCCCCGAAAGCTCGATGTTCGCCGGAAGAAGGTCAACGCCTTCCTCATGATGGAGGATCCCCCCGCCGTCCGGCAGGGGAGAATCCGTGATGACTGCGCCCAGCACTGTAGCCAGAGTGACTTCCATCCGGTCAGGGTGTTGGTAGCCAAGACTTGCGGTCATGGAACCCTGTGCATCAATGTCCGCTAAAAGGACTTTCTTTCCCTCACGGGCAAGCCCAATCCCAAGACTTACGGAACTCATGGTCTTGGCACAGCCGCCTTTCTGATTACACAGGCAGTAGATTGTAGCTCCCATGGTTACACCCCCTCTCTTACACGGACGGTAAGCCCATCCATACACACATCGTTATGGCCTACCAGATAATAATCTGTCCCGTCATGCTCCACCCGTGTCCATACCCAGCACATCACTTCCGGCCATCCTTCCGGCACCAGGGCTTCGATCCCCGATCCGCTTGTGTAGTAGTGCCCGTGGGAGGTTTCGTATCTGCCGCTGCTGTTTTTATGTAAGCGGCTTGTCTCCTTAACAGGGCGGGAGAGGTATTTCAGCCTATGATTTACGGTAGAAAGTTTTTCCATAATCTCCCGGAGTTCTTCAATGAGGAAAAGCTGTTCGCCGTCCTCATAATCAATATGGAGGCCGCTCAGATCCCCATATGGTTCAAATGTTGAAAGTCTCAGAAGACTTTCAATAGACCAGTTCAGTTTCTGTGCTTCCGCAAATACTTTGTTAATGTCTGCCATTTGTACCTGCCTTTCTCCGGCGTCTGCCATCTGCCGGTTCCGTTTCCTGTGTCTGCTGTTCCTGTTCCCCTGCAATCCGCTCGATGATGAGTTTGTCCGGCTGGCAGGATACTGTCACTTTGTCTCCTATGGAAAATCCCAGTTCTCCCAGCCAGTTTCCTTGCAGTATAATCTTTGGTATCACGTTATAGGCAGCGGTGGTTCCGCTGTAAACAGTCAAGTTTCTATTTCCCATTCATACCTCCATTTCCTGTTGCTGTAATCTTGTCGTTAATGTAACATTGTCCTTTCCGGCCCACTTCGCAGAGCCTGATTTTTATAAAAAATAAGCGGAAAAAGAATAAAGACAAATCGCGGAATCCCTTGATTTTACGGGGGTTCTCCGATTTGTCTTTATTATACTGTATGGGCATA
>JAETRR010000029.1 GCA_021770065.1 Lachnoclostridium sp. | reverse complement strand
TGCGAATTGCCGCAAGCCCGGTAAAGATGAAGTGAAATAATAAGACTGGAGCAAATCTGTTTCTATCATACAGGTTTGCTCCGGTTTTGTATAGGTACGGACTATCTACCGTTTACAAATTAGCAGTGTAAATTGATGTTAAATGTAGAAATAGATAGTGGTGGATGGGAAAACTTTTCCGAAGCATTCATTATTTAAAATAGATTGGAGGAACGAGCTATTACAACAGAAAAAGTAACAAAAGACAGGATTTGCAATATTTTACGAACAGAACTTTATTCAATGGCAGATAATGAGAACCGAAACACTTATCAGCCATTACGGCTAAAATGGGTATTACCAATTGAAAGTACAGAGGGAATGATAACGGCATATAAAAATATATTTTTTCTTTTGGATTATGTGCAGAAAAAGGGATGTAATGAAGATACTATTGATAAGATCATAGAAAATGACATACATCCTATAACGAGTGGAATAAGAGATGAATATGATTTTTTCATAGCTGGTACAATTATGGCTATGTGTAGCACTGTAGATCATTATTCTGATTCTGACGAACTAATGGGATTAGTTAGAGAAATCACAGGAAAATTTATCTATATGCTTGAAATGGCCTGGAAATTGCTTGATTCAAAAGACAGTGCTGGAAGTAATGATATTTCTTTAAAGGAAATAGACACTAGTAAACTTGTAATAGGAATGGTAATAAAGAATTACAAAGAATTGTGTAACTTATTCGGAGAAGAAGTAAAAACTGGAGAAGCAAAAAAAGCACAATTAAAAACTTGGAAAAGATATTTTGATTGGGAAAAGGATGGTCAGAAATTTATCATTACTGATATATATGATACTCCCTTGCCTAAAGAAGATTTACGAAGAAAAGGTAATAATTCCATTTACAAAAATTATATTGAACTTATTTTGCTACAATATCTATCAAAACAGGAAGGATATAGAAAGACTTTTACAAAAAGGAACTGGTTAGAATTGCTTGGAATGATTAATAGCAAGTACGGAAAAGAACCTAAGATGAAATTAAAACAGCTTGATTATAGTATAAACGATCAGGAAATAACATTATTTTATATCCGTTCAAATAAGAAGTTGGAACGTGTATTACATGATGCTTTAAGCAATCTACAAAGAGAGAAGTTAATTATTGTGGAATATGAAACAGTAATTGTATTTGTAGATGAGAAAGGCAGAGAACATCGTTTTATTGCAAATGATTATCAGAAAAAGAAAATATTACAGACAGAAAGATATGTATTAAAAAATGTTATGCAATATAAAAATATGTTTTATGTTTATATCAAGAATAAATCCAATGAATACTATAACAAAGTTAATGAGAAGCTTAATGAGTTATATGGGTGGAAATATTACTATAAGCAAATAAAAATTATATATGATCAGCCCAATATTATTGAAGCAATACCTTCTAAGGAAGTTATACTACAAAAGAAAATTCTCAATAATAAGATAGTTGAATTTTTGAATGATAATGCAAAAAATGTATATGAAAAGAAGGAAAAAGAATATGAGGATGCATTAGATGAATATTTGAATGATTGGATAGGTGATAAAGACTATTTGAAAGATCGGGTAAAAGTTCCTAACACTTGGAAATATCCAAAGGCATACATAGAAGCACAAAGAATATTAACTGATGAATTGATCCGCATAGGACACAGTAATATTGTATTTATGCCAGATAAATTGCTGACTATAGCAGAAGAAAATAATGAATTTCTTGCTTGGATGGCATAGAAATAAAAAAGTTGTCTGTTTAAAAGGGGTATATATAAATAAACTCTATATGGGACTTTTAAATAGACAACTTTTTGAAAATAGTAAATTTACAGAGTATAAAAGGAACCATTTAGACACTCCAATATATATACATACCCTATTGTTAGACTGTTTAAATGGTTCCTTTTTGGAGAGAATCAAAAATTTGAACAATTACAACTACTATATATAAAAACTCCTATAGTAGATGTAAATGTTCAATTTTTGAAAAAGCAAGTAAATAAGCTGATTATATGGCCTACGGCGTTGCCTCATCCAACGGCTTGCGCCGTTGTCGGCCTTGAAATAAAAAAATGTATATGTGTTTATGATTGTCACAGAATTTGATGCTGACTTTTAGTATACTTGATAATTTGGTTGATTTTTCCATTTGGAAATTTCCCGATTAAAAAATTTTACAACAAAATATCATTTTTTTATTTCCTGGCAAGGTATGGAGCGATAGCGACATACCTTATGGCAACGCCGTAGGCCATACATTAATACAGAAGGAGATTTGATTATAAACAAATGGGATTCGAGTATAAAGAAGAGTTAAAAGAGTTATTGCCTAATTATATGGAGTTATTAGAAGAACAAGGTAAAACAGAAAATAGGGGTAATGATTATTGGACATGTCCTTTTTGTGGATCAGGTGACAATGAACATCATACGGCTGCTTTTCATATTAATGGCACAAGATATAAATGTTTTTCCTGTGATAAAGGTGGAGATATATTTGATCTTGTAGGTTATATGGAAGGATTGCCTAAAGGTGATTTTATCAAGCACTATAACCGTGCAATAAAAATTATGCGTCCATATTTGAATGGTGGTAAACCTAAAAAGAGTAGAGAAGAATATATTCCTAAATTTTCTATACCAACTGTACCAGTAGATTATTCAGAATACCTACATAAATGTCATGATAATGTGGAGCAGACAGATTACTTTATCAATCGTGGATTGAGTAAGAAAATCATTGATAGATTTAATTTAGGATATGATCCGGAAAAGAATCTTGTTACGATTCCATATAATCCAGACTGTAAGGGATATGTGCATCGTATTTTATGGAATAGTGATAACAAATATTGCAAATTTGGAAATGAGATATTTAATATAGATGCACTTTATGAACCCAGCATAGATGCTCTGTTATTTGATAGTAAGGACTATGTGTTTATATGTGAAGGCCAAATCGATGCATTGAGCTTTGAAGAAATAGGTTTATGTGCCATTGGTCTTGGCGGTGTGAACGAAATATCTAAACTGATAGAGCAATTGAAAGAGAAATCATGTAATAAGATACTTATTCTGGCATTAGATAATGATAAGGCTGGTAAACGTGCAACAGGTAAATTCATTGAGGAACTTGCGGAGGCTGAGTTAGATCAGGAATTTATTGTTGATAGTAGCATGTACGAGAAATATAAAGATGCTAATGAATTTTTGATTGCTGATAGAAATGGATTTATAGAAAGAATGAAGAGAATAGCTGATTGACATTGTAAAAGGAGAATTAATACAAATGACCAGAGAAACAATTATACAAAATATTATGGCCAATTACGGTAAATACGGAATTACGCCAGATATGATAAATGAGGTTATAGATGCAGGACTGGAAGGCGGATTGTCTTATGACATGATTTATCTGGATACTATGAGAAGGATTTCTGAAATAACGGGTGAAGAGTTTTTATGTTCAGCTTCGGATATGGCGAGGGCTATGGGTGTTAGTGAAGATGAGATATTGAGAATGATTGAAGAAGCCAGAGAGGAATTGATTGAAACTGGTGAAGATCCGGATGAGTATTTTAAAGAAGTGCCTGTACAGAGATTTATGATGTAAGGGATTGATAAATAAAAACAGTGCCTTTGGCGGTGTGGGATGTCAAAGGCACAGGAAGACGAAACGTAAAAAATAAGGTATTCATTAAAACGCCATAATCCTTGAATTAGATAATTGTTTATCGGTGCCGTTTGAGGTCGTCTGTTCAAGTCCACGCCACCTGCGATAATTAATCAATATGTTGTTTTATACCTTATTCATATCATGGAGTATTTCTTTTTTTAAATCAATATATAACTTATGAATAAGTCTTTTCCATAAATAGGATAAACATTTACGGATTATATTGATTAATGAATAAATGCTTACTAGGATACTAATATAATATAAAATCTGAGAGAAATCCATATTGACATCAACTACCTTTCTCTCAAGGATTATGGCATAAAAATTATATCATATTGGATATTTATTTCAAGTAAAAATGATAAGTACTTGCGGAAAATGAGTTTTGAGCTTTCACCATGAAATTCCTCTTTCAACAGTTGGATAAAACAAAGAAGAAGTTATGGAATGGATGCTTGATATCCAATTAGGAAGACGCAATTTATCTCCGATTCAAAGAATTGCAATTACCGAAAAATATAGACCTATTTATGAAAAACAAGCAAGAGAGAATCAATCAAAAGCAGGTGGAGACAAAAAATCGCTTTTGCAGAATTCTTCAAAAGCGGTAGACCCAGAAAATAGGATTGATGTACGTGCAAAATTAGCAGAAACAGCAGGTGTATCTACTGATACTTACTCTAAAGGTAAGAAAATTCTTGATTCAAATAATGAAGAAGTAAAGAAACGTGTACAGTCTGGCGAAACCTCGATTAGTGCTGGGTATAAAGAACTCACACAAGGTAAAAAGATGTAAAAGATCTTATTGAATCTAATCTACACCAAAGAGTTTTAGGTAATACAAATCCCGTGAAACTTGGTAGATGTTTTGATTTTTTAAATAATTGGTATGGATTTGTATTAGGAACCAATCAACATAGCTTGTCAAAAGTTTTTACAAGCTCGGATAGTTATAGTCCAAAGAACCAAACAGAATTAGCGGAATCTTATGGTATTACTAGGCAAACTATGTCTAATTATATGCGAATGACAAATATGATACCTGAGTTGGAAGATTTAGTGGATACTGGAATTATAATAGCTGAAAACGCTGCATATTTGGTTCTGATTGTTTAGTGTGTAAAGGATTTTAGAGCTGATTTTAGGCTTTAGGGATATGGAAGGGGAATTGGTAGGGTATGGGGATTTAGGGGCTTATTTGGGGACTTAGAATTAACGTAGAATGTACATTGAGAATTGAATATTTGTTGATGGTGTAGTAGTTGTGTAATTGTTGTATGGGACACTTTTGACCAATTGGTTGAATGAGGACCGATCATGTAGTATGATGATATTATTAAAAAATGATAGGAAAATATTACAATATGATAAAACACAAAAAGAATAGAAAAACACTTAAAGAGATAGGAAAGAGATGGTATGATTTTGATTTTGGGCTTGAAAGGAATATTTATTGCTATCTTTGTTGTATTCGAGTGAAAAGTCGCAAATTGCGAAAACTAAACAAAGAATTAAAGTTTGAATCATATCAACAATGGAATAAATATGTTAGGAATAAGTATGAAAATTTTAATAAGGATATTTTGATTGAATTTAGTAGATATCTTAATCAAGAAATAAGAAATGTTAGACCAGATCATGAATATTGGATTATAGCAGCTACTGTTGTGTTGACTGTGATATTTACTGGCTTATTTGATAAAATTTTAAACTTAAAAATTAGTTTTGATGGAATATCAGTAATATCAGTAATTGTAGTTATTTTTCTTTTGGAGTTGTTAGTGGCAATTCCTATAATATTTGTTATTTTTCAAACTATGATTCCAATTATTGATAGTAGTGTAGATGAAAATTTTCTAAGAGATTATAAAGAAATAATTGATCAACTTATTACAGAAAAATGAAAAAGTAAAGTATATAAGCTATTAAAGTCTGTATTTTATTATAATATATTAGACGGTGTAGTCATATACCAGTCATCAAAAATAAAACGGTGGCTGGTATTTTTTTATCCTTGACAAGCGAACATACATTCGGTATAATTCAAATATAGAACATGAGTTCGAAAAGTACCACAACAATATATTGCATTGCAGTACGATGGTTACAAACACTGGAACTATAAACACACAGATTCACAAACTCATTAGATTAAAAATTGAATAGAAGCCATACAGATTAGGAAGTATAGGTAAGCATATAAGCTTGGAGCAATAGAAGTGGTTTGCTCTAAGTTTTATTTTGCTATGGAATTTTTGCGTTTTGATAAGATTTTGCGGAAATTTCATAAAAGTTGGGAAATGAATGGAGAAGTAGAGTGTAGAAACAAAAATTAATTAAATGAATTGGAGGATGAAGCTATGGAACCTTTACACGAACACAATCAAAAGACTTATGAGAACATTTGTCGTATGTACAATGAAGGCATTCAGCGAGTAGCCGTTGTACAGCCAACAGGTTCAGGAAAAAGTCTTTTAATGGCAAAATTGATTGAAGATAACCTGGACAGTAGATTTTTTGTATTGTCTACAAGACATGAAATAAATGATCAGTTCAAAGAAAAATTGAATGAAGGAATGCTGGAAAGATCAGATTTCAATATCTACTGTAATATGCCAAATATGAAACGGGAAATTATGGAAACTTTGAAACCTGACTATATTTTGCTTGACGAAATGCATAGGGCATTGGCTAAAGAGTGGAGTAAAGGAATCAAAGTTTTGTTAGAAATGTATCCTAATGCAAAGATATTAGGATTATCAGCTACGCCTATTAGATATTTAGATAGATGCAGAAATGTAGTTGAAGAATTATTTGGCGGCAATCTGGCATGTGATATGAGTTTGTCTCAGGCGATCCTTGATGGCATTCTTCCTATGGCGAGATATGTTTGCGGTGTTTATTCGTATGAAAAGGATGCGGAGAGTCTAAATAAGAAGATTGAGAAAAGTTGCAATAGTGATGAAGAGAAGAAGGAGTTGCTGAGACAAGTAAAGATACTAAAAGAGAATTTGGATAAAGGGCATGGTGTGTCTGATATTTTCAAGAAATATATTATAACTGGTAGCGAAAAGTTTGTTGTATTTTTGAAAGATACTACACATTTGAGAGTAATGAAGCCAGTTATTGAAAAATGGTTTATTGATGCTGGGTTTGCTGTACGATTTTATGAAGTACATAGCAAGAATATTGATAAAGATAAGGAATTTCAGAAATTTAAGGAAGATACGGAGGATGGAATAATTAAGGCTTGTCTAAGCGTTAATATGGTTGTGGAGGGAATCCATGGTGACATTGATGGTGTAATCATGCTCAGAGACACAATCAGTCCGAATATGTATTTTCAGATGATCGGGAGGGCATTTGCTTGTGGCAAGAAGACTATTCCGTTGATATTTGATCTGGTCGCAAATAGCCAGTTTATTTCTGATGCTGCTGATAATTTTCCGAATGAATTAAGAGGTGAGATTGAAAAGCGGAAAGAAGAATGTGAAAAGGAAGGCAAGGAGTATGAAGTAGGTTTTGATGTTGATGAATTCATTGTGATGGATGAATTCATGGATGTAGTTAGTGGATTTAGGGCAATTGAGGGGAGGTTGGAAGGAAGAGAATGGACGGAAGAAGAAATAGAAATACTAAAAAAATATTATCCTGATATGGCCGGCTCAGGAATTGTTAAGTGTGGATTATTACCAATGCGTAATTGTGCTATGATAAATTCAAAAGCGCATGAATTAGGGATAAAATATTATAAAGATTGGACAAATGAGGAAATAGAACTATTAAAAAAGTATTATCCAATTGAAGGAATAAAAGTCGAAAACAGATTAAATGGTAAAACAAAGAATATGATTAAAACAAAGAAACTTGAATTAGGATTGAAAGTGGTGGATAGTTGGACGAATGAGGAAGTAGAACTATTAAAAAAATATTATCCAATTGAAGGCATAAAAGTTAAAAACAGATTAAATGGTAAAACAAAGAATATGATTAAAAATAAAGTTAAAATATTAAAAATAAAAGTAGTAGATAAAAGTTGGACAAAAAATGAGGATGATATATTGGCTAAGTATTATGGACATTTATCAGCAAAAGAGATTATTAAGAAATATTTATTCAACAGGGATAAATTTTCTATTTCAAGGAGAGCGAAAATTTTAGGCATTGCAAGCAATAAAGACAATAAAATATGGACTAATGATGAAGTTGAATATTTAAAAAGTCATTATTTAAGTGATTCTTTAGATGATATTGCGTTGAACTTAAATAAACCAATATCATCTGTTCGTAGAAAAGCATATATTTTAAAAATATATGAGCCTAGCAATAAGTCATGGACAGAAGAAGAGGAAGCCATATTATATAAATATTATCCGATTGAGGGGGAGAAAGTTGAAAAAAGATTAAAAGGGAAAACAAGAAATGCGATATTAATAAGAGCTTCTAAATTAGGAGTAAAAGTGGAAAAGAATAAGTGCAAATATGTATATAGGGAAAATAATAAATATACTGTTAAGTTTCGTGTTGATGGTAAATTTAAAATTTTTGGAAAATTTGATTCCGAAGAAGAAGCTGCAAAAGTGGCAGTTCAAAAAGCAAAAGAATTCGGTAAAACAATTTAGAGAAGTTTTTACATAGAAAAAGAGAATAATAGATAAGAAACTAAAATTTTAAAGAAAAGGAGATCAAAACAAATGAAAGGGACATGGACAGAAAAGGAGATGGAAACATTGAAGGAAGGATATCCAGTAAAGGAATCCAAAATGGATGGCAGGTTGCTTAGCAGAGCAAAAGAGACAATGTCAACATCCAGAAAAGCGAAGCTGAATGGAAAACTGGATTATGATGCAAATGATGATACTAAATATATAAAGGCATACTTGCCGGATGTATACCAGATTCCAAGTTTTGAACTGTACTTAGAAATTGAAATTAATAAGATTGATGATAATTACTGGATGTACAGTGTCAATCTTGTACGTTCAGGCGAAATATTCAAGTTTCCTATCCGCATAGGAAGTGGAGAAGCCTGTGTTGCGGAGGAATGTGTTGTTAATTATGTATTGTCAGAACTTGAAAATGAGGAGATCGATTGGGCGGCTGAAATACAGATTTATGATAGCTTTGTAGAGTATGCAATGAGCTATTTTGACAGAGTGTATGACATTAAGCGAGAATAATTTGTAAGTGCAGAAGAGCCATTTCGGAGTAGACAAGCAATCAAATCTCTCCGATTTGGCTTTTCTATCCTGAAGAATAGAGAATATATAAGTGAAACTATTGTTATTGTAGATATGTTTTAGAGCGTGGAGGGAACTGAGTATTGAGTAATAAGATTAATTATACAAGAAAATTAAAGCCGATTTACATTGATTCTATAGAGGCAAATCATATTTATATAAATGATGTTGCTGAAAACATTGATAAAAGAATAGAGTATAAAATAGGTAAAGGATGGTTTAAGTTCCAGAAAATCAAAACAAGAAAAGCAGTTTTGAATGATAGCCTGTTTTTAAGATATATGAGCAACAAAATCATTAGATATAGTGGTAATTTTTGCAGAGATTTTATTGTAGTTAAATTCAATTATGACGCAGAATACAGGATTGATGGTGCAGAAGAGAAAGTAACAAAACATGATTTGCGAAAGATATTTTATAAAAATGGTGTGACTTATACTTTTGAAAAGAAGAATAGAAAAGGTGAAATTGTTGAAAGAATACCAGTTCACTTTAAAATGCTTATGCGCTCCACTGGCAAGGCTAAAGATGGAGAATGTGTATTTATTCGAGATAGTTTGCACCACAAGGCAATTAATTTTCTTACAATGGGATTTTATGATTTAATGGACAAGCAGTCCAAGGATGATCCAGAAAAAGTTTTCAAGCTGGTAGAATTATCTGCATACCAGACTTTGACCACAGCAACAGCACAAGGATATATTCAGATTCCATTAGAAAATATCCTTGTGGTAAAAGATGAAGAGGTTTTGTCTGATGAGATGAATGCAGCAATCGTAACGGTAGAAGATAAAGTACACTATAAAGATGTGTTTGAAATTGATTTCGATTCACCAAGATTAGAGAATATAATTAATAAAAAGGGCTTTACATTTGATGAGGATAAAGCTAAAGATAATGGCTTGACTCTGATCACCGACAAAGCAAAAGATGCATTGAAAGAAAATGGATTTCGCATTAATGGAAAATATCCAGGAGAACATAAGCAGGTAGAATATACAAAAAAAGAATGTGTAGTAAATAGGGTGTCGGATGCACAGATTAAAAATATTTTATGGGATGGAATGGGTCTGATTGATGAATCCATATTTCCAAAAGATAAAGATGGGTTTATATATTGCCGTTCACATTTCTTTAAAAGCTGTCTGTTTCGTGGCAATATACAGGAATTTTTTAAAGATTATTGTGAGAAACACGGTTTAGATTATGATACATATGTTATTCAAAGCAATATGTTTGGCAGAAACTTAATGCTGAAAGATATTAAAGCGATTGTTACGGATAAATCACTCAAATGGATCAGTAAATTTGAAGACATGATGGGAGGAACAAAGAAGAAGGCGTATAGATATTATTACAATTATATGAAAAGGTTTGATGATTATTTTTCTATTGTCAAGACTGCTCATCCTAGTCATTGGGGTGATATACAGTTGATGGCATATCAGATGGATAATTCAATCCCGACAACAGACAGGGAGATGTTGGGACATATTACAGAATGCGGAGTAAATCTCTGTAATGAATTGAAAACTAATGATGCGGCATATTTAAAGTATCTAAACAGGAGAAAGAATGATTTTAACATCAATGAATTGTTAATAGAACTGGTCAAACGAAATCCAGATTTTTTAAGGACAGAGTTTTTCCGTAAAAAGAAAAGCAGAGATATCAGTAATTTGGTAAAGGATTGTGAAGAAGGTCGCCTGCCTCAGATTGGAGACAACTTAACAATCATGGATAATCCGATTTCTTTATTAATGAAAGCTGTTGGCGATAAAAATTTTTTAGATGATGGATGCTTTGAACTTATGAGAGGCGGGGTTCAGTGCTATACACCAAGATTTAATGAAGGTGAGAGGCTTGCAGCCTTTAGAAGTCCACATAATTCACCCAATAATATAATGCACCTATACAATGTCTATCCGGACAAGCTGATAAAATATTTTCCAAATATTGGGCAGAATGTGGTTGTGTTTAATGCGATTAAGACAGATACACAGGCCAGACTTTCAGGGCATGATTGTGACAGTGACTTTGTATATATAACAAACCAGAAAGAGTTAGCTGATCTTGCTAGAAAAGCATACGCAGAGCATCCTACAATAATAAATGGTGTAGATGAAAATGGGGCAAATAATTATCATTTTACATTAGAGGATTATGCAGAAATGGATAACCAGATTGCTGATGCTCAGGAATCAATAGGAACTTCTACGGATACTGCACAGCTTGCATTAAGCTATTATTATGACGGAGGCATGGAAAATAAGGAATTAGAAGATTGTTTTATCATTCTATCCGTAATAGGCCAGATCAGTATTGATCTTGCCAAAAAAAGCTTTAATATAGATGTTGTAAAAGAAATCAACCGTATCAGAAACCTTCCATGTATGAAACGAAATGAAATCCCTCAATTTTTTGCAAGCAATAAAAAGAGAAGAAATAATAAAGATTTTGAGGGCAAGGAAATTGTATCTATGAATTGCCCTATGGATATCATGGCAGATATAATTGAGGAAAAGGTTATTAAATATGCGGATCGTGAATCACATCTGCCATTGCGTAATTTCTGGAATAAGGGCATTATTGGGAAAGCAAACAGGTATAAAAAAGACAAGTTTGTAGAAGAGGTAAGAAGATACAATAAATATGATAAGTGGCTTGAAAAGCATGAAGCAGAAATGAATGAAGAAACTTTTTTCTCTTTGAAAAACCATAACATGACACGGTTTCTTATAAAAGTCAGTAAAGAATTGGATCAAGAAACTATTATGCAACTGGTGATTTATGCGACAGATGATAATAATTCAGATGTATGTGCAACGATTCTAAATTTTCTCTTTAAGTTACATAAAGATGAATTTATGAACTGCTTTATAAAAAATGGTCAAAAACAGGGTGAAACTCTTGCAAAAAATGCTTAGAAAGCTCGTAAATGCGGTGTTTTGAAATTCCCTATAAGGGGAAGGAGAAGTATATATACATGAAAGGATCGTAAGCTGTGTAGTGTGTATAATTTTCTCTTTCTCAAAAATATAAAAATATCATACTATTAGGCATTGGCGGTATCTGGTATTGTGGAAAATCCAGTTCATAGAAAGCTGCCAATGCTGTGCTCATAACTGCATTATGCAGTTGACATAGATTCTTCCAAATATATCATTTCTCCAATTATTCAGTTTTCTAGCCGGTGTGAGCCTCAAAACTTATACCGGCATTCGTCCAGAGCTTCCACAATCTGGATGTATCACAATAACAACATAAAATCCTGCATACACTACATATGCAGGTCGTCCAGTGACAGGAATCCACAGCCTGTTACTGAAAATACAGCCGCATGGTGCTCCACAAGCATCATGCGGTAATGTATGAAAAGTGAATATTTTATTTATCCAAAATAACAGTAATATCCAAAAGAAAGGAATAAAAAAATGACACAGGAAGAGTTAAGAGAAATGTATAAGCAGCGTCTTATAAGAGAAAAGCAGACCTATATTTCTAAAGTTATAGGAATTGACGGAAGTATACTTACAAAATTTAAAAAAGGGAAGTTTGATCTGTATCCTCATCTATTTGAGAAGTTAGAAGCGTATCTTTTAAACAATTAAGCAACCTATAAACTCAGCAAATCTTTGAAATTCAAAGAAAATCTTATAATCTTAAATTCAAAACAGCCTAATATTCCAGGCTGCAAAAATCAAATTGAGACAATTGAATATTGAGTATAGAATGAGCGGAACTGTGGAATCTGCTCAAAAATAAAAGAAAGTATGTTCGAAAAAATATTGAAAAGAGGTTGATATTATGGTATGACGTAATCAAAGTTAGATTGGGTGGGGGATTCGATTATGGGGAGAACAATTCTTTGCCAGAAATGTAAAAGTACATTTGATGAAAACATATTAGCAAATAGAGAAAATCCTAATGTATGCCCAGTCTGTAGCGCATCATTATTAGGGGATGAGGAAAGTTCTGTTGAATCTCAAAAAGAAAAAACTAAATGGTATTATTATAAAGAAGGTGGCGGAGGATTAGATGATACATTATATGATGATTTTACACCACTATATACATTTGATGCTGTAGACATAGAGGATGCAAAGAGACAGCTAAAAGAAGTTTTACCCAATAATCCACTTGTAAATGATAATTCACCAGAAAAAGTACGTTGCCCCCGGTGTAGAAGCGCAGAGATACAATTGGTTCCAAGAAAATTTAGCCTCTTGACAGGCTTCGCAACTAATAAATTTGATAGAATGTGCATTAGGTGTAAGAAAAAATTTTGATAATATTAAAACTGAATATTGATTTATAAGAGAGATTATTTTTTGTAGTCTCTCTTTTATTATGTTCAAAACGAGGAGGAAAATATATTTGAACGATAGTTACATTTTAGATCTTTTGGGAGCATTAGATCAAAGCAAGAGTAAGAAGCAAATTAATGCAGACCTTAAGCAACTTGAAAAAGTAATAAATATGTTGCGTCTCACTGGTACATTTGCAAAAGGTGATACCAAGAAAGAGTTGAATGCTTATATAAAATCTTTACAGTCGCAACTTAGTCATATTAAGCTGACAGCTAAAATTGACAGTAAAAATTTGAAAAGAGAAGTTGATAAAGCTTTAAACGGTATATCATTTAAAGATATTGACGCTCTGAATATTGATGAAAATAAAACAAAACTTAAAATAAGAAAAATTATAGCGGATGCCAAGGCTTATGCGGAAAAATCACCTGTTACATTTAATGTTGAGTTTAAGAAAAACAAGCTTAATAATGATCTTACAGCATATCTTAATCGGAATACTAAAATAAGTGAATCTTCTGTACTACTCAAAGAAGCGGAACGAGTTAGAGAACTTATCAATGCTATTGATGATAAGAAAACCTTAAGAGAGGCTACAGATGCATTCCAACTCTATAAATCCGAAGTTTCTGCGACAGGATTCAATACGAAAAGCACTACAGACAAAATTAAAGATATGTTAGGGCATGTATCAAAGATTTCCAGTGCTTTTGGTGTAGCATCCATAGCTGTGAATAACTTTGTTAAATCATTAAAAACTTTAAAATCTAATAATACGATATTGACTGAAATTTCAAAGACTTCTGAAATGACAAAGCAGCAATTAAGAGGACTTGGCGATGAAGCGTTCAAAACAGCAAGTAAATATGGACAATTGTCATCAAACTATCTGATTGCAGTACAGGAAATGGCACGTTCTGGGTATGAAGAGACATCGAAAGAACTTGGTAAACTATCACTTCTTGCACAATCCGCTGGTGATATGACTGCTGAAAGTGCCAATAATTATTTATTAGCAACAGATGCAGCATATAAATATGGTGGAAGTATAGAGAAATTGAATGCGGCTCTTGATGGAGCAAACTATATTTCAAATAAGAATAGTGCTACACTTACAGATATCGCCGATGCTACCCGTGTATCTGCTTCGTTCGCCGCGAATGCAGGAGTTGCAATTGATGAATTAACAGCAGCAGAAGCTACCATGCTCGCAGTTACCAAGAGAGGCGGTTCTGAAATTGGCCGTGCATTTAGGAGCATTGTATTAAATTTGCAACAGGTAAGCGGTGAATTTGATGGGGAAGTTATTGATGAAGAACAGCTTAAAAAAGTTGAGGCTAGATGTCATTCTTTGGGTGTGGAACTGGAATATATGAAAGATGGTATTGCTACACTTCGTAATCCAATAGAAGTGTTGAAAGAATTAGCAGAAGTCTATAACTCTTTACCAGATAACAGTGCAGAAAAACAAGGACTGATCAGTGATTTGGGAGGAAAATACCATGCAAATGCGTTGAGCAGCCTATTAAGCCGGTGGGATTTGTATGAAAAGATGCTTGGAGAGTTTTCCCAAGGTACGGGATCGGCACTTGAAGAAGCAAATAAGACCGCGGATTCCTGGGAAGGACGCTTAAATTCTTTACAGAATAGTTGGGATTCCTTCATTAATACACTTACTAATAAAGAAATTGTATTGGGTGGCATTTCATTCTTTGACAGATTGATTCAAGGTGCAGAATCATTGGTTGATATTGTTGGAGAGGTTCCTGTAGTACTGACTGCTGTAAATTCTTCATTGGTTGCAATGAATAAGGATTACGGAATTACCCAGCTTGTAAATAAAGATACAGGGAAATTTGACATACAAGGGAATTTACTAGGAATAGACTTTTCAGCGATTAAGGAACAGAAAAAGCATTTTAAAGAAGCAGAAGATGCGATTACAATTTGGAACAATAAATTAAAAAATGGGAAAAATGATTTAGAGGCATTTAATTATGCAGTGGTTCAAAATAATGCACAGCTAAAGGATTACCTTAGTACAACGTCCAAAGATGCCCCAGCTTCATTATCTGGATACAAAGCCCACCTCAATGCAGCAGGAGTAAGTACAGATGCACTCCGTCTTAAGACAATCTTGCTCAATTCGGCTATCAGTATGGGAATTGGTATAGCTATTCAAGCAGCGGTACAGGGAATAACCTATTTAATCCAGAGAGAAGAAGAACTCCGCCAAGCAACCCAAGAAGCCACAAACGCCTATAAGGAATCAACTTCATCCATAGACGATTACACAAAACGCTATCAAGAACTCCATCAAGCACTCTTAGAAGCTAAAGGCAATGAGGAAGAAACTTATAATATCAAGCAACAGCTTCTTGACCTCCAGACAGAACTCAATGATAAATTCGGCGAGGAATACGGTAAAATTAATCTGGTAACAGACGCTTATAAAGATCAAACTGAAGCAATCAAAGCACTCAATAAAGAAACGGCGCAGACATTCTTGAACGAGAACCGTAAAGGAATCAAACAGGCCGAAAAAGAAATGACAAAGGAGCGTCATTACAACCTCAGCCCTGTCGGTTTATCTGCTTTCACGAAAGAGGGCGAAGCATTAAAAGAGATTGCCGAGCAGTTCAAGGATCAAGGAGTTTCACTATTGGATGAACTGGGAGACGGCACATACAACCAATTCTCTGTCCATCTCAATACCGATGCACAATCAGCATACGACACTATCAATGAATTTGAAAATGCGGTAAGAGAAAAAGCGGAAGAATTAGAAAACGAGCATCTGTTTGATGATATACTGGACATCTCTTCTGTTTCGGTAAATGATGCAAAAAGCGTGCTTGATGACTGGGGGGATATTTACCAGGAATCCCTCATGGCTGAAATTGCCAAGGATGACAGTTTAACCTCCCGGATGAATGAAGCAGCTAAGGCTGTGCAGGAATATAACGAAGCAGTATTAAACAGCGAAGATCCATTCAATGATGAGGATGTACAAAAAGCCAGAGAAAATCTAAATGCCCTTAAAGCAGAAATGCAGAATGATGACGGCTCCTGGAACGTAAAATGGCAGAAATATGCTTCTGTTATAGAAGATGTATTCAATCAGGCGGATACCAGACTTATAGATTTTGATAATGCCATCAAGAATGATACGGCAATTCAAGAGTTAGCCAATAAACTAAAAGGATTGGATAATCTTGATATTCAAGGCATAGCTGATTCTCTGGGCGGTGCTAACCGTTTCCAAGGTGTAGCGGCACAATTGGCAAATATCACAAGTCAAAGTGATGAAGTTAAAAATGCCGTTGCAGAACTGATAAATTATGCGGATGAATATGGTCTGGAAACAGAAGAACTAATTGATGCACTTACCCGATTAGGTTATGTGCAGAGTGAAATCGTATCCAGCACCGAAAACGTATCAAATGCATTCGCTGGATGGGATGCTTTAAATGAACAGATAGATTCTATCCAATCATCTTATAAAGCTATCCAGGCAGCACAAGAAGAATATAACCAGTACGGTTATGTGTCTATGGATACCTTACAGGCATTAATCTCTCTTGATTCAGAATACCTTGCGTGTCTGATTGATGAAAATGGACAGTTGCAGTTAAACAGTGCCACATATCAGCAGCTGGTACAGGCAAAATTAGCTGAAGCTGAAGCTACTGCTGTTTCACAGGCCATGACAGAATTACAGGCGATAGCAAACGGCGAAGCTGCTGCTTCTACAGTTGATTATATTACCGGGAATGCGGAATTAATGAAAAGCCTTGCTTTATTAGCAGGCCAGTACGGAAATGTCGCAAATGCGGCTATGACAGCTGCACAGGCTCAGGCATTATCAGCAGCCATTGAAAGTGCGAATGGTGTAGACAGTGCTGCCACTGAAAAGGTTATGGCAAACCTTAATGCCAAACTGGCTCTAATCCAGAATACTGCCCAAAAAACCACAAGCTCTTTCGGGGGTTTAAATAATGCCGTAAACGGATTTTCCAACGCCCAGAAAGGCGCAGGCAAAGCGGCAAAAGACACCAACGATGCCTTAAACGCCCAGAAAGAAGCCATTGAAGCCCAGAAGGAAGCCCTGGAAGCTGAAAAGGAGGCATTACAGGAACAGAAAGAAGCTGCCAGTGAAGCATTAGAGGAACAGATCGACGGCATTGATGACGTAATCAAAGGAAAGGAAAAAGAAATTGATCTCCTTGATGATGAGATAGATAAAATCAAGGAAGCACGTGAAGAAAGAAAACGTGATATTGAACAGCAAAAACTCCAGTATGATTTGGAGCGGATGCAGAATCAAAGACCTAAGCTGTTATA
Source organism: Lachnoclostridium sp. (assembly GCA_021770065.1). GTDB lineage: Bacteria > Bacillota > Clostridia > Lachnospirales > Lachnospiraceae > Laedolimicola. The sequence continues at coordinate 38,937 of JAETRR010000029.1, read as the reverse complement.
TACAGAAGGAAAGGGAATTATATACGTTCCCGACACCTCCGGAATCCGCGATACCCGTGAAAAGATTGCTGAATTACAGGAAGATGCTGAGATTGCAAACCTGGAAAAGAAGAAGGATCTAATCCATGATGAAATCGACGCCCTGGAGGAACAGAAAGACTTAATCAGGGACATGATAGAGGAATCCAACAAATATTATGATAATCTGATTAAGCAGGTAGAGAAATCTATCAAAGAATTAAGTAAGAATGCCGAAGAAGTCAGTAAAGCAGCAGGTAATGCAGCAGGCAGTGCCGGAGGCGCAATAAATAAACTTCGAAACACCCTTGATACCGGAAAAACATTGTCTTACTATATCTGGACAAACCAGGATGAAGAAGTACTGGCAAATGCCAAAGCAGGATTAGAGAATTTAAATACACTTCTGGAAAAGAACCCCGAAAACACACACTATGCACAGCTGAAAGATGATGTCGCTAATTTTGCAGCTGAACTTGAAAAGCTGAAAGAGACACGTCTGGTAACAGACGATTTTACAAACAGTCTGAACACACTGAAAAATTCAGAAGATGAATACCTCCGGTTATTCCAGGACGCACTTGCAGGCGTTGAAGAAAGAGTTAATAACACAGCGAATTATTCGGAAAAGATTCTTGGATTTGTAAGTCCCATAGCTGATAAAACAGGAGAATTAAAACAGACACTTGAAAAGGCTAATGAAGATGTTACAAATTTAGGCTCCAATACAGGCGATGTAGTAAACGGCATATCTGCCTCTGTGGACGGCACACAGGAAAATATCAACCGTATGACTGGAAGTGTTGCAGATGCCGTAATGCAGGTAAGCAGGGACAGCGGTCTTTTAAATGACAGCGTAACTGGTATTTCCGATGCAGTAACGCATGCAACAGAAAGCACATCCGCAGGCCTTAATAACCTGGCAGATGATATGAGTAATACTGCTTCCAGTATCTCGCAGAATGCAGACACCGTAAACAATGCCCTGGATTCCATGTCTGACAGTGACAGGTTTGATAACCTTATAGGTTTATTCAACAGCCTCGGCGAAGCAATTCTGGGAGTTTCTACGGCTCTTGGAATCAGCGAGGAAGGTACTGTGGGAGGACTGGTAAACGCTTTAAATTCCATCAATGAAATATCCCTCGGCGGTGAAGAAGGCGGCATCATAGGCCAGTTCCATAATCTGAAAACTGCTGTTGACGAAGTATCTGCTGCTATTGCAGGCGGAGGTTCTGAAGGAACAGGCTCTAAAGGAAACAGTAATTCCAGAGCATCTGGTACAGGAGGCAGTAAAGGCAGCGGTTCCGGGGGTGCATCCGATTCTGTGACAGGCTCCCTTGACAAGCTGTTACAGACCGCAGATGAAACAGTAGGAAGCGGTGATGAATCCAGTGATGACGGAAACACTGTAACCGGCAAATTCGGAATACTAAAGAAGGCCGTAAATGCCGTTGCGGAAGCTGTCGGGCTTGAAGCAGGTGCAGAAGGTGATGAAAGCCTTATAAACGCACTTATGGCAGAGTTTAATACGGCCAATGAGGTACTGCCGCAGGAAGAACAGCTATTCAACAAACTAGAATCCTCTATCCAGGCATGTGTAGGCGCATTACGGGCTATGATAAGTGCGCTGAATGAAATCAACAGTATCGGAATCCCGAGCGTCGGAGGAGGTATCAGTACAGGGCCCCGTCACGAAAAGGGAACCGTAGGAAATGCATTTGCAACCGGGACGGGTTATCGTGGACTGCCGGAAGCAGAGAAAAATGCACTGCGTTCTGAAAACGGACAGATAGAATTAACGCTTTATCCGGACGGGACAACAGAGATTACCAATAAGCCCATAATGAGCGATTTGCCAAAGGGTACGATTATCTTCAATGAAGAACAGACGAAGCAGATTTTGAACGGTAAGCCTTATATGAGAGGCAAGATCAATGAACATGGCGCAGTAAAGTTTGAGAATGATGTAATTGTAAGACCAAACGGCGATGTGCTCACTCCTCTTCCGGACAATCATCCGATTATACAGGCACAGAAGAAATTTGAAGCCTATATGATGAAAATGGGAGGCATAGAAGCAGTTACCAAACCTGTTACAGACAGCATTATGCGTGAGCACAATAAAGAGGTAGATAAATTTATTAACCAGCTGAATGCCGGGAATGTTATTACTAATAATAAGAATGTCCAGCCTAACATTAACAATGAATTCCATATTACAATGCCAAATGTGACAAATTCAACTGCTGCTGAAAGATTAATGAGAGATTTACAGACATTAAGAATTAAGAAATATCAGGTATTTGATTAATTTTAAAAATACACCCGGAGTTTGGTTACATAATAACTAAGTTCCGGGTTTTATAACAGGAGACAAGATAGCATGAAGAAATTAACGAAAGAACAATTAGAAGATTTAGTGAATGATACCATGATAAAAGTATCAAAAATAAATGCAGAAAATATATCTAAAAAAGTATCTGAATGTGTTAAAAACGCCGATAATTTAGGCGGCATGATTGGCGAAGTTATAATTATATATGGTATAGAAATAAAGAAAGAATGCAGCCGTGTTATTGCGGACGTTTTATATGATATATTTTATGCGGAATAAATTATAAAAGCTTTAAGGAGTATAATAATAAAATGATGAACATAGCAGATGAAATTCTTAAGACAATCAAATATGCTGTTGATAGAAAGACAATAAATTGTGACCGTACATACCAATCCGTTATAAAACATATCACACCAAAGGGCTATGTGATTTTAGACCGCGCAGGAAGCGAAAGGACTGTAAAGTGCTGCATACCTGGGATTGAATTAAGGATTGGACAATATGTCTGGGTGAAAGAGCCGATGGGGGATTTGAAGGGGATTCATATTTGCGGTGTAGCAGGAAAGTAAAGCTCCACCCGATTTTGATTCAAGTAACTGATAACAAAGCAAAAATGAGGATATGATTCTACTAAAAGTCGGCTCATATCCCATAATAATAGACTGAATGATGATTAAAAATTGAATATTGATATGAATATAAGGTACTGCTGATTTTACTATGGCGGTGCCTTTTTATGATAAATTGTTTTATAGAGGTGACAGAATTATAGAAAGTGTTACAGAATTAAATAATCTGCAATGTTTTCAAAACAATGAAATATTGCGGTTCATTATAAACAATGGTATTATAAATTTAAGCGATGTACAGAATAGTATGGAAGCTATGAGAAAGAAAGAATTATTAGAAAAGCATCCATATAAGATATGGGAAGGGAGAGACGGAAAATGGTATACATATTTACCACATGAAAAGAAAGGAAGGGTATTAAAGAAAAGAATAACAAAAAAGGCTATTGAAGATGATGTCATAGAATATTGGAAAGTTCAAGTAGAAAATCCGACAATTAATGAGGTTTTTGAAGAATGGAATAATAGGAGACTTGAACTGAAAAAGATTTCCAATGCAACACATTTAAGAAACTTGCAGATTTTCAATCGCCATTATAAAGAGTTTGGTAAGCAGAGAATAAAATTTGTTAGTGCAGAGGATTTTGGTGGGTTTTTAGAAGAACAGATTCCATTACATAACCTTACATCAAAAGCTTTTTCTAATCTTAAAACTATTACCAGAGGATTTTTGAAACGGGCGAAGAAGCGGAAATTGGTTGCATTTAATGTAGAAGAAATATTTCAAGATTTAGATACATCGGATGCGGATTTCAGAAAGACTATAAAAGAGGATTACGAAGAAGTATTTAACGAAAAAGAAATGTCGATAATGGTTAAGTATCTGGAAAAGAATCTTGATGCCAAAAATATAGGTATCCTTCTTATGTTTGCAACAGGCATCCGTGTTGGAGAACTTGTAGCATTAAAACATGATGCGTTTGATGGAAATACAATTAAGATAAGAAGGACGGAAACACGGTTTTTAGGAGAAGATGGGAAATATGTTTATTCAGTGAAAGAATTTCCGAAAAGCGAAGCTGGAGTTAGAACAGTAGTGCTGCCTAAAGATTATATGTGGTTATGTTCCAAAATAAAAACTTTAAATCCATTTGGGGAATATGTGTTTACAGATAGGAATGGAAAACGAATGACTACGAACTGTATAAGGAGAAGGCAAGAGCAAAATTGCAAAAAACTAGGCATATATAGAAAGTCTCCCCATAAAATTCGTAAGACTTATGGAACGATATTACTTGATTATAATGTGGATAACAGGTTGATTATGGAACAGATGGGACATACAGATATTAATTGCACGGAAACCCATTATCACAGAAATCGCAAAGATATCGAGCAGAAAAGTCATATTATAAGTTCTATACCAGAGTTTAAGAGAGCTTGATTACCAAGTAATCAAAAGTAATCAAAGAAAAAACTGAAAAAGGTTGATTTTTCAAGGAAAATTGGAGTTTGCTAGTGGGTCCGATTCCCGTCAGCAGCTTGATGAAGGTCAGCGGAAACCTTGATTTTACAGGGTTTCCGTTTTTTAGTATCCGGAAATTTGAAGACGCCTTAGTCAGTGGGTTTATACCTTTGTTTTGCCGGATGGATTCGTTATTTTTTCCTGCTGTCTGATTTGCAGATATCCCCACTGAAAATTATTTGTGTTGAAATACACATCTATCTAGTATATACTATAAAAGCACGGGAATCCTGTGTATATCCGGGGGGACACTAAGGAGATGTTCCTTCGGGATTGGCGGACTTCGTCCGGCAAGGTATGAAACCAAAAAACAAAGGATGGAGAAAAAATTATGGCATTACTGAAACAATGGCGTGACATGGCTTACGATCAGGAAGCGAACAAGGGAGACATTCAGAGATTTTGGGCAAAATATTTCGACATAGAGAAAGGCATCTACGAGCAGCTTCTGGCGGATCCGGATACTGAGGTAAAGGGTACGGTAAAAGAGCTGGCAGAGAAATATGGTCAGGATATTATGACAATGACCGGATTCCTGGACGGTATCAACGACAGCCTGACAGAACCGAATCCCATTGACGACATGGAGGAGGATACGGTTGTATCTCTGAAATTTGACAAGGAAAAGCTGTACAAGAATATGGTGGCGGCAAAGGCGGACTGGCTTTATGAGCTTCCTCAGTGGGAACCCATTTTCCCGGAAGAGAAGCGGAAAGAACTCTACATGGAACAGAAAAAGTCCGGTACCATTGTAAAGGGGCCCAAGATTGGAAGAAACGATCCCTGTCCCTGCGGAAGCGGTAAGAAGTATAAGAAATGCTGCGGAAGATAGAGCGGATGGGGGCGGTATTCCTGGTCTTTGGAGCAGTGTGCGTTCTCTATTATATAGGGATAGTACTGTATGCAGGCTTACAGGCTTCTTTTTCCTGGTTCTGGCTGTTCCTGGGAGGGGCATTTTTCCTGGCCGGGGCTGTCTGCTGCGTTCCGGTGCTTTATGCGGCCTTTGGGCGGATACCCTCCGCGGTAAAAATATCGGGCGGTATTTTTCTGGCAGCGTGCCTGGCAGGATTTCTGTTTGTGGAAGGCTGTATTATAAGCGGAATGACGGGAAACAACGGGGAGCCGGTAGAATATCTGATTGTGCTGGGTGCCCAGGTAAAGGGAACAAGAGTAAGCAAGGCGCTCAGCCAGCGCCTGTCCCGGGCGGCGGAGTATCTTCGGGAGCATGAGGATACCGTAGTCATTGTGTCCGGCGGCCGGGGACAGGGAGAGGATATTTCTGAGGCCGCGGCGATGAAGGAATGGCTAATGAACCAGGGGATCGGCGAAGAGCGGATACTGGAAGAGGATAAGTCTGTCAACACCAGCCAGAATATCCGTTTCAGCAAAGAGCTGATGGAAAATCCGGAGGCTCTGGCAGGAATTGTATCCAATGATTTTCACGTATTCCGGGCCGCGCACATTGCCAAGGCCCAGGGATTGAATGCCGTTCCCATTCCGGCGCCCACGTCCCCCGGCATGTATCCTCATTATATGGTGAGGGAGGCATTTGCCATAGTGAAGGATCTTGCGGCCGGGAATATGGTATTTTAAGGTTCTCACGAGAGCAGCTGCTGTAAAAGAGCACATGAAAGTGAAACAGTAATATCCCGAACACTGCACAAATCAATTTACAGACGCAGTTTTTTGCGGCTTTACCCTTTAGTGCTGTCACGCAGCGGCTTAAAATTAGGAGGATAAGGTATGTTATTCATCGAATACCCAAAATGTACTACCTGCCAGAAGGCAAAAAAATGGCTGGAAGCAAACCACATCGAATTTGAGGATCGCCATATCGTGGAGCAGAATCCCACCGAAGAAGAATTGAAAATCTGGATCAGGGAGAGCGGCCTGCCCCTCAAGCGTTTTTTCAACACCAGCGGCATGAAATACCGGGAACTGGGACTGAAGGACAGGCTTGAGACCATGAGCGAGGAAGAACAAATCCGCTTACTTGCCACAGACGGCATGCTGGTAAAACGCCCTTTGATCATCGGGGAAAAGATCCTTACGGGTTTCCGGGAAAAGGAGTGGACGGAAGCACTCCTATAGCCTGTGAAAATCAAATTTTCAAATCTTACTTGTGCAGAATAGATAAACCTTCAAAAGAAAGGCTGCCAATATTGACAAAAATTACTATTAATGGCACAATAGAGGAAGAGAAAAGTTAAATGTATTCTTGAATCAGGGACGAGATAATTTCAGGAATGCGAAGATTCTGCAGGAGGTATAAATATGGATCAATATGGAATGATTCGGGAAATTCTGGAGAAAAGCACTTATACGGTAGCCATGTGCGGTACAGACATGATGAAGGAGTCGGGAATGCAGAGTATGCGTGCCCCCGAGATTTCTTACAAGGTAGAGAGGGAGTACGGGTACTCCCCGGAAGAGATCTTTTCTTCCGTGTTCTATACCAACCGCACAGAGACATTCTTTAAGTATTATAAGAAAGAGATGCTGGAACCAACCCTGGAACCCAGCGAAGGTTTTTCGGCTCTTGCCGAGCTGGAGCGCATGGGGCAGCTTCAGTATTCCATTACCAACAATGTTTACGATCTCCCGGAGAGAGCCGGCTGCAAGAATGTTCTGAACCTTCACGGAACAATTTTTGACAACGAATGTCCCCGCTGTGGAAAGAAATATCCTATGGAGTACATACGGGATGCAAAGAAGATCCCCTTATGTGAGAAGTGCCAGATCCCTGTGCGCCCCAAGGTGCTGCTCTTTGGAGAGCAGGTGGACAACCAGCTTATGACAAAAGCGGTGAATGAAATTTCCAAGGCCGATGTGCTCCTTCTTCTGGGCACAACCTTCAGCTCGGGTCTCTGCGATCAGTATGTGAAGTACTTTGAGGGAAGCAGTCTGGTTCTCATAAACGGCCAGGAGCATTTTATGGATGAAAAGGCTGATGTAATCCTCCATGAAGAAGTAAAAACGGCGCTTCCCAAGATTGTCTGGCCGGAAGGGAAAAAAGCATAAAGAAAAGTATAAAAGGGGCTGCCCTGGCAGCCCCTTTTATCATATAGGGGAAATTGTCCCCTATATGATAAAACCCTCCGGGAGGATATTCACCCGGGCGAATGAGCCGGCATCCGCACCGGTTCGGATATTTGGTATGAAAAAATCTTCAATTACGACAGAAAAGGAGAACAGAATTTTATGAAATTGCTGGAAGAACGGATTTTGTGGGAGGGAATGGTCATTGGAGAGGATATCCTTAAGGTAGACGGATTTATCAATCACCAGGTGGACATAGAACTGATGGAAGCTCTTGGACGGGATATGGCGGAGCATTTCAAAGGACAGGGCATCACAAAAGTATTCACCATCGAGTCTTCCGGAATTGCACCGGCTCTGTTTACAGCCAGATATCTCGGCGTACCTATGGTAATATTAAAAAAGCAGATATCAAAAAATCTGCAGACAGAAGTATGGCAGACAGAAGTAGCATCCTATACAAAAGATATTTCTTATGATCTGACCCTTGCAAAAAATTATATCTCAGATACCGATCATATTCTGATCGTAGACGATTTCCTGGCCAACGGCGAGGCGGCCACAGGAGCAGTCCGGCTGATACGGAAAGCCCATGCCACCATAGCGGGTGTAGGAGTTCTCATTGAAAAAGTTTTTCAGCCGGGCCGGGCTAAATTAGAGAGCCAGGGAATCACCGTATACGCCCAGGCATGCATCAGGGCCTTTGAGAACGGTCAGATTATATTCTGAAACAATATTCAGCAGAAAGAAGGAAGACGAATCAAATGAAAATATCCTCATGGGGACTGGAAAAGAGAGATTTGCCGCGGCTGTTCACAGCCATAGCAGGAATGCTGGTCTTTTCCGTCGGAATCAATCTTTTTGTAGTTCCGGCAGAGCTGTACAATGGCGGTGTACTGGGAATCAGCCAGATTCTGCGTACCCTTTTGATCCGCTATACCCATCTGAATTTCGGAAACGTAGACATCGCCGGTCTCATAAACCTTTTGTTCAATATACCCCTTTTCTTTCTTGCCTGCCGCTCCATCGGCAGGGGCTTCTTTGTGCGCACCCTGATCTGCGTTATCAGCCAGACAATGTTCCTCACCGTCATTCCCATACCTGCTGTTCCTCTGGTAGAAGACACACTGACAGCCAGCCTTATCGGAGGAATCGTAACGGGAGCCGGAATCGGCATCGCCCTCCAGAGCGGCGGCTCCAGCGGCGGCATGGATATTCTGGGAGTTTATTACACCAAACGCCGCCAGGATTTCAGCGTAGGCCGTCTGTCCCTGACCGTAAACCTGTTTATATACCTGGCCTGTGCCCTGCTGTTTGATATTACTGTAGTTATCTACTGTATCATCTACACCGCAGTCAGTACCCTGATTATGGACCGCACCCACAGCCAGAACATCAGCACCGAGGTATTTATTTTTACAAAAGAAAACCCCGAGCAGATCATGGACTACATCCTGAAAGATCTTGTCCGCGGCGCTACGTACTGGGAGGCCAAGGGCGGCTACACCGAAAAAACCACCAACATTGTATTTACGGTAATCTCCAAACACGAACTGGCAGCCTTAAAGCGCAAACTCCGCATTCTGGATCCACAGGCTTTCGTCGTAAGCAAAGAGCACGTAGGAATAGAAGGCAAATTTGTGAAGCATTTATAGAGAAGGGTAGACGGAACGAATATTTTAAGATATAATAAAATTCAAATCCGCCACGGACTGTAAATATCATCGCATGTGAACTTGATATATTATAGCTGAAGCGGCAGCCTGGAGAAAGAATACAAAACAAAGACGGGAGAAAAGAGATGAACAAATGGAAGAGACGAGGTAAAAGCATACTGGTATTCCTGCTTATTCTGGGATTGACCGGCACAATGGCGGATTATTCGCAGATTACCGCAGCGGCAGCGGATGCAGCGGCGGAGAGTGATATCCCCGGGGAGAACGCTGCGGCAAAGGAGACGTCCGACGGCAAAGACGGGACGGAAGAGGAAACGAAGAAGCCGGAAGCAGAGAAACCTGCGGAGCCGGAAGAAGCGAAGGAGCCGGAAGCAGAGAATCCTGCAGAGCCGGAAGAAAGTAAGGAGCCGGCAGCAGAGAAACCTGCAGAGCCGGAAGAAACGAATGATCCCGTACCAACACAGAACACACCGGCCGTCAGTGGGAGCACCGGGACTGGGCAGCCGGGCGGCAGTGCGGCTGCAGAGGCAGAAAAGCCTTTGGATGCTCAGACAAAGACAGATACGGCTTTCGTGGAGGAGCTTCTCAAAGGGCTTCCGTCGCTGGAAGAACTGAAAAGCTTTAATAAAGAGCAGGAAGCCGCAGTGCTTGAGCAGCTTCAGGCAGCCATGGATGCCTATGAGAACCTGGACGAAGAGCAGAGAGCGCAGCTTCCCGGAGCGGATGCACAGCTGAAGGAGCTGATAGATTATTTTACGGAGCCGGCTGCACCGGCAGCCGCCACAGCACAAGACATTCAGTCTGCCCGGAATGCAATGACAGCGGCCATGAAGGGCTGGCAGGCAGAAGTGGACTTGTCCGGCTTTAACCTTACCAGCGTGGAGTGGGCGGATATCTGGCCGGATGTGGCACAGGATAATCCGGATTTGTTTTATGTGCTTGGAAGTACATATTTTACAGGATCGACTGGGGTAATCACGAAGTGTGAGTTCACTTATAGCACATCATACACAAAAGACAGTGTTCAACAGTACGAGGCTGCCATAGACAGGGTGTTTGCGGAGGTTATAGACGGAAACGGCTCCATGACCGATGAGCAGAAAGCTACAGCCCTCCATGACTATCTGGTGCAGCACATGGTATACGACCAGAATGCCAATAACAATCTGGGCATAGAAAAGAGGAACGCATACGAAGCTCTGGTAAACGGGATCGGAGTCTGCCAGGGATACACGCTGGCTTATGCCGCCCTGCTGAAAAAAGCAGGCATAGAGACCGGCTACTGCAAAAGCGAGTCAATGAACCATATATGGAATTATGTCAAACTGGACGGAAACTGGTACCATGCAGATCTCACCTATGACGACGCGACTGCCGCCAGCCAGACGGGAGAGACCGGTTATGTAAAGCATACATATTTTCTGCTCAGCGATGATGCCATGAGAAATGCCTCTTATGCGTGGGAGGACAATGGCATCACATGCAGTAACATCGGATATGACACTTCCTGGCATAAGACAGCCCCGATCACAGAATCTGCCATCTATGCGGTCGGAGGAGATTCATACTATCTCAAAAAGAAGACTGTGAGCAATAACCCGAATATATGCAGCGGCGCAGTTTTGATAAAGAGAGAAAGCAGCGGAACAGAGACCGAGGTGGCAGGCTTTGAGATAGAAAATCTGGGAAACGGATGGCCCCTATATGAGATGAGCTTTTCCAGGCTTTCCTGTTCCAAGGGAGTCTTATACTTTAATGTAGGGAATTCCGTATATGCCTATAACCCGTCGGAAGGTACCGGACCGGCAGTAATTTACCGCTATACGGGCGCAGACGGCAGGATTGTGACAGGCCTTCTGGCTGACGGGAACAAGATGACACTGGAACTTTTAAATCTCGATACTTCTAAAATAGAAAAGATAAAAATTGCTCTCACACAGAAAGAGCAGAAGAACTTTGCTTTTTCCGAAAAATCGAAGACCGTTACTTATGGGGACGCTGCCTTTACGATGGCGGCTCAGGGAGCGGAGACAGGTTCGTCTGTCCGCTACAGCAGTTCCGATCCATCGGTGGCGGCAATTGATCCGGTGACAGGCAGGGTGACGGTTCAAAAGGCCGGCAGCACAGAGATCACAGCCACGGCCTCTGAAACAGAGGAATATCTGGCGGCAGAGAGCACCTGCAGACTGACGGTCTCTCCTAAGGCATTGTCCTGGGACGTGAGCGCCCTGAAAGCAGGCGACCGGCTGGATCAGATTACAGGAGCAAGGGCGACACTCTACGGAGAACTGAAGCTTACAGGCATTCTGGAAAAAGATAAGGAAAGTGTCCGTTTTGAGTGTCCGGCAGACAGGCTGACCGGTATCTATGAGACAGTGGCAGAAGGAAGCCGGAAGGTAAAACTCTCCTGGAAAAGCGCACAGAACACAGCAGTACTTCAGGGAGAGGGAAGCAGAAATTATACTATGCCGGCGAACCTTCCGGATATACAGGGCAATATCCGCACAGAAGATGAAACCATCTTCCGGACAGAAGTAGAAAACGGCATTTCCAAAGTACCCGATTCCTTTAAGAATAAAGAGCATCTGAATACGCCCGAAAAGATAGAGAAAGAGATAAAGCTGAAACTCCAGGAAAAGTTCAGCGAAATCAAGGCAGCGAATATCGTAGTCTACGATGTAGAGCTCCTGATCAATATCAACGGTTTCGGATGGGAGAAAGCGACGAAAGACAACTTCCCCGCACAGGGCCTGCTCATAACACTGCCCTACCCGTCCGGCACGGGAAAGGATACACACAACTTTGCAGTAACCCACATGTTTACAGAAGATATGAACGGCTGCCGCGCGGGAGAAGTGGAACATCCGGCAGTGACCAAGACAGACGACGGCATCCGGTTTAAAGTATACGGCCTATCCCCGATTGCAGTCGGCTGGCAGGAAGTAAAAAGCGGATCCTCCCAGGGAGGAGGCAGCAGTTCATCCGCAAACACAGTGAAATCCCCGCGTACCGGAGACATTTCACCTGTCATGCTTTACGTATTACTGTTAACAGCGGCGTCCGGCACACTGATAGCTCTCAGCTTCAAAACAAAGAAAAACAGACAAAACTGAGAAAAGCCAGGCCCCAAAACAAACACCTCGCAGAACAGCATAACCAAAAAGCACAAGGAAAAAACATAAGGAAAAAACATAAGGAAAAAACATAAGCAAAAAACATAAGCAAAAAACATAAGCAAAGAAACATTTAAATCCATACTGCCAGTCCCAGGATGCTCCGCAGAGAAGGGCCCCGTGCTTTTCCGATATCAAGTGTCCGGCTGTTCGCGAACGCTCTGTCTGCCCCGAGCGGACATTACCGCATAGCCTTTTATGAGGTCTTTATGCTTTGAGGTAATGTCCGCTCGGGGCAGACAGAGTGTACGCGAACCGTCCGAACACGGATATGGAAAAGCACGGGGCCCTTCTCTGCGGAGCATCCGTCCGCCCTATACCCAAAAAGCAAAAAAGCGAAAAAAAACAAAAAAATTGAAGATACCCCCCAATCTTTTTCGTTATAATAATGAACAGATAATTACCTGTCCCAAAAGAAAAAAGAGAAAGAGGAAAAAGGAGGGGAGGCGGATGCGATTAACAGAGAAGAACAACTGGAAAAGCTGATCGACCGATATCAAAATCTGATATTCTCCATCTGCTACAAATTTACCGCAGACTACTTTGCGGCAGAAGATCTGGCACAGGAAACATTCCTGTCAGCATACGAAAAATACACCTCCTTTGACGGCAGAAACGAAAAATCCTGGATTTGCAGAATCGCTGCCAACAAATCGCTGGACTACCTCAAGCACTCCGGCAGAAAGCAAATCCCCTCAGAAGACCAATACTTCACCGGCCGGGAGGACGTAAACCCGACGCCGGAAGAAGCCTGCCTGGAAAAAGAAGTGAGAGAAGAGCTGTACCGCACCTGCAGATCATTAAAATCACCCTATGATGAAATAGCCCTTGATTACTATTATTATGAAATGGATGCAGCCGAAATCGCCGAGAAGAGGGGACGCGGTATCAAAACAGTCCAGACACAAATCTACCGGGCAAGAGGAATGCTTCGAAAACACTACGACAAAAAGGAGGGAAAGCGCGCATGAGAACAGAATACGAAGAAATCAAAGATATGGATGCTTACACCGAGCGGATCATCCGTCAGGCCGAAGCAGAGGGCCTCATCAAAGCTCCGGCACATATGAAGCAGGAAATACTGGAACGCTCCCGGCGCATGGATTATCAGCTTGCAGTAACCACCCGGAAAGCGTCAAAACAGATGCAGCTTTTCTTCTACAGCCTTAAAGTAGGGGCAGCTGTAGTGACGGCCCTGTTCCTGCTGTTTATGGTGCCGAGAGAGATCCCCCGCGCAGAGCCCATGACACCGGAGGAAGCGGCCAGGCAGCAGGAGGAAACCCTGAACCGCAGGCTGAACAACGGCATGCGGGAAATAAACCAGATGCTGAATGAGATGCTGGAATGGGAATGGCAGCAGCCTCAAAAAACGAATCAATAAATAATCAGAAAATTATTATGGAACCTAAAATGGAGGACAAAAAATGACAAAGAAAAAAAGCGGCTTTTGGACCTTTATCTTCTCCTGGATCCCGGGAGCGGGAGAAATGTATATGGGGTTTATGAGAATGGGGATCAGCCTGATGGGATTGTTTTGGGGAATCGTTACCCTGTCCATATTCTTTAATACAGGATTCCTTATGTTCATAGATGTGATCGTATGGTTTTACAGCTTCTTCCATGCCCACAACCTGCATGCCATGGATGATGAGGACTTCTATGCCCTGGAGGATCACTATCTCATTCCTGTAGATACGGATTGTGAATTCTGGAATAAAATAACGATTACAAAATACCGGAAGATTCTGGCCGGAATCCTGATTCTGTTCGGCACGGCAATTCTGTGGAATTCCATACTGGATCTGATTTACTGGACTCTTCCGGACTATGTGTGGAATTATATAAACAGCATCAGCCGTTTTGTTCCGCAGCTTGTCCTGGGAATCGGCGTCATCGCTGTAGGAGTTATGCTGATCCGCGGTAAAAAACAGGAACTTCTTGAGGAAGACAGGGGGGAAGAATATGCAGGAGAAACAGACCATTCACATTCATAGAGTAGGGACCGTTACCTTTGGGCTGGTACTGGTGGTTATGGGAGCGCTGTGCCTGCTTAAGCTATTCTTCCCGGTGCTGAACTACGAGCTGATTTTCCGCCTGTGGCCCGCCGTGTTTATCTGCCTGGGAATTGAAGTGCTTTTAAGCAGCCGGAGCCCCGAACGGCGTATCGTCTATGACGGGGCAGCCATTTTCCTTTTAATACTCATGGTGCTTTTTGCAATGTGCATGGCAGGCATGGACTGGATCTTCGCGCATTATCCGGAATGTTCTGGCCAGGTCATAACCTGGTGACAGAGGACAGGAGAACGGCATAAGATAACATATAACAGATGTGATACGATTTACGAAAACCTATCCCGATCATATCCGGAATATGTTTTTATATGGAAAAAGCCTGCGATCCGCAAGTTAAGGATCGCAGGCTTTTTGCGCAGATTTCTTTTGCCCTGGGAAGGCGGATCATGTATAATAAAAGCAATTACACAGATGATAGATCTGAAAACAGTAAAAGAAACCTTTCATCAGGAGGATCCTATGTATACCATAGTAATCGCGGACGACGAGGCCGAACTGCGCCAGGCGCTTATCCGGCGTATCAACTGGAAAGAGATAGGCTTTGAGGTGGTGGGAGAAGCGGAGAACGGTGCCGAAGCGCTGGAACTTGTGGAGAAGCTGGAGCCGGATCTGCTCCTTACGGATGTACGGATGCCCTTTATGTCCGGCATTGAGCTGGCCAGGGCAGTGAGAGAGATCCGCCCGAATATACAGATTGCTTTTCTGAGCGGTTTTGACGATTTTACCTACGCACAGCAGGCTATCCAATACAATATCATCAGCTACATCCTGAAGCCCGTTTCTTCCAAAGAACTGACAGAAGAGCTGAAAAAAATCAAACAGAAAATAGACGTAAAATTCGAGGAGTTTACAAGAAAAAACGCAGAGCAGGAACAGCAGAACCTCATGGTTTTTTTTATGCCTCTGCTTCTTGATTCGTTTTCCGATGTACAGGGAGAGGAACGGGAAGAAGCACTGATTCAAGAGGCCGTGCGCCGGGGTTTTATCAAGCCGGAGCATGTGCATATGCATTACACGGTTCTGGTCACAAGCTTTGGGGATAACAAAGGAAACAATTATACCTCGGAAAATGGTGTTAATGCAGTGAACCTTATTCTGCGCAAATATATCCGTTATGTGAGTTTTTATACGGAAGGCAGGGTTGTCTCCCTGCTGGCCGGTACGCGGACAAGCCTCTCAAAATATCTGCATATCATCGTTGAAGATATCTCCCAGAGTGTCAGGAGGATTATGAACCTTACTGCTTCCATCGGTGTCAGCCGCATGGTGCCGGGGCTGGGACACTGCCATGAGGCTTATCTGGAGGCCATGGATGCTCTCGGCTATGCGAGGCGGAGTGACACCGGAGTCGCTTTTATCTCCGATATCGAGCGGACTGCTGTCCTCGATCAGGAGACGGTCCAGGCAGCAGTCAATGAGATTGAGAGCCTGCTGCGGAGCGGGACAGAGGAGGAGCTTCGTGCCTGCTCAGAGAGGCTGTTTGAGGAGCTGGAGCAGGAGGACACACCGGCCATGAATATTCAGCTTGTAATGGTACAGCTTATAGCGGCAGTATTCCGGGTGGTCAATGCGGTGGCGGACAGCGAGGCAATTCAGAATCTTCAGAAGACCTCCCCCCTTCTGGGGCAGCTCTTCTTTGAGAATCCCAGAGAAATGGAGGAGCGCTATCTGGCCTTCTGCCTTGCGGCGAGAGAACTGGCCGCCGAGCATCGGAAAAAGAGCGGCTCCGTTATCTGTGACCGGGCACTGTCCATTATGGAGAGCCGCTTTATGGATCCGGAATTGTCTTTAAATTCCATCAGCGGCGAGATTTGTGTGAGCCCCAATTATCTGAGTACCCTCATCAAGCGATCCACGGGCAGCACCTTCATTGATCTGCTTACCAGAAAGCGCATGGAGACGGCCAAAAAGCTGCTTCTGGAAACCTCCATGAAGATCCGGGAGATCTCGGAAAAATGCGGATACAACGATCAGCATTATTTCAGCTATTGTTTTAAAAAATACGAAGGCATCTCGCCGAATGCATGCAGGAGGAAGCATGAAGAAGGACAGATATAAGAGCCGGATTTCCCTTTCCGCCGTGATGACAGGTGTGGTTGTGGGGCTGGTATTAACCGTACTGGGTTCGGTTCTCATATTTTTTATTGATTTTTACCAGGGCTCCATGGAGCAGAATGCAGCCATCACCAGTGAACAGGCCGTAGTGCAGGTTATGAACACAGTGGAGAATTATACCGAGGGAATGGCGGAATCCATGCGGCTGATTTCCGTTTATATGGGAACGCCCAAGGAGGAGCGGGATGAATTTTTCCGAAGCTTTATGGAGATCCGTTCTGATGTGGTGGCAGTCACTACCTACAACCAGAGCGGAGAGCTTCTGGACTGCTGGTCAGACGGCCTGAGACGAAAAAGTACTATTTTACAGAATCTTTCCTATATGGAAGAGCCGCAGGGAAAGGGGCTGTGCATCTCCAAGCCCCATGTGGAAACTCTTTTTGATGAGTATTATCCCTGGGTGGTTACCATCTGTCAGAATATGAGAGATGCGTCAGGGCAGGAGACAGATGTCTTTATGGATATCCGGTTTTCCAATATAGCCAGTTATGTGGACGACGTGGGAATCGGGCAGCATGGTTACTGCTATATCCAGGATACGGAGGGGAATCTTATTTACCATCCTCAGCAGCAGCTTATATATTCCGGCCTTAAGGAAGAAATGACAGGTGAGCTTAAAAGCCTTCCCGACGGCTCACATACCCGTTCCAATGTAATCTACACCATTCATACCCTGGAAAACTGCAACTGGAGAGTCGTGGGTGTAAGCTATGTGGACGAGCTGATCACGGGCCGGGTAGAAGGGATGATCCGTGTCTGCGGGGCTCTCCTGCTTCTGGTGCTGGTGACGGCCGTGCTGGTGGGAATCCTTTTTTCCCGGCTCTTTGCCAAGCCGGCCAAGCGTCTGACGGGAGCTATGGAAGCATTTGAGAAAGAGGCGGAGAACTTTCAGTTTGCGGCAGTACGGGGCACAAGTGAGATATCTGCCCTGTCAGACTCCTTCGGCCATATGGTGGTGCGGATTCAGAAACTGATGGAACAGGTGCGGCAGGAAGAGATCACCCTGCGAAAGACGGAGCTTAATGCCCTGCAGGCCCAGATAAATCCCCATTTCCTGTATAATACCCTGGATTCCATAGCATGGATGTGTGAAGAGGATCGGACAAAGGAGGCGGTGGAGATGGTTAACGCCCTGGCCCGGCTCTTCCGCATCAGCATCAGTAAAGGGCATGAGCTGATTACACTGGAAAGGGAAGTAGAACACGCCAAGAGCTATCTGAAGATTCAGAACTACCGCTACAAAAATCAGTTTACTTACACCTTTGAGGTGGAAGAAAGCTGTCTTTCCTATCTATGCAATAAAATTACCCTGCAGCCTATTATTGAAAATGCCATTTACCATGGGATTGACCGCATGGTAGATGAGGGAATCATCCAGATTCGGATTTGTGAGGAAGAAACGGCTATCCTTATGACCGTAACGGATAACGGCGTAGGCATGACGAAAGAGCAGTGCCGGGAGATTCTCCACCGGGAGGCCGGGGATCGGACCGGAATCGGAATCAAAAATGTACACGACCGCATCCGTATTTATTTCGGAGAAGAGTACGGGCTTCACATAACAAGCGAACCTGATGAGGGCACCTGTGTGGAAATCCGTATTCCAAAGCTTACGGAAACGGAACTGGAACTTCACTGACAAGAATATTACGGAATTTGTGAAGGGAGATAAGATGACAGGGAAACGTTATAATCTGTGGCTGCTCTTTTTGGGGGCATTGATTCTGACGGCAAGCTATATTATCGGAATCCGCTACATTATCGGCAATCTCAATGTATTTGAAAATGAGCGGGGGGAGACGAACCGCCATTATGTGGCAGTGATTGCCAAATCTACCACCTCGGCCTTTTGGAAATCCGTATTTGCGGGGGCCAGTGCAGCCGGCACCGAGTACAATTTAATTCTGACGGTGGATGGTCCCGAAAATGAAGAAGACTATCAGACCCAGAATAAGATGATCCGCAAAGCAGTGGAGGACGGGGCGGAGGTGATTATATTTTCCGCAGTAGATTTTCATGCCAATGCAGAGGCTATCAATGAGGCGGCAGGAGCCGGGGTAAAAATCGTGATCATTGACAGCGATGTGGACAGCAGCAAGGTGAGCTGCCGGATCAGCACGGACAATTTTCAGGCAGGCCGCATGGCCGGAACGGCCATTCTCTCGTCGGATCAGGAAGAACTGAATGTAGGGATTGTAAATTTTGACAAAAATTCCGCCAACGGCCAGCAGAGGGAGCAGGGGCTTAGGGAAGAACTTTCCGGGGACAGCCGGGTGCGCATCGTAGATGCCGTCAATGTAATCTCCACAACGGAGGATTCCAAGGCTGGAACCATTGAAATGCTGGAAAACCATCCGGAGATCAATGTAATAGCTACCTTTAATGAGTGGACCAGCCTGGGAGTGAGCTATGCTATCCGGGAACTTGGGCTGGCGGAGGAAACATCTGTTGTGGCTTTTGACAGCAATGTGGTCTGCGTGGGAATGCTGGAGACGGGAGAGGTAGATGCACTGATTGTGCAGAATCCTTATGCTATGGGTTATCTGGGAGTGGAATGTGCCTATAATCTGATCAATAATCTCCCTGTAGAAAACACACAGGTGGACACGGCTACTACCATGATTACCAGAGAAAATATGTTCGAGGAAGACTGCCAAAAGGTATTATTTTCTTTTGACTGACGGGAATTTAGTGCTGCTGTGAGCGGCCTTTTGGGCCGTGAATAATAACAAGTTAGTAAAATTTTGTACAAAAAGAATAAAATTTTTAATGGAAATCCTTCTTGTTTGTGGTATACTTATAAACGCAAGCAAATCAATAAGCTTGTAAAAAAATAAACAGGGAGGATTTTTCATTATGAAAAAGAAAGTTTTAGCTGCATTGTTAAGCGTAGCAATGGTAGCAACCTTACTGGCAGGCTGTGGTTCCAAGGAAGCACCGGCAGAGGCGCCTGCTGAGACTGAAGCACCGGCAGAGACCGAGGCACCTGCAGACGCAGAGGAGCCGGCAGAGGCAGAGGCACCTGCAGAGGCGGCCGGAGATTTCGCAGACAAGAAGGTAGGCGTTTGTATCTATCAGTTCTCCGATAACTTTATGACGCTGTTCCGTACAGAGCTTGAGAGCTATCTCATCAGCTTAGGCTTCTCCAAGGATAACATCACCATCCAGGACGGCCAGAATGACCAGGGAACACAGACCAACCAGATTGATGCTTTCATCAATGACAAGGTTGACGTTCTGATTATCAACCCCGTGAACTCCTCTTCCGCAGAGACCATCACCGACAAGGTAGTCGGCGCCGGAATCCCGCTGGTATACATCAACCGTGAGCCGGATGCATCCGAGGAGCAGAGATGGGCAGACAACAACTGGGATGTAACCTATGTTGGATGTGATGCACGTCAGTCCGGAACTATGCAGGGCGAGATGATCGTTGATCTTGGTCTGGAGACCGTAGATATGAACGGTGACGGCAAGGTTCAGTACATCATGATCGAGGGTGACCCGGAGAACGTAGATGCCAAGTATCGTACAGAGTTCTCTGTAAAGGCTCTGACAGATGCCGGCTGGGAAGTAGAGCAGCTGGATGATCAGGTTGGTAACTGGGATCAGGTTAAGGCACAGGAGCTTGTTGCGAACGCACTTGGACAGCACGGCGATAAGATCGAGGTTGTATTCTGCAACAACGACGCTATGGCACTTGGTGCTCTGCAGGCAATTGATACCGCAGGCCGCAAGGTAGGCGAGGATATCTTCCTGGTAGGCGTTGACGCTCTGTCCGAGGCTCTTGAGAATGTAATCAACGGAACCATGACAGGTACAGTATTTAATGACCATATTTCTCAGTCCCACAGTGCGGCAGACGCAGCAGTAAACTATCTGACCGGAGCAGGGAATGAGCACTACATTGGCTGTGACTATGTAAAGGTTACAACTGAGAATGCACAGGAAGTACTTGACAGCGTAAAATAAAAACGTCTGATTAAGTATCAAAAGGAAAACGGTGCAGGTGTTGGAATTACGGCACCTGCACTTTTCATAATGAATGGAAATATGAATGAGAAAATATGGATATGTGATCGGGGATTTATCTGACAGATTGCGATCTGTATAACTATAGAAAAAGAGAAGGAGGAGCAAAATGGCAGAGTATAAACTGGAGCTAAAAGGCGTCTGCAAGTCATTTCCGGGTGTTAAGGCACTGGATAATGTACAGTTGTCGCTCCGTCCCGGTACCGTACATGCACTGATGGGGGAAAACGGTGCAGGAAAGTCCACGCTGATGAAGTGTCTGTTCGGTATCTACAAGATGGACGCAGGAGAGGTCATTCTCGACGGAAAAAAGATTGAGATTGGGAACCCGGATGAGGCCATGAAGTATGGAATTGCCATGGTGCACCAGGAGCTGCAGCCCGTACCGGCCAGAAGCGTGGGAGAGAATCTGTATCTGGGGAGGTTTCCGGTAAAGAAATACGGTCCTCTGCAGGTGATTGATCACAAAGCCATGTATGAGGAAACGGAGAAATGGTTACAGGAAGTAAAGATGGATTTTGATCCCAAGGCCCTTCTTGGCTCGCTGTCCGTGGGACAGATGCAGTCGGTGGAGATTGCCAAGGCCGTATCCCAGCAGGCAAAGGTAGTTATCTTCGACGAGCCGACTTCATCCCTGTCAGACAATGAGGTGGAAGCTCTTTTCCGGATCATGAATGATCTCCGAGATAAGGGCGTAACTATGGTCTATATTTCCCATAAGATGGATGAGATTAAGCGCATTGCTGATGATATCACTATTATGCGCGACGGTACTTATGTGGGAACCTGGCTGGCGGAGGATATGACGACCGATGATATTATAGCCAAGATGGTCGGCCGCGAACTGACCAATGTATATCCTCCCAGGGAGAATGAACCCGGCGAGGTGATTATGGAGGTGAAGGATCTCTGCTCCATCCATGAAAAATCCTTCCAGCATATCAATTTTACCCTGCGCAGGGGTGAGATTCTCGGCTTCGGCGGTCTGGTAGGCGCTCAGAGAACGGAGCTGATGGAGGGAATCTTCGGCATCCGCGGTGTGGAGACAGGGGAGATCTACATAAACGGCAAACAGGTGAAGATAAAACATCCCAAGGATGCAATGAAGGCCGGAATCGGACTGATTACGGAGGACCGCCGGGGCAACGGTATCTTCGGATGCCTGTCCATCAAGGATAACGTAGGCGTATCCATTTACAATAAGTATCTGAAAGCCGGATTTGTTCTGGATCACAAGAAGATTGACAGTATTGTGGACGAGAACATTCAGAAGCTTAGGATTAAGACGCCCAGCATGAAGGAGCATATTGCGAATCTTTCCGGAGGCAACCAGCAGAAGGTTATCGTTTCCAGATGGCTGGCAAATGATCCGGACGTACTCATCATGGATGAGCCCACGAGAGGTATCGACGTAGGCGCAAAGCATGAGATCTACGAGATTATGAATGACCTGGCCAAGCAGGGAAAGGCCATCATTATGATTTCCTCGGAGATGGCGGAGCTTTTGGGAATGTCGGACAGAGTCTATGTCATGTGCAATGGAAAGATCACCGGCGAGATTACGGAAGAGGCTGAGATGAACCAGGAAAGCGTTATGGGTTATGCAACCCAGTTCTGATGGCGAAGGAGGATGGATAGAATGGAAAAAACGAAGAAAAAGCAAATAACAGATTTTTTGATTAATAACGGTGTAATTATCGTTATGTTTATCCTGGTTATCTATACGGGATTTACAACCGATAATTTCTTTACGGGAAATAACCTTCTGAATCTGCTGATGAACATGAGCTCCCGTCTGGTGATTGCTCTTGGTATCGCAGGCTGTGTTATCACCGCAGGCTGCGACCTGTCGGCCGGACGTATGATTGGTTTTGGAGCCTGCATTTCGGGTGTTCTTCTGCAGCGTATGGATTACTCCCAGAAATTCTTCCCGAACATGGAGCCTATGAATGTATTTCTGGTAGCGGTGATTGTTATGCTGATCTGTGCGGCATTCGGTTCCGTAACGGGCTTCTTTATTGCTTACTTAAGTGTTCCGCCCTTTATTGCTACCCTGGCAATGATGGAGATTGTATATGGTATCAATATGATTTTTACCAATGCAACCCCTCTGGGCGGTTATGTGACGGAGTATACCAACGTGGCAAGCGGCAGGTTCTTAGGAATCAGCTATCTGATCTGGATTGCCATTATTGTGGCGGCCATTACCTGGTTTATTTTCAACATGACCCGCCACGGAAAATATATGTATGCAGTGGGCGGCAATCCCCAGGCGGCAGAGGTAGCCGGTGTTCCGGTTAAGACCACGCTGATTCTCATTTATATGAAGGCGGCAGCCATGTACGGACTGGCGGGCTTTATGCTGGGCGCCAAGGCCGGCGGTGCTTCCGTAAACTTAGGTCTTGGCTATGAGATGGAGGCTATTGCGGCATGTACCATCGGCGGTGTATCTGTTACCGGCGGACGCGGACGTGTGACCTCGGCCATCGTCGGAGTTACCGTGTTCGAGCTTTTAAAGCTGGCATTGCAGTACCTTGGAATGGACGCAAATGCGCAGTGGATCGCAATCGGCGTTGTAATCTTTATCGCTATCTCTCTGGATATCCGGAAGTATATTGCGAAGAAATAAGATTTTGGACGACGGAAACAGCGGTTGGAAGAGATTCCGGCCGCTGTTTCAGGCTTTATACAAAGCTGTTGCTTTCCGGATCATATTGGAAATCAATTCCGCCCAAAGTGATTTCCAGGGACTTGCGCTCCAAATCAAGACTGCCGCACAGCTCATCCAGGCTCGGGTAGTAATCCCGAAGCTGCATATTGATCCAGCTTAAAAGCATAAACGGGTCTTTGGGAATCACGATATCAACTCCTGTTTTAAATATTATTGGTTTTTGGTATTTTTATTTAACAACAAAAAGGGAAAACTTGCAAGTATATCTTATTTCTGTTACACTTAAAAATATGAGGCGGCAGCAAGAGAGCCTTTTTGAATGAAAGCTTCTCTCATTAAATGCGTGCCGAAATGACTTTACCCTTTCATGCTGCTGCGCAGCAGTATGAAGAGATACTAGGAGAAAACGAATGGAAAGACGAGTGATAGATCCGGAAAAGAGAAGGCAGGTGCAGAGGACTACCACCAGAGCGGTTGTCGGAATTACGCTGGTGATTGGCGTTTATGTGCTTTATGCAACGATTACCAAGAATTTAAGCATCGTTGTTTTTCAGGCAATGCTGATGGTCTTTGTAGCGGCCTATGCGGTACTGAATGATTTTGTGGAGCCTTACCGCCTTGGAATATTCGAGGGGATGACCGTTGGTCAGAAAACCGGCTTTATGAAGATACTGGCATTGGACGTGGTGGGAATCGGAGCAGTCCTGTACTGGATCATCGGCATGGGGGATGCAGAGAATGCCAACAGCAGCATTTTTCCGCTTCTGATCTATATAATCTCGGCACAATGGAAGCGCAGATTCCGTCCGGAGTTTGAGGGGACGGACGGGGAGGAGCAGGATTCTGACAATAACTGAGGTGTTGGAAATAAGTTGGCTGACTTTTCCGACACCTTTCTTCTGTAACGGCTCCCTTCTGCATATATTAGGATTAATGAGGAAACATGTTTGGGAGCATCCGAAGTGAGAAAGGAAAGGACAGCCGGTATTCCGGCGTGGAAGAGAGGGCTTCTGGCAGGCATGATTGGCCTTGCGGCAGTGGGAGCGGCGGCCGGTATACGGGACAGACTGGAAGAGAGAGGGAGAGCCGTGACAATGGGAGATGCCTCCGGGGAGGAAGAACCTTCCGGTATTCCGTCCGGGGAGGAGCAGTACACAGAGACGAAAAAGATAGCTCTGACTTTTGACGACGGCCCCCATCCCCGTTACACAGAGGAACTTCTTGACGGCCTGGCAGAGCGGAATGTAAAGGCAACCTTTTTTCTTTTGGGACAAAATATAGAGGGCCGGGAAGACATTATCAGGCGGATGGCAGAGGAAGGCCATCTCATTGGAAATCATACTTATTACCATGTAGACATTACAAAGCTTTCCCAGAACGAGGCGTGCCGGGAGATTCTGGATACCAGTGAAAAAATTACAGCCATCACCGGACAGCCTGTGGAATATATCCGTCCGCCTTTTGGCAGCTGGGACAAAGAGCTGGAGTGCGAGGTTATGATGATTCCCGTTTTCTGGTCGGTGGATACTCTGGACTGGACCACGAAAAATGAGAACCAGATTGTTCAAAAGGTAGTGACGAAAATTGAAGAAAATGATATTATCTTAATGCATGATTCTTATGACAGCACTGTGAAAGCGGCTCTTCGGATTATTGATCTGCTGCAGGCAGAGGGGTATGAATTCGTGACCGCGGATGAACTGATATTAGAGTAAGGAAATGACGGTTTCTAAGGCGGAGGAATAACGGGAACATGGATTTGTTTGACTATATGCGGGAAAATACACTGGAACAGGAGGCCCCCCTGGCCTCCCGGCTGCGCCCGCGGACTCTTGAGGAGATTGTAGGGCAGCAGCATATCCTGGGGAAGGACAAGCTGCTTTACCGGGCTATCAAAGCGGATAAGCTGAGTTCTCTCATTTTTTACGGCCCTCCGGGAACGGGAAAGACGACCATTGCTCGGGTGATTGCCAACACGACCAGGGCCAGCTTTACCCAGTTAAATGCTACGGTGGCAGGAAAGAAGGATATGGAGGCCGTGGTTTCCCAGGCAAAGGACAATCTGGGGATGTATGGGAGGAAGACGATTCTCTTTGTGGACGAGATTCACCGCTTTAATAAAGGACAGCAGGATTATCTGCTCCCCTTTGTGGAGGACGGTACGGTCATTCTCATAGGTGCCACAACGGAAAATCCTTACTTCGAGGTAAACGGGGCGCTGCTTTCCCGTTCCGTGGTCTTTGAACTGAAGGCGCTGGAGCCGGAAGCAGTGAAGGAACTGATTCACCGGGCCGTCTATGATTCGGAACGGGGCATGGGCGCTTACGGGGCGGAGATAACGGAGGAAGCGGCAGATTTTCTGGCAGATATCGCAGGCGGCGACGCAAGGGCCGCCCTCAATGCAGTGGAGCTTGGAATTCTGACCACGGAAAAGGGTGAGGACGGAAAAATTCATCTCACCAGAGAGGTGATTTCCGAGTGTATTCAGAAGCGCGTGGTCCGGTACGATAAGACAGGGGACAACCATTACGATACCATCTCCGCCTTTATCAAAAGCATGCGGGGTTCGGATCCGGACGCAGCGGTTTATTATCTGGCCAAAATGATTTATGCCGGGGAGGATGAGCGGTTTATTGCCAGAAGGATTATGATCTGTGCCTCGGAGGATGTGGGAAATGCGGATCCGATGGCGCTGACGGTGGCAGTGTCTGCGGCTCAGGCCGTGGAGCGCATCGGCTTTCCGGAAGCCCAGATCATCTTAGCCCAGGCGGCTGCCTATGTGGCCTGCGCGCCCAAGAGCAATTCGGCGGTGAATGCTATCGGCAAGGCCATGGAGTCGGTAAAAAACTGCCGTACCAGTGTTCCGGCCCATCTTCAGGATGCCCATTACCCGGGAGCGAAGAAGCTGGGACACGGAACCGGGTATAAATACGCCCATGATTATCCTAATCACTATGTGGAGCAGCAGTATCTTCCGTCCGAGATTGAGGGAGAGGTATTTTATGAGCCTTCGGAAAACGGGTATGAGAAGGAAATCCGGGATTATTTTAAAAAGATAAAAGGCTGTGCGAAGGAGACAGAGAGAACGAGATAACGAAAAGCGGCCTCTTCCGAAAGGGCAGCAGAGATTATAAAGAACATACCGCTTCAGGAAGGCAGGCCGCTATGGAGCACGGTTCTACAGAGTTTCCGGTTCCGGATATTCCACACCGAAGGTTTCTGCGGTTACGGACTTCATCACCTGGGGCGTCATGGGCCGGTCGCCGTAATCCGTAGGAGTCTCGGCAATCTGATTGACTACCTCAAGTCCCTCGGTCACTTTCCCGAAGGCAGCGTAAGCGCCGTCCAGGTGGGGGCTCGTCTTGTGCATCACAAAGAACTGAGAGCCTGCGGAATCGGGATGCATGGATCTTGCCATGGAAAGCACGCCGGGGGTATGCTTCAGCTCGTTGGAGAATCCGTTCTGTGTGAACTCTCCGGAGATGGAATAGCCGGGATCTCCCATGCCGTTTCCGTTCGGGCAGCCGCCCTGGATCATAAAGCCTTCGATGACCCGGTGAAAGGTAAGACCATTGTAGAAGCCCTTATTAACGAGGCTTATAAAGTTGCGGACGGTGTTGGGAGCAATGTCGGGGTAAAGCTCGGCCTTGAAGATACGTCCGTCCTCCATTTCAAAAGTAATAACGGGATTTTGTGCCATTTTTATATTCTCCTTTTTTGTTCAAGTGTACTGACCTGTTCCGAATGGAAAGAACCAGACCGCATGGCTTCCTGGTGCAGCGAAACAGTGCCGGATCTTATTTTAGCGGAAAAGGAAAGATTCGTAAAGGAGTTTTTGCAAAATGCTGAAAGGGATCGTGATTGCCGTTTCGGGAGCGGAGCTTTTAAAGCAGACGCTCACAAAGGAGAACCTGCCCTGGGTGGAGGTGGAGTGCCGGGAGCCGGCCGCTTTTTTGAGGGCGCTGTCTCATCTGGGAGCCGAGAAACCGGAGGCTTTGTGCCTGGTTGAGACAGATCGGGAGGAAAAAATGGCTTTGGAGCTGGGATTTTTCTGTGTGGGTTATCTGAATCCGGCGCTGCCGGGGGAACATCTGTCGGGCTGCCGGATTCTTCTGGAGGGATTCCAGGAGATAGACAGGAGCTTTCTTCAGAATGTCCATACCCGGGCTCTGGGACTTCCGGTGCTGATAGCGGAGACCGAGCGCCTTCTGATCCGGGAAATGACCCTGTCGGATCTGGATCAGATCAATGCCCTTTACCAGGAGGAGCCGTCCATGGCTCTCTCACCAGAGCTGGCACTTAACCGGCGGGAGGAGGAAGAGAAGATCAAGGCTTACATTGCTTACATGTACGGGCTTTACCAGTTCGGCATGTGGGTGGTTATCGAGAAGAAGAGCCGGGAAATGATTGGACGGGCCGGCTTTGGCATTGCAGATTACCTGGATTTTACGGAGATTGACATGGGCTATCTTATCGGAAAGAAGTACCGCAGACAGGGCTATGGGGAGGAGGCCTGCCGGGCAGCACTGGCTTACGGCAGGAGGGTTCTCGATTTTCCGGGTGTGAGTGCCTATATTGAGCAGGAAAACAGCGGCTCTCTGGGACTGATTGAAAAACTTGGATTTAAAAAGAAGCAGAGCTTTGATTACCGGGAGCGGCATTTGTGCAGGTACCGGCTGGAATTTTAATGATATTCAGAGGAGTGGAAATACTGATTTGAGGAAACAATTTGAATGTATCGGAAAAAATGAGGATGTCCGCCGGAATCTTATATCCATAAAGGCGGAGCTCAGAAGCGGACAGGGGCTTGAAGAGCTGCAGGAGCTTTTCGACCGGGATCCGGAGGTGCTGCTTTCCATGCTTAACCACGAGGATGCCAAGGTACGGAAAAATGCGGCTCTGGTGCTCGGCAGTCTGGGAACGCCTGTCTGCCGGGACGCGTTGTGGGAGGCTTATGGGGCGGAGACACAGCGCTTTGTGCTAAGCGCTTATCCGGAGGCCCTGAAAGGATGTGACTGCAGAGAGCTGCTGGACGGACTTAGGGAGAGAAAGCAGGAACTTCTGGCGGAGGAAGAGACTTTGGAGACGGGAAAGCACCGTCAGGAGGAGCTGCGTGCCTTGAACGCTTTACTGGCACAGTACGAAAAGCAAAAGCGGCACAGGTTTACAGGCTTTTCAAGACCTTCGGATGTGGTTCTGATTACCCATCGGGACTACCGTGAGATAACTTTAAGGCAGATTACGGAGGGACAGTGTGTGCTTTTGAAGGCAGGTGTGAAGGTGCTGGGGGGCAGCCCGGAGTCTCTTATGAAGCTTCGGACCTTCCGGGAGCTTTTGTTCTGTCTGGATGCCGGGGAGCTTTTAAAAGAACGGGCCGCGGAGGGGCTTGCGGCTTCTGATCTGCTTCCCTTGCTGGATGCACTGCACGAAGGGGAAGGCCCTTTTTACTTTCGGATTGAATGCAAGAGCCGGATGACCCTGGAGCAGCGGAGTGCGTTTACAAAAAAGCTGGCTGCGCGGCTGGAGGTACTGACCGGGGGACGGCTTATTAACTCTGTCTCGGATTATGAGCTGGAGCTGCGCCTGGTGGAGACGAAGACAGGGGGATTTTATCCTTTAGTGAAATTATATACCCTGCCGGACAGGCGGTTCTCCTATCGGAAGAACAGCGTGGCGGCCTCCATCCGCCCGGATCAGGCAGCCCTTTTTATGGAGCTGGCAGGAGAATATCTGAAAGAGAATGCCAGGGTTCTGGATCCTTTCTGTGGCGTGGGGACCATGCTGATTGAGCGCAATTACCGGGTTCATGCGGACACCCTCTATGGGGTGGATATCTATGAACCGGCCATTGCGGGAGCAAGAGAGAATACAGAGACGGCCCGTATGACCGTTCATTATGTTCATCGGGATTTCCGGGATTTTACCCACATGTATCCCTTTGATGAGATTGTGACGAATTTTCCGGCTAAGGGAAAGAGCAGGAACGGGCAGGAACTGGAATTTCTCTATGAGAAATTTTTTGACCGGGCCGAGAAGCTTTTATGTCCCGGAGGGCTGGTGCTGCTTTACAGCCACGATCCGGTATTTGTGCGGAGACGGCTTAAGGAACATAAGGCTATGCGGATTCTGAAGGAGTGGCCTATGGGGGGAAAGGAAGAGAGTCTGCTGTTTGCCATTCGGTATGGGACAGAAAGGATATAATGCGGATGATGTATAAAAAAGGGACAGAAAAGCAGTACAAGAGGCTTCATAAACTTTTTCTGCCGCTGTTTTTTTTCCTGGTATTGTCAGCCTGCGGCAGACCGCAGAGCCGTGAGGAAACGCTTATGATGCGTGCGGAGAATGCAGAAGCGGCAGGCGAAGCGCGCCCGACGCTGGCTCTGGTGCTGGCCAGCAGGGACGGGGCAGAAAATGAGGAGCTGATAGAAAGCTTTCGGAAAGAGGCAGAGGAACAGGGAGCAGAGCTTCTGATCCGTATTCCCGACGTGTCGGAGGAGGAAGCTCTGGAGGCAGCAGCATTGACGGGAAGCTTTGTTCTCTGCGAAGCGGATCCCATTGAGTATCAGATGCTCCTTATCAATGAGCTGGTGGCGGAGGATGTGGACGTGATAGCCATTCATCCCAACCACAGCGAGGCGCTTGAGCCGGTGCTTACAGCTGCCCGGGCTGTTGGAATCCGCATCTGCGTCTTCGGCCGGGAGGCAGGGGAGGATTAGGTTAAAAAACCAGGGGCTGCTTTGCTTTCCGGCAGTCCCTGGTTTTTTGCAGCGCATTTCTATTCCAGATTCAGCCGCTTTGTCATAAAGTGATTGGTCAGCACGAAGGCACCCACGCCCAATACCAGGGAGAATACAAGAGAAAATCCTGTATTGAGCCAGAAATAGGCCGTTTCATTCAGGCCGGAGTTGTAGACTCCCACTCCGAAGAAAATGCTGTTTACATTCCTGGTTCCAAAGCTGTTGATGCCTGACAGAGCAACAACGATAGAAGAGATCAGATTGGATACAAATTTGTAGCCCATATAAATTCCGATGGATGCGAGCACCTTATGGTCGTTAAAGCTGTGGCCGATGGCAATGCACATATAGATAATCAGTGTGCCGGCAATGGTATTCACCAGCGCGGAAAGAAGGAATACGGGAATACCGATTCCGGCCGGCACCCCGAATATCTGCGGAAAAGAAGTCCACAGCTCATTCCAGAAATATCCGAAATCTTCAATAATACTCTTATTCAGCACCATGGCAAAGACCGAAAGGCCGATGAGAATCCCGTCCGCGATCTGCCACACGGCAGATACTGCAAGCTTGGTAAAGATATGCTGCGCTGCGGAGGCCGGAAGGGTATGCATCAGATATCCTTCATCCGTAAAGAGATTTTTGCGGAAACGGAGAATATCCAGGTATAACCAGGTGATGATGAAAATGGCAATCAGCGCAATGACGTAAGCGGAAACAAGCATTACATCCACAATCCCTTCCCACATACGAAGGGAATAGCTGCTGTAGTTTACGTGCTCCCGGTTCATTACAAACTGAACGTAAAAGCGCCCGATAATGGTAATGACAATCAGCCCCAGGTGCAGAGGGAGCATCAGCCGGTTCACGGCCCTGAATTCATGCTTTATCAGTTTTCCTAACATCTGAACACCTCCCGGAAGAGAGCATCTACGGACTTGCCCTCCTGTTCCCGAATTTCATCTACGGATGTTGTCAGGCGGATGTGCCCGTTCTGGATAAAAATTACATCATCCAGTACATTTTCAATATCGGAAATAAGGTGGGTGGAAATCAGTACGGATGCCCGTTCGTTGTAGTTGGTTATAATGGTCTGGAGAATATAATCCCTGGCTGCCGGATCTACGCCTCCGATGGGCTCATCCAGGCAGTAGAGATCCGCATCCCGGCTCATGACCATAATAAGCTGAACTTTTTCCTTGGTTCCTTTGGACATGGAACTTAAGCGATCTTTCTCGTCGATGTTCAGCCGGTGAAGCATTTCCATGGCCCGGTTCCGGTCAAAATCGCTGTAAAAGTCGCAGAAGAAATTCAGAATATCCGTAACCTTCATCCAGCTGTTAAAATAGGTCCGCTCCGGAAGGTAGGAGACTACCTTTTTTGTCTCCGGACCGGGAACTGCGCCGTTAATGAGAAGCAGTCCTTCCGTGGGCGCAAGCAGGCCGTTGATAAGCTTGATTAATGTAGTCTTTCCGCTGCCGTTGGGTCCCAGAAGACCGATGATGCGCCCGCGCTCAATGGTTAAGTTAATGCTGTCCAAAGCTGTCTTATAGCCGTAGCGCTTTGTCAGGTTCTGGCAGCTTAGCAGTTGTTCCATTATTTTCCCCCCTTTAGTTCCTGATCCAGAAGCCGTTTGATATCTTCCTTTTTAAACCCCAGTTGTTCCATGTTTTTGAGGAAAAGCTGAATCTGTTCCTTTGCAAGCTGTTCTTTGATTTCTGTCATTTTTGCCGTATCCTCCGTGATAAATCTGCCACTGGTTCGTTGTGTGTAGACGAGACCGCTGCGCTCCAGTTCTGTCAGTGCCTTCTGCATGGTATTGGGATTGACGGATGCCTCCATCGCAAGATCCCGCACAGAAGGAAGTTTGTCGCCCGGCTGATATGCGCCGGCTATAATGTTGGTTTTGATGACGTCCACGATCTGCAGGTAGATAGGACGGGAATCATCAAGAATCCAGGCCATATAGTCACTCCTTTCCTTGTTTCTTATAAAATGCCGTTTTTTTTCCAGGGGGGGGGTAAAATGGATTTTAGATTTTACCGCTCCCCGGCCCCCTCCGGTCAGGAGGGCGCAGTGTATAATACGGATGCATCATTTGTATCACTGTATTACTTTAATAATACAGTAATTCTTTTTGATTTAAATGTCAAGGGGGGAGGAGAATATTCAGAATTTCTTAAGAATGGGGACGGACGTAACAGTTCCGGTGGGCTGCCGCAGAGCCGTTTTCCCGACTTTTCCATATCCTGATATCCTGTGTTCGGACGGTTCGCGTACAGTCTGTCTGCTCTGTACGGACATTGTTTTATATTATGTGAGGCGGCATTTTTGTCTATGTCCGTCCATATCAGACAGGCTGTACGCGAACAGCCGTACACTGGATATCGGAAAAGCCGGGGAAACAGCTCTGCGGCAGCCCACCGGAACTGTTACTGGTTTATGAGGACGCACTTGATTCCCGTGGGCAACGAGCCAAGCGGATATGCTGGCATGTCCATTTGACGCGGTTCTTTTGGCGTGGTATGATGGGGAAAATGAAAAAGGAGTGTTTTCTATGTATCGGGAAATAGCGAAACTGGTGTTATATAGAGATTTGGGACAGGATAGTATCCTCCGGAAGCTGTCGGGGATTTTTGAGGATTGGGAGAAGAAGGAGAGTACGGGGGCGGAACTGACTACCCGTATTTATGAGCAGATTAAGGCGCTTCTTGATCTGTCTACGATGTATGGGTTTGATAAAAATCTCTGGCATAATTATCTGACTTTTATTCTTCTGACGAATGAGAATTCCTTTAGTATGACAAGTGAGAAGGTGGGGGCTAATGAGGGGAGCGTGAATCATTTTGCGAAGGGGGATTTTCGTGTATTTAAGAGGCTCTTTGACTTTGACTTTGGACCGATCGAGAGGGATCTCGGCATTGACTGCTTTTCTACCATCTGTAATTATAAGGCAATCGGGAAGAAGGAGCGCATGTACAATAAGAATGTGAGCGAGAAGGTGCAGGCGGTGAGCCTTCGGATTGAAGAGGCGCAGGACGAGGAAGAGATTTTTACGATTGTGACGGATTTTTATAAGGCTTACGGTGTCGGAATGTTTGGGCTCAATAAGGCGTTCCGCATTAAGAGTCTGCCGGACGGGGTGGAGTTTCTGCCTATCAATAATACGGAACAGGTGCTTCTTGAAGATCTGGTGGGGTATGAACTTCAGAAGCAGAAGCTGATTGATAATACGGAGGCGTTTGTGAAGGGCCTGCCGGCCAATAATGTGCTGCTTTTCGGAGACAGCGGTACGGGTAAATCCACCAGCATTAAGGCTATTTTGAATGAATACTATGATAAAGGGCTTCGGATGATTGAGATTTATAAGCATCAGTTCCAGGATCTTTCGGCGATTATTGCGCAGATTAAGAATCGGAATTACCGTTTTATTATTTATATGGATGATCTGTCTTTTGAGGAATTTGAGATTGAGTATAAGTTTTTAAAGGCGGTGATTGAGGGAGGCATGGAGACGAAGCCGGATAATGTGCTGATCTATGCGACCTCGAACCGGCGGCATATTATCCGGGAGACCTGGGGGGATCGGGACGATATGGAGACGGACAATGGCATGCACAGGTCTGATACGATGCAGGAGAAGCTGTCCCTGGTGGCGCGGTTTGGCGTGACAATCTGTTATTCGAAGCCTTCGCAGAAGGAGTATTTCCGGATTGTGACGGAGCTTGCGAAGCGGTATCCCGAGATTACCCTGACGGAACAGGAACTCTGTGCCAGGGCCAATCAGTGGGAGTTAAGCCACGGCGGAATTTCCGGGCGGACGGCACAGCAGTTTATTAATTATCTGGCCGGAAGAAGAGACTGACAAAAGAAAAAGGGGGTGTTGCACCCCCTTGAGATTCGCGTATTATTTTAATAAAAGCTCTATGGGGCAGTGATCCGAACCGAAGATATCTGTGTGGATCTTAGCATCCTCCAGGCGTTCTGTGAGCCGCTCTGATACGATAAAGTAATCGATCCGCCACCCGGCATTTTTCTCCCGGGCACGGAACCGGTAGGACCACCAGGAGTAGATGCCCTCCGTATCCGGATAAAAATAGCGGAAGGTATCCACAAAGCCGGATTCCAGTACATGGGTTATCTTTGCCCGTTCTTCATCTGTGAATCCGGCATTTTTCCGGTTGGTTTTCGGATTTTTCAGATCGATTTCTTTGTGGGCCACATTCAGATCTCCGCAGTAGATTACGGGCTTCTTTTTGTCAAGGCTCTTTATATAGCGGAGAAAGTCATCCTCCCATTTCATCCGGTAGTCAAGCCTCGCAAGGCCGTCCTGGGAATTGGGAGTGTAGACGGTTGCCAGATAGAAGTCGGAAAATTCCAGGGTAATGACCCGCCCTTCATGGTCGTGTTCCTCTACGCCGATTCCGTAAGATACCGTCAAGGGCTCTGTCCTGGTAAATACGGCCGTTCCGCTGTATCCTTTTTTCTCTGCATAATTCCAGTACTGATGATAGCCGGGTAGATCAAGCGTAATCTGCCCTTCCTGCAGTTTGGTTTCCTGGAGACAGAAGATATCCGCATCCAGCTTCTTAAAATCCTCCATAAAATTTTTGCCCACACGGCAATGAGAGAAACTTTTATTCGAAAGGGCACTCATAAAAGTTCCTCTCGTGCGCCTTTGCGGCTTTACCGTCCAGCAAAAATATCTTTAGTAAACACTTGACATTTCTTAGCTGTTTTAAAGTCGCTGCGCGACAGCACGAAAGGGTAAAGTCACTGCCGTTTTGGCGTTAGCGGCCGCTATGTGAGCAGTAACATTTTGGCAGAAAAGGAATTGCTTTTTTCATGTATTTTACATATAATGATAATAGTTTCAATTGATCTGATTATAGAGACTTTTAGACAGAAAGTAAAGGGAAAGGATGAGGGAAATGGAAAAATTATATGATGTTACGGCAATTGGAGAACTGTTGATTGATTTTACGGAAAACGGATTAAGTCCCCAGGGAAATCCTTTACTTGAGGCGAATCCCGGAGGGGCGCCCTGCAATGTGCTTGCCATGCTGAATAATCTGGGTAAGAAGACAAGCTTTATCGGAAAAGTGGGGGATGATCAGTTTGGAAGAACTCTGAAAAGCACTCTGGTGGAGCTTGGCATCGGAACGGACAATCTTCTTTTGGATAAAGTGGTGCATACTACGCTGGCCTTTGTACACACGGCAGCGGATGGCGACAGGGACTTTTCTTTTTACCGGAAGCCGGGAGCGGATATGATGCTTAAAGAGGATGAGGTTCAGGAGGAGATTATTGCAAAGAGCCGTATTCTGCATTTCGGCACATTGTCTCTTACGGATGAGCCGGTGCGCAGCGCCACAAAGAAGGCTCTTGAATATGCCGGGAAGCATGGGGTGACGGTAACCTTTGATCCGAACCTAAGGCCGCCTCTGTGGAATAATCTGCAGGATGCCAAGGAGCAGATCTGGTTCGGACTGTCCAGATGCTCCGCCGTGAAGATGTCTGAAGAGGAACTTGAATTTATCACCGGGGAGAGAAGCCTTGACCGGGGCGTGGAGGCGGTGCGGAACCGCTTTGATATCCCCCTCATCTGCATAACCATGGGAAAGAAGGGCAGCCGGGCTTATTACAAAGATCATGTATTCGTTGAGAAGGCGGGCTTTGTACAGGAACACACCATCGAGACTACGGGGGCGGGAGATACTTTCTGCGCGGGTATGCTGAATTTTATTCTGGATCATGGCCTGGAAGATCTGACGGAGCAGGATCTTGCCAAGATGCTGACTTTTGCCAATGCCGCGGCTTCTATTATCACTACACGCAAGGGCGCCCTCCGGGTTATGCCCACGGTGGAGGAAGTAAAAGCTTTGATGGGCTGATATTTTCAGGAGCGCCCGAATTAAAATATGAGGAGAAAGAATGTTATGAAAAAATTGTTGGATCAGATCACAGAAGCGGTTGTACAGGCATTTGAGGCCTGCGGTTATGAAGGGGAATACGGAAAGGTGACTCTCTCAAACCGGCCGGATCTGTGTGAATATCAGTGCAACGGGAGTATGGCTGCAGCTAAGAAATATCACTGTGCGCCTATCCGGATTGCGGAAAAAGTGGTGGAAGAACTCAGGAAAAGCACTGTCTTTGAGGAGGTTCTGGCAGTGAATCCGGGCTTTATTAATCTGAAGGTGAGTGCTTCCTTTGTACAGACATATCTTCAGGAGATGCTCCGGGATGAGCGTCTGGGATGTGACAGGGCTGCAGAGCCGAAGACGATTATCATCGATTACGGCGGACCGAATGTGGCAAAGCCCCTTCACGTGGGACACCTGCGCTCGGCCATTATCGGAGAGTGTGTAAAGCGCCTGGGGCGTTTTGCAGGGCACCGGATGATTGGCGACATTCATCTGGGAGACTGGGGCCTGCAGATGGGGCTTATTATCACAGAATTAAAGCACAGGAAGCCGAATCTTCCTTATTTTGATGAGAGTTTTACAGGGGAATATCCGAAGGAAGCGCCCTTTACCATCTCGGAGCTGGAGGAGATCTATCCTGCGGCCAGTGCCCGTTCCAAAGAGGATGAGGCTTACAAGGATGAGGCTATGGAGGCTACTTATCTGGTTCAGCACGGGCACCGGGGATGCCAGGCTGTTCTGCAGCATATTTTAAATGTGTCCGTGGCGGATTTGAAGAAAAATTACGCCAATCTGAAGGTGGAGTTTGATTTATGGAAAGGGGAATCGGATGCGCAGCCCTATATTCCCGAACTGGTGGCGATGCTTAAGGAGAAGGGGTTCGCCTATGAGAGCGAGGGCGCCCTTGTGGTGGATGTGAAGGAGGATACGGATACCAAGGAGATCCCGCCATGCATGATTTTGAAGTCAGACGGGGCTTCTCTTTATACGACTACGGATTTGGCGACGATTGTGGAGCGGATGAAGCTCTATAGGCCGGATGAGATGATCTATGTGGTGGACAAGCGGCAGGAGATGCATTTTGTACAGGTGTTCCGCTGCGCACGGAAAACGGGGCTTGTGGAAGATGGGACAGGGCTTAAGTTTTTGGGATTCGGTACCATGAACGGGAAGGACGGGAAGCCTTTTAAGACCCGCGAGGGCGGGGTGATGCGCCTGGAGCATCTGATAGCGGATATCAATGAGGAGATGTACCGGAAGATTGTGGATAATTCGGATCTGGAGATCTCGGAGGATGAGGCCAGGGAGACGGCGCGGATTGTAGGACTTTCGGCGATTAAATACGGGGATTTGTCAAACCAGGCTTCTAAGGATTATGTGTTTGATGTGGAGCGGTTTACTTCCTTTGAGGGGAATACGGGGCCGTATATACTGTATACGATTGTGCGGATTAAGTCTATTTTGAATAAGTACCGGGAGATGGGGCTTGATCCGGAAGCCGGGATGATCGGGGTTCCGGGGAATGAGACGCAGAAGGGTCTGATGCTTCGACTGGCGCGGTTTAACGGGGCGGTTGAGAATGCTTTTGAGGAGCTGGCTCCCCATAAGATTTGTGCTTATATTTATGAGCTGGCGAATGCTTTTAATAAGTTTTACCATGAGACGAAGATTCTCAGTGAGGAGGATGAAGAGATACGAAGCGGGCTGGTGGCTGTTTTGGTGCTGACAAAACGGGTGCTGGAGACTTGTATCGGGATTTTGGGATTTGAGGCGCCGGAGCGTATGTGATGAGACGGACGGGTCTGCCGCAAAAATCCAGGAGGCGTTTCCATATCCTGTGTTCGGACGATTCGCGTACAGTCTGTCTGCTCTGGACGTACATTGCTGTGAGGGTCTGTTGGGACTCTGTATGGTTTGGGCAATGTCCGTCCATATCAGACAGACTGTGCGCGAATAGCCGGACACATGGATATTGGAAACGCCTCCCGGATTTTTGCGGCAGACCCTGGTTTTTGGGAGTGGTTGTGTGATTTTGTGCTTTTTGCCGAGGGTTATGTTTATGCTGTGGCCATTTGTTTTACGCGGATGAAGGCTTTGTTGACGGCCGGAATTGCTAGGACTATGAGGGTCATGGCGGCTTCGCAGCCTAAGTAGCTGCCGTTGTAGGCGAGGGAGTATACGGGGGCGCTCATTCCGGTGCCTTCGGCGTAGGAGGCGAAGAAGATGAGGCCGGACAGGAAGGCGAAGAAGTAGCGGCCCAGAACGCCGGCTATGTAGCCTTTGATGAGACCGTTTTTCTTGCTACAGAAGAGGCCGGACAGGCCCAGGGCGCCGAAGGCCAGCAGGTAGTCTGTTATCATCTGGGGCAGGCTGATGATGTAGGGGTCGGAGATGAGCTGCAGGAGGCCGTAGGCAAAGCCGGTGATCAGGCCGGTGCGCAGGCCGTACCAGTAGCCGATGCAGCAGATGAAGAGCATGGAGAAGAGGGTTACGGAACCGCCCATGGGAGCTTCGAAGAGCTTCAGGAAGGATGTGATCATTCCCAGTGCCATGGCTGCGGCGGCAAATACGAGGGGCTTGGTTTGAATTTTCTTGTTTCCGCCGGTGAGATAGCAGGCCAGTATCAGCAGGATTAAAATGGCGGCTACTAAGGCGCCGTAGCCTAAGCCGGTCAGAGAGTAGGAGGTTCCCCACTCGTCAGTGATTTGGTTTACAAAAAGTGACATAAAAAATTCCTCCTTGGTAATGAATTTTTCACAGGAGGGGATACGAAAAGCAGCTTCCTTACGCCGGTATTAACCGGTTCAAGTATTGAGGGTCAGCGTTTGTCACGCTTTCTCAGCCTTAGGCTCCCCTAGCAGAATATTTGCTGTGTGATTACTTTGACTATACCCTTGTACTATGGGGATGTCAAGAGGAATGTTTATAGTTACTGGTCACGGAGTGAACCAATGTCAGTAACTTAAGCCGAAATGATCATATTCAGAAGCATACATCATCATATTTCAAGTCAACTTAAGAGAAGGAGGAGATATATCTACGAA
>JAETRR010000028.1 GCA_021770065.1 Lachnoclostridium sp. | reverse complement strand
ACCCAGTGTCCGGCTGTTTGTGAACAGGCTGTCTGATATGGACGGATATTGCTTTAGCAA
This sequence comes from Lachnoclostridium sp., assembly GCA_021770065.1. Classification (GTDB taxonomy): domain Bacteria; phylum Bacillota; class Clostridia; order Lachnospirales; family Lachnospiraceae; genus Laedolimicola. The sequence goes on along the minus strand of JAETRR010000028.1, from coordinate 87,376 downwards.
TGTCCGTACAGAGCAGACAGAATGTACACAAACCGTCCGAACACAGGGTATAGAAAAGTCTGCTGTTTTATTTCCCGGCAGCCCCATCCCTTCCTATTACCTGATATTACCAAAACATCTGTATTCCCTTCTTTGTCTGAAGTGCAAACCAGACCAGAATAACAAAAAACACAACCATTGCCGCAGCATAAAGAGCACCGGGCACCGGGGAAACATAGCTGTTCACCAGTCCCAGGATACCGTACAACAATGCTGCAGTCCCGAAGATGAGAATTTTGGGAGCCACAAAGCGCTTATAGCCCTCAATATCCTTGCACTTTCGGATGTCAACATCCTTGCTCATCAGGATTGAAGTCGTAATCTCTCCCCTGGCCTTAAGCAGATAATATGCGTAGAGTGCATAAAGCCCTGCTCCCGCAAAAAGTAAATCCATAATGCTCCATACATTATCCATAATCATTCTCCTATTTTAAGTTCCGTAATATTCCTTACAGTACACCTTATCCTAAAAACCCTTTAACCGCCTGCTTCATCTCGTCCGCATTTACCACTTTGCTGTGAAGCACCTCGGCGCTGCGGATCTCCTCCACGGCCTTTGGCACCGGCACATTGGACAGCTCCGAAAGCCTGTCGGCCAGTTCAAAATCATCCGCGTCCTCCGCATTCTTCCCCAGAGCTTTCATCACACTCCTGGTAAATTTATAAGGACTGGCCGTAGAAGCAATGATCGTCTTTGCAGTATCCCCTGTCTCCTTCCGGTATTTTTCATAGACACAGGAGGCCACCGCCGTGTGGGGATCGATCACGTAGCCCGCAGCCTCATAGACTCTGCGGATGGCTTCCGCCGCTTCCTCCTCGCCTGCGTAGCCTCCGTAAAAGTCTCCAAGCTTCTCTTCCATGCCGGGAGTAATCTGATAACGCCCTTCTTCTGCGAGCTCCCCCATCAGCCTCCGATCCGTCTCGTCGCTCTGATCCGCAATCTGATAGATCAGCCGCTCCAGATTACTGGAAACCAGAATATCCATAGAAGGCGAGCTGGTCAGCACAAACTCCCGGTTCCTGTCATAGCAGCCTGTCCGGAAGAAATCATACAGCACCTTATTGTCATTGGATGCACAGATAAGCTTCTTAATCGGAAGCCCCATCTGCTTCGCATAATAAGCGGCCAGAATGTTGCCGAAATTACCTGTGGGAACAACCACGTTCACAGGCTCGTTTTCTTCTATCTCCCCGTCCGCACACAGCCTCGCATAAGCATACACATAATACACAATCTGGGGGATAAGGCGCCCGATATTGATGGAATTGGCAGAAGAAAAACGAAAACCCTTTTCCTCCAGCTCTTTTTTGAAAGCGGCATCTCCAAAAATCGCTTTCACGCCACTCTGTGCATCATCAAAATTGCCCCGGATACCCACTACAAGGGTATTGTTTCCCTTCTGGGTTACCATCTGCTTCTCCTGAATAGGACTCACGCCGTCCTTTGGATAAAATACAATAATCCGCGTTCCGGGCACATCCGCAAAGCCTGCCAGGGCAGCCTTTCCCGTATCCCCGGAAGTGGCCGTCAGGATCACAATCTCCTCCTTCACCCGGTTCTTTGCTGCGGAAACCGTCATCAAATGGGGCAGGATGGAGAGGGCCATGTCCTTAAATGCAATAGTGGCTCCATGAAACAGCTCCAGATACCAGGCTCCCTCCGCCTTTATAAGCGGCGCAATCCCGGGCAGATCAAATTTGCCGTCATAAGCCTTTTGGATACAGTCCTTAAGCTCGCTTTCCGTAAAATCTGTCAGAAAGCGGCTCATAACCGCATAGGCCGTCTCTTGATAGGTCATCCCTGAAAGCTCCTTAAGGCTTACATCCAGGGAAGGAATCTCTTCCGGCACAAATAAACCTCCGTCCTCTGAAAGTCCCTTGAGAATTGCCTGGGAAGCCGTTACACGCGCCCCGGAATCTCTTGTACTCTTATAAAACAAATCCATCCTTTTATCCTCTTTCCTGTGACCCGGCTCTACTCCAAAAAAAGTTACGGTCTGCCTTCACAAACCGTAACCCCAAAGCATCTACAGGAGAAATCCGGGGAACTTTTTTCCAGTTCCGCAGTATGGCATACTGCTGTTACCTACCCTGTAGTGTAACATATTGAATTGCTCCCGTCTATCTTTTTTTCCATTTCCACCGTCACAGGCCCCAGCAGGCCGAAGGGCTCAATAGGCGTATACTGGGACATAAAGTCTTTATTCTCATTTCCCAGGGTATTCGTCACCTCAACCGCCAGCTCATTTCTGCCGGATATAAGCTGCTTTGTAATCTCCACCCGGTAGGGAGGACAGATGCGCACGCCTGCGCTCTCCCCGTTCACAAAGACCTCTGCCGTCTCAAAGACTTCCCTCAGATTCAAAAACACCTTACTTCCCGGCGTTTTCTCCCACTCGAAAGTCTTCTCATACCGCAGTGTCCCTGTCTTATCCATAAACTCCGGCTCACAGGACAGGGGAGTAAGCTCCACCCGCTCCCCAAGCTTTACAAAGCTTGAAGCATCCAAAGCTCCGGCATAGCTCTTTGCATCCGCAAAGGATACCTTCCATGCTCCGCCAAGCGGCACCGTTCTTTGGACAGTGCCCATCCACTCGGCCTCCACCGGAAAGTCTTCCCAGTTATCACAGGCCAGCAGCATCAGCGATTCATAGGGCTTCAAGCACAGATCTATCTGCACCTTCCCCTGCTCCCTCCGGACCGGAAGTGCCCTGAGCCGGTTGGTAAAAGCATCATAAGCCGCAAGAGGCCTGTCGCAGGCAATCGTAAGCACCGTCTCAATACTCCCCGCCGGATTCTCATTAAACAACAGATAGATCTCACCGTCCGGCTGGACATAGTGGTAAGAGGTCAGCCGCTCCTGCTCTTCGGAAGTTCTCACGGTTCTCCACTTCTCACACACGCCGGAAAGCTCCTTCAAAGAAACCTGCCTTGCCATGTCCCGCAGCTTATCCATCTCCTCCTGTCCTGCCATGCCGGGCGCTTCTTCTTCCCTCCCGGCCGCATGGGATATCCTCTGTGACAGCAGTCCCTTCAGCGGATATTCCTCCACAAGTATCACCGGAACCCCGGCCTCACACAGCATCAGCAGCTTCTCTGCCATCACCTCCGGAAACCGTTCCATGGCAGGCACAATGAGGCACTCATACCGGTTCCGGTTCACCCGGAAGGCTCCCTCCCGGATCTCCTCACGCACCAGATCATCCAGGCAGACAACCGCCGTTTCAATCTGCTTCCGATCCAGTTCCCTAAGAACCCGTTCCACAGGCATGGACCCACCGCTCCATTCCCCTTCCGCCGGATAGAGAACTGCCGCAGATGCCTGATGGACGCCTCCCTGCAGGAGATGGCACATCCTCTGCATATACCGCATTAATACCGGGAAATACCGAAACTGCGGATTATTCCCCTGGGCATAGAAATGCGGAGGACAATCCCAGTCCGGATATTCCTTCGGGTCAAAAGCGTGCGGGACAAAGTAATTAATTCCCTTTGCGAGAAGATGATCCGTAATCCACTTCATCCACTTAAGTCCCTCATTCCATCCATAGGCTCCAAAAGCCTCACACATGGCAATCCCATTCTTATCCGGATCATTCCAGGCAATCGAAGCCCCCAGGTGACCCAGTCCATAATGGTAAAATACTCCGTCATTTCCCCCTGTAGCAAAAGCATCATGGTGAAAATCATACCCCGGCGCAATCTGATTGCTAATCACGTCAATCCCCGAAAAATCCTGACCCTTCTGGGCGCGGAACAAATGTCCCGGCCCATAGCCCAGCCGGCCGTGAGCCCCGTTATCCTCAATATGATGCCCCACATACCTGACTCCATGGTCCCGGCACCATTTTCCAAGAACCTGGGTAAAATTCTCCGAATACAGCCTGGAAACACAGTCCATATAGGCAAAGCGGACTTCGTGCATGGTATCATCCGCGGAATCCGCAAACAAAAACGGCAGAAGCTCCTTCCCAAAAGGCAGCTTTTCCTCCAGTCCTTCACACCAGGGAAGCACCATATCCGCCTTCCCGATCCTGCCTTCCGTTCCCTTTATGTTCCCAAACCGGGGCTCATCCGAGAAAAAGGCCGTAATCGTCGTCCCGAAAAATTCTTTAAAATGCTCATAGTGGGGCTCATAAACCGCCTCAATCAAAACCTCTGCTGCTTCCCTCACCAGCGGATTCAGATAATCCTTTGTAGATTCCTCCCCTCCGGCCCGGGTCGTAAAAACCACAAACACACTCCAGATTCCTTTCGGAATATCCCAGTAAAGAATTCCGTCTTTTACATTCTCTGTCAGCTCCACCAGGGTCTCCGGCTGCACCGGGTCAGCCTTTTCCCTAAGCTCTTCCGCCCGGACCTCTCCCCGTCTGGCCGCATAAATCCCCAGGATCACATCATTCTTCCGTTCTTTCAGCTCCCAGGGCCGCCCTTTCAGAAAACGCAGGTTAAGCCTTGCAGACTCAAAGGGACCTGCCACATCAAACCGCCTGCAGTCAAGATATCTCTTTAAAAACTGCGGATATTTTTCTTTAACCAGCCCGTTCGCAAACCCTGTAGGAAAATGCGAATCATCCAGGATCCAGACCTCCATCCCGTCTTCCCGGGCCCTGTCCACAATGAATCCGACATCCTCCCACCACTTCTCTCCTCCAAAATCCGGATGCGGCCTTGCCTCCACACAGACACCCCCGCAGCCGCATTCCCGGATTCTCTCCATATACTCTCCGAGAGTCTCCTTATCCTCTCCATGCTGCCAGAAAAAAGGCATAATGGAATTTCCTTCCTGTCCCTTCAAAACATCCCTTAACCGCTGCATCCTGCGCCCTCCTGTTCCAGTTCCGCAATATCCCGAAAGGTTAAATCTCCTCTCCGTTAGAGGCAATCACCTTCTTATACCACTCAAAAGACTTCTTCCGATACCTGGCCAGGCTTCCGTTCCCCTCGTCATCCCGGTCCACATAAATAAACCCGTACCGTTTACTCATCTCTCCGGTCGAAGCACTCACCAGATCAATGCATCCCCATGGCGTATATCCCCAAAGTTCAACACCGTCCTCCTCCACAGCCGCCTTCATAGCCTCAATATGGGCCCGGAGATACTCAATCCGGTAATCATCCTCCACCGTAAAGGAGCCGTTCCCGTCCGGAACCAGAGTATCCTTTGCCCCAAGTCCGTTCTCCACAATAAAGAGCGGCTTCTGATACCGGTCAAACAGCGAATTCATCGTAATCCGAAGTCCCAGGGCATCAATCTGCCATCCCCACTCACTGGCCTTCAGATAAGGATTCTTCGTCCCCTTAAAGGCATTTCCCGTGGTCTCCTTCACATCCTCCCTCGTAGTCACGCACCGGGAAGAATAGTATGAAAATGCAATAAAATCAACCGTATTTTCCCTCATTACGGTCTCATCCTCCAAAGACAGGGGCAGTGTAAGCTCCATCTGCTCAAAAAGCTTCTTGGCATAATTGGGATAATACCCTCTGGCCTGCACATCGATAAACATGAGATTGGCCCGATCCTGCTTCTTAGCCTCCCACACATCCTCCGGCATGCAGCAATAGGGATAGTAGTCCCCCGCCGCCATCATACAGCCTACCTTATTCTCCGGATCAATCTCATGGGCTAGCTTCACCGCCCAGGCCGAGGCAATCAGTTCATGGTGTACACTGGTATACTGGGCTTTCTTCGGATCCTCCCCTTCCTCAAACACAAGGCCGGCTCCCATAAAAGGAAGATGCAGAATCATATTAATCTCATTAAACGTCAGCCAGTAATGCACCAATCCCTTAAACCGGGTAAACAGCGTCGTCACAAGCCGCTTATAAAGCTCCACCAGCCTGTAGCTCTTCCATCCGCCATACTCCCTGATTAGATGAATCGGGCAGTCGAAATGCGTGATCGTAACCAGCGGCTCAATTCCGTATTTCCTGCACTCCCGAAACACGTCCTCATAGAACTTAAGCCCTTCTTCATTGGGCTCCTTCTCATCCCCTTTCGGGAAAATCCTGCTCCACGCAACAGACAGGCGGAAGGTCTTAAATCCCATCTCCGCAAACAGAGCAATATCCTCCTTATAATGATGGTAAAAATCAATCCCCTCCAGAGCCGGATAATAATATCCGTCTTCAAGCTCCAGCATCTTCCTCGTTCCAAGCATTACCGGAAAACGCTCTGCCCCATGAGGCGTTACATCCACATTGGCAAGACCTCTGCCGCCCTCCCGGTAACCGCCTTCACACTGATTGGCAGCCGTAGCGCCGCCCCATAAAAAATTCTTCGGAAATCCCATATTTTTCACCTGTCCTTTCTCGCTGCAATCAGGGCATCCTGTCCAAAAGGATGCATCTCCACAACCGTCGTTCCTTCCTTCACCGTAAAGTCTATATCTGCGGCAAAGCGCTCCGCCAGATCAATCGCCCGAATCTTCCACCCGGTCAGATCCGCCTGAAGACGGACCTTCGTATTGCACGGCACATACACCAGCAGCATATCTGTTCCGCAGCCTGCTGCCCGGATATCTGTCGTCGGGTTCAAAATCAGCTCCTGCCTGGGCACAAGGTTCTGTGCTCCAAGCTCTGTCAGCAGCATTTTCAGATACCCGTAATCCCATGCTCCGGGAAAGCCGAGCGCTTCCTCCCAGGATTTCGGCATATCAAAGCCTTCCCCCAGAAGACTTGCAAAGCCCTTCTTCACCTTATACCAGCTGTAGATGCCTGCCGCCCCATAGGTAATGCCTGCACAGGCTCCCGAAAGCACGCTCACATAAGCCGCCCGGCGGACATCATAGCGCGTCCATCTTCCGTACATATTTCCGGAATAGCCCATTTCCTCATAACAGGGCTCCGAATTGATCACCGGCTTCCCGGGATATTTCTTCTGCATTTCCTCGCTCAGAGAATAGGGCATGGTCAAATCCTTTGCATTGTGCCCGCTCTGATAGAAGCACAGATCCAAAAGACCGTACAAATCCTCCGGGATGTAAGAATACCTTCCCTTAATATGCGTGGTAAACAGACACTGAGGTGCCAGCTCTTTTAAAAGCCTTCCCACATGGAGATAGTACCTTATCGTCTCCTCCTCTGGAAAATCCGTATCGCCGCTGATGATATAAAGAGGCTCCAGCTCTGTAAATACCTCATGGACCTTACGCACATAATTTTCCAGGCAGTCAAAGGGCAGTATCCCGTCCGGAAGCAGCCTGGACGCCCAGGTTCCCGGCACATAATTGCACCACAGCACCACCAGGGCCAGCTCAAAACCCTCCTCCTTCGCCTTTACACACATTTCCCTGGCATGGGAAAAATAAGCATCATTCAAACGGAAAGGATCCTTCTCCAAAAACGGCTGATAGTCAAGCTCCGTGGCCGAAGCGTCCCACTGGGGAAGTATGTTGATCTGAATGGTGTTAAAACCCTGCGCCTTTCTCTTATAGAGATAATAATCCCATTCCTCATCCGTAATATTGGTAAAAGCCGACCAGCAGGTATCCGCCAGATAAAAAAACGGCTTCCCGTCCCTTAATAAAGTTCTCTGATTCTCCGCAATCTGAAGCATGTTGTTCTCCCTTCTATTATAAGTTCCGCAATCCCTCTTCCAGTACCCCAAACCTAGAAGCATTTCCGGCCACAAAGACTTGTGTCCGTAAATCCTTCTGGCACTGTCGAGGCATTGCTGTTAAGTTCCGCAATCCCTCTTCCAGTACCCCAAACCCCATCACCACTAAACACCAGTCATTCAGATCCGGCTTCGCCGGAAGCTTCCAGGTATCCTGTTCCACGTCAAACTCCTGCTGCTCCCCATATGCGCCGTTCCTGGGATTGAACCACCGCATGGCATACCGCCCGGAAGGAACTTCTATATTGCCGCTTTTTCTCGCGGCCTCGGGATAATAGAGCACCCAGCGCCTCTGATCCTTCGTCACGGTAATCAGCGGCATTTTCTTTCCAAAAGGATCCCCCGCCGAATCCTGTCCCACCCGGTAAGGATACAGCTCCCAAAACCGCTGTTCCTCATAGAACCTCCGCATAAATCCCATTTGCTCTCCCCCTGGCCCGTCAATGGCCTCCACCCAGGTCACATCAAACCGGTTAAACAGGGACATTTTGTTTTCCTGTCCTTTCTCCCAGACTACATCCCAGATCCCCTGTGCCCCGTAGGTATAGCCGCAGCCTCCCGCCTGCATGGTCAGATAGGCTGCACGTCTCACCATGGCATCCGTACAAAGACGTGTCCCGTTTTCTTCCAGGGTGGAGCAGAACTCATAGAAGGCTTCCCCCTCCACAAAGGGCTTATCTCCATGCTCCTGCAGAAAAGCCTTATAATCGTCAGCGCTCACCACATAATCCCCATGGCCTGCCTGATTCAAGGTGAAATCCATCCATTCTTCATCCTGATAGTAGGATGCAAACGGCCGCTCATTGGTATAATGGGCCGTCATGGGATGATGGTAGGTATTCAGGCTCTGTACATACAGGGCTATCTTTCTCCATTCATCCACATAGAAGGGCTGACGGGCCTTATCATATCCCCCTGCCTCCCCGGCCAGTGTCCATACCATGGGCAGGGCGCCGTAACGGGCCATAAAATAACGGGCCAGATTCCGATACTTCTCCACATTGTTTTCAATAGACATAAACCACGCAAACCCCAGGGCGTTGACCATTCCCCGATCCGCCAGGTAGTACATCCTCCGGTCAAGCTCTTCCTGATAAAATTTCACATTGGGCAGATCCGGCTCCTGCCAGTAATAAGCATCGCCTCCCATCACGGGATCACTCCGCAGGTTCGTCTGATAGACAGTATAGCCCTGCTTCACCCGGCGATCAACCATGCCCTTAAACATGCTGTCCATCTCCGGATGGTTAGACTCCTCCCACTTTTCCCTGTATGCAAACTCCCAGTGGGTATCCCCCAGCCAGAAAAAGGGCGTCCCGTCGGCATATGTAAAGTAACGCTTATCCTTACTGATTTTCAAAAATCCATGGCGGTAGACGGCAAGCCCTCCGGTGTAGGGCACACACTCCACCTGCCCTTTCGCTCCGTGAAAGCCCGACTCCTTGGGGGCATCCACCACGTAATTCCACATTCCTTCCTCAGTGGGCGCAAAGCTTATCCGGTAAACATTTTCCCCGTCCCAGTAGGCCTCCCGGACAATCTTCTGTCCTGACGGCCCCGTAAATTTCGCCCGGACAATGCAGTCCAGAAAAGGATTGGCAAATGTCTTTTCACTTTCAAAGGTCAGGATACAAACCCGGTAACACTCTGCCCTGTCCATCACTCAAGCCCCCTTTTCTTTGCAAGAGAGACAGCCATCCGAACCAGCGCTTCCCCGTCTTCCCTGCACAGAAAACCCTTCGAAATCTGCTCTTTCGTATCCTCCCTGCACAGTTCCTCATAGTGGGCCAGGCTGCCGTACAATTCCTTTAAAAAGGAGGGAGAAAATGCCTCCTGATAACCGAACAGGGGATCTTCCGCCGCTTCCGGATCAAGAAAGCTCTGTCCCGGCTCTATGGTACTTGTAATATGATAGCGTCCGGTTGGATAGTTTAAAAGGCAGGTACGCAAGCCTCCCTTTGTATTTCCAAACACATCCTTCCGGTTTCTTCCAAACTCGTCAACGGGAATCCGTTCACAGGAACACGGGCCTGTTCCTTCCCTCACCCACCGGAACAGATTCCGGAAAGCTGCGGCAAATAAAAACTGAGACGGGTAATCATTTCCCTCCCTATGCTTTCCCATATAAACGGGCAGGTGATTGATGCGCTTCAGATCCTCATCATTTTGGTAGTAATCCACATAGCTGAACATGGTATCATGGCTGGCCCCTGTGACCTCATATTCCCGATATAGAAAATGGGGATAATCGCTGTCCATACGCTTCGTCCGAAAAGCGTCCCACCGGCCGTTCTCGCTCTCTGTCTGAACCGAAATATACGGTTCTTCCACATGCTCAATCCGTTTTAACCGGAAATCATAGTCCATGGCAGACTCATACTGATTCACCGGGATAATAAGGTTCCGCACGCCGCCCCCTGCCAGATAGCCGTCAAATACCTTTCCGTCCCTCTTCACCTCATCCCGGCAGGCAAAGCTGTTCACATACCGGAAGAGATAGCAGGCGGACTGAGACCATCCGGTTAAGTACAAATAGCTGTGGTCAAAAGAACGAACGGGATTCATAGGTTCATCACTTCTAAGCATCCATGCCAGATCTGTCAGCATATCCCAGAAAAGCCCCGGCTCATAGTGAATGTCGATATCAGGAAGAAGCCCCTTTTTTCTTACTTCCTCCATCGTAAATGAAAAGGGCTCATCCTCACTGGGATTCGGCCAGGACAGGCAGCCGTACCTCTCTTTGTCAAACTCTGTCATTTTGGCAATGGTATTCGGCTTGCTGGTGATGCCTACATAAATATCTCCATCCCTCATAAATTTTTCATAACCTAAAATCCACATGCGTTCAATTTCCATAAAAGAAGTGGGATTGATAATCTCCACTACAACATTGCCGCTGGCTTTCTCCGGCTCCTTTGGAGTACGGACAACCAGCCGGTTCCGATAGGACACGTCCCGGTGCTTTACCTCAACTGCCCCCGTATTCCCCGCACTCCGGTATACATTGGCAGTTCCTTCCATATAATATTCCTTTTCCTCATATCCGTATTGTTCAAAGTCGAGATAGCGGGCGGCGCTTGTGAAAGGATAACTTGAAGCGCTCACCGGTATTTCCTGTATTTTTTTTATCATAAACGGAATCCTCCCCTTATGGCCCTGATCAGTTTCATCTTTATAGCAAAGCAGGGGGTGCCGTAAATAAGACACCCCCTTTTTAATTATTTCAGGCTTTCTTAGCTGCCCGTTTTCCCTTAAAATTCTTAAGCCCGGCGCCGTCGCCAAAGCCGATTACAAGGCCTACGGCCAGCGACGCCACAAATGCCGCCGCACAGGCAATGCAGGCATTGATAAAGTTAGAACCCGGGCCGCCGGCATACTGCAGGACGGTCAGGAAGTTGGAAGCGCCCAGTGTATAAACCGCCACGCCCAGAATGCCTCCAAGCAGGCCGCCGATAAAGCCGCCGATGATCTGGCATACCATGGCCTGCTTATTGCGCAGCAGAATACCGAACAGGGTAGGCTCAGAGATACCGCCCACAATCAATGTGACAACATTGGCGCTGGCCATCTGCTTCTCCTCTCCCTTAGTGCGCAGGAAATAAGCAACGGTCATACCCATCAGGGCATAGTTTGCAATATTAGAACCGGCCAGTACAATGGGATCAAAGCCCATATTTGCAATATTTAACAGTGCAATCTGAACAACAGCGATATGCATACCTGTTGCAACCATGAATGGCCAGAAAGCAGCAATCAGCGCAATGGCCAGAGGACCGGCAATGTTATACAGGCCGCTGAAGAAAGCGGACAGAAGCATACCCATCCAGTTGCCTACAGGCGCCAGGGCGCAGAACATAACCGGAACCATCACTACCAGCGTACAGAAAGGAACGCCGATAATCTTGACAGATTTAGGCACATGCTTATCAAAGAAGCGGAATACATAAGCCAAAACCCATACGGTTAAAAGTGTAGGAAGTATCGACTGGGTATAATTGTTAAGCTGCATGGGAATAAAGCCATAAATACTGAAAGGCTCACCGGCCGATACAATATTTATGATGTTAGGATCTATCAGCAGGCAGCTCAGCAGCAGAGACAATGCAATGCTGGTATTCAGCTTCTTAGCCGCTCCCCAGCCAACAAACACAGGCATAAAATAGAATCCGGCGTTTCCCACAATGTAGAGGGTCTGCATAAGCGGCGCCTCATTGGGCATCAAATTTAAAAGATCCGGTCCTAAAATCGCATAAAACATTTTAAAGAATCCGGAGCCCATCATTATGGGAAGAATGGGGGCAATCGAACCGGAAATATAATCCAGTACCTTTGCCGGAACTTTTTTAATATCAAAAGGCTCCTTATTGTCCAGATTTTCATCAATAGCCGCAGCCTGCCCCAGGCCTGCGATACTGCAGAACTCCGGGTAAACCTCCGATACATGCTGCCCGATAATAATCTGGAACTGTTCACCGGAAAACTGTGCTCCCAGAACACCCTTGATCTCCTTTACTGCTTCCACATCCACCTGGGATCTGTCCTTTAGGTTCAGGCGGAGTCTTGTCATACAGTGGACCGCACCGGAAATATTGTCTTTTCCGCCGGTTTTTTCAAGAATCTGATTACATAAATCCGTATACTTTGCCATACACTACTCTCCTCTTTCTCGTTCTTATTTATAATACAGGGGATAAATATTTCCCCTGTGCTCTCAGAACAGGATGCGCGCTCCCCCGTCCTGTTTAAGCCCTAAAAAAACCCGGCACCGTCCCGGACCGCCAGATATCTGCCGGACGAAACAAACGTGCCAGGTAAAGCCCCTTTCGGGTTACAATCCATCTTCCCTTGCGCAGAGCCGGTTAATGTGTATCATCAGATACAGAATCTCTTCTTTTGCCGGCTCCACCTGCAAGGTTGCAGCAATATATTCTTTTATTTTTTCTCCAACTCTTTTTAAGTCCGGAAACTCTTCACAGACGCTCTCATAGAGCTTCGCATTCTCGGATTCCGGCATATGAAGGCTGCTTGAGCGTTTCAGCAGATATTTCAAATGGGTCACAAAGCGTGAATAGCTGAAGCTGTCCCGATCAATAATGATATTCATCCCGCTTTCTATAATATCCGTGATGTCATCCACAAAATGTTCGATATCATCCCGCTCCGCCGCCTGCTTAACCTGCTGCTCTGCATTGATAAAATGCATGGCGATGTTTCCCACCTCGCTCTGGGGAAGCCTGACCGACAACCGCTTACTGATATGATTAATCGCCCACTCCCCAAGCTTCATCTCCCTCTCATAAAAATGCCGGATCTCATTTGTCAGCGGGTTACTTAAGACAAGCCCCTTTTTCACATTTTGAACGGCGAAATTAATATGATCACAGAGAGAAAACCAAAATACCGTACTAAACTCCGTTTTCAGGTAAGAGCTTCCCTTCTGTACGATTTCAAAAGTAACATCCATAACGTCTGCAGGAAGTTCATCCAGTAATGCAATATAATGCGGCTCCAGATTATAGTAAGTTCGGTCAATTTGCGACAGCGCAATCTCATAGGGTGCCTTTTTGAAGCCAATACCTTTTCCAAACGCAATCACTTCATGATTGTTATCATCCAGACAGACTGCTACGTTGTTATTGATATTCCGAATGACTTTCATATCTCCCTCTCTGCAGCATCAGCTTATTTTAATGTAAAACTCTTAAATAAAAGTGTTCCCTTTCCGTGATAAATAAAATACAGGGCAGCCGTACCGTCCGCAGCATCTGCCGCTGCCGTAAAATCCCTCCAGTCATCACAGGCATCAATGGGGATGTCCGCAATGTCCGGACCGTCCATACTTGTTCTGACAGCTAACATGCCCGCTTCGCTGGCTTTCACCTTAACAGTAACTGATTCCAGACCGCAAAAGTCAAAATATTTATATCCCGCCAGAGTACCTTCCCGGATATTTGTAATAAAGGCTTCCTTTTTCTCATCCTGTGTAATAGCCGGATGCATCTGCCTGTCAATGGATGTATCTTCCTTGCATGCTCCGTTTTTTGACAGTAAAACACATGCGATACAGCTCGGATACTCCCCTCTGCCAATAAGAGGTTTCCCGTTTAATCCACATGACGTCATCTCTGCCTGTGCAAAAGTTCCGTCTTCCCTCATGGAAAGCTTTTCTGCAACCCCCTGCCTCTGATACTGCGTGTAATTGGTATGGCGATGTCCGAATATATAATATTCACCCTTTATTTCTATCAAAGAACCGTGGTTATTTGCATAATAGTACAGAGGCTTCTCACTGATTCCCAGATTCCCGTTTGAGTGCAGGACTCCTTTGTAGACAAAGTCCCTGTCCGGGTAATCTGACATGGCGTAACACAATTCATGGCCCTGAACACTGGAATAAACGGCATAATACTTTCCGTTGAATTTACGCATAGAAGAAGCCTCAAAAAATTCATGGCCCTCAAAGCCCGTGCCTGCGGAGCTGGAAACCCCCGGGAGAAGCCTTTTCGGTTCTGTCTTCAGCGTCAGCATATCTTCCTCCAGCTGAACGACCCAGTTACCCTCAGTGGAAATATTCATGCTCTCCGCCTTATCTCCCATCTTCTTCCGGATCCGCTCTGCCACCTCCGGTGTAGTGGAAAAGCCGGAGTACAGGTAAATCCTGCCGTCATCATCCCGAAAAACACCGGGATCAAACTGCTGCGCATCCCCTTCCTTTAATCCCAGAATCTGACCGTCCTTATGATGTACATTTCCGTAAAAGGAATAAGGTCCTTCCGGGCGGCTGCTTACGGCAACGGAAATTGCAACGGAAGTATCCAGGCCATAGTACAGATAATATTTTCCATCATATTCCACCACATCCGGCGCGAACATCAGGCGTTTTCCTGTCTCATTCAGCACATCATTCTCGCCGGTATAGATAACGCCGTGGCAGGTCCAGTCGGACAGATCCTCCACAGGCGCAGACCAGCATACGTAAGGCTCCATACAGTAAGTAGTACCGTTAAACCGGTCATGGGAGCCATAGATATACAGCCTGCCATTAAATATATGCGGCTCTCCGTCAGGAACATATTCCCAGCTGGGCAGATAAGGATTCCATACCTGCTTCATATTAAACCAGCCTCTCTGCGGAAGCCACTTTCCTCTTTCCCAAATCAAACTTATGATCATATCCCGACGGGAATACCACCATAGTTGTAAGCTTATAGCCTTTCTGCTCCAGCGCTTCTTTTTCGAACCGCACCATAGGCTCTCCCGCCTTCACCTTATCTCCCTGCTTAATAAGAGGCTGAAAACCCTCCCCGTTCAGCTCAACCGTATCCAGGCCGATATGTACGATACACTCAATGCCGTCCTTTGTCTTGATGCCTACCGCATGCCCCGTAGGAAACACGGTCTCTGCCGTACCGCTCAAAGGAGCACAGACCTCTCCATTGTCCGGAATCACCGCGAACCCGTCACCCATAACCTTCTCGGAAAACACCCCGTCCGCAACCTCTGCAAGCGGAATCAATTCTCCGTCAACCGGAGCCACAATCTTAAATTCCTCTTTCTTAAACAAGCCAAACATCTTTTTCCTCCTATCAAAATCGCTGCGCGATGGCACTAAAGGGTAAAGTCGCTTCGACACACTGGTATAGAGAGAAACTTTCATTCGAATAGCACTCATGAAAGTTCCTCTCGTGCGTCTTTGCGACTTTACCAGTCGCTGCGCGATGGCACTAAAGGGTAAAGTCGCTTCGACACACTGGTATGGAGAGAAACTTTCATTCGAAAGGCACTCATGAAAGTTCCTCTCGTGCGCCTTCCCGACTTTACCAGTCGCTGCGCGACAGCACTAAAGGGTTAATAGTTCCAAAATACTTTAAGACACAAAAAAACTTCTTCAATGCATACCGAAAAAATCAAGAAAATTTTCGGGAAAGCCTTCGAAGAAGTTACAAACCTATTATTTCTTTCATTAGTACAATAATAACGCTAAAATCACTCATTGTCAACACCAATATAGTAAAAAATTTATAGAAAAATTTACGAAAATATAATCAAACCACAACAAAACCACCATGCCGTCCTCAACCACCTTCCGGGTCTGCCGCAAAATAATCCGGCCGGTTTTTCCGATATCCATATGTCCGGCTGTTTGCGTACACTCTGTCTGATATGAGCGGACATTGCCCAAGTATCCTAAAGTAAAGACACAAAAGAAAAAGGCAATGTACGATCAGAGCAGACAGAGTGTACGCAAACCGTCCGAACATAGGATATGGAAAAACCGGCCGGATTATTTTGCGGCAGACCCTTCACAGCCTCCCGTCAATCCACCCCATTTTACCCCTGCAGCGCCGAATTATTAATAGCCGTCAAAAGCGCATCAATAGAAGCCCGGATAATATCAGGATCCACCGCAGCCCCCCAATGCAGCTTCCCGTCCGGCGTCTGAATCCCCACATAAGCAATCGCCCGCGAGCTGGAGCTCTGCTCCAAAGCATGCTCCTGGTAAGTCACCAGATTATACTGAAGCCCGAAACACTTCTTAAGCGCATTGCTGACCGCATTGAGACGTCCGTTTCCTTCCGCAAAGGTTACTTCCTTCCTGCCCTCAAACTCCGTATGCACCTCAGCCGTAATACCGTTCACCTGCTTGAAATGCACCTGCGTAATATTGTAGGGATGGGTAAGGCTCTCGAACTTTCTCTTGAACAGCTCGAAGATCTCCTCCGGCAGCAGCTCCTTATTCTTGTGATCCGATTCATCCTTAGCCGCATAACCCATAGCCTCGCGCATCTTCGGCGGCAGGTTCAGGCCGAAATTCTGTTCCAGAATATAACCTACACCGCCCTTGCCGGACTGGCTGTTGATCCTAATCACATCCGCATCGTAATTCCGCGTAATGTCCCTGGGATCAATAGGCAGATAGGGAACCGTCCACTTTTCACAATTGTTGTCCTCCCGGTAATGCATACCCTTGGCAATGGCATCCTGATGCGACCCGGAAAATGCCGCGAACACCAGCGCTCCCGAGTATGGGCTTCTCTCATTAATCTTCATCCCGGTAAACTTCTCATAAGCCTCACAGACCTCCGGCATATTGCCAAAATCAAGCTCGGGATCCACGCCCTGGGAATACATATTCATAGCCAGGGTTACAATATCCACATTACCGGTACGTTCTCCGTTTCCGAAAAGCGTGCCCTCCACACGGTCGGCTCCTGCCAGAAGACCCATCTCCGTATCGGCCACGCCGCAGCCCCGGTCATTGTGGGGATGAAGGGAGAGAACCACGCTGTCACGGTATTTCATATTTTCACTCATGTACTCAATCTGGCTTGCATACACATGAGGCATAGAATGCTGCACGGTAACCGGAAGGTTGATAATCGCCTTTTTATCCGGTGTCGGCTTCCACACATCCAGAACCGCATTGCAGACCTCCAGCGCATACTCCGGCTCCGTTCCCGTGAAGCTCTCGGGGCTGTACTCAAAGAGATAATTTCCGCCCGTCTCATCCGTCAGCTTCCCAAGTAAAGCCGCCCCGTCTACGGCAATCTTCAGAATCTCCTCCTTAGACTTGTGAAACACCTGCTCGCGCTGTGCCACAGAGGTGGAATTGTACACATGGACCACAGCCTTTTCTGCCCCCTTAAGAGCCTCAAAGGTCTTGCGGATAATGTGCTCCCTGGCCTGGGTGAGCACCTGAATCGTCACATCGCCGGGAATCAAATCCTGCTCAATTAATGTTCTGAGAAATGTGTACTCTGTCTCTGAGGCAGCCGGAAATCCCACCTCGATCTCCTTGAAGCCAACCTTGCAGAGAAGCTTAAAGAAGCCGACTTTCTGCTCCAGTGTCATAGGCACTACCAGGGCCTGGTTGCCGTCCCGCAGATCCACACTGCACCATATGGGCGCTTTGTCCACATAATCCTTTTCTGCCCATTTCATGCATTTGTAAGGGGGTAAGAAATACTGTCTCTGGTACTTGTTGTGATTCATCATCTTTTTCTCTCTCCTTTTTTATTGTTACGATATAAAAAAATTTTTCCGGCAGCAGAATCCTGGCTGGCCGGGCCGTTGTACAAAAAAAGCCTTCCGTCTCTCCCACAGCTTACAGCTGTATTCAGAGACGAAAGGCTTTAAGATCTGCCTTACGCGGTACCACTCCGGTTTGTGAATGCTCACACGCTCATCAGATACGGGTTTCATGGGAATCTCCCTAAACCTTATATCCTTCCCGCTGTAACGGTCGGGCTCCGTCTGCATCTACTCTCTCCGAAAACGAAGATTTGGGGCAGCCGCTCAAAGGTCAGTTCCAATACCCTCTTCCGCTGCTTCGCACCGGCCAGCAGCTCTCTGAACGCCGAGGGAACTGTACTACTCCTCATCCTTGCATTTCTCTATATCATTATCCAAGAATAGCAAAAAACCGCATACGTGTCAAGTACAAATTTACTGCCTGCCGAATTCCGATAATATCAACCCCGGATTTCTGTCCAGAGTCATCCCCACACTCCAGGCATTGGCCCAGATAAGCAGCGGCCTTCCCTTCAAATCTTTAATCTTCTTCATGTCTGAAGTCCCCACCAGCTTACTCATATCAATCTCCTCATTTTCAATCCATCGGATATGCTCATAGGGCAGGGACTCCATCTTAATCTCCACATTGTATTCATTTTCCAGACGGTACTTCAGCACATCAAACTGCAGAACGCCTACCACGCCCACAATGATCTCCTCCATACCCGTATTATATTCCTGAAAAATCTGGATGGCTCCCTCCTGGGCAATCTGCTCAATCCCCTTCACAAACTGCTTGCGCTTCATGGTATCCACCTGCCGCACCCTGGCAAAATGCTCCGGCGCAAAAGTGGGAATCCCTTCATACTGAATCTTCCTGCCCGGCATACAGATGGTGTCCCCGATGGAAAAAATCCCCGGATCAAAGACGCCGATAATATCCCCCGCATAGGCTTCCTCCACAATCTTCCGATCCTGGGCCATAATCTGCTGGGGCTGTGACAGGCGGAGCTTCTTCCCTCCCTGGACATGGTTCACCTCCATGCCGGCCGTAAATTTACCGGAACAGATGCGCATAAAGGCAATCCGATCCCTGTGGGCCTTGTTCATATTGGCCTG
Source organism: Lachnoclostridium sp. (assembly GCA_021770065.1). Classification (GTDB taxonomy): domain Bacteria; phylum Bacillota; class Clostridia; order Lachnospirales; family Lachnospiraceae; genus Laedolimicola. The sequence continues at coordinate 68,586 of JAETRR010000028.1, read as the reverse complement.
AATCTTAAACACAAAGGCTGAAAATTCCTCCTTCATGGGATCAATCACTCCGGTATCCGCCCGGCGAGGCAGGGGCGAAGTTGTCATCTGAAGAAAATGCTTCAAAAATGTCTCAACACCAAAATTCGTCAAAGCCGATCCGAAAAACACGAGAGACAGCTTCCCGGCGCTCACTTCCTCCTGGTCAAACTCCGCGCTTGCCCCGTCCAGAAGTTCAATGTCCTCCAGAAGCTTCTCCCTCTGCCCCGGATCCAGAATGCCAAAAAGCTTCCGGTCTTCCAGATCGAGTTCCAGCTCCCGGCCCTCTTTCGTCCCCTTCTCCGTATCGGAAAACAACAGGACCTTCCGGGTATTCCGGTCATAGACACCCTTAAATGCCTTACCGGAACCGATAGGCCAGTTTACCGGACAGGTAGCGATACCGAGCTCATTTTCAATATCGTCCAGAAGCTCAAAGATGTCCATAGCGTCCCGATCCATCTTATTGATAAACGTAAAAATAGGGATATGCCGCATGGCGCATACCTTAAACAGCTTCCTGGTCTGGGCCTCCACGCCCTTGGATCCGTCAATCACCATCACCGCCGAATCAGCCGCCATCAGGGTCCGGTAAGTATCCTCGGAAAAGTCCTGGTGCCCCGGTGTATCCAGAATATTGATACAGTAATTGTCATATTCAAACTGAAGCACCGAAGAAGTGACTGAGATACCTCTCTCCTTCTCAATCTCCATCCAGTCCGACACCGCATGACGGGCCGTGGCCTTTCCCTTCACTGAACCCGCCAGGTTGATAGCGCCTCCGTACAGCAAAAACTTCTCCGTCAGTGTAGTCTTACCTGCATCCGGATGGGAAATAATGGCAAAGGTCCTTCTTTTCTCAATCTCTTTTACATAATCAGCCATATTATCTTATCCTTATCTCTCTTATCCTTCATAACCGCTTTCAAAACTGTGCTGCGGTTCAATACATACTTCTATAAGTATACACATTTTCCATTTATTTTCAAGACGAAAAAGACACGCTTTTGGGACTTAACTGAATAACATCAAAATCCGTACTATTCTTTTTTTCGGATCACATCCGCCCTTATGCTGCTTCCTAAATCTGCCGAAAATATAAATAAGAACATATTATCGTAAACAATATTTTTATCACCAGGTTTATAGAACAAAAGGGGGGAATTCTATGAAGCCTGTAACCAGTTATTACCCGGAAGCCAGACTGTGGCAGAACAGCCGCACAACACTGCGCTCCCTGTCTGAACCGGTATCCGAATCCGGCACAAAGCAGAACACAGCTGTAAAAGATCAGGCAGATCTTTCCGATGCGCCATCCGTCAGTCCCGATGTCCGGACCCGGAAGCTCCTGGATCAGTTAGCAAAAAACTTTCCCGGAATCAGCTTCGAGATTATTCCGGACAACGACCTTCTGAATCTGAAAGAAACAGCAGCCTCCTTAAGTCAGGGAAAACATCTTCTGATGACAGAATCCTTTCTGACCCGTATGGGAAGCAGCGACAAAGAATTCGAGACCTGCAAGACCATGCTTCTGGCCTCTGTCCTCATGCTGTCCGAAAACCACGCCGCCGGCGTATCCTTAGGAGAAAAACAGGCAGTTTCCTGGCAAATCAAAGACAGGGAAGACGAAAAGGACACAGAAACAGAAACCATAGCCCGGATGCTGGAAAGCCTGAAGAAAGCCGGGACAGAAAGTTCCCAGAAATTCAAAGTATCTTCCAACGTATCCTACGAGACCGGAGAACTCCACCGAAAGCTTGCCCGGGCCGGCGACAAAGCCCTTGTTCAGTCCGTTATGAGTGAAGTATACAGGAATATAGCCTCCCTCCGCCTTGTAGCCTGCATGGGAGACGACAAAGAACGTGCAAAAGCCCAGAAAGCCATCCGCTCCCTCCAGAAGCTATCCATCCGGAGCCGCCAGAAAATGCGCTATCTGGATAACGAAACACTTTTAAAACTGAAAAAGAAGCGCGCCATAAAACGGCAGGAAGAGGCAAAAGTAAGAGAACTCCAAAATGAGCTGAAAAAAAAGCAGGCCAAGAGAATACGCTTAGACAAAAAGATCGTAGAAGAAGGCGAAGCCGCAGACCGTGAAATCCGCCGGCTCAAGCAATACCTTTCCCAGGCCAGCAACCCCCAGCTTCCCATCTCTGATTCCGGCACAATTGATACCACTGGTGATCTCTCCGCAGGCGAAGCCGCTCCCATAAGCGCAGATCAGATTACCCTTTCCGAACCAGTATCCTTCTAAATATACCAGCCGACAAACCAGGAAAATAAGCCGGCAGCCTTTTCCGATATCCAGTGTCCGGCTGTTTGCGGACACTCTGTCTGATATGGGCGGACATTGCATTACAGAAATGTAAAATTCCAAAAACCTAACCGCAATGTACGACCAGAGCAGACAGAGTGTTCGAAAACCGTCCGAACACAGGATATGGAAAAGGCTGCCGGCTTATTTTCCGTCCGTCCCCACTAAAAAAAGAGAAGCCATCCAATCATCCCGGACAGCTCCTCTTTTCATATCCCCAAAATCCTATTTCCCCGTTCTCTCATAGTACTCACTGAACAGATCATTCACTGCCTTATAAGTCTCGCCAGAGATAGACGGCAGAGAGCCTCCCCAGGCTTCCTCAGCCTGCTTAAAGCCCTTCTCAATCGCATTCTGCATCTTCTGCATCTGCTCCGGATTATCCCCTGCAAGAGCCTGGGCAAAATCAAAAAGTCTCTGGGAAGTCTGCTTCACACCCCAGTAGCCATCCTCCGAAATTGCCTCCTGTGCCTCAGCCTTCGTCTGGGCATCCACAGTAAAATTGCCGCTTGCAATCGTTCTCCAGAAATCGTCGCTGCCTGCCTGCAGACCGGTGATTCCCTGCTTATTGAACATCTGCATCATCATGTTTGTAAAGCGTGTCGTCTGATTTTCCAAATCAGCCTTCAGGCTCTGCACCAGAGATGCACGCTCAGAATCACTCATCTTCCTGGTAACCTGAGAATCCTGACTAAACTCCGCACGATCTGTATTCGGCTTCGCAGCAGCACCGGAAACGGCATCTGTCGCTTTCTGATCCTGCTTCTGGGCTGCCTCCACAGCCTTAACCGCATTGTTCACATTAACGGGAGCATATCCGGAAGTTGTCTGGACATTCTGATAATAATTATCTTCAAGTCTCAAACTAATTTCCTCCTTTCTTGATAAGTACTAAAAAAATCAATTAATTCTCTATATACATAATATCGGCCTCTGCCTGGAAAAATTAAGTATTCTCCCAAAATCCCTGCAGAATTTCAAGAAGAAAACATCTTCCAGATCAGATAAACCGCCGCAATTCCCGCAACTACAAAGGCCTGTTTAAGAAATACCTGCTCCGCCTTCCGATCCCTGGCTTTTCTTTGTTCTTCGGCCTCCACCATAGCTCCCCAGGGACTGTACCTCTGGATTCTCAGGGAAAATTCTCTGCCATCCTGCCCCACAGAAGCCAGAAATTCCTTCCAGTTCTCTTCTAAAAGCCGCACGCCTTTTCTGAAGTTCTCCTCCAGAGTATGCCATCCAGACATTTGAAAAAAGCCGGCATCCTCTGAATAAGCCCTCTGACTCTTATAGGCCGTGTCACCTCTCTTTTCAAGAAACAGCCGGTAAGCATATGCCAGCCCCTCCGCTGCTGCCTTCTGGGGATCTTTCGTCTTTTCATAAACCTCTATGGTATGATAATACGTCTCATAAGCTCCCTTCTGATTCAGATAATAATCTACCATCTGATTTACCAGACTCTTCACAGGCGAGACTATTTCCCCGGACCGCCCGGTTCCGGAAAGATAGATCTCTCCTTTAATAGCAGTAAGTGCTGCCAGATATCCTGCAGCCTCCTGATTCCCCTTCCAGAGCCCCATACCCTTCATCATCTCTTCGCTCTCGCTTAAATGTCTGGCAAAAGCATCTGCCCGGACAAGCTCTGAGATCTCAAATCCTCCCGTCTCTATCGCTCTTCCCTTTCTCTCACTCAGAGACTGGTTCCGCTGATTCATCTCTATCTGTTCCGATTTTCTATAGGCATCGAATTCCCGGCTGATCCGGATATTCCTCCCCCCGCAAGACTGATATACACTTCCCTCCTCCCCGAACGACTTCTCGAGTCTTCCCGTTATAACAGAGGAAGACGGATCTGATGCATGACTTTTCCCGTCACGGCTTCCCAATGAAAAAAAATGCTCTGCCGCCCTGGGAGAAATGCTCTCCCCTGTAGTCTGTCTATACAGACTATACCGAATCCGGCCGATCGTTTCCCTCTGTCCCATCCGTTCCAGCAGGGATATGAGATTCTTAAATCTGACCTCCAATACCAGATTCAGCTTTTCCGAGAGCACTGTATCCAGCCGTTCTTTTTGTATCGACTGTTCCTGCCCCGTCGTATGAAGCAGCACTGCCTCCAATAAGGCCAGGTAGAGTCTGGACAATTCCTCCAGTTCCCTGGACAGATTTCCTGCAGGCGACGGATACCAGTTCAAAAATTCCTCCCAGAGCTCCTGCTCCATCTCCAGAATCCATCTGAGGTTTGCCTCCATAAGAAGCTTCCCCGTGGTGCCGAACCATCTGCTCTGTTCGGAAAGTTCCGGGGTATCTCGCTGTTCTCTCTCCTGTCCCTTTTCCCTCTGCTCCAGATGTTCCTCTTCCAGCCTCTCTCTGGTTTCCTCCGCCTGCTTCGCTGCCTGTGCAACCAATACCCGGCCGGCTTCCAGTTCCATCATTTTTTTTGCCGCTCTGCTCTCCGCTCCGTCAAGCGCCGGAAGAATCTGGGCCTCTCCGTTCTTTCTGTTACTTATTTTCTCCATATCCCTTCGCCTCATATCAGAAAAATCTCCAGAAGTCCGGCTCAAAACACTGAACAGCAGTCTCCTGTTTGGAAATGCGCATAAAGTTCTCTATAAAAATTATCGGCCAAAGCTCCCTTCCTCATAACCGTACCAGATCACAAAGAAGCCGCTGCTTCATGTGTATGTTCCCACAAAGCAGCGGCTCCCGATTGACGAATATATTTCTGTTTTAATATTTACTGTTGTTATCTCCCGCATAGTAAGAACTATAACTTTCATGGCTGGAAGAAGCTGCAGGAGCTGCCGGCTCCGGATCATAATCCATATCCATAGGTGCTGCCGGCTCCTCCTCGTAGACAACAGGCGCCGCAGAAGAAGCATCGGAACGAAGCTTGAAGCGTCTTACCTGGCTCTTCAGCATCTCTGCCTGGCTGGACAGCTCCTCGCTGGCCGCCGCACTCTCCTCTGCCGTAGCGGAGTTGGTCTGTACCACGCTGGAGATCTGGTCGATACCCTGGGTTACCTCCTGGATCGCATTGGACTGCTCTGTAGCCGCCTGTGTAATCTTATCCACTACATCAACCGCAACCTTGGTACTCTCCACGGTCTGTACAAGCGCATTGGCGGTGCTGTCTGCAATCTTCGTACCATTCTCCACCGCATGGATGGATTCCTCAATGAGGGCTGTCGTATTCTTAGCGGCCTCCGCACTCTTGGAAGCCAGATTCCGCACTTCATCTGCCACTACAGCGAAGCCCTTGCCTGCACTTCCTGCACGCGCTGCCTCAACAGCTGCATTCAAAGCCAGAATATTGGTCTGGAATGCGATATCCTCAATTGTCTTAATAATCTTGCTAATCTCGTTGGAACTCTGGCTGATCTCGGACATAGCCGCAATCATATCCTGCATTCTCTGGTTGGAAACCGTCAGCTCTTCGCCTGCCTTACCCACCTGCTCGCTGGCAATCTTGGCGTTCTGTGCCGTCTGTACTACCTTCTGAGAAATCTCATTGATAGATGCCGCAAGCTGCTCAATGGAGCTGGCCTGCTCGGTAGCTCCCTGGGAAAGCGCCTGGGCTCCGCTGGATACCTGATCCGATCCGCTTGCCACCTGATCGGAAGCCTCATTGATACGGCTTAAGGTTGTACTCAGATTGAGATTCATCTTGCGGATAGAAGCCAAAAGCGGAGCAAAATCACCTACATAATATTCTTCTGCAGCCGTACGGACATTAAAGTTGCCCTTTGCCATCTCAGCCATCAGACGGTTCAAATCCGAGATCATCGCATCCAGAGCTTTAAAGGTTACCTTAAAGCTTTCCACCAGAACACCAATCTCATCCTTGCCTGTATAGGTCAGGTCATTCTTAATCAGACCCTTGGACAGGTTCTTGGCTGCATTCTCTACCTCTCCAACAGGCTTTACGATGGAAGCTGTCACCTTAAAGCAGATAAAGAAAGCAAAAATAACAGCCACGGCTAACAAAACGACAACAATAATCATATTCTGATTGGTAGATTTTACACTCTCATCCAATGTTTCATTCTGAAGTACCGCCGTGGCCTCATCCAGGACGACAGCCTGGGCAACGACCGCATCCAGTTTCGGTGTACATTCCTCCACCAGAATCCGCTCGGACTCTGTCATTCCGGTAGTGGTGGTATTGCCGGCAGCTGCCTCGGCTCTTAAGCTTTCCTCCACTCTTTGGCCGATGGCAATCCACTCATCCATCAGAGAAACATATGTACTGACCTCATTCGCATCCAGAATATTCATCGCCTTCAACGCATCTAGATTGGTACGGATAATTGAAATCTGCTCCTCCACGCGCCTTGCATTTGCCTCCACGGTTGCACTGTCCTTGGAAATGGCCATATCACGCAGATACCGGGCCGCCGTGTTGGTGCTCATCCGGCTGTTGCGGACATAGCTTCTGGCAGTCATGGCTCCGTTTGAGAAGTCATGCAGATTCTGATTCGCCGCATTGAGCTTTGCAATCGCCGTTACCGAAATAATAACTGTCAAAACCAAAATAATGGCATAGCTGACCAATAATCTGCTTCTGATTTTCAAGTTGTTTAACATGTCTTTCCCCTTCTTTTCCTCTTTATTGTTCAGTATAAAATACTCTTTTATATCATACTGCGAATTTGTCCCTTTGTCCACAGAAAACAAAGAAATTTTTTAATCCCTTCTCAGAGTAAAGCGGCTTGTAAGCTCCTTGAGCATCTGGGACTGGCTGGACAGCTCCTCGCTGGCCGCCGCACTCTCCTGGGCCGTTGCGGAATTGGTCTGAACCACACTGGATATCTGATCCATTCCCTGGGTGATCTCCTGTATGGAATTGGCCTGGTTTTCTGCCGCCCGGGTAATTTTTCCCACCAGCTCTACCGCATTCCTGGTACTTTCTACTGTAGAAAGGAGCGCTTCCGCCGTACTGCCCGCAATTTTTGTTCCGTTGTCCACCGCCTGCATGGAGCCCTCAATGAGGTGAGTCGTATTCTGTGCCGCCTCCGCACTCTTGGAAGCCAGGTTCCGCACCTCATCCGCCACAACCGCAAAGCCTTTGCCGGCGCTTCCTGCCCTTGCTGCTTCTACCGCTGCATTCAGCGCCAGAATATTCGTCTGGAATGCAATATCCTCGATGGTCTTGATAATCTTGCCGATCTCGCCGGAACGGTCGCTGATCTCGGACATGGCCGCGATCATCTCCTCCATCTTCTGGTTGGAAACCTGAAGATCCGCTCCTGCATTCTCCACCTGCTCGCTTGCCTTCTTGGCATTCTCTGAAGTCTGCTTTACCTGATCGGAAATGTCATTGATAGATGCCGCAAGCTGTTCCACGGCACTCGCCTGCTCTGTGGCGCCCTGGGAAAGCCCCTGGGCTCCGCTGGATACCTGATCCGATCCGCTTGCCACCTGATCGCTGGCTTCATCAATCCGAAGCAGCGTGCTGCTCAGATTCCTGTTCATTTCACGAATGGATAACAAAATAGGCTGAAAATCACCCACATAAAAATTCTCCGCTTTGGTACGAATATCAAAATTACCCTTTGCCATCTCATTCATCAAATAAGAAAGATCCTGAATTACGGCGGAAAGGCACGCACATGTCTTCCGGAAGCTGTCAGCCAGGGTGCCGAGCTCATCCCTGGATTCATAAGTAATGGTATTATTAATATTACCGGTAGAAATGGCCTTAGCCGTCTCCTCCAGCTCATAGATAGGCCGTGTCAGTCCCTTAATCAGGACAGCCATAATTCCAACTGCAATGAGAACCGCCAGAATCAGCAGCCCCAAAAGAAACAGAGATGCATTGTTGGTTGTCCGGTTGACTGACCCGTTCATATCCTCGGCTGACACATTTGCTTCTTTATAAATGGCCTCTGCTGCCGCAGAGCTGTCGGCAAAAATCTTGGAAAAATCTCCTGTAAGAAGCACCCTGGCTTCATCCCATTTTCCTTCCTCCATGAGCCCTAAAATCTCCCCGATAAGAGCCTGGGCTTCACTGCTCTCATCCAGAAGCTTCTTTATGGAACCGTCGGAAAAACCTGCAATCTCCTGGAGAGTATTCAGGCCCGCAACTACTTCCGTTGCACTTGCATTGATGCGATCCGCATATTTGGCAAGATCCTCCTCTACCAGAGCCGCATTCAGACTTCCCCATACATTGTACATTTTCTCGGCAACACTCATGCCTTCTGTAGCCGCCACAAAGGGACCCTCATACATCTGATGGGACTTATCTCCGATTGCGCGCAGAGCTGTAATTGAGAGCACCACCAGAATAATACTGATCAGCAGAATCGTTCCAAAAGAAACTATCAGCTTTTGTGAAATCTTTAAATTTTTCATCTCTTACTCCATTCTTATATTATTTTCATTTTCTTCCTGTGAACCCGGCAATTCCTGCTCGGGGCTTTTCACCCGTCTGAACTTTTCCTTTAACCGCTCCCGCTTTTCTGCAAAAAACTGCTTCACCTTGGAAAACCAGATTCTCCACAACCGGAGCAGGCAGCAAAACGTGTACAGCCACGGAAATTTTTTCAGAACCGGAAACATGCCTGCCATATAGTCTCTGGGAGGAAACAAAGCTTCCTTTTCCCGGTTCATCCATTCTCTCTGCCGGTCTCTTTTATAAAAATCTGCCACATCCTGCAGCAGCGGAAGAATTTTTCCACTCAGCTGTCTGCCCTGCTCTCCCCTGGAGAGGATATAAGCTTCCATCGCATTGTAGATATCCATCTCGTCACTGATATCGTTTTGAAACCAGATGTCTCCAAGCTTTAAGAGCCGTTCCGAAAATTCCAGAATCTTATATCTCTTGAGGACTTTGTCCACATACGGCCAGTTCAATTCTTCCTTGTGTGCCTTTTCATACAGCCAGAAATCCAATACCGTCCGCACCGTCGCCCTTCCGAGGGCATAGTCATTGGCCGCCTTGCCTGCCATATAGAGATAGGCTTCCTCCTTGTCAAAGCACCGGAGATAGCGATAACCTCTTTTTTTGGAATACATGCGCACCGGCGAATCAAAATACCGCTCCAGCTTCTGATTGACAAATTTGATTTTATCATAGAATCTGACGTAGATGCCTGGTATTTTATAGTATAAAACGCTATCATCCTCCCGGTTCTCCTGGGGCTCATAGTCCATGCTACGCATGATGGTTTCAATACGGGGCAGATCCCCCTTTGAAACCAAAATACGGATGTGATCCATCCTCCGCATTTCCTTCTGCGGGTACAGAGCCCTTAACTCCACACCCTCCAGTATCAGAAAATGAATCTGTCTGCGCTCAAGCTGCCAGATCAGTACCTCCTCCGCACTTTGATAACCGGAAACATTTTTCAGCTCCCTCTGATAGCTCTCATAGAACAGGTCTTTGACGTCCTTGCCTATCTCTGAACTCAATCCCAGTATGCCCAGCCAGCACAGATTTGCCACCTGATTGGTATCCGCAAGCCTGTAAATAGTCCTCCATGGCATCAGACTGCCTGACATGACAGGAACCTTCTTTTGATTCATGACTGCCGATACCAGCAAAAGCAGATATCGGCGCTCTTGCTGCATTACGTTCATCAAAGGAACCTCTTTCTTCTTATTAAAGAATTTACCCGCAAAGACTTATCTTTCCCGGGCGTTCCCCCTGTGCCGCCCGAATCTCCTCTCACGGCACAAGAAGAAGGGCCGCCTTTACCGGCCCTTTTCTTTTATACGAAATAATCCATCATCAGCCCGAGGGCCATATAATTGCTCAGATTATAAGCGCCTGATTTCGAAAACGTATTCATAAAATGATAACCGTCTACAGCCTGACTGCTCTCCGCCCGCTGTATACTGTTCTGTACCAGCCCGGCAGAGTCAGCCCGAAGTCCGGCACTTCCTCTGTCAAAAGCCGCCTGGGCAATTCCGTTCCGTCCGGAAATCACATCCCGTACCAGATCCGGATCCTTCTCCATATTCTCTGTCAGCTTTTCCTTATCAAAGGAAAGGGTACCGTCTTTGTTCGCTGTAATTCCGGCCATCTCAAGAGACTGTTCGGATCCGAGGCTCCTCACCATGTTCCGGAGCTGACGGTTAATCTCCGTTCCTTTTCCGGTATTGCTTCCCAGAAATTCCACGGCTTTGTTGTAATTATTTACCATTTCCTCCACGGCCGATACAATACGTTCATTGTCCGCCTGCGGCTCAATATCCGCTTTCCCCTCTTTTTTAAGAACAGCCTGTACGCTTCCCATTCCCAGGGAAATCTCATTGGTGGAGGAGATATAATTGCGGCTCACTCCGTTCTCGGTCACGGTGTATTCTGCATTCCGGGCGGCCTGTGCCGTTTCGCTCAAGCCCTTCGCAATTCCCGTGTCTCCCGTTACCTGAAAGGTGTTGCCCTCCCCGGTCTTCGTCCCCGTGATCTGAAGAGAGGCCTCTCCATCCTTCACCACAACATTCGCCTGCACACCGCTTTTAGCCCGGTTGATCTGGCCGGCCGCTTCTTCCAGCATCTCCTGGTTCGTCCGCAGGCTTCCGTTCTTCTTACGGGCATCCACCTGAACAAACAGATTGGACACTCCGCCGGAAGCACTCTTAGACCGGATGCTGAAATTCAGACCGGAGGAAGCCTTTGCATTTGCATTTACTCCCGCACTCTGATTCATCTGGGCTTTTGCCACCTGTGTTACATTGACAGACATCTTCTGCCCGGAACGGATACCAAAGCGTTCGCTTGCCGTCAATACGCTGTTGTCGGAGCTGCCAAGCTTCATGGTGTTCATCACACCGGAAGAATTCGAGCCCCGCAGTGTATTTGCCGACTGCATCAGATCCGTCATCCTGGTATTGTAGTTCTTCAAAAAGTTCAGACTGGAATCCTTGTAGGTCCGGTTCACACGCTGCACCGGAGACACAGCCTGACGGTTTGAATGATAATTGTTCAGCGCCTGCTGCAGCCGAAGCTGATTGATGGAGGATGTGTAGTTCATATAACTCATAGATGAACCAATCCTGCCGACTGCCATATCCTTTGCCCCCTTTCGAATCTATCTTTAAAAGCACTGCTGATTCATTTTAAAGATACCAAGCGCCAGTGTACAAAACTGCTCCTTTGAGAATGGACATAGTAGTACGCTGGTTTCTCTTATATTATATATCGGTTCTTTAGTAAGATAAATAACGAAAAACAATAAAAAAATTTAATTTTTTTCTGACTTTTCTACCCGAAGCTGCCGAATCCGCCGTTCCTCAAAAATATCCAGGGCCTTAGAACTGTAGCCGGCATTTTTTTCATCGGAAACAAGCATCCCCTCCACCAGTGTCAGGACACGTTTGCGCATGATATTAACCAGCTCCACCGAATGGCTGCTGACAATCACCGTAATTCCCTGATGGTTCACATCGTTGATCAGATTCATCATATCCCAGGACGCATCCGGATCCAGATTCGCTGTAGGCTCATCCGCCAGAAGGATCTCCGGTCCGGTCACCAAAGCCCTTGCGAGAAGAACTCTTGCCTCCTCCCCCACAGACAGTTCCTGCGGAAAAGCATTCACTTTATGGGCCATCCCCACCCGTCCCAGCGCCTCCGCAATCCGTCTCTTACTCTCTCTTCTTGAAAAGCCGCAGGAACGCATAACCAGAAAAAGATTATCATATACATTCCGATCACGCAGGCATCTCATGTCTGTCTGCATAATCCCGAATTTTCTTCGAAAATAAGGCAGCTCTCTCCTCTTCAAAAGACTGATGTCCTGTTCGTCCACAAAAATCTTTCCCCGGCTCGCTTCCTCCTGCCTGCTCAAAAGTTTCAGAATACTGGACTTCCCCACGCCGCTTTTCCCAATCAGAAACACAAATTCGCCCTTTTCAACCCGAAAAGAGATCTCCTCCAGCACCAAATCATCCGGCTCGAAAATTTTCGTCACATGATCAAACACGATCTGAGCCATAACACTCCCTCATTCTTTCCTTCACCCGGCAGGCTTTCTCTGCTTAAATTCTACAACACGCCCGCAAAAAAAGAAAGGACAAATTTCAAATTCGTCCTTTCTTTTCGGGGAAATCCGGTTATTTCTGATAGAATGAATCTTTCCCGGCCAGCTTCACACTGACCACCCGATCCAGCTCCACGATCTTCTCCAGATTTCTCCTGATATTATTCCCTATCTCCCCGATCTTCTTTTCCTCAAAAGAGGCTTCCTTTGAAGCTTCCCGTTCGCCCTTAAGGAAAGCCAGGATATCTGCCCGCTCCTGCTGATCCACGCATTGAAGAAGTAAATAAATCTTTTCTTCGCTCTCCGAGAGATGCTCAATCTCCCCCTGGCGCATCCCCAGAAGCATCTGAGCCGCCACCCGGTCATCCCTTGACAGGGCATCTGCAATCTCCTTTGTCAGGCGGAATACTTCATTTACCGCCCCATAGCGTCCGTGCATCTGCTTAAGAATCTCCGTCCACAATTCCTGTTCCGCCATATTTTTGTCCTCTCAATTGTTCAGCGTCCTGCTGGCTTCCCGGAAAGCTTCTCGAAGCTCCTCTACCAGTTCCTTAAGCTCCGCAATCACCTTGGGGTTCCTGCCTGCGCTGATGCGGGCCAGCTCATAAATGAAGAAATCATACATAACGCTTAACTCTCTGCTGATGGCATACTTCCTGTTCAGAGTTGCCTTCAAATACAGTACTATCTCTCTGGAACGGGTTACGGACTGCTCAAACAATTTCTCATCCTTTACTTCCAGCGCCAAATCCGCCCTGGTGAGCCTCTTTACCAGCTCATCAAACAGGAGAAGAAGCATCTCACTGGCCGTCATCGTGTTGACAGACTGAGTTTTGTACTGCTGATAACCGTTTGCATTCATCACTGTTTCACTTCTTATCCTTTCTATGCTTCTCTTCCAAAGGCTGGAACTCCCTTACAATCTCCCGCATCAGAAGCCCATTCCGCTTAAGTAGCTGCTCTGAGAATTCATCTGGGAAATCAGTGTCTCCAGCTGTGTAAACTGGCTGATGTAGCGGTCCTGTTCAGACTTTAAACGGGCCTTAAGATTCTCCAGAATCTTATCCACATCATCAATCTCACTCTTCAGAGAGTTGCTCAGCATACTGGTCGGCGCATGTGTGGAGCCGGCCTTCTCAATAAGAATACCCTTCGTGGCTCCCATGGTCTTTACATACTTATCCATGGTATTTTTAAGATTTGATGCAATGCCGTCGGATCTGGTAAATGCCTCCTGTACCGCATCGGGATCCTGCTCCAGAGCCGCCTTGAACTTTGTCTCGTCGAAGGAAAGCTTGCCATTGTCCTGCCAGCTGCTGGATACGGAGATTCCCATAGCCTCCATAGCCTGCTGATCCTTGGGAAGAATCGCCCACCGCAGATCGTCAGCCAGGCTGCGCAGCTCGCTGGAACCGAAGAGAATTCCTGATTTCGCCTTTTCCTCCCAGAGCTTAATCTCGCTCTCGCTCATCTCCTTCTTCTGCTCATCGGTCAGAGGGAAGTAATCATTATCCGGACGGGTGCTCACGTGGGAGTTCACCAGCTCCAGAATCTCATTGTATTCCTTTACCATATCGGAGATGGCGCTTACCATCTTCTCGGAGCTCACATTCGTCTCAAAGGTTACGGCATCCTCGGGATCTGTGCTTACCTTACCGTCTTTCCCGTAACCGAATGTTCCTTTGGCAGTGATATTTAGGCCGTCAATGGAGAAGCTGTTGCTTCCCCTGGTCAGTTCAACCACTTCGTCAGAACCCGCATACTTCACGGCAACGATGGCATCCTGGCCGTCTGCAATGGTATAACCCTTGTCACCTTCTGCGGGATCCTGTGCGCCGAACAGAAGAGCCGCTCCGTCGGCATCCGGATCACCGGGCTCTATCTTGATGGAACCGGAGGCTCCTCCGACTGTGGATTCCATAACAAACTTATCAGCTGTAGACATATAAGATATCTTTACGCCCGCATCAGACTTATTGATCTTATCCATAATGGATTTAATGGAATCTTTTGCCGTAAACTCAAACTCCTTGTTATTGATTTTCAGCTTGTAGGTCTTGTCGGGATCCATACTGCCAGCGCCGTTTAAGCCGGAATCCTTAATGCCGGCATTCAAATTCAAGCGGTTGGACTCTCCCGCCGTAATTCCCAGTCCGCCATAGGAGGACATAACGGAAGTACTGCCGTCCGAAATGCTGAGAGTGGAGGTTTTATCTTCCTTGGAAGTACCGTCGTCATTTTTCTCATTCGGCACAGTAGTTTTAAAGGTAAGCTTATTATCTTTAAGATCTACTTCTACTCTTCCCTCGCCGAAAGCGGCATCCAGGCCTTTCTGCAGTTCTTTCTTTACATACTCTAAGCCGCCGTCTTTTCCGTTGATATTGTTCTTAATATCTTCGGCGGAAGGAAGCTTAATCTCCTTACTTGTACCGTTGTAATTAAAATACAGGCTCTTTCCGCCAAGGCGCTGGGCCAGGGTCTGGGTCTCAGACAGCTTCGCCTCTTCTGCAGCCGATGTTCCTCCCTGTTTTAAGCCTGCAACCTCCAGCCCTAATCTGCCGTTCTTCTTTGCGGCATCTACCTGTTCCTTAAATCCCATGGCTTCCAGAGCGGTACCGCCGGACAGCACAACCGCATTGTTTTTCTGATTTACTGTGAATTTTCCGTCGGCATCCACGCCTATCTCTACGGAATCATACAGGGTCTGCTTACCGGAACCGCTCGTCTCACTGACTTCTACCTTCTTCATTGCCTCGTTAAAGGCATCTGCCGCTTCCTGTGCAGTCTTAAAAGGCTCTCCCGTTCCATAAGACAGGGAAACGCTGTAGGACTTTCCGCCAATCTTAAACTGAAGATTCTTTCCTGCCAATGTGCTGATTTCCATATCTTCCGTATTAATCTCGCCGGTTGTCAGCTTCCGGTCGGATACTGCGGACGAGGACATCATCTTGGCATTCTGCGCCAGCCGCTTCACGCCCATAATGGTCACATTGGCTGCCGCTGTCTTATTGGCACCCGCCACACTGATATACTTACTGTTAATCCCCTGCACACTGGTACTGGCCGCTCCCCAGAAAGCAGCGCTGAACAGGTTGGTGCTGGAGGACATGGTAGCCGTATATTTATTGGCAAAAGCAATCATCTTATCACTGATATTCCGATAAGCCTCCTGCTGCCACTCAAGCTTTGTCTTTGCCTGCTCCTGCTTGGTAATCTTTGTCTGTGTTCCCGATGTCATTCCCTCGATCAGTTCATCTCTGTCCAGTCCGCTGGCCAGTCCGCCATAGCCTCTTAAGCTTGACATGGCATTATTGGTAGATCCGCTAAGGCTGCTTATGTTAGCCATATTAACCACTCCTTTTATCCCTTTTTCTTTTTTGCGCTTTCCCTCCGGCACGTCTTCCGTGAACCGTCCAAAGAAAAACCGGCACTTCATTTTTATACATTTTCGAAATTACTCTGTACTTATTTATCGGCATATAGTATACTTTAGTTAATACTTGATTTTATTTTTATGGATGACAAGCATTGAGAAATTAGAGAAACGGAGGAATTTACTTTGGCTACAATCATTGCAACAACTTCAAGTGCTTTGGCAGCCGGACTTACCAGAGAGGGCAAAAAAGTACTTGGCATTGATCTGGATCCCCAGGGCAACTTCGGATTCAGTCTCGGCCTTGATATCGAAGATTCGAAGACCATTTATGAGGTATTCAAATATCAGATTCCCATTGAAGCTGCTATTCAGCCTACGGATTACTGTGATCTTATTACATCCAATATTCTGTTAAGCAGCGCGGAACTTGAGTTCGGCGAACCCGGAAGGGAACTGATGCTCAAGCGGCTTCTGATGCCCATAGAGAACCGCTATGATTTTATCATCATCGACACGCCGCCCGCTCTGAATATTCTGACGGTCAACGCTTATGCGGCGGCTGATTACCTGATTATTCCCATGGTTGCGGAGATTCTCAGTATTGTGGGCGTGGCTCAGATTAAGGAAACCATCAGCTCGGTACAGCAGTCCGTGAACCCGCACCTTCATGTCCTGGGGATTGTGCTGACAAAGTTTAACCGGCGCACCATCCTTGCACGTGAGGTGAAAGAGATGGCAGAGAATATTGCCGCCCAGATTAACAGTTCTGTCTTTGAGATACAGATCCGGCCCAGCGTCACCGTTGCGGAAGCTCCGGCCCATGGAGAGAGTATCTATGACTATGCTCCGCATTCCAAACCCTCCTTAGATTACAAGGCATTTGTCCGGGAGGTATTGTATAAGATCAGTCAGCAGGAGGTTCTCCATGGCACGCAAAAGTAATAAGACCGCACATGTTTTGAATTTACTCTCGGGTCAGCAGGATTCGGGCGGAGAACCGGAAAAAGAGACACAGCAGCCAAAGGCTGAGGCTGAAGCCGGGACTGCAGAACCGGAGAAAGAAAAGAAGGAGGCACCTCCTGCACCGGCGGCTGCCAAAACCCAGACGGATGCCGTTCTGGAGGTTCCTTCTAACATTTCTATCATTGATAACGGAGCAAAGGAAGCCGATCCGTTAGCAGAACAGATTCACAATGACTTATTGAAAGAGCTGGAAAAAGAAGAGAGGGCTGCTTTTGCTGCGGCGGAAAAAGAACCGGAGGCAGAAACGGAAACTCCTCCCGCAGCAGAGGAGCCCGAAGCAGAGACTGAGTCTTCTCCTGCAGCTGAGGAGACAGAAGACAGGGAAGAACCTCCTGCTCCTCTGCAGCCGGAGCCGGAAGAAGAAGTGATAGAACTTTCACCGGAAGCAAAAGAAGAAGCGGCAGAACTTTCACCGGAAGCAAAAGAAGAAGCGGCAGAACTTTCACCGGAAACGGAAGAAGCGGCAGAACTTTCACCGGAAACGGAAGAAGCGGCAGAGCTTTCACCGGAACCTCCTTCCGAGCCGGAACCGGATTACGTGATGCTGAATGTAATGCAGCGTGTAGTGGAGGATAAGATTATTTATTTTATGAAGCAGTTTGAGGTCTGCACCTGTGATCGCTGCATAGCGGATACAATTGCCCTGACTTTAAGCGGGCTTCCTGCCAAATACCGCATTGTGGACAGGCATGCGGTAGACCCTCTGGTCAGCTATTATTCCAGCAGGCTTATCAGCCAGGTTACGGTGGAAGCCTTAAAAGCCTGTACCCAGGTAAAGGACAATCCGCGCCACTGACGGATGATACAGAGGCAGGATCGTACCCTGCATCCGGATAAACTGCAGATAATGAGAAACACTGAAGAAAATCGGAGCAATGATATGGAACATGAAGCACATACCTCCTACACGGATACAGAAATTCTTCCGGAGATACCGAACCATTTTGCAAACCAGGCGATTCAGTTCCAGGAACTGATGATGATGTACAATTGTGCCATCCGGGAAGTCCGCACCAAGCTGGAGGTATTAAACGATGAACTGAGCATCCGCCACAAGCGCAATCCCATCAAGCACATTACCTCACGCATCAAACGGCCTTTAAGCATTATTCAGAAACTGAAACGCTATGACGCACCCTTCACGGTAGAGGCCGTGGAGGAAAAACTGAATGACGTAGCCGGAATACGGGTGATCTGTTCCTTCATTGATGATATTTATGCCATTGCGGATATGCTGCTTAAGCAGGATGACATTACCCTTATCCGCAAAAAGGATTACATTCAGAATCCCAAGCCCAACGGCTACCGCAGCCTGCACTTAATTGTAGAGATTCCGGTATTCTTCTCTGAGCAGAAAAAAACCATGCGTGTAGAGGTACAGATACGTACTATAGCCATGGACTTCTGGGCCAGCGTGGATCACCAGTTAAAGTATAAGCAGGATGTTGAGAATCCGGAGGCTGTTTCTGCCGAACTGAAGGAATGCGCGGATATCATCGCCCAGACAGATGCCAGGATGCTTGCCATCAAGAACCAGATCTATTCCAACGAGCATTTCCACAATTCGTGGCTGGACAAGCTGGAAAAACTGGAGATTCCCTTGAATCCTTATACAAAATAGAGCCCTCATTGAATTCATGCCCGATTGGCACGCAGCAGAATTCCTGCGGGATGCTTATAAAATCCGGGGCTGCCTTATCTTGCGGCAGCCCCGGATTTTACTCTCTTATTCTCCAACCTCCAGTATCTTCTCCAAAGCCTTCACATCCCCGGTCTTCACAACCTTCACCTGTTCCGGTGCGGACACCAGTACTGCGGTGGTAATGTCATAACCGGCTTCTTTTACTGCCTCCATATCAAACTCCAGCAGACGCTCTCCGGCCTTCACCTTAGCACCGGATTCTTTCAGAGCATGGAAATGCTTCC
This sequence comes from Lachnoclostridium sp., assembly GCA_021770065.1. GTDB lineage: Bacteria > Bacillota > Clostridia > Lachnospirales > Lachnospiraceae > Laedolimicola. The sequence goes on along the minus strand of JAETRR010000028.1, from coordinate 49,943 downwards.
CGTTCAATTCCACCGTATTGATTCCCACATGAATCAGAATCTCCGTTCCGCTCTCACTCACCAGGCCCACGGCATGCTTCGTATCAAAAAACATTGTAATCTCTCCGTCAAAAGGCGCTGCCACTTCTCCCTTTGACGGAATGATTCCGACTCCCGTTCCAAGAGCCCCGGAAGCAAAGGTTGCATCTGCGATCTCCGTGTGGGGAATTACCCGTCCCTCCACGGGTGCGTACACTGCATTCGGCTCTGTGTCTATATGTACGAAAGGTGCTGCCTCCTCCTTTTGCTGCTCCGTCCCGGCTGCTTCCTCCGGATCTTTATATCCGAACATCCAGGTCAATGCAAAAGATACGCCCGCCGCAATGAGGAACATTATAATGTAATTAACCGGATCATGCAGGCACAGCAGCAGTCCGAAAATTCCCGTCACGCCCGTTCCCGTTGCCCCAAGCCCCACGACAGAAGCATACAGGGCCCCACAGGCACCGCCCACAGCGCCGCAGATAAACGGCTTAAAGAAACGCAGGTTCACACCAAAGATTGCCGGCTCCGTAATTCCCATAAAACAGGACATAGCGGAAGGTACTGCCATAGACTTCGTTCTCTGGTTTTTCGTTTTTAAAGCAACCGCCAGCGTCGCCGCACCCTGGGCTATGTTGGCTGCAGACGCCAGGGGCAGCCAGTAAGTCATACCGTAAAGGCCGAGCTGCCCCACATCAATCACCGTATACATATGGTGAACGCCGGCTACAACCGTCGCGGAATACAGACCGCCCATTAAGAAGCTCCCGATTCCCATAGGCAGCGCAATCAGCTGCTGCACGCCTCCGATGATTCCGTTCTCAATGGCCACAAACACCGGCCCGATGACGGAGTAGGTAAGATAGCCTGTTACAAATACGCTGACCAGAGGCGTTACAAACAGGTCAAACATGGCAGGAACGATTTTATGCAGCTTCTTCTCAATCATACACATCACAAAGACTGCAATAATCACCGGAATGACGTGTCCCTGGTAGCCTACCATATCCACCTCATAGAGCCCGAACCATACCTTCTGAGTCCGGAGCACGCCCTCGCTTGCCACCGTCCAGGCATTTTGAAGATCCGGATGAATCATCAGCATACCGATAACCGCCCCCAGATAAGGGTTGCCCCCGAACACCTTCGCCGCGCTGTAGGCGATCAGAATCGGCAGGAACACATAGGCCGTATTGGCAAAGAGATTGGCAAATACGAAGATGGAACCGGAAGTGTTGATGTTCAGGAATCCGTTATTTACCATAAAGTTCAAGGCTTCCATAATTCCCATCAAAAATCCGCTTGCCACGATGGCCGGGATAATGGGAACGAAAATATCACCCAGTGTCTTGATGGCCCGCTTGTAAATGGGCTGCCTGGCTGCCGCTGCCGCCTTGGCATCCTCCTTGCTGGCCGCAGCCAGTCCGGAAACGGCCAGAAATTCATCGTATACCTTATTGACGGTTCCCGTCCCCAGGATGATTTGAAGCTGGCCCGAAGCGCTGAATACTCCCTTTACGCCGTCGATCTCCTCCACTGCCTTTGCATCGCACCTGGCATTGTCTGCCAGTACCAGGCGAAGGCGGGTTGCACAGTGAGCTGCGGAAATCAGATTTTCCTTTTTCCCGACTTTTTCGTAGATCTCTTCCGCTGTTTTCCTGTAGTCCATAACGTTCTCCTCTCTTTTTCAGGCCCTTGGCCGTTTTTTATTCCCGCGAGCAATGAGCCAAGCGGCTGCGAAGCAGACATTTGGCGAATGCCGCGAGGGTCAATACCCCGCCCCTTGGGGCGTATCAAATTTCATACTCCGCTGCTTGCGGCGGGGTTATTGACTCCTGCGCAGCAGGCTTGATGCCTTGTCAGCCTGCTGCGGAGTTTTTAACTTTTACAGGGAATGAAAATAATATGTTCCGCGGCAGTCCGGCGCTTTTATCTGAATGGTATATGCATTCTCCTCCGGATAAAAACGAGTGGTAAATACATCTTCCCCGCCATTCAGAAACACCTCCACGCCGGACACGTCTATCAGGATCCGAAGGCTTTTCAGCTCCTGTACTTCCCGGCCCCGTGCGGTTCTGCCTGCCCCAAGTACTAAATCCGTAAATTCCATCCAAAATATTTTTTCTTCTGCGTGATACCGAAGCTTCAGTCCTCCTGCCAGGAGCACCTCCAGGCTTCCGCCTTCGGTGTGCAGTTCAAATTCACAGCAGGACTCTGTCTCTCCCTCAAAATCTCCTTCAAAGGAACGGGAACGGTTCCACCAGCAGGCCAGCTCCCTGACGGGATTCTGGCAGAGCACACCGTTTTTGACGGACAGCTCTCTGGGAATGGTCATCATATGCTGCCAGCCGTCCTCCACAGTGGGATTGGTGTAGAATTCCTGCACATCCGGCAGCCCCATCCATGCAATCTGAATTCTCCGCCCGTCATCGGAAAGGAAGGTCTGGGGCGCATAGAAGTCAAAGCCGCCGTCCAGCTCCCGAAACTCCTTTACCCGTGCTCCCATGCAGAAATCTCCTTCCAGAAAGCAGGTGACGCTCTGATACAGATTGGCATATTTCAGCCCGTCTGCTTTCACGCCCTGGGGAGAAATGCTCAGAACTGTCTGTCCGTCCAGTTCATAGAGATCCGGGCATTCCCACATATAGCCGAAGTCTTCTTCTGTCTCAAAGCGGCCGAGAAACCTCCAGTGCCGTTTGTCCCCGGAGGAGAAGAGCAGCACCACGCCTCTGTCCGACATTGTTCTGGCGCCCTGGACCATGTAATAAGTATCCTTCTTTTTCCACACCTTGGGATCCCGCACATGGCGCGTCAGATCAGAAGGGTAATCTTCATGGTTCATCAGAACCTCTTTTGTCTCCAGGCTCTTCCCGTCTTTGCTTACGGCAAGCATGGTACAGGCTCTTCTGCCTGTATGGATGAAATCATGTTCTCCTGTTTCCTTCACATTTCCCGTATAGTACAGGTACATTTTTTCATTCTCAACAAGTGCGGAACCGGAATAAGCTCCATGGCAGTCCTCCGGCTGATCCGGCATCAGAGGAACCCCCTCAAAAGTCCAGTGAAGCAGATCCCTGCTGGTGCAGTGCCCCCAGAACTTCAGCCCTCCCTCCGCGCTAAAAGGGCAGAACTGATAAAAAGCATGGTAAACGCCCCTGTACTGGCAAAGGCCGTTGGGATCGTTAAGCCACCCGGCAGGCGGTGCAATGTGAAGCTTCGGACGCCATCGTTCTTCCTGAAAACGTTTCAGTCTCTCCTCTATAAGCTGCTCCCATATCTGATGCAGTGCATTCATAAAACTTCTTACCTCCGTTCAAAATCGCTGCGCAGTAACACGAAATGGCAAAGCCGTTCCGGCGCATACTTGCCGTTTAACCGCCCTTTTGTGAATGCGCATTCACAAAGGCGGTATAAAAAGGACATTTGCTACATGTCCTTTTTTCCAAATCGGGCTTTCTCCCTGCTTTCAATCCCTTATCTGTATATCAGGGAGCTTTCTCTGGGGATCAGCTCTGCTTCCATAGGCCAGTCCTCCACATGGGAATCCTCCGGCTGCTCAATCTTATGAAGAAGCAGTTTAAAGGCCTTCACTGCCATGGCCTCATTTGGCTGCGACACACTGGAAAGGGTCGGGTAGAGATATTCACACATATAGGTATTGTCAAAGCCTACCAGAGCCGCACGGCCGGGAACCTCAACCCCCATCTTCTGGAGAATCCCGAGAAACTGTAACGCTCTTCTGTCGTTATAGGCAAAAATTCCTGTTCTTCCCGGATATTTCTTCAGATGCGTCTCCAGTTCCTTTTCAATGGCAGTGGAATCTTTTGTAATGATATTCGTAAAGCGGTTTCTAAAAACGGGATCCAGCCCTTCCAGGAATTCAGCAAAGCCCTCATACTTTTTATCTGCTTTATTTCCGAAAAAAATATAGCTCTCGCAGCCCTGTTCCTGCAGATGGCATCCTACCCGGAAACCCGCCTCCCGATGATCCGTGTAGACGCAGTCCAGTCCTTTTGCATACCTGGTGATCACTACAACAGGTATGTGAATACTGCGGATCAGTGCCTTCCACCCGGATGTTTCCTCCTGCGCGGGAACCACAATCAGACCGTCCACCCGGTAGCGCTGTACCACTTCCAGGCATTTCTGCTCCTGCTCCGGATCATAATTGGTATTGAAAAGAATCAGGCGATAGCCGCTTCTGCCCGCCTCCTGCTCAATGTATTTTACCAGATCTGCAAAAAAGGCATTGGAAATATCTGTCAAAATCACGCCGATCAGATGAGTTTTGCTTCCCGCCAGGCTTTGGGCCATGACATTGGGCTGATAACCATGCTCCTTGACGCAGGAGAGCACACGCTCCCTTATCTCTGGATTCACGGCCTGATTTCCATTCAGAACACGGGAAACCGTCGGCTGTGAAACACCTGTCAGTTTTGCGATTTCGGTCATTGTAATCATAGGAGCCTCCCGGCATGGGTTTTCGAAGCACTCTGCATAATCGCATTGGCTGCTGCCGAACCCTCTATTGTCTGTGAATGCGTATTCACAGCTTCTGATATTATATTACATAGTTGCAGGGAATCTGTCAATTATGAGTTCTTGACAAATTTAGCGACATATTTTTGTATAGATTGACGAAAAAAAGCCAGCCTCCAAAGATATCAATTCCGGAAGCACATAACAGTCTCCATCTCACCGGCTACCTGCGCCTCACAGGAACGCATGGCATCAATGGTCATGGAGAACAGCTTCTCAAGCTCCCAGCCCAGAGCCTCTGCTCCGTCGCGTATCACGTCCCGGGAACAGCCGGCCGCAAAGCGCTTGTCCTTGAATTTCTTTTTCAGACTGGAAACTTCCATATCCGCCACGCTTTTGGACGGCCGCATCCGGGCAGCTGCTCCGATAAGACCGGTCAGCTCGTCCGCAGCAAAAAGCACTTTCTCCATCTCATGCTCCGGCTTCACATCGGTCACAAGGCCGTATCCGTGACTGCATACCGCATGGATCAGCTCCTCCTCTGCGCCGCCCTCCCGTAAAAGCTCCGGAGCCTTCTGGCAGTGCTCTTCCGGATACTCCTCAAAATCAATATCGTGAAGCAGCCCGGCAATCCCCCAGAAATCCTCTTCCTCTCCATAACCGAGTTCCTTTGCATACCAGCGCATAACCCCCTCCACAGTCAGTCCGTGAAGAATGTGAAAGGGTTCCTTATTGTATTTTTTGAGCAGAGACAGCGCCTGCTCCCTTGTCAGCTGTGTTTTCATCTTAGTCTCCTATTCCAGTTCCGTAATATCCTTTCAGCACACCCGGATACAGAAGAATTTCCGGTCACAGTAACGTGTGCCCGTAAATCCTTCTGTGCGCTGGCCGGATATTACTGATTCCAGTTCCGTAATATCCTTTCAGCACATCCGTAATATTTTTAAACCCGGAAGCAGCCGCCCCCGATAAATTCCCGCACCAGAGAATTATCCGGAATAAAGGAACTGTCCACGCCAAGAAAATAATCCAGGAATTTAAGCAGTCTCTTTGCCTCCAGATACTCCGGCTCCTCCCTGCCGATTCCAAAAAGCAGGGGCTCCGCATATTGCTTCAGCACTGCCAGTTCATAGATCAGAGCGGAGTTGAACATGGCATCTGCCTCCTCCTGATAGGGGAAAATATTTTCATCCTCTCCCCGGCGCACGGAAGGCCACATGCTGATCGTCCGGGCCGCTCCCGATCCTCTGGTACGGGAATCTCTCACCATCCGGCGGATCAGACGGCCGTCCGTACTGGGAATCCGGTTGTGCTCGTCAACGTTCAACTGGGTCAGAGCGCTGATATAAATCTTAAACTTACTCTCCCTTGGCAGGCTGTAGGAAAGCTTGTCATTGAGACAGTGAATTCCTTCCAGCACCAGAATATCATCATCCCCCAGAGCCATATAGTCTCCATGGTACTCTTTCTTCCCAATCTTAAAGTTGAAACGCGGAATCTCCACAGTCTTCCCGGACAAAAGCTCACTCATCTGCTGATTAAAGAGAGCCACGTCCACGGCTTCCAGACACTCAAAATTGTAATTGCCGTCCTCATCCTTAGGCGTCAATTCCCGCTCCACGAAGTAATTATCCACGGCAATAGGATGGGGCTTAAGACCTGCCGCCTTAAGCTGAATGGACAGGCGGTGGGAAAAGGTGGTCTTTCCAGACGATGAAGGACCTGCAATCATAATAAACTTCCGGCTCTTATCCTCCGCAATGATCCGGGCAATCTCCGCAATCTTACGCTCCTGCAGAGCCTCCTGTGCCATCACGAGATCCTGCATGCCTCCCCTGGAAATGCAGTCGTTCAGATCGCCCACTGTAGACACTTCAAGCATATCTCCCCAGGAAACCGACTCCTTCATCACCTGGAACACTTTATGCTGCGGCTTAAAGGGCGGCACGGTATCCGGCTGCTTCTGTAAGGGAAACTGAATCACAAATCCCTCATCATAGAGGTAAAGGTCAAAATATTTCAGGCAGCCGGTGTCCGGCACCATGTATCCATAATAGTAATCCTCAAAATTCCCCAGCTTATAGATATTCACCCGGGAAGCCCTGCGGTAGCGGAACAGCTTTTCCTTGTCATACATCTTATGGGTATGGAAAATGGCAAGAGCCTCGTCCGTATTGACATTCCGCTTTTCAATGGGCATTTTCCGTTCCACCAGTTCCAGCATTTTTGCTTTAATCTTCTCCAGAAGTTCCTCATTCAGAAGCAGATCTCCCTCCAAAGTACAGTAATAACCATTGCTTAAAGAGTACTGAACCTGAGCACGGTGTATCCTGTCATGGCCTACCACCTTATAGACAGCCTTCATTAAAAGCAGCGTCATGCTGCGGCGGTAGGTCTGCTGACCGATAAAGGTGGCTGTAGTCAGAAAACGCAGTTCACAGTCTGAAGACAGCTTTTTGGAAAGCTCCTGCAGCTTGTGATTCACAGACACCAGAACAATATCGCAGGCATAATCCTTCCGGAAGTCTTCTGCAATGGTCTGATAAGCGGTTCCTTCCGGATACTCATAAACCTTTCCGTCAATCGTTACCTTGTAATCCATACCTCATCCTCCTATTCCAGTTCCGTAATATCCTTTCAGCACACCCGGATCCAGAAGAATTTCCGGTCACAGTAGCATGTGCCCGTAAATCCTTCTGTGCGCTGGCAGGATATTACTGATTCCAGTTCCGTAATATCTCCCAGTACACGTTAGCCTAAATCACTGTGAACGGCTGCCGGACAGCCTCCGTGTAAACGGTAAGCTCCGGGAAATGCCGCTCCACAAAGTCCTTCAGATCCGCAATAAAGATATGCTCAATCCCATAATGCCCGGCATCAATGATCGCCATGCCGCAGTCCTCCATGTCAATTCCCGTATGATGATCGATATCTCCCGTAATCAGTACATCCGCTCCTGCCAGAAGAGCCGGCTCTGCCATGCTCTTTCCGGCCCCCGGCGACAGGGCGGCTGTCCTTACCGTCTTATTCAAATCCCCGAAAATCTTCACATTCGGCAGATGAAAGCGTTCCTTCACAAGCTCTGCACATTCCCTGAGGGTCATAGAATCGCTTAAAAGTCCCACTCTTCCGATTCCCTCCCCGCCGAATACCTCCTCCAGCACAAAGGTATCCTTAAGATCCAGACAGGAGGCTGCAAGAGCAGCCATCCCCATCACATCGTAATTAGTGTGCATGGCATAATAAGACACATTTCCCCGAATCAGACGAATCAGACGCTGCCCGACATAATCATCCGTGGTGACCGATTTGATGCTTCCGAAAATCATGGGATGATGGGTCAGGAGCAAATCCGCCCCTGCCTTTAAAGCCCCGTCAATCACTTTATCCACGGCATCCAGGGCAATGTATACGCTTCGAATCTCCTGCTCCCGGTCTCCCGCCAGGAGCCCCACGTTATCCCAGTCACAGGCATATATTCTGGGATACCGCTCCTCTATCTTCTCAATCAAATCCCGGCATCTTACCATCCGGCTCTCTCCTCCTCTCCTCTTCGGGACGCATCCCGGCCTTTTTCCGTTCTGTCTGTTCCCGCATACAGCCGTCCAAAGCCTGCTTAAGAATCCGGATATCCTTTTGGATAAACTCTGCCCGTGCCAGGCTGCGCACGCTTCCTTCTCTGGGAAGGCCTGACAGAATCTCCTGCTGCATGCACATCTGCCTCCTCAGATACTCTTCCAGGACAGAAAGCGAATGCTGATACTTCATCCGCCCGCATCGGTACTCAGCCGTCGTATAGCGCGCTTCCCTCCCGTGGACCGCTTTCATCATAAAATAATACTTTCCGTCCTCACACACCGTATCCTCACAGATAATCCGCCACTGTAAAGCCTCAAGCTGCTGCCGGATGCCTGCAATCTCCGACTGGGGCTGCAGAATCAGCTCTTTCACACTGAAAAGCACTGTCCTTCCTTCTTCCAGAATGCGCTGCATCAGAGCGCCTCCCATTCCGGCAATGAGAACCGTATCGGCTTCCCCCTCCTTAAGTGCCGCAAGGCCGTCCGAGTGCCTTGTTTCTATGTACCGCTCAAGCCCTGCCTCCTTAATATGGTTCTTAGCCCTCTCCAGCGGCCCCTTGTGAAAATCCATGGCAATGGCCGAAGGAATCCTGTTTTCTTCGTAAAGACAAATGGGAACATATCCATGATCTGTTCCCACATCCGCCAGGCGGTTTCCGGGCGTCACCATTCCTGATAACCGTTCCAGTCTTTTTGACAGCTTCATAATCTTAATCCAGGTAATCCTTCAGCTTTCTGCTGCGGCTCGGGTGACGGAGCTTCCGAAGAGCCTTTGCTTCAATCTGACGGATACGCTCACGGGTCACCTGGAACTCTTTTCCCACTTCCTCCAGAGTACGGGCGCGTCCGTCATCCAGGCCAAAGCGCAGGCGCAGTACTTTCTGCTCCCGATCCGTCAGGGTACTTAAGACTTCCACAAGCTGCTCCTTTAAAAGCGTAAATGCCGCGGCATCAGAGGGCACCGGCACATTATCATCCTGTATAAAGTCACCCAGATGGCTGTCCTCCTCCTCTCCGATGGGTGTTTCCAGGGATACGGGTTCCTGGGAAATCTTTAAAATCTCACGGACACGCTCTACGGGAAGCTTCATCTCCTCCGCAATCTCTTCCGGAGACGGCTCCCTGCCCAGCTCCTGCAGAAGCTGACGGGACACACGGATCAATTTGTTAATCGTCTCCACCATATGCACGGGAATCCGGATGGTTCTGGCCTGATCCGCAATGGCCCTTGTAATAGCCTGGCGGATCCACCAGGTGGCATAGGTGCTGAACTTATAGCCCTTGCGGTAGTCAAACTTCTCCACCGCCTTAATAAGGCCCAGATTTCCTTCCTGGATAAGATCCAGAAAGAGCATGCCCCTCCCCACATAGCGCTTGGCAATGCTGACCACAAGACGTAAGTTCGCTTCGGCAAGACGTTTCTTGGCATCTTCATCGCCCAGCTCCATCCGCTTCGCCAGCTCAATTTCCTCCTCCGCACTAAGGAGAGGAACCTTTCCTATTTCCTTCAGATACATGCGCACAGGATCCTCAATACTGACACCGTCCGGTACGGAAAGATCGATCTGCTCAACATCGACTTCATCCTCGTCCGTGAGGATGATCTCATCGTCATCGTCGTCACTGGTAATCCGGAGCACGTCAATATTATGGGCTTCCAGGTATTCCAGAATTTTTTCGAAATGCTCCGCATCCAGTTCCATGTCATGGAAAAAGTCGCTGATCTCCTGATATTCCAGGATATTCTTCTTTTTCTTTGCCATAGCCAGAAGCTCTTTTAACTTCTCCTCAAACTTTACCCTGTTTTCTTCCATGCTGTTCCATCCTTCCATAACTTGTTAGTATTTTATCCTTAATCCAAAGAAATATGCAGTTTCTCCAATTGACGCCTGCGGCTTACCACCTGCTGCATGCCGGTCATATCCGCAGGATCCAGTTCCTTAGCCTTCTTATCCAAGGCATTTTTTAAAACTTTGTAAATCGACTCCTTCAGAGCCTTCTCCAGTTCTTCCCGTGTGTCTGTCTTAAGCTCCGCATTAAATACGGCCGCCGCCCGGCGCTGTTCCTCCGGATCTTCAAAAGTCCCCACAATCCGGGCCGGGTTCAGCTCTCCCCTCTCCTGCTGCTCATAAAGCATACCCGCAATCCGGCTGTAAAGCGGAACCGTAAAGTCCTCCGGCTCCACATAGCGGCGGATTTCCCTGAAATACACGGGATCTGAGATCATCCAGGTAAGCAGGAGCTTCTGAGAGGTATCGCTTCCGTCCTCCTGTTCTTTTTTGCGGGAGGACACATTCCTGGGCCTCTCTGCCTGCTTTACGCCTCCCAGGGCAAGCCCCATCTGATTTACTTTTTTCCGCAGCGTCTCATATCCGATGTGATACTGCTCAGAGAGGGTTTCTATGTAATTATTCCGCTCCAGCTCGTCCGAAAAGTCCAGAAGCTTTCTCGACATCTGATCAAAAAATGCCGTCTTGCCTGCCGGATCTTTAAGATTAAAGCTGCGCTCCAGAACCTCTATCTCAAAGAGAAAGCTGCTTTCCGCCTCCTCAATCCGCTGCTGAAAGGCTTCCGTTCCCAGAGCCTTGATAAACTCATCCGGATCCTTGTAGGGCTTCATATTGATCACCCTTACGGAAAGGCCGGCCTCTTTCAGGATGGGAATGGCGCGGAGAGCCGCCTTGGTGCCCGCCTCGTCGCTGTCGTAAGTCAGAAGCACCTCCTGGGTAAACCGCTTCAAAAGGAGGGACTGCTGTGAGGTAAGTGCCGTCCCCAGGGACGCCACCGCCTGGTTAAAGCCGGCCTGGTGAAGGGCAATCACATCCATATAGCCCTCACAGATAATCATATTGGACTTTCTGGCGCTTCTGGCAAGATTAAGCCCGTAAAGATTCCGGCTCTTATCAAAAATCTTCGTCTCCGGCGAATTCAGGTACTTGGGCTTAGCATCCCCCATAACCCGGCCTCCAAAACCAATCACCCGGTTATTGCCGTCCATAATGGGGAACATCACCCGGTTCCAGAACTTGTCGAAGGCTCCCCGCCTCTCATCCATGGTGATAAGGCCGGAATCCTTAAGGAGCCCGTCCGAATAGCCCTCCTGCTTTAAATATTTGTAGAGCAGGCCGTTGTACCTGCCGGAATACCCCAGTCCGAACCGTCGTATGGTGTCATCGGTGAGGGCTCTGCCCTTAAGGTATTCATAGGCATCTCTTCCGCTCTCCTGTTTCAGCTGATAATAATAAAATCTGGCCGCCTTTTTATGAATCTCCAGAAGCCTGCTCTTTACATCCGCCTGCCGCCTTGCTTCCTCGGAATACTCCGCCTCCGGCAAATCCACGCCGCAGCGGTCCGCCAGATGCTTTACTGCCTCCGGAAAGGTATAATTCTCGTATTCCATCAGAAAATTGAACACCGTTCCCCCCGCATGGCAGCCGAAGCAGTAATACATCTGCCTGTCCGGCGTCACGGAAAAGGAAGGCGACTTTTCACTGTGAAACGGGCAGAGACCGAAATATCTGCTCCCCTGTTTCCGCAGGCGCACATAGCCGGATATGACATCCACAATATCATTTTTTAAACGTATTTCCTCAATCAGATCCTCCGAATAATACATTCGTAATCACCCATTCCAATCAGGAGCAGACGGTATCCGGCTCTGCTCCCTAGATACTCCATGCCTTGGGAATAAAATATTCGTTAAACTTATATATCGCATACTGATCCGTCATGCCGGATATGTAATCACAGACCACAATTTCCTTTTCCTCATGCTCTTTAAAAAGCATGTCCAGAAATTCCTCCGACATCTCCTCCGGATGCTCCATATAGTATGAAAACAATGCCTCCAGGAGCTCCTGGGCCTTAACCTCCTCACTCTTGGCTTTGGGATTCGTATACAGGTTCTTAAACATAAAACTCCTCAGATCCTGCATGGCTCCTCCGACCTCCTTTGACATGCAGAGCTTCCGGCCTTCGGCCTTCTTTCCCGAAGGCTCCTCCCTAAGCCAGTCCGCGTTCTGCCTCACAATATCGTGGATCAGAGTATTCAGCCGTTCTCTGGTGGAATTTCCCAGAATCTGCCTGTATTCCTTCGGGATATCACTCTCCCTGAGAATTCCGGCCCGGATGGCATCGTCTATATCGTGATTAATATAGGCAATCTTATCTGCAAAGCGCACAATCTGCCCCTCCAGGGTGCAGGGGCTGCCATTGGTTCTGTGGTTGCGGATGCCGTCCCTTACCTCCCAGGTCAGATTGAGCCCCTGTCCCTGCTTTTCCAGACGTTCCACCACCCGGACACTCTGCTCATAGTGGGCAAAGCCCCTGGAACACAGGCTGTTAAGCGCCCTCTCCCCGGCATGTCCAAACGGCGTATGGCCCAGATCATGGCCTAACGCAATGGCTTCCGTCAAGTCCTCATTCAGGCGCAGCGCCTTGGCAGCCGTCCTGGCTGTCTGGGCAACCTCCAGGGTGTGGGTAAGCCGCGTCCGGTAATGATCCCCTCTGGGAGTCAGAAAAACCTGGGTCTTGTGCTTCAGACGGCGAAAAGACTTGCAGTGGAGAATCCGATCCCGATCCCTTTGGTATACCGGCCGGATATCACAGGGAGGCTCCGGTATGTCCCTGCCCCTGGAATCCCTGCTGAAAGCCGCATAAGGACTCAGATACTCCTGCTCCCACAGTTCCGTACTCTCACGAATCGTCATAGGCTGCTCCTTTCCGAGGGAACAATTCCCCCTGCCCAAAAACTGCCTCTATTATATTTATTCTGCGTCCGCGGTCAATTCCCTCTTTTTTTCTTAAAATCGGGATATTCTTTTTTTCTTACCAGATTACGGCGGATATAAGCGAGGGTTTTTTCCTCCCCCTGTCCTGACAGCATACGGAGCAGGTACTCCAAAAGAGCTTTTGTCTCCTCGTGTATCACATAGGCTTCCTTTCCCTGCTCATAGTAAGCCAGAGGCTGATGCTGGTCATAGGCGTCTCCCTTGTAGATCCGGGAGGCTGCAATCCGATCCATCATCATCTCCGCCACATACTTCGGCGGCATCTTCATGCCCGCCAGCTCTCTCCCTGTCTTTAAGCTGTAATCAATCCAGTATTCATAATGATGCTTATTCCGTCCTTTGTGGTGCAGCCAGGCAGAAGAATAACCCCTGCTCTCCCTCTCCGCGTTGTTGGGACTGCGGTATCCCTGATAATATCTGCATCCGGGCAGAAATTCCGCAGGAGAATATTTTGATAGGTCATGGGTCAGCCCCTGCCAGTAAAGACCGATCTTAAAACAGTATTTCATAACCAGCAGCCTGTGACGGGTGATGGTGCAAAAATGCTTCCAAACGTTCATTTTCTATTTTCCTATCAGCACCAGGATCGTGCGCTCCGGCACCGTAACCTGCCGCTGCTCCTCTAAAATCTCTTCCTGTCCCTCCGGGAAAATGCCTTCCGCCCCTTCCCGGCCCGTATCCAGGGCAATCCGCCACCGGCGGTCTCCCTGCAGGGCAGGCAGGGCAAATTCGTGGGGCATCCAATGCATATTATATGCCACATAGAAGAAATCGTCCTTCTCATCCTCCGCTTCGGCTCCCACATAATCGCCTGCATACAGAATTCCCACGCTTCTGCTGTAATTCTCAAAATCTCCGAACCAGGCCTGTTTTCCATGGTAGGACACATCCGGATAGCCGCAGGAAAGATAGTCCGTCATCTGAAGCTCCCGGCTCTGGCGGAATACAGGATGGGCCTTACGAAAAGCGATAAGACCTTTTACGTATTTAAAAAGAGATGTCTCCGCCTTTCCCGTTTTCCAGGGAATCCATGAGATCTCGTTGTCCTGGCACCATGCATTGTTGTTGCCGGACTGAGAGTTGCCCCTCTCGTCGCCTGCATAGATAAGAGGTGTTCCCTGGCTTAACAAAAGAATGGCAAACGCATTGCGAAGCTGCCGTCCCCGAAGCTTTAAAAGCCGCTTTTTCCGGCTGGGTCCCTCTTCTCCGCAGTTCCAGCTATAATTGACATCGGAGCCGTCCCTGTTGGCTTCCCCGTTGGCCTCATTGTGCTTCTCATCATAGGAGACCAGATCCGTCAGGGTAAATCCATTGTGGTTTGCCATGTAATTGATAACTCCATGCCGTGCGGGGCTGCGCCTTGCACGCCAGGTAAATGACGTAAGCTGTCCCTCGTCCCCCTTTAAGAAACGCCTTGCATCCAGCATAAAACCGTCATTGTACTCTGCCAGATTCCGAAAGGCCGGCACTGTCTTTTCCTCATAAATCTCATCCAAAGCAAAGCTTTCACTGAAAATCTTGGTATGGCTTAAGAGCGGATCCTGGGCCAGGGCCTCCACGGGCGCGCCGTCCCGATTGATATGTACGCCGTCAATGTGATATTCCACCACCCAGTACCGGATACAGCTCAGCACAAGAGATGCCTTTGTTCCCTTCGGGAAATAGAACTCCAGGACAATCTCTATCCCGCTGCGGTGAAGTTCTCTGATAAGCTCCTTTAATTCCTGCACCGGATTATCCGAGGCCGCATAGGAGGCTTTGGGGGCGAAATAGAACGCCTTCGGGGAATATCCCCAGTAATTGATCCTCGGCTCTCCTCCGTCCATAGGTGCATATTTCTTCAGCTTTGGATCATCCATAGAGGAAAGTTCCGAGAATTCATATACAGGCATCAGCTCAAGCTGATTGATTCCAAGCTCCTTGAGATAAGGAATCTTTTCTTTAATTCCTGCAAATGTGCCCTTTGCCTTCACCCTGGAGGTACTGTGCTTCGTAAAGCCGCGTACATGGGCCGCATAAGCCACCACCTCCTCGTAGGGCAGGCGGAGGGGCCTGTCCCCCTCCCATTCAAAGGTGCCGGAACAGATTCTTCCCTTAAGCTCCTCCTTCACAGGCTTTCCAAAACTCTCTCTTCCCGCTATCCGGCAGGCGTAGGGGTCTGTGACCACCTGCCCGTCAATCTCATAATTGTATTCATATCTATCTGCCGGCAGACCCTTTACCAGCAGAGAGCGCAAATCTCCGTACTGCCCGGATCCCTCCATCGGGATCACGGCCTCCGGTTCCTTCCTTCCTTTTCTGTAAAGCAATAAACTGCAGGCTTTTTTATCCGGTACTGCAGCTGTAAAGCAGGTATCCTCTCCCAGCTTCCGGACTCCCTGACCTTGAAGAATTCCCTCTTTAATGTCATGCTGAATGTTCTTGTCCCACTTCTTCATTCAGATCCTTTCCTTTCCGCAATGTTCCGCTTTGTAAAATATCGACTATTCCCCTATTATGAAATAATAGAATCGTATTCTTGATTATAGCAGATTTTGTCGGGGTTTGACAAGAAATTCTCCATTAATTTGCGCGAATTTTACGTAAATATTTTTACAATTTTTTTAAAGGCAAAAAAGAGGGGCTGGAAATAAGGCTGCAGACAGCCGTACACCGGATGTCAGAAAAGTCTGCAGCCTTATTTCCAGCCCCTTCAGACAGAATTTACTGTCTCAGATAATTATTAATCGTTCTCTGAAGAATTTTCAGACTGCTGTCTACCGTTTTGTCATTTTCCAGGATATTGCTGATCTCGCTGTCAGCCAGCGCCAGGGCCTGTTCATATCTCTTGAACTGGGGTTCAATGTGTCCCTCCTCAATAACCCGTCCCAGAAGTTTCCCGCTGATTACTGTGTCGCCCTCCTCCATATCCTCCTGCACAATACTTTCCATTTCACTGGACTGGGTGACAGCCTTCAGCACGGAAGCCCCCTGGGAATAGCGGAAAATCTCTGTCTGCAGCTCCTCATCATAAGTCAGAAGCTTCAGAAATTCCCAGGCCAGCATCTCCTCCTTTGTGTTTGCGCTGATGCCCATAAGCAGCGTCTCCACCTGGGAAAGATTATCTCCCTGGGTTCCTGCAGGCATGGTGATACAGTCCCATTGAAAGTTGGCATACCGTTTGATTTTGTAGGGATAGGTCTTGTAGGTCCGGTACTCCGCAAAGGTCAATGGCATAAACGCCACATTGCCGTTGTTAAAATCCTCCTGCACCACCTTCTGCCCCTGGTTCAGCTCGTTCAGCTGACGGATATATTTCACCGATTCCACCAGGCGCTCATCGGTAAAATACCCCTGCGTTCCGTCCGAGTCAAAGATCTCGCCTCCATTGGAGCAGACGGCATCCATCCAGTCATAATTGAAGATTCCGAACTGATCCGGAACGCCGTCCCCGTCGGTATCCTTCGTCACTCTCTCGCAAATCTCAATCAGATCCTCCCAGGTCCAGTCCTGATCCGGCATAGAGATGCCTTCTTTTGTGAGGAGTGTCTTATTTACAAACATAAGGGTAGGCACCGTCTCGTAGGGAAGCGCATACTGAATGCCCCCGTACTGCCCTGTACAGAAAGCACTTGAAAAATATTTCTCCGGATCAAAGGATGCATCCCGTTCCATCAGTTCATTCAGATTCTTCATCACGCCCAGGGAGGAAAACTGGTTGAAATCTGTCCCCAGTACCATGAATACATCCGGTTCCCTGTCTACCAGAAGTTTACGGGAAAACCACTCCGAATAGTCTTCCTTCAGGACACCGCTGTAATAGTGAATATGAACACCGGGATGTTCCTCCTCGAAACGGGCAATGGCTTTGTCAATGATCACGAAGCTGTTTGCGGTTGCCACGTCCCAGTTGCTCCCCGTAAACATGCCGAATTCCAGAATAATCTCTTTCTTTTTTCCACGGTGAGCCAAAAGCAGCAATATAATACACAGGAAAGCCGCCAAAACAGCCCATACTTTTCCAGAAGCCTTTATTTTCCGCATCTTTTTCTCAATCCTTTAAAAAATAACGCCGTCAAGGTATACCCTGCGGGTACCCCATTAATTCATATCCCTCCGGGATGGGCGGACTTCGTCCGTCAAGGTGTGTTTTGCTGCGTTGGTTTGTACGGCCCAGATGGCCAGCTGGGTCCGGTCTCTGAGATCCAGCTTGTTCAGAATGGTGCTTAAGTAGTTCCTCACGGTTCCGTCCGACAGCTTAAGAGTGTCTGCAATCTCCTTATTGGTCGCCCCGGTCCCTACCTGCACAATGATTTTCCACTCTGTCTTTGTCAGCTCCTCCACGCCCTTATTTCCCACCGGGATCGTATAGTCCGCCCGGGCCATCCTGGAGAAGAGACGCAGCACCTTTGTGGCAATATCCGGGTTGATCATTGCACGGCCGCCGTATACCGTCCGGATGGCATTCTCAAGCTCTTCCATGGAAACACCTTTTAAAAGATAGCCGCTGGCACCGAACTTCAGTGCATTGTATACATATTCGTCATCATCAAAGGTCGTCAGAATGATAATTTTAATCTGCGGATAATTTTCCTTGATAATCTTCGTACACTGAACGCCGTCCATTTTCGGCATCCGGATATCCATCAGCACCACATCGGGCTTCTGCCTCCTGACACATTGGATGACCTCCTGTCCGTCGGCCGCCACGTCCGTTACCTCAAGTCCTTCCTTGCTGTTAAGTACGATCTGAAGGCTCTGCCGGATCAGCTCCTGATCGTCTGCAATTAAAACTTTAATCATAAGTCTCCCCCCAGCGAATCGGTATGTGCGCAGTTACGGTAAATCCCTGATGCTGCCCGTCAAAAGTAACCGTCCCCCGCAGCATTTCGATTCTTTCTTTAATGTGCTTCGTTCCGAAGCCGCTTTTCATCTCCTTACAGCCAATTCCGTTATCGTGGATCTTAAGAAGCATCTCTCCCTCTATCCGCTCCAGCGTAATCCAGATCTCCTTTGCGTGCCCGTGACGGACTGCGTTGGTGATGCTCTCCTGCACTACCCGGTAGATGGCATTTTCCTCGTCCTCGTCAAATTTCAGATGCTTTTCCTCTGTCTTAAAATGGATGCGGACATCTGACACCTTACTCATATCCGTCACCATCTTCCGTATGGCTACCTCAAGGCTTAAACGCTCCAGAGAATCCGGCCGCAGCTCATTGACCGAACGCCGGATGTCCTGGATTCCCTCTCTTCCTGCTTTTGACAAAAGGGCAAGCTGTTTCCTCGTCTGTTCCGGCGACACGTCAACCAGAGCCAGACATGCATCCAGCCCGGTAACGATGCCCGTAAGCGTATGTCCCAGAGTGTCATGGATCTCTCTGGCCAGGCGGTTTCTCTCCTTCGTCTGAGCCATATGCTCCGTCACTTCGGCATATTCCTGCAGCTGCTCATTGGCTGTCTGAAGCTCATGGTAGAGACGGTTCACCTCTTCTATGGTTCCGCGCTGAACATTGATGACATAGACACAGTATGCAATAAACAAAATAATATTCAGAGACAAAAGGATATTGTAGATGCTGAATAAGTACTGCTGTGTATTATAAGAGTAGTACCGGATATAATCTGAAATATTATACAGCCGCATATAAATGGACAGCAGCTCATAATCCGCCACCAGATAGCCTGCAATAGCCACAGCAACAAATACCAGCTTCATCTTGCCGTCCTTGACATAGGCAATGACACTGGCAAACACCAGAAGCAGCAGTCCCTTATAGTTAAAATTCAGCCGGTAAATCACAACGCTGCACGCGATCAAATCAAGAATCAGCGTTGCCGCATTCCATTTACTAGGTATCTCTTTCCAAAAATGACGCATCAGAAAAGTTGCAATGAAAATCCCCATAAAGCCCATGCAGACAATAAGGTTTGCCCTGGGATTCTCCGGAAAGGCCGAGATGGAATTCAGAAATTCCCGTGCATCATAATTGGCAAGAATTCGTTCGGTCGTTACATAAATCAGCACACAAATCAAGGCAACGCATAAAACATTCAAAATCAGCATTGCCCCTTGAAGCAGTGTTACAAAGCGTTCTTTCCTGTCAATCATACTTATTTCCAGTTCCGCAGGCCCTGACGGCACATCTTTCTGTTTGCTGTCCCGGATCTGCTGTTGAATTATTGCCACCCGTTAATTTCATACTCACTCAGATTTTCCCTGGTAATCATATAAGGTTCTATACTGATGTAAGGTTCTATTTCTATTCCGTTCAGATAGTCATAAGCCTTTTTTACGGCCACCTCGCCGATGGTCTTGGGGCTCTGGGCACTGGTCCCGGACACAACGCCAAGCTCCAGCATCGCCTTAAAATCCGGAGAGCCGTCAATCCCGTAGATCAAAACGCCTTCCTCCCTGTGGTGCTGCTGGAGCGCTGCCAGGGCTCCTAAGGCGCTTGGATCATTTCCGCCCAGAACCACATTGAATTCTATATCCTTTTTGAGAAATTCCGCTATTACATCCGCCGATACCTCAAATTCTCCCGCCCCTGCCTGTGTGTACACCACCTGATAATTTTCATTTCCCTCAATCGTGTCCAGAAATCCCTGTACACGGTTTGTAATGGAAGTCTGAATCGGATTATCAATGATCACGATCCGCGCATTGTCCACCTGCTTCATCATCTCCTGGGCGCACAGAACGCCGGCCTGGTAATTGTCCGTCTCGATGACGGAAATCACATACTCTGTATCCTTTACAACGGTATCAATGTCAATGACAAGAACCCCTGCTTCACGGCATGCTTCCAGTGCAGGCTTCACTTTTTCCCAATCCACCGGATTCAGGAAAAGTACCTCGATCCCTTCCTCTATCATTTCCATTATCTGGGCGTTCTGTCTGTTCTGATCCTGGCTCGGGTCTCTGGAAATAAGAATATCTCCATTTCCGGAAACGCCTTCCTCTATGGCTTCATGGAGCACGTCAAAATACGGATTGTTCCTGGTCATATAGGTGGCGCCGAATACCCGGGGGACATGCTCTTCCTTATTGTCTCGCATCATGCCGCAGCCTGTCAAGCCGCCAAGACAAACTATAAAGTAAATTGCACAGAAACACCTCAAAACACAGGAGTGCGGAAACTGTAACGCTAAGGTACTTTTTTTCATCTTCTTCTCCATCACAAAAGCCTCCTTAGCCCGGAGACCGCAGAGACTTTTGTGTATATTGGTACTTTTTTTCTATCTTCCTGCCTTTTTATTGCGGATGAAGTCCACGTACACTGCAAGGAGAATTACAAGTCCCTTGACAATGTACTGCCAGTTGGAATCCACTCCTAACAGATTCAGGCCGTTATTCAGAACTCCGATGATCAGAACTCCGATCAGGGTGCCGCCAAGCCGCCCGGAGCCGCCGCTCATAGAAGTGCCGCCTACTACCACTGCCGCAATTGCATCCATCTCTGCACCGTCGCCTGCCGTAGGCTGGCCGGAATACAGACGGGAAGCAACTACTACGCCCGCAATACCGGACATAATGCCTGTGTAGGTGTAAACGATAAACTTTACCTTCTGTACATTGATTCCGGAAAACCTGGCCGCCTGCGCATTGCCGCCCACCGCATAGATGTGGCGTCCAAGCTGGGTGCGGTTAATCATAAATGCAGCAATGATAAACACAATAATCATCAGAATTACCGGTGTGGGAACCGGCCCCACATAACCTGCCCCCGGAAATTTGAAGGCATCCGTCATGCATCGGATTGGAGAGCCTCCTGTCAGAACCAGGGCGATTCCTTTTGTTATGTTCATAGATGCCAGTGTCACGATAAAAGGCGGAATATCCGTCTTGCAGATTACAAATCCGTTAAACATACCCACAAGGGCTCCCACTCCAATAGCCGCAAGAAAGCCGACAATCTCGGGAAGTCCGAAGTTGATCACGCAGCCGGCCGCCACAACGCCGGAAAGGGCAATCACGGAACCAACCGAAAGCTCAATGCCTCCTAAGATAATGACCATGGTCATACCTGTGGCCAGAAACAGGTTTGACGCATTCTGGCGAAGAATATTAAACACATTCTTCGGAGTCAGAAACGTTGTCCTTGTAGTCGGGAAAACAACCAAAAACAAACACATTACCAACAGTGCTATAATAATACCGATATTATCCTTGAAATATCTGACAACTCCATTTTTAAATCTGGCTGCCATAGCTTCTCCTCCTATTCCAGTTCCGTAATATCCCTCCCAGTACACTTTAACCTAAATCAATTTCCAGCCGCAGTTGCATGCGTCTGTAAATCGATTTGTGCACTGTGAGGGATATTACTGTTTTAAGCTGCCGCGCAACAGCCCTGAAGGGTAAAGTCGCTGCGCAGCAGTACTAAAAGGTACTGTCACCTCTGCACTTACTTTGCCGCAAGCTGCATGATCTTTTCCTGGGTAACATCTTCATGGTTCAGACACCCGGTCACCCGTCCCTCGTTCATAACGTAGATCCGGTCACTCATATTGATAATCTCCGGAAGTTCGGAAGAAATCATAATAATTGACATTCCCTGCTTTACGAGTTCATTCATAATCGCATAAATTTCCGCCTTGGCGCCTACATCCACGCCGCGGGTAGGCTCATCCAGAATCAGAATCTTGGGAGATGTGGCAAGCCAGCGCCCGATCATAACCTTCTGCTGGTTTCCTCCGGACAGATTTCCGATGATCTGTTCCTGACTGGGTGTCTTTGTTCCCATCATGTCTATGTACTTCTGGGTGATCTCTTCTTCCTTTTTTGCATTCACACTCAGATTCCTGATAAACTGGGAAAGCACTTCAATGGTAGAATTGAACCGTACACTCTGTACCTTATACAGCCCCTCCTCCTTGCGGCTCTCGGGAACCAGCGCAATTCCATATTTTAATGCATCTACGGGGGACTTGATCTGTACCTTCTGTCCGTCCACGTAGACTTCTCCGGACATATTCGGCGCAAGGCCGAAAACAGCCTTCATGGTCTCGCTTCTTCCCGCTCCCACAAGTCCTGCAAATCCGATTATCTCTCCCCTGTGAAGTTCAAAGCTTGCATCCTTTGCCATCTTTTTGTCGGAGATATGCTCGCACCGCAGCACCACCTCTCCCGGCTCCAGATAATCCCGTGTATAGTAATTGGTCAGCTCCCGGCCTACCATCAATGCTATCAGTTCATCCTTTGTAGTCTCCTTCACCACCTTGGTTCCTACGGTTTCCCCGTCACGCATAACGGTCACCCGGTCACAAATCTCTTCCAGCTCACTCATCTTGTGGGAAATATAGATAATGCCCACACCCCTTTTCGTGAGAGCACGCATTGTCTCAAATAAGAAGCCCACTTCTTTGTCGGAAATAGAGGAGGTAGGCTCATCCATAACCAGTATTTTCGAGTTAAAGGAGATTGCCTTTACAATCTCTACCATCTGCTGCTGGGCAATTGTCAGATGCTCCACCAATGTATCTGCATCGATGTTCATCTCATAAGTGTCCATCAGTTTCTGGGCATCCTCTGTCATCTGCTTACGGTTAATGTTCATTTTGTTTCCCGGCTCACGGCCCAGGAAAATATTCTCGGCAACTGTCATATACGGAACCAGGACAAGTTCCTGATGCACAATGGAAATTCCCGCCTCGCGGGCTGCCACAACGCCGTCTATGGTTACCTTCTGGCCGTCAATATAGATCTCTCCCTCTTCTGCATGGTAAATACCACCCAGTACTTTAATCAGGGTGGATTTACCGGCACCGTTCTCCCCCAGAAGCGCGTGTACTTCACCGGCTTTTAACTGGAGGCCTACGTTCTGCAGGGCCTTGACACCAGGGAAGGATTTATAAATTCCTTTCATTTCAAGTAAATACTGTTCACTCACGCATTGCCACCACCTGTCTTTTAAAATCCTAGTGTGCTGACAAGCGATTCGGCCGTTCTGCAGGCGGTCAGTACACTAGCTTAACAAAAGGGCTTTGTTCCGTCTATGGACCAAAGCCCTTTCATCCTTATTCTAACAATAACTCATTTTCTTATTGGCATTTGCAGCCGTCTGCTTACTGCCATCCGTCCAGACCATAGTCGCCCACGTTGTCAGAAGTAATAAGGAATGTCTCAATGGGAATAAAGGATTCTACATCTTTGCCGTCCAGCCACTCGTATGCAGTCTCGGCAATGGTCTTGCCGATGGTGATCGGAGACTGTGCGCCGGTACCCTCCAGTATGGTGTCTTCAAGAAGCTTCTTAACATCCGGAGAACCATCCACGCCGTAGATAAGCGGAGTTACGCCGGCAGCGTCTGCCGCTGCATATGCGCCGAGAGCCGTGGGATCGTTGCCGCCGAAGATAGCTACTACATCGGGATGAGCGGTCAGAAGGTCTGTAGCCTTCTCATTTGCTACCTGCTGATTTCCCTGGGCATCCTGCTGTCCTACCACATTAAAGGTTACACCGGACTCCTCGATCGCCTTTAGGAAGCCGTCGGTTCTGTCGGTTACGGACTGCATGGTCGGGGAATCAAGTACGAGAATGTCGCCGCCTTCGGGAACCTTCTTTGCCAGATCCTCGCCGCATACATAGCCCGCATTGTAGTTGTCAGAGCCTGCATAGGATACCAGATAGCTCATATCGCCGACCTGGGTATCAAAACCGAACATGGGAATGTCTGCTTCCTTCAGTGCATCCAGCGCCGGAATAATGCCGTCTGCGTCTACCGGATTTACAAACATGATTTCAACGCCTCTGGAAATCAAATCTTCAATCTGGTCAATCTGGGTATTGGAATCATTGCCCGGATCTACGGAGAGCAGTGTGTCGCCGTGAGCCTCTACCACTTCACGGATAGCGCCCTCAAGCGCTACGAAGAAGGGATTGGTTCCGTCCATACAGGTGTAGCCGAACACGCGTCCGTCGCCTTCTGCAGGCGCCTCTGTCTCTGCATCACTTCCTGCATCTTCTGCAGGCGCTTCTGCCGGAGCTTCCTCTGCAGGTGCCTCTGCCGGAGCCGGCTCGGACTTGCTTCCGCATCCCGCTATCACTGCAGCAAGCATGGCGGTACACAACAGTGCGCTAAGAATTTTTTTCTTCATTTTTAAATCCTCCCTTAAATTATTTTGATATCTTACGGTAATAATCATAAAAAATTTTCGGTTTTTGCGCACCTGCATTTTGTAATGAATTTTCTATGACATTTGTCACTTTTTATCCCGGCGGCTGCCGCCGCGAAAAGCAAAAGGAGCAGCCTTATTTTCGCGGCAGGCAGCTCCTTTGACCTTACATTGCACATGAAATCGCTTCATGTGATTTATATACTATTCCTGCTTCTTATCCGGCTCACGGTTTATCTCTGTTTCTTTTCTCTGCTCTTTCTTTCTTTTTCCGAAGAAGGGCTTCTTCCGGATAATTTTTCTCGCCACAAGCACCAGCACTGCAATGACTGCGGCCCAGATAATGAGATAGGGCAGGGAGCTGATAAACCAGATGGCAAAGCTCCGTATTCCCTGGCCGATATTATAAAGATTGTCAGAAAGACGGTATTGGATTTCTTCAAAAAACGTTCTCTTCTCTATCACCGGCGTTACCCGTTCTACTTCGGTGATACGGATGGACACGGTACTGTAATTTACCTGATTGTCATAGGTCCTTAAGGTTGAACCGTAAGACTGGAGCTCGTAGCGCACCTCGGAAAGGCGGCTCTCAATGGCGATAATATCTTCCATGGACTCTGCTCTTTCAAGAAGCTCCAAAAGCCGGGCCTGTTCTGTCTCCAGCGCCTGTTTGCGGCCCTCCACATCCACGTACTGCAGGGTAATGTCCTCAACGGATTCATTTTTACTGGTTACATTCCCAAGCTCGCTTACCACGGTCACAAAACCGTCCAGTTTATCGGCCGGAATCCGAAGCGTCAGCCAGGCATAGCGGTTTTCCTGTACGCTGTAATAGCTGCTTCCGGAGATCTCGGAGCTTTCTATGTAACCGCCCAGTTCCTCTACTTTACTGCGGATGTTTTCCAGCAGGGGATCGAATTCCTTTGTCTCCATGCTTAAAGATACGGTTTTTATAAGCTTCTGGGATGTGGCTGCAACGCTGTCAAGCCCCATAGTGGAAGATACGCTTTCTCCCTGCTCTGTTACGTATTCCTCCGCCGGGGCCTCCGCTGTATCGAATGCCATACTTGACTCTTCATAGTATCCGGCATTGCTGCCTTCCGGCGACATGGCCGGCGCGGAAGCTGTCTCTGCCGACGTTTCCGCATACTTGGCTCCGCAGCCGCTTAAAATCAGTATAACAGCCGCTATGAAAGCAATTCTTCTAATATCCTTTTTCATATTTTATTCTCCATTCCAGTTCCGTAATATCCTTCCCCGTACACTTTAGCCTAAATCAATTTCCAGCTGCAAATGCATGCGTCTGTAAATCGATTTGTGCACTGTGAGGGAGATTACTGTTTCCAGTTCCGTAATATCCTATTCCCAGGTCTGTTCCAGTGCTTCCTCCAGGTCCTCCTCCGGGTTCTCAAAGCAAAACTGTGAGCACAGGATCAAGCCGTCCAGATAGGTGACTGCCCGGTACATCTCTGCATCATAATCCAGCTCGTAATTTTCCATAAAAATCTCTTCGTCCTGGGCCATGCCCGGCTCCAGATAGACCAGACGGTTTTCTTCCTCCTCCGCAGGTTCCGTCTTCGGCGGCACCAGATACCATGCCCCGTCAATCAGAACCTCCAGATCCATGGAGGCATAGTAGTAGATCGGCCGCTCATCCATATTGCCGATAGTTACTTTGATGCTCTCCGCATCCCTTGCAATCACCGGACTGTTCACAAGAGTTTTTACAGTCTCTGTCTTTTCCCGAAGCTTCTGATTGTCCGCCAGGAAAATACGTCCGCCCATATACTCCACGCTCTCGGGCGCGCCTCCCTCTCCTGCCGGGGCTTCTTCCGTCTCCTGCGCTCCGCTCTCTACTCCCGGATCCTCAATTTGCCCGGTTTCCGGTTCCTCCGCAGGTGCTTCCGCCTCCGTCATATCCTCTGCAGGCGCCTCACTTATCTCCTCCGGCGCAGCCATATCAGCAGAACTGCTTTTGGGGCTTTTTGACAGCATCAGAGCTCCGCCCGCGATAACGCCGCTTACTACCAGAAGCACCAGAATACCGGCGGCCGCTCTATTGAAACTGTAAATAAATTCTTTTCTGTTGATGTTCCGCTGCTCCGGACGCCCCTTGGTCTTTAAAAGTTTTTCCATGTATTCCCGGAATTCCTGGGAAAAGGTATGCATGCGGGCAATCTCACACTCCGGGGGAATGAAGCTTAACTGCTCCTCCATGCAGGCATCCAGAGCCTCTTTTAAGAGTTCTTCTTTTGCATCCAGGGCTTTGTCTCTCTTATCGCTTCCCGGCACGGCCTGCCACCTCCTTTTCCAGCATTTCCTGAAGCCTCTTTCTTGCACGGTAAAATCTCACATTTGCCAGCTTGGGGGAAATATTTAAAAGTCCGGCAATCTCTGTGTCCGACATCTGATGAAGGTACTTATACTCAAATACTACACGATACGCCTCATCCAGCTCCAGAATACAGGATATCAGATAATCATAATTCTCTTTTGTAATATACTGGTCCAGAATGTCCGAAGAAGGATCCGGAATATCAGGGCTCATATCCTCCGAAGAGCAGGCTTCGCCCTTGTTTTTTCTCAGAATGTCGATGGCCTTGCTTTTTACAATCGTCATAAGAAACTTCTTCGTCCTCGGACTGTCCACGTTCTCCACCTTATCAAGATGCCTGGTAAGTGCCAGAAAGGCCTCCTGCACCGCATCCTCTGCCAAATGGGCATCGCCAAGAAGCTGATACGCCACATACCAGCAGAACTGCTGATACTGCTCATAAACCACAGTAAATTTATCTTTTTCCTCCTGGGTGTCCAGCATGGATAAGTATAAAAGCATCTTAAGGGTCCCCCTCCCCTGCAAAATACGCGTCTTTTGCTTGTCTTTTACATATATAATAACGTATATGACTTAGGATTTACTACAAAAAAATTTAAGTTTCTTTTAATATATAAGATTTCCGCAAATAAAGCAACTGCCTGCGAAAAAAGCGGCTCGAATACGATTGACAATTAGATATCAAAATGATATCATTTATGATATATTTCAGGAAAGGAGAACCCCTATGATATTGGTTAATACGGATTACATCACCGGAAAAGAACTGGAAATGCTGGGCCTGGTACAGGGAAGTACCATCCAGTCCAAACATTTAGGGAAGGACATCTCCCAAAGCTTCAAAACTCTGGTCGGAGGCGAGTTAAAAGCTTATACGGAAATGATGAATACCGCCAGAGAGCTGGCAACCAGGCGTATGGAAGAAGAGGCACAGCGTCTACAAGCCGATGCTGTCATCAATATCCGCTATTCCTCCTCTGCCGTTATGCAGGGAGCTGCCGAAGTAATGGCCTACGGAACTGCCGTAAAATTCAAATCATAAGCGTTTTTTCGCTGCCAGACCTTTTTTGACAACGACGCATGCCTCTGTCAGGAAAGGGCCGAAGAGGGTGCCGCATAATCTTGCAGCACCCTCTCTTTTCGCAGCGGAACTTTCTTTGTTCCCGCTTTATAAAGCATCCGTACTGTAGTTCGGAGCCTCCTTTGTAATATGAATGTCATGCGGATGGCTCTCTTTCAAAGAGGCAGCAGAAATTTTGATAAACTTTCCGTTCTCTTTCAGTGCCTCAATATTCGGTGTTCCGCATAAGCCCATGCCGGAACGCAGGCCGCCGAGAAGCTGGAAGATCGTATCCTCCACCGTGCCTTTGTAAGCCACACGGCCCTCCACTCCCTCGGGAACCAGCTTCTTTGCTCCCTCCTGGAAGTACCGATCCTTACTGCCGTTCTCCATAGCGGAAATGGAACCCATACCGCGATAAACCTTATACTTTCTGCCCTGGAACAGTTCAAACTCGCCGGGAGCCTCGTCACAGCCGGCAAAGATACTTCCCATCATGCAGACATTGGCGCCCGCCGCAATAGATTTGGTAATATCACCGGAGTACTTAATACCGCCGTCAGCAATTACAGGAATACCGTACTCCTTTGCCACCTCATAACAGTCCATAATGGCGGATACCTGAGGAACCCCGATCCCCGATACTACACGGGTAGTACAGATAGAACCCGGTCCGATACCGACCTTAACCGCATCGGCTCCTGCCTCAATCAAATCTCTGGCTGCCGCTCCCGTAGCGATATTTCCTGCAATCACCGGAAGTTCCGGATAAGTCTCTTTGATCATTTTCAGACAGCGGATAACATTGGCAGAGTGTCCATGGGAGGAATCCAGCACAATTACATCCACCTGTGCCTTTACCAGAGCCTCCACGCGCTCCAGCACATTGCTGGTAATGCCTACGCCGGCCCCGCAGAGCAGACGTCCCTTCTCATCCTTGGCAGACATTGGGTATTTAATCTGCTTCTCAATATCCTTGATAGTAATAAGGCCTTTCAGATTTCCTTCATCATCTACAATAGGAAGCTTTTCCTTTCTTGCCTTTGCCAGAACCTTTTTGGCTTCCTCCAGAGTAATGCCCTCTTTTGCCGTAATCAGATTCTCTGAGGTCATAGATTCTTTAATTTTCTTGGTGAAGTCTGTCTCGAACTTCAGGTCTCGGTTTGTAATGATACCAACCAGCTTTTTGCCCTCGGTAACAGGAACACCGGAAATCCGGAACTTTCCCATCAGTTCATTGGCTTCCGCTAATGTATGTTCGGGAGAAAGATAAAATGGATCCGTGATAACGCCATTTTCAGAACGCTTTACTTTGTCTACCTCTTCGGCCTGTGCCTCAATAGACATGTTTTTATGGATAATACCGATTCCGCCCTGCCTCGCCATGGCAATAGCCATACGGTGTTCCGTAACCGTATCCATGCTGGCGCTCATCATCGGAATGTTCAGACGCACAGTCTTCGTTAAGTTTGTTGACAAATCAACCTCATTGGGAATTACTTCCGAGTAGGACGGCACCAACAGCACATCGTCAAAAGTAATGCTCTCACCAATAATCTTTCCCATCTTTCTCTCTCCTCTCGTGTTTATCAGTTTTCATTTTGTTCATATTAATTCTTTATATTAGCGAAAAGAAAGATTATTGTCAATACAATTTCCTGCAAAATTCATACAAAAAAAGCGGCCCAAAGACCGCCTTTTTTGCTTGTTCTTATTCCACGGACATCTGTCCCTGCCGTACAGGCTTTCTGTTACATCATTCCGCCCATTCCGCCGCCGGCAGGCATTGCAGGAGTCTCTTCCTTAATGTTTGCCACACAGCTCTCTGTGGTCAAGAATGTAGAAGCTACGCTGGTAGCGTTCTGCAGAGCACTTCTGGTAACCTTGGCCGGATCCAGGATGCCTTCCTTTACCATATCCACATAATCCTCGCGGAGTACGTCAAAGCCTACGCCCGGCTCACACTCTTTCACCTTGTTGATGATAACTGCCCCTTCCAATCCCGCATTTGCAGCAATATGGAACAGCGGAGACTCCAGAGCCTTCAGGATAACCTTTACACCGGTCTTCTCATCGCCCTCAGTAGAATCAAGCAGCTTTGCAACCTCCTTGGTCGCATGGATATATGCGGAACCGCCGCCTGCGATAATGCCTTCCTCTACGGCTGCTCTTGTAGCTGCCAGGGCATCCTCCATACGGAGCTTGGCTTCCTTCATCTCGGTCTCTGTTGCGGCGCCTACACGGATAACCGCTACGCCGCCGGCCAGCTTGGCAAGTCTCTCCTGCAGCTTCTCACGGTCAAAGTCAGAGGTGGTCTCCTCAATCTGTGCACGGATCTGGCCGATTCTCTGATCGATCTCCTTCTTGTCACCGGCACCGTCTGCGATGATAGTGTTCTCCTTCTGAACCTTAACGGATTTTGCCGTTCCCAGCATATCCAGAGTCGCTTCCTTAAGCTCAAGGCCAAGCTCCTCGGAAATCACCTGTCCGCCGGTCAGAATCGCGATGTCACGAAGCATCTCTTTTCTTCTGTCGCCGTATCCGGGAGCCTTAACGCCTACTACGGTAAAGGTTCCGCGCAGCTTATTCATAACCAGAGTCGTCAGAGCCTCGCCCTCAATATCCTCTGCAATAATCAGAAGCTTACGGCCGGTCTGTACAATCTGCTCCAGAAGGGGAAGAATCTCCTGAATATTGGCAATCTTCTTATCCGTAATCAGGATATAGGGATCGTCAAGAACTGCTTCCATCTTCTCCATATCCGTTGCCATATAAGCGGAAATATATCCGCGGTCAAACTGCATACCTTCTACCAGATCCAGCTCAGTCTTCATGGTCTTGGACTCCTCAATGGTGATAACGCCATCCTTGGAAACCTTCTCCATAGCATCCGCTACCATATTGCCTACTTCATCATCTCCGGAAGAAACGGCTGCTACTCTTGCAATCTGATGCTTGCCGTTTACCTTGCTGCTCATACCTGCAATAGCCTCTACCGCAGCATCCGTAGCTTTCTTCATACCCTTTCTCAAAACGATGGGATTGGCTCCTGCCGCCAGATTCTTCATACCCTCATGGATCATAGCCTGTGCCAGAACAGTTGCAGTAGTCGTACCGTCACCAGCCACATCATTAGTCTTCGTAGCAACTTCCTTTACAAGCTGGGCGCCCATATTCTCAAATGCATCCTCAAGCTCAATCTCCTTAGCAATGGTAACGCCGTCATTGGTAATTAAGGGAGCGCCGTACTGCTTATCAAGTACAACATTTCTTCCCTTAGGTCCCAAAGTAACCCTTACAGTATTCGCCAGTTTATCAACGCCTGCCTCCAGTGCGGTTCTTGCCTCCACACCGTACTTAATTTCCTTTGCCATTTTAAAACTCCTCCAGTCTAATTTGTTTTCTTACCCTGCGGCTCTAAGTCCGCCGCCCCAAAGGGCTTATGCTATCGATCTATACTCTACTCAACAATTGCAAGAATATCATTCTGCTTCACAATGATATATTCCTCTTCACCAAGCTTAACCTCATTGCCCGCATACTTGGAATAGATAACCTTGTCGCCTTCCTTCACATGCATAGTCACTTCTTTACCATCCACCATTCCGCCGGGGCCCACCGCAATAACCTCTGCCTGCTGCGGCTTCTCCTGAGACTTGCTTGCCAGAATAATTCCGGATGCCGTTGTCTCTTCTGCTTCAAACTGTTTCAGCACAACTCTGTCGCCTAATGGTACTAATTTCATTTCTATTCCTCCTTGATTCTATAGTTATCGATTTCTTTATTAGCACTCACCAAGCTCGAGTGCTAACTTACGGATATTATATTAATGCTTTCAATTTTATTTGTCAACACATTTTCAAAAATTTATTCTTTTTTTATTTTTTACTCAAAAATAAAATCCTTTTTTCATTAAAATTAAGAAACAGTAGTTCAAACAGGGTGTGCCGCAAAACAGGTCCCCAGACTTTTTCGATATCCAGTGTCCGGCTGTTCACGCACAGTCTGTATGATCTGGGCGAACATTACTCAAAGTATCTAAAAGTCCTCAAAAAATATCCAGAGTAATGTACGTTCAGAGCATACAGACTGTGCGTGAACCGTCCGAACATCGGATATGAAAAAGTCTGGGGACCTGTTTTGCGGCACACCCGTCCGTCCCCAAAAACCATCCGTCCAAAAAACAGGCTGAACAGAAATCCTCTTTCCATTCAGCCTTCGCAATCACCCTACACCTTTTTCAGCTTCGCCAGCTCATCAAACACCACATCATTCACCACTTTAATATAAGTCCCCTTCATCCCCGAAGACCTCGATTCTATAACCCCGGCGCTCTCAAACTTCCGCAAAGCATTCACAATCACAGATCGCGTAATCCCCACGCTGTCCGCAATCCTGCTGGCCACCAGAATCCCCTCATTCCCCTTAAGCTCCTCAAAAATATGAGTAATCGCCTCCAGCTCTGAGAAGGACAGTGTACTGATAGCCGACTTCACAATCTGAACCTTCCGCTTCTCTTCCTCGTTCTCCTCATTCACAGAACGCATCATCTCCAGGCCGACCACAGTAGTGCCGTACTCGCTTAAAATAATATCATCAATATCATACTGCTCCCGGTACTTATACAAAAAAAGAGTACCCAGCCGCTCCCCGGCAATATCAATAGGGGTGATAATAGCCTGATAATCCTGTACATGGTCAGATACGAAACCCAGTGTCTGAAGATTCACATTTTCCTTTGTAGACAAAATTCCCAGAAGCCGTTCATTCAGCGCCTCGTCAATGTGATCCCCGACTTGACCGGAAATCAGCTCATGGATCTCTTCCACGCCCTCGCACTGGCTTACTCCCAGGACCTTTCCTTTTCTGCTGAGAACCAGAATATTGGAATTCAAAATATTCGTGAGAACCTGGCAGATGTCGTTAAATACAACCTTGCTGGAATTATTATTATGAAGCAATTTGTTGATCTTTCTGGTTTTATCTAATAACTGTACGCTCACTTGCACCCCTCCTTTTGTAAAAAATTATACCCTTCCGGTACCCCATAAATACATATCCCTTCGGGACAGGCGGACTTCGTCCGGCAATGCACAGTTCTTGTTATTTGTGATACTAGCATAAGTTGTCAAACTTTTCAATCTCTTTTTAAAAATACTTCAAAATTCTACAGGGCCGCCGAAAAATAAGGCAGCCCTGATTCGATCCTTTATGCTTCGTTATCCATTTTCCTTGTCTCCCTGTATCCGCAGCCCTCACCCGCGCAGACCAGATTATTCCCTTTCTCCACCATAAAACTTCCGCATCTGGGACATTTTTTTCCGGAAGGCTTCTGCCAGGACATAAAGTCACATTCCGGATGATTCTCACAGCCGTAGTATTTCCGGCCTTTCTTTGTCTTGCGCAGAACCACCTCAGCGCCGCACCTGGGACAGGGAACCCCGATTTTTTCCAGATAAGGCTTCGTATTCCGGCAGTCGGGAAATCCCGGACAGGCCAGAAAACGTCCGTGGGGACCGTATTTGACAACCATGTTGCGGCCGCAGAGATCGCAGACCACATCCGTTACCTCGTCCTCAATTTTGACCTCCTCAAGCTCCTTCTCCGCCGCCTTAACCGCTGCATCCAGATCCGGGTAAAAGTTCTCCACAACCGTTTTCCAGCTGACGGTTCCCTCCTCCACACAGTCTAAAAGCCCCTCCATATTGGCGGTAAAATCCGACTCCACAATGGTCGGAAAGGCCGTCTTCATCATATGATTTACCACTTCTCCAAGCTCCGTCAGATACAGGTTCCGGTTTTCTTTGGAAACATAACGCCGGGCGATAATCGTGGTAATGGTGGGCGCATAAGTACTGGGACGTCCGATCCCCAGCTCCTCCAAGGTCTTTACGAGAGACGCCTCCGTATAATGTGCCGGGGGCTGCGTGAAATGCTGCTGACTGTCCAGTCCTTTAAGCTCCAATGTCATATCCCGGGAAAGACCCTTTAAAAGGGGGCCGTTCTCCTCTTTTTCCTCCTCCTGTACATAGACGGACATAAAACCGTCAAAAGACAGACGGGAAGCAGAAAGGGTAAAGCGGTAATCTCCCGCGTCGATTTTTGCGGAGGAGGTCTCATACACCGCATCGGCCATCTGGCTTGCTGTAAATCGCTTCCAGATAAGCTGATAGAGGCGGAACTGATCCCGTGTGAGGGATTCCTTTAAAGCCGCCGGTGTACGGGAAATATCTGTGGGCCGTATTGCCTCATGGGCATCCTGGATTTTCTTGCCGCTTTTCTTGGCAGCGCTTCCGGCAGAAACATAATTCTTTCCGTACTGCTCCTCAATGTAAGCCCGCGCATTTTTCTGAGCTTCCTCGGAAATCCGGGTAGAATCGGTACGCAGATAGGTAATCACACCGACGGTTCCATTCCCCTTAATATCAATTCCCTCATAGAGCTGCTGAGCCAGGCTCATGGTTTTCTGGGTAGAAAAATTAAGCGTCTTGGAAGCTTCCTGCTGCAGGGTGCTGGTAGTAAAGGGCAGCGGCGCCTTCTTGATCCGCTCTCCCGTCTTTACCTCTGCTACCTGAAAAGACACATTTTCAAGTCCCGAAAGAACCTGATCCATCTCCTCTTTCGATGCAATAGTCATCTTCCGGGATCCGGTTCCGGAAAATCTGGCCTTTAAAGGCTTTTTACTTCCTGCTGCCAGAAGCTCTGCTTCCAGAGTCCAGTATTCTTCAGGTATAAAAGCGTTGATTTCTTCCTCGCGGTCCGCTATGAGACGCAGTGCTGCGGACTGCACGCGGCCTGCACTTAAGCCCCGTTTTACCTTGGCCCAGAGAATGGGGCTGATGCGGTAGCCCACCATCCGGTCAAGCATACGCCGGGCCTGCTGGGCATCCACCAGATCCATATCAATCTCCCTGGCATTCTTTAAGGACTCCTTTACCGCCGTCTTCGTAATCTCATTGAACGTAATGCGGTACATTTTCTTTTCATCCAGATTCAGCGCTTTGGACAGATGCCAGGAAATGGCCTCACCCTCCCGGTCCGGGTCGGTTGCCAGATAAACACGATCCGCCTTTTTGGCCTCCTTGCGGAGCTTTGCCAGAATATCGCCTTTTCCCCGAATGGTAATATATTTGGGCTCATAATCATGCTCCACATCGATTCCGAGCTGGCTTTTCGGCAGATCCCGGACATGTCCCTGGGATGCCAGCACCTCGTAATTACTTCCCAAAAATTTTTTGATTGTCTTTACCTTGGCCGGTGACTCGACAATAACCAGATTCTTAGCCATTGATACGTCCTCTCTTCTATATCCTGTAAATATTCCGGTATATAATATCCTTACAATGCCCGGATATAATTGTTTTTATAAATTTCTTTTGCATATCCTTTGAGCTCCAGGCCGGTAAGGCTGCGCAGAACCTCTGCAAGCGGAAGCCCTGCCGCTTTTGACAGCTCTTCGGGATTTCTGGCTTGTAAACCTAGACAACTATACACTATATTTTCTGCCTTTTCAAGAGCAATTTTTCCTCTCTTTCCATTTTCGCTCCCGGATTGGGGGTTTATTCCCAGTTCTTCGAGAATTTGTTCGGGGGAAAGGGCAATTGCGGCTCCCTGACGGATCAGATTGTTGCACCCGGCGCTTAGAGGATCTTCAATGCGCCCCGGTACCGCATACACATCCTTTCCCTGTTCCAGAGCCAGATCTGCCGTAATAAGGGAACCGCTTTTTGCTTTTGCTTCTATTATAATTACTCTGTCGGAAAGACCGCTGATAAGCCGGTTCCGAAGGGGGAAAAGGTAACGCATGGGCCGTGTCCCCGGAGGATATTCCGACAAGAGCCCGCCTTCCCTCTCCAGCCTCATATACAGCCCTCTGTGAAATTCCGGGTAACAGATATCCACACCGCCTCCTAAAACCCCGAAGGTCTTTCCCCCTGCCTCAAGCGCCCCCTGATGTCCGAATCCGTCAATGCCGGCAGCCATTCCGCTGATGATCTGAACGCCCGCCCCGGCCAGCTCCCTTCCAAACCAGAGTGCCGCTTCTCTCCCGTAAACACTGCATGCCCTGGCGCCGACAATTGCCACGGAAGGGATTTCGTCCTCTGGCAGTCCGCCCCTTACAAACAGCCCTCCCGGCTTATGGGGGATAACGCCCAAGCGCTTCGGATAGGCCGGATGCTCACAGCTTACAAAAGTGATTCCTTTTCGCCTCAGGTTTTCACTCTCTTTTTCAAAATCCCAGTCTCTGCGTTTTGCACAGAGCCCTGCAATCCTTTTCGGATTTCCCGGGAACCTCATTGCAAGCTCTTCCTCTTTTGCATAAAATACGCCTTTCGGCGTTTTGTACTGTTCCACCAGACGCCAGAGCAGGCCCGGATCTCCCGCAATACTGCTGCACAGCCAGTGCCAGTAGGCTTCCACCGTGTCCTTCACACTCCCTTCCCCCAGTAAGTACCGTCCGGCAGGCGATATCGGACGGCTTCTAAAAGGTGCTGCTCCAGAATCCGCTTTTCCTGTTCCAGGTCGGCAATGGTACGTGCCGTCTTGATAATCTTATAATATGCCCGTGCACTTAAGTTTAGTTTACCAAATACATTTTTTAAAAGGTTTTTCTCCTTTTTACCCAGAGGGCAGTAAAGTTCCGTCTGGCTTCCGTTCAGATAAGCATTAAAACGGACGGGCAGCCCTTCATAGCGCTCCTGCTGCATCCGGTGCGCCGCTTCCACACGCTTCCTTATGCTGGCAGAGCTTTCATTTTCCTGCTTCCCTGTCAGCTCCTCGTAGGAAATTCCCGGCACCTCCGTACAGATATCAATCCGATCCAGAAGAGGGCGGCTGATTTTCCCCAGATAACGGCTCACTTCCCCCTCTGTACAGGTACAGCGGCTGCGATCCGGAAAATGGCCGCAGGCGCAGGGATTCATGGCCGCCACCAGCATACATTTTGCCGGAAATATATAGGTGCCTGCTGTCCGGGAAATGCATACACGCCGCTCCTCCAGAGGCTGCCGCAGGATCTCGAGTGCGTTTCTCTTAAATTCCGGAAACTCATCCAGAAAAAGAATGCCGCCGGAGCTTAAAGAGATCTCCCCCGGAGAGGGAATCCTTCCTCCTCCCGCCAGGGCCTCCGCAGTTACCGTGTGGTGAGGCGCCCGAAAAGGCCGTCCAAGGAGCAGGGATGTGTTCTCCGGCAGCAGGCCGGCTACGCTGTAGATTTTCGTCATTTCCAGAGCTTCCTCCAGCGTGACGGGCGGCAGAATACCGGCAATCCGCCTTGCAATCATAGTTTTTCCGGCACCGGGAGGACCGATCATCAGAAGATTGTGCATACCGGCCGCCGCCACCTCCGCCGCCCGCTTTGCCATGGCCTGTCCGTTTATCTCCGAAAAGTCAGCCTCCCGGCTGCAGGACTGTTCCCTCAAAAGCCGATCCGTGTCTACCCTCACACAGGCCGCTTCCTTTGGATGGCGCAGCAGCTCTATAAGCTGTGCCACACTGGAAGCGCCGATCACTTCCATTCCATCCAGCACTGCCCCCTCCGCCGCATTCTGCTCCGGCACAATGCACCTGTGGATGCCGTTGTCCCTGGCCGCCTCCGCCAGTGCAAGAATACCCGGAACCGGAAGCACCCGGCCGCTCAGGCTCAGCTCGCCTGTGAGCATGACATTTTTAAGGCTGTCTCCCGGAATTTTTTCTAAAGATGCCAGAATTGCCGCCGCTACGGGAAGATCAAAGCGGGAGCCGGCCTTTCGGATCCCGGCCGGGGCGAGATTCACAGTAATCCGCCTGGGAGGCAGAACAATGCCTGTGTTGCGCAGGGCGGTCCGCACCCGATCCCCGGCCTCACGGACCTCCGACGACAGATAGCCCACCATCAGAAGCTGCGGCATGCCGTCACTGATATCAGCCTCTACCCGGACCAGATAAGCATCCAGCCCGTTTAAGGCCGCCGAATATACGCTGCTGAACATAAAAAAATACATTCCTCCTTTTTGTTTGATTTGATTCTGCAAAGTCTTTGACTGCCTGTTGGGAAATCATGGATCCCGAATTGAGATAAGAATTTATCAGATATGCTCAGATTACCATATATTTCCAGATATCGCAAGTATTTTTTCATTACACAATTAACCTTTTACAAAATCAATTTTTCTTAGTATAATAAGAAAAAACAGCAGATGCATCTGCCTGGGGCATTAGGAGAATAAAATGCAGATGAACACATTTAATAAGAGGCACTGTCTTTTCTTTGCAAAGCTTTTTCTGGTACTGATACTCTGTGTCGGTATTTTTATCTTTTCAGCTTATTTTATGAATAAAAAAGGAGCCGATACAATCGGGGTTATCAGCGATATCTATATGCACAACATGAGCGAGGAAAGCGCGCTGCATTTTTCTTCAACCATAGAGCTGCGGTTTTCCCAGCTGGAAAACCTCATTGTTTCTTCTGATATGAGACATTATAATAATGAGAAGCTAAAGGAACTCCTGACAGAGAATGCCAAAAATTACGGCTTTGAATCTCTGGCCTTTTATACTGCTGACGGACGTATGGAGTCTGTCTACGGAAACCTTACTGTCCCGGAGAGCTCCGGCAGCTTTTTAACTGCGCTTGACAACGGCGAAAAGCGGATTGATGCGGTTATGGATTCTTCCGGAAACACGCAGGTTCTTTTCGGCCTCCCAAGCACTGCCCTTCACAGACGGAACACGGAATACGTTGCACTTGTAGCCGGACTTTCCAAAGATTATATCATCAATACCCTCTCCCTGGATATCGTAGATTCTCCTGTTTACTCCCACATTATCCGGGCGGACGGAACCTATCCTGTTGAAAACAGCAGCTCTACCCAGGGCAACTATTTTGATCAGCTCTATACAGATCTTCCCAATGATGCCGAAAAGCTTGTAACTGATATCCATTCGGCCCTCTCAAATTCACAGCATTACTCTGCCGTGCTCACAACTCACGGAGAGCGCCTCCATCTTCACTGTACCAAACTGGCATATTCAGACTGGTTTCTGATGGTCAATATGCCCTACAGCACTCTGGATAAGGAAATCTCCCGGTTGAACCACAGCTGGCTTTACATGGAAATAGGCGGCTGCATCATTATCATCGCCGCATTATTCTGGGTATTTGGAGCCTACCTGCAGGAAATGAAGGAACAGGTAGTTGAGCTTAACCGGCTCAGCCAGGAAGCCGTCTATGCCAATAAAGCCAAAAGCGAGTTCCTGTCCAATATGAGCCATGACATACGCACTCCCATGAATGCCATTACCGGAATGACTGCCATCGCGATTGCCAATATCGACAATCGTCAGAAAGTAGAAAACTGCCTCAAAAAAATCAATTTGTCCAGCAAGCACCTGCTCGGCCTTATTAATGATGTCCTCGACATGTCCAAAATTGAAAGCGGAAAAATGACCCTGTCCGTAGAACAGGTTTCCCTGCGGGAAGTGATTGACGGCATTGTAAATATTCTTCAGCCGCAGCTCCGTGCAAAAGACCAGAGATTTGACGTGATTATACGGGATATTTCTGTTGAAAACATCTGCTGCGACAGTGTCCGTCTGACACAGATCTTACTTAACATTCTGGGAAACTCCGTGAAATTCACGCCGGAAGGAGGTTCCATCTGTCTCTCTTTGTCTGAAGAGAGCTCTCCCAAAGGCGAATCTTATATCCGCATACATCTGATAACGGAAGACAACGGAATCGGAATGACAAAAGAGTTCCAGGAAAAAATATTTGACTCTTTCACACGGGCAGACAGCAGGCGCGTCCATAAGACAGAGGGCAGCGGCCTCGGCATGGCTATTACAAAATATATTGTGGATGCAATGGGCGGAACCATCCAGGTTGAAAGCGAATTGGGCAAAGGTACCCGCTTCCATGTGATTCTGGATTTGGAAAAGGCGCAGGTGAACGACTCAGAGATGATTCTTCCCGGCTGCCGGATGCTGGTTGTGGACGATGATCCCCAGCTCTGTGAAACCACTATCAATGCCTTAAGTTCCATCGGCATAGAAGCAGACTGGACACTGGATGCCGACAGCGCCCTTCAGATGATCCACAGCCTTTCCCTGAAGCAGGAAGAATATCAGCTTATATTGCTGGACTGGAAGCTCCCCGAAACAGACGGCATTACACTGACACGTGAAATACGAAGGCGTATTCCACGGCAGATTCCTATCCTGCTTACCTCCGCCTATGACTGGAACGAAATTGCAGACGATGCCCGGGCAGCGGGCGTAACCGGCTTTATTCCCAAACCCCTGTTCCGCTCAACTTTATATTACGGCCTCAAACCATACCTTCTCTGCGAAGATATGAAGACTTTACCTGCAGCAGAAAAGAACCGGCCGGTTCTTCCCGGCAAAAAAATTCTTCTGGCTGAAGACAATGAACTGAACTGGGAAATTGCAAATGAACTTTTATCGGAATTGGGGCTTGAACTGGATTGGGCCGAAAACGGACAAATCTGTCTGGAAAAATTTTCCCAGTCCCCGCCGGGATATTACAATGCCGTCCTGATGGATCTCCGGATGCCGGTTATGACCGGCCTGGAAGCTTCCATGGCCATACGCGCCCTTGAACGGCCCGATGCAGTGACCGTTCCCATCATCGCCATGACTGCGGATGCCTTTGCAGAGGATATACAGGATTGTCTGAACAGCGGAATGAATGCGCATATTTCCAAGCCGATTGATATAGATGAAATGACCCGGCTGTTGGAAAAATATATCTAAATTCAGCTTGTGCAGACTGTGATTATGGAGATATTATCCGTCTCTCCCCGGCGCTTATTGAGCGCAATCAGATATTCCTCCCGGCTTTTCATTTCAAGGAGGCTTTTTTTTCCGCGCCTGTACAGATGTTCCTGGAATTCCTTCTCTGTAACGAAATGCCGGAACCCGTCCGAACACAGCATATAAACCACATTTTTTTGAACTGTACCGAAAAAGAGTTCCGGATAAACGTTTTCCTCCACTCCCACACATTTTGTCAGCACATTGGAAAACGGCGACTGTTCTGCCTGCTCTCTCGTTATGTTCCCAAGCTTCAGTTCCCTGGCTGCCACTGTGTGGTCTGCCGTCAGCTGTTCAACCGTTTCCCCTATTCTGTAAGCGCGTGTATCGCCGATATTCAGCAGGAAATATCTGCGTTCTGTCAGAAGCAGGACTGTTACGGTAGTCCCGGCCGTACATCCCTTCTGCCTGGCAAAAGAACGGATTTTATCATTTTCTTTCTGTATAATCTGATTCCACTCAAGCCGGATAAGATGATCCTCCAGCTGATTTCGAGATAACAGAGGAAGCCTTTCATACATCCAGTCCTTAAATGCATGAACAAGCTCTGCACTTGCCGCCTCTCCGAACGCGTAGCCTCCCATACCGTCGCACAGCACGGCAAAAGCCATATTCCCTGTCTCTGTTTTCAGCTTATGCACAAACAGGCTGTCCTGATTCACTTTTTTCCGTGTTCCGGCGTCTGTTGCCGAAGAAATACAAAAGTCCATGATTTTTCCTCAAAACAACCGGAATTCAAATTCTTCATCCGCCAGCCGGAATACCTGTCCATGAATAAGCTTTACTTCCGTACCAGGCGGAATCATAACCCCATTTACATAAGTGTGATTCTTGGAATTATCGTCAACAATAAAATATTCCCCGTCCCTTGTCAGTATATGGCAGTGGCTGTTTCCGACAAATTCATTCTCTGCAAT
Source organism: Lachnoclostridium sp. (assembly GCA_021770065.1). Taxonomy (GTDB): domain Bacteria; phylum Bacillota; class Clostridia; order Lachnospirales; family Lachnospiraceae; genus Laedolimicola. Next base: position 8,856 of record JAETRR010000028.1, on the reverse strand, counting down.
CATATAATCATTATACTCATAATTCCTGCCCAGTCGAAATACGCTTTTATTGACAGGGATTACTTCATTATTCCTTTTCCGGATCAGATGCGGCCTTATCTGCTGCCCGGGAGTATTCTGACCCATAAGTACTGTTTCGGAGCCGCCCTCTTGTACGTCTTCATATACCGTATCTCCAAAATCCGCACCTGCGGACGTCATGCCGGCGGATACCGGTATCTGCGAAATCGCGGGGCGACATGGCGCTGCCGGCGAATATGGCGCTGCTGCCGGCGGCTTTTCCTGCTCCGTGATGTGACTGGCCTGCGGCGGAGCAGAAACGGGTTTACCCGGGATATCCATGGGAGGAATATTAACCGGTACATTCTTTGTCTTTTTCTCTGATTTTTTTGATGTCTTCCGGGAAGCTTTATCCTGCTTTTTTTCAGCCTTCTGTGCTTTATAAATACCGGCATTCTCTTTATCATAATGCCGGAGCAGATAATAGAGGCTCATCTTTTTTCCGTTACTGTCTTCCGAAGCTTCCTGTACCGGAGGCGCCGGCGGCACAACCGGCGATGCAGGAGGCGCAGCCGGAGATGCAGCTGCAGGTGCAGCTGTAGACGCAGCCGGAGGTGTCAAAGCCGGTATCTGTCCGGAACCTGCCGTTTCCTCCGTCTCCGGCAGCAGCGGCATCCGGGAATCCGTCTGTACCTTTACGGAAAGCGGATCTGCCTTGGGCTTCTTACGGATCTCTTCCAGCAAAGCCTTAAAATCTGTCAGCGAAAACCGGCGCGAGTCGTTCAAGTAATTGATAATCTTCGTAACATGATCGCAGTTTTCTGTCTGATCAAACTGTGTCCCGAACATTATATTTTTAAAAAACAGATTCAAATCCGTTTTTTCTCTTTCTCTGCTGTCCACGGGAAGGCAGATAAGGACGGTCTCACAGGAAGCTGTATCCGCAAAAATGTAATCCGGATCCAGAATAATAGTCTGTATATCCAGCATATATTCCTCTGCTGACAGCATTGCATCTGTTATCCCCGAAAATACCCCCAGCAGTCTCTTTCTGCTGACCGGGCCCGAAAAAAACCTGCTTACAGGAATTTTGGAGGATATATTATATTTCATATATCTTACGGAATTCATCTGCATAAACATGGCAGAAGCCAGTCCCGGAATTTTATTGTTTGTAATCATCCCAAGGCTCATGGAGTCTGTCATTTCTTCCTCTGCCAGCGTATACACCAGGTAACTGCTGTTTCCCTGATTCTCATAAGTAAAATTGTACATTCTATCGTTTCCCCTTTGTATTTATTTATTCCTGCATCTGCCTATCCTGGCGTCTTGAAAATAACCGGACCAATTACGCAGAATGTTTTTTCAAGACACTATACCAGCTTCTGAAATATATCCGTCCGGGAAAGCCGGTCCAGAATCTGGTTTATATCTGCATGTTCATAGCGCGGTGCGCCGCCTATGCTTTTTATCCCCGCATTCTCAAGTGTTCTGCCTGTCTTATTGCTGAATTTGTTATAAACCAGCAGGATTTTGTCCTGCAGCTGCCAGTCCCCGCCCTGTTCAAGCGCCAAAAGCGCTGTATACGCCCTTAGGATTTTATCATTTGAAATCTCCGATCCGTCACTGACCCACACGACAGAGGAAGCCTGGCGGTATGCCTCTATGAAGTTTCTGTGCATGGAAAAATTTGTATCTGCAATCACATAGTCATAGGAGCCTGCCGCCTTTATCTCGGAGATCAGCCTTACGATTTCATCGCAGGTCAGCTCCAGCATATCCAGCGCAATCTTTGGCTGCGAATAGAAGCAGACTCCTCTCTGATCCTGCTTCACACAGCTTTCCAGCTTTAAGGATAAATTTGCCTTCCTGCTTTTCAACGCATAAATAATATCGCTGATGTCAAACTGTCCCTCCGCAGTAAAAAACAAATCCGAAGACCCGAACTTCTCCAGATTCAGATAAAGCGTCCGCTTCTTTTGTAAAGCAAAATGCAGGGCGCAGGCCGCCGCCATGGAGGATGCCCCGGCGCCTCCGCTGACGGAATCAAATAAGATTACCCGGGCGCCCCCGTTTTCTGTCCTAAGCTCAAAAAAGCTTCCGGCTTTTTCCGAATAAAGATCAAGAATCTGTTTATAAATAAGCTCTGCCTTCTGGAATTTCCCTATCGCCTTCTGGCTCCGGATCATGTCTATATCCGCCGAATCCGCAAAATACGCAAAGCCGCAGCGCTCTGGAAGAGCCGATACCGGGATGTCAAAAAGGTCATTTGCAAGAAAAACGTCTATTTTCGCAGGCTTTAAGGCCGCCAGAGCCGCTTCGGGATTATTAAAAGAATACAGTTCAAACTTGTCTGCGTATTTCACCGTGAAAACGGATACAATGCGGTTAAGATAGCTCTCGTCTGCTTCCAGTATTGCCAGTTTTATTTTCACTTTATTTTTCCTCCCCTTCCCGATCATTTTTATGCTGCCTGCAGCTATTGCCACAGTTTTGCACAAGCCTTTTGCTTTACCTCAACAGTTCCAAGGCCGCCAATCTGAAAATCATATTCCAATTGATAACGGATCTCCACATACAGCATACCATTCTCTGTTTTTGAAAAAGAAAAATCTACACCTTCTATTCCTTCTTTTACATTCAGGCGCTTCAGAAGCTGATCCGCTTTTGTTCTGTCTCCTCCTGCCAGAAAACCAATGAACCTTTTCTCTACTGCATTTTCTACCGATACATCTGCATTCTCACTAAACCAGTCATCGTAAGAAGAAAAATCGTCATTATTGATACGATCAAAAACACCGTTAAGCAGACTGCCTATGGATTCCCAGCTTCCGTTCCCGATTTTTTTCCCGGAATAAGCGTCCAGGGCCAGACTTTGTGCAGATTCCAAAGCCGCATGGGCTGTCAGATTCTGCGCCATAAACATCCGGAATAAGCCGGCAAGCAAGAGCATCAGAATCAAAAATGATAACACGGAAATGCACGCCTCCAGTGAAATAATACCTCTTTGATTTTCCGTTAACCTTCTTTTCTCTGCCATTTTAATATCCCCGGTATACCTTTCGTTCAGCCCGAAGCAGTGACGAATCGATCAGAGATGGAAACATCTGCTTTACATGGACAGACACCTCGGCCTGTAAATATGTATAGCTCTTCCGCAGATCAAATTGATAGGAATCACGATAGTGGTATGTAGTCTCCATCTGGATCAGATTTTTCAATCTTGCAAACTGCTGCTCCTTTGTAACGGTCAGCAGCATGAGCATAAAGCAATGTTCCCGATAGTTAAACTTTGTCAGGCCTTTGATACCATCAGACAAATGAATTCCTTTGGATTGATTCAATGCGCTTTGATAGTCATAAGAATCGCCCTCTGCCCCAAATGCACCTGTTAAGCTTGATTTTATCTCCTCCTTGTCATCCGGTGTAAATTTTACAATAGACTGCAGCCCTTCCAGCAGGACAGGAAGTCCGGAAGGTGTCAGATAAATTGTTGTTTCAATCAGCGGAACCTCTGTTCCATTTACCAGCAGAATGGTATCAACCAAAGGTTCTGCCAGGAGTTCGATTACCATAACCACCGGATACCCAAAAGTAGAAGCTGCTGCCAGAGACTGTACTTCCGGGTTCGTTAATACAGGAACGATGTCAAACAACAGGCGAAGCAGGTACATTGCAAAAAAAGTATAAATCTGATTGCAGATCTCCGTTTTACTCCCATAGAGAATATATTCGAGTTCTGCCCCGCTAAAAGTCAAATCATCCCCAGATCCCTGGGCATAACTTTGGATCGCATTCACGGCAGCAGCAAGATCATCAAATACGCTTACTCCAACTGCAGAAATTCCCTGATCCGGAAAAGAGGAACTGCCAAGAGAATACCCTGTCATTGTTTTCATGGAAACCTGTGTTCTGCAGGGCAGATTAAAGGTCGTGTAGGTACTGTAATAAAGCCTGTCATAGCTTGCAAACAATTCACCGATATTATGGCAGATATCAAGGGCAAATTGTGCCAGATCCTTCAATAAAGCCGCTATACTCTCAATCAGTGTTTTCAAATCTTTCAGAGCCTGAAGCAGTTTCAGATGCATCAGATTGGCTCCAAAGCCTTTAATGGAAGACATCATGCTGCCAATATCATTGACAACCGTCATCACGCCGCCTTCGTCTTCCGATGCGCCCGGCAATCCGCCAAAATTTGTATTATAGTAGCTCATATCAATCACAGCTGATAAGCCGGGATCATAAAAAAGGCTCATCTTCACCAATGAATTATAAAAGGATACCAATCCGTCAATAATTGCCTTGAATGAACCGCCTAACAATTCTTCCTTCTGCTTTTCCAGATATGCCTCAATATCTGCCTTTGTTACATATTCTCCAAAGTTCACACTGTGATAAGTGCCTGCATCAAGAGAAGAAGAGCTTTCCGTTACTCCGTCCACGCTGTAGTCAGCCACCCTGGTTTTCAAAGCCTCCAGTCCGGTCCGGTAACCTTCAAATACGGATTCACTGTATTTTGAAAATGTCTTCTGATATCCGGCATCCATCGTCTTCAAACCATTAACTGTTGCCTTATTAAGCTGCCCTCTTGTATACTCATCCGAAATATCTCTTGACCAGGCCTGTTCCCAGTCCTTCATGTGCTGATATGTAGTTCCATTCGGATCAAAATTTGCGTCATTCTCCACTTCTTTTATTTCTTTCTGAAGCGCATCTAAATTTTTTTTATTATCACTGACGCTTTGCATATAATCATAAGTAGAAGACCCCAGTGACACCATCTTATCCCGAATGCTGCCGGCCGCCTCTGTACATTTGTCCATTCCCTTCTTATAATTTTCCACACTTGTGGTAATTTCTCCAATCGTTTCTGTATACTTATCCCTGGCTTCTACGGCACTCTCTCTGGCTGATTCTATATTTTCTTCCCGTTCCTTCACTGCCGCATCATAAGCTGCAGAATCAAAGTTTCCTTCCTCATCCGTATAATCCGATTCCTCCGGCTCCGGCACATTCAGCGCTGCAATCAAATCATCTATAGAAGCCGAAAAGCTGTCATAGTTATTGTTGTAGCTTTTCTCCAGATCCTCCAGATTTTTTGCTTCTTCTTTCATTTTCTCTGCTGATTCCACTAAAGTAATTGTAGAATCAATGGCTCCCACACCGCTTGTAATAGAAGAAAAAATGGTTCCTATATTTCCAAATCCCTCTAATTTCTTAATCAAATCAGAGAGATTCAAAAAATTCGCAGCAAGCTTTGCCGGCGCATTCCATTTACAGTATTCCAAAATCTGGCTGTATAGAATAGCATTCTCCGATAACGCATAATCTCCCTTCGCCTGAATGCTTTCCAGCTCTATGCTTTCTCCCATAATGGCAGCATTATCCGTCAGATATTGTCCGTAAACATTGTTTATATCTATATTCTGAGCTGCAGCAAGAAGCCCCCACCGCTCATGCAGATAGCTGTCGCAATTTGCCAGTGCAGACACAGCGGAAACGCCCATGGCTTCATCCAGAATCGACACTGCACTGTTATATCTTCCGGCATCCATCAAAACCATCGCAATCGTCAAAAAAGGGGTCATAAGGACAGCCATAAACAGAGAGATTGCCCCTTTTGCACTGCAGTTAATATACCGGGATATAAAATTTGAACCACGCCTGCCCATAAGCCGCTCCTTTTGTAATTTACAACGCTCACACATTTCTATTTTTAATTTATAATATGATCAAAAAGCTTCAATACCGCATCTACCATTCCCAGAGTCTTACTCCCAAATGCCCCCAGCTTTGTCTGCTCTCCCACAAAATCCACCGTATTAATATAATCGATGATGTCCAGACAGTCCGCATAAGCCACTGCCTCATAATGTATCACATTATCATACCCAAAGTAGGAAAGCGCGTCTCCAAAAGGAACCGTAAACTCCTCTGTTACAACAACTTCCACATGCCTGTTGGACAAAGCATCCTTCTCGATCTTAAACTCAATCTCCGGCTCTGTAAGCTTGTTTACAAAGGAAGTATGATCCAGTCTTCTGTTTATATAAGCCTCAATCTTTCTCCCTGCGTCTGCCTCCATTATATCCTGTCCCCAGAAAAGATAACGGTATCTTTCCAGGCCGGATACCTGTTCGGCAGATACATAACCTGCCTCTATGTCCGCCTCTTTATATTTATAAGTCTGTGCCGCTTTCACAGCCGCCTCATTGGCGATCGCCTGTATATTCCATATATGATAAAATATCGAAAAAAGCGCCAGCACAAAAAACAAAAGAAAAATCGTCACCGGATAAACGATCAATGCCTCCAGCATTATTGCCCCGCGCTCACTCTGGCATCTTTCCATGGCTTTACCTTTATTCAAATACATATTTCTGTATCTGATAGCTTCCTTTCTGCGTTGACACCAGACAGGTTTCATCTGATGTATAGTAATAGGCATCCAGATATCTGCAGTCAATTACTACCTGATATTCACGGTTAATAAATCCCCACATTCCGCTTTTATTGCTTACAGCTGCCATTCCGTTCGAAAAGCTTTTTGCCCCTGCATACAAAGGTTCTACTATAATTTCTCCCTTTGTATTTACATAGCCCCACAATTCCCCCTGCTTAAATGCAATCAGGTTGTTATCTATACAGATGTCAATATCATCACATGAAAAATCCCCAATCTGTTTGAATTCTGTATCATACAGATGATATTTCCCTTTTTCCTTTGCAAGAATCACTTTCCCCTGTATATGGCATCCATATAAATCAAGCTTGATATCTTCATAGGTCTGGGAGGATAAACGCTCTCCTTTTTCGTCAATCAGATACCAGCTGTTATTTTCCTTCACTGCCGCAGTATTCTGATAAAAACTCCCCGCCTCTTCGTACTCCCCCGGCAGAAAAGTTCCATCCATTTTCAGATACCGCCATCTTCCTTTTATTTTTACAGGCACACATTCGAGGGAATCTGAGTAACAGCCTGCATCTTCAACTGTAAAATCAAATCTTGCCCGGGATACTTCCTTTTGGTCCAAAAGCCGCGTATCAATATCATTTACATAGATTCCCTTTCCCTCATCATTAATCAGTCCGGCAAACTGATACATACCAGTTATATCAGACCCTTTATTATCTATAACTTTCCATAAATTCCCGTCAAAAACTGTAATGTATCCATTAAGACAGGTTTTAAATTCTGTATACAACTGATAATCTGTCTTTACCTTGTAAAGCAGTTCTTCATAAATCTTCTGTATTTCTTCATCTTTTACCCGGCTGTTCACTGCCTCTTTTGCCGCTGTATATGCTTTGGAATCATTCTGTTCCTCCAGATAAAGTTCTATCTGTTTTTTCCAGTATTCTGCATTCTGCGGAAACGCAGAAGCGGCCAGGGCCATATCTTCAATATAGCATCTGCGCACATATGCGGAAGCTTCCTCCTGGTAAAACAATTCATAGGCTTCCATTATTTTCTGATAAACCTCTTTGTCTTTTTTATAAGATAAAAACTTCTTGTAGTTTTCGATCGCCTGCTCATACAACCCTTTCTCTATACTTTCCTGGGCAATAGTCAGATAATGATAATATGTATTTCTTTTTTTTATGCCATTACCCAGGCCTGACAGCCCGGATAAAATCAATGCTGCCACTAAAATAACAGAAACAATTCCCTTTAACCCTTTCATGTGTCCCACCCGTCTATTTATATTGCGAATAAGCAAGCAAAATCATACACAGATAGCCCATCCAGATAAACGGGCCAAACGGCAGATAATCCTTTAAAGTTACTTTTTTCATTATCATCAGCATTACAGACACAATAACACAGCAGAACAGCGCCAGAAGCAATGTGGAAAAAACAGTATATACCCCGCAGGAAAAACCCAGGGCTGCAAGAAGCTTTATATCACCTTTCCCTATACCGCCCGGAAATACCTTTCCGGCCGTCAGAAAAAACAGCAGGCAGACCACAAAACCCAGAACAGAGCTTATCAGATTCTCCATTACAAAGGTATCAGACAGCAATTCATACAAAAGCACCGCCCACCGGCTTACCATAAGAAAAAGCGGTATACGATTAGGTATAATATTCAGTTTATAGTCCATCACTGCCGCACTTAAAACTGCAGCATAGGACAGTGTCAGTTCTATCCATGCCGTATAAGAGACCGCTTTTTCAGATGCCGCATACCCTCCACATAAAGACAGCAGCACAATTCCCCAAAGCATGGCTATCATACGCCTGTTCCAGACATAGGAAAGATGAATCTTTTTATCCTCCGGATATTCCTGCACTGCTCTCTGATTGGTTCTTTTTGCCATATAAATGCATAAAGCTGCTGACAACAGCCCCCATATACACATACCCAGCCATCTGTTCAATCCGTTACTCCCACTTTCAGTCCCCAGACTTTATATGTACAACCTTTCTTTGGACAGAGAACTTTCCAATATGGCAGCTCTCTGTCCAGGATGCTGTTATTTTTGTAGTTATCTCCCGCCTTTCTGGCTGAAGAAAGTTCCGATATTCTCATCCACCCATCCAAGAACCTGATCTTTGAATCCAAGGAACACACCTGCCAGTGCCAGTGCAATGCCGAGGAGCACTAAGATTGAAATAAAATTTGTATCTCCTCTCTCCTCATCCCAAAACCGGCTCCATCTGATACGCGCATTGATAAGCAGTGAATCTGCTCTCTCCAATATTCCCATTTTCTTTTTCCTCCTTTGTTCTTATATAACTTCTCGGAATCTTCAACCCTGATTTTATAAGGCTTTCAGCTCCCTATCTCAAAAAATCACCCACTTTTTTTGCAAAAAACGCTTGACAAATCGCTCAAAATTTGCGGCGAA
>JAETRR010000143.1 GCA_021770065.1 Lachnoclostridium sp. | reverse complement strand
GGCTCATACACGATTTTTCCATTCTTTCCCCGGACCGGGTTGCCGTCCTTATCCAGTTTCGGTGTGCCGCGGCTTAACAGCTTTCCCACCTCAATCAAGACCGTACCTTTCGGATCAGTGACGACATAGGAGCTGTGCATCTGCATCAGGTTGGGCTTTATAAAAAATCTCGTCTTGCCAGAGCCGGAACCACCGACTACCAGCACATTTTTATTACGGGCATGAGCCGGATTCTTCGGCCTGCCGGACATCATAAGCCCCTCGGTCTGCGTCAGGATAATGTTGTTTTCCGGTTTCGGGTCCATAAAAGGGGCAATATCTGTTTTGTTGCCCCAGCGGGCGCTCCCATATTCCACATTTTTGCGGTATTTTTTCGTGTCCTTTCCTTTGAGATAGACTGCCAGCCGCACGATCAACGCACCGCATAATCCCACCAGCCAGTCCAGCGCCGCACCCGGCCACATGCTTTGAAAAGACAGTGAAAAGCCTTCGGAAAGTCCTAACAATTTCTGTGAGGCGTCTGCTCCAGGGGCAAGACGCACCGCCTCGCCCAGTTTCGCAAATACCAGAAGGAATAGAAGATAGGGCAGGTGAAGGATCACCTGCTTTTTCAGGGCATCGGTATCTATCTTCATCGTTCCGGCCCTCCATGCTCCTTGTTTTTCACCCGGTCACGGCCAAGCGCCTGCGCCAGCTCCTTGAACTTATGAAGCTGCGAAAGAAGCGACGGCCTGGTGCTGCGGGTAAGGTCCTTTCTCGTATATTCCTTAAAAGCTGCTGTCAGAGCATCCGCCTGGTTTGCCTTGAAATAGACCGTCCACTTCGGGGGATCGCTCCCCAGTTCTTTTTCAATATGGTAACGGACCTGGTGTTTCCTGGCGTACCGTTCAAAAGAGCGGATTCTGCCGGACACTTCAATGGTATTGGCCCCTGGGTCTTTATAGGTCAGCCGTTTCATGCTGTTCCTGCCGACTTTCGGGGTAGTGCGTTCCTGCTCCATCTT
>JAETRR010000142.1 GCA_021770065.1 Lachnoclostridium sp. | reverse complement strand
GCGGCTATCAGTGGAGCGAGCAGGCCCTCACCCGTGAGCTGGGCCAGAAGATTGTGGATGCAGGAACAACAGTGGAGCGGCGGGTGCTGGCGATTCCCGCTGACCGCTCCTATATCACTGTGGAGCCGGATCAGACTGCGGAAAGCTACACAACAGGACTTCGGCAAAAGTACATCACTGCCCTCGTGCTGGTGGGTGTTTATGTCCTGCTGTATGTGGCGGCGTGGTGTGTGACAGGCGGCATGAAAAGGAGAACGGGGCAGGTATGAAAATAAAAATTGTGCGCCATGCTGTTTCGTTATGCTGTGTAACAATGGTTGTTCTATTATTGACTGGCTGTAATCCAACAGCGGGCGCAACAGAATATGAAGTAATATATCCGTCCGGTTATAGCAGGGATTGCTATACTTATGATGAAAAATCTCCCATTGAGGGAAGTTCTTGTTATCTTCAATGGGAAAAAGCGGATGATTACGAGAAAACCTATGACTATGATATACATATCCTGGATGAAAATGGTTCGGTATTGTATCGTTATCCCGATGTGGGAAGCAAGGCGATGCGTGGAAGTGTACAGGAAGATGGTAAAACCTGGGTTTGTGCGGAGCTTTGGACGGCTCCCCACCACAATGGCTATGTGGAAGGCTGGCTGAAAGAAAGCAATCTGCTCCTGATTGATTTGAGTGATGGTAAGATTCTGTTTCAGGACAAAGCAGGAGAAAATGAATTTTACATCGCCACATATGGAACACGATGCTATTTCTATCTTCCCGGAAAAGAAGAAAGCGAGAAGTTGTTTGGATTGATCAAGATACCTGCGGAAAATGCGGTGATTTATTATCGGGATATTTCGGACTGGACGCAGAAATACACGGTTTACACGTTTGATTATGTGGCAGAGCCTGATATTGATACAAGTAACGGAGTTTTAACCCGTATCAAATTTTATATATCTGAAAACCAGCTTAAAGTGGCATGGACATCCTTTGAACCTGTTGGTAATGG
>JAETRR010000141.1 GCA_021770065.1 Lachnoclostridium sp. | reverse complement strand
CAGTATGGCGCCCAGATCAGCCGGACGACACTTGCCAACTGGATCATCTGCTGCTCCCGGAATTACTTTCAGCCAATGTATGATTATTTCCACCGGGAGCTGCTGAAGCGCGGGTTCGCAATGGCAGATGAAACCAGGATCCAGGTGCTGAAGGAAGAAGACCGCCGAGCCCAGGCGCAGTCCTTCATGTGGCTGTTCCGCAGTGGCGAAGACGGTCTCCCGGCCATTATCTTATATGGTTATTCTCCAACCAGGAGCAGCAGCCATGCAAAGGAGTTCCTGGAAGGCTTCCGCGGCTATCTGGAAACGGATGGCTACCAGGGCTATAATGGTCTGCCGGATATCAAACGCTGTTCCTGCTGGGCACACATACGCCGGTACTTTATTGACGCAGTCCCCAGGGGGAAGCAGTATGATTACAGCCAGCCGGCCGTCCAGGGAGTGCAGTATTGCAACCGCCTTTTTGCGATCGAGGACTCTATCAACAAAAAATATCCTGGCGACTATGAAAAGCGGAAACAGCTGCGTCTCGAGAAGGAAAAACCCATTCTGGAGGCTTTCTGGTCGTGGCTGGAGCAGCAGAGACCAGTCCGCAACACCCGCATGGATAAGGCAGTGAATTACGTCCTTAACCGGAAGGATACTGCAGAAACCTATCTTGAAGATGGCCGCTGCAGTTTTACGAACAATCTCAGCGAGAATGCCATCCGTCCATTTGCAGTTGGGCGCAGGAACTGGCTATTCAGCGATTCTGTTGGCGGAGCCAACGCCAGTGCTGTAGTCTATACAATGGTTGAAATGGCAAAAGCGCATGACCTGAACATCTACGGATATCTGAAATTTCTGCTGGAGCACCGGCCAACGAAGGAAATGACCGATGATCAGCTCGCAGAGCTTGCACCTTGGAGTGAAAAACTCCAATCTATCAAAAATCGCATTTGAATTATAGTAAATTACTCCAACTCGCAAAGGGCTGGAGTAATTTTATATCTGACCGCATTATTATTTGGCGCTTAC
>JAETRR010000140.1 GCA_021770065.1 Lachnoclostridium sp. | reverse complement strand
TGGACAGTGTGCATAACTCCCCATTCCGCTATGGACAACACTATTCACAGCATATGGAAAAGCAAAAGCAGCTTTCCCACATCCTGCAAACAGTGTTGCCCACAGCTCCATAAGACGGGGAGTTATACACACTGCCCACAATGCCGGCTACGGCGGAATCCCTTCTTTCCTTCCTGCCTTTATAGAAAAACAGATAAATTTCTTGCAGACAAGACTGTTTTCATGTAAGATAATTTATAAATCCGCAAAAAAAATAGGAGTGCCGAAGCACCCCCATTTCCTAAACCCTCTTGCAAAATCCGCAGTGTTGGTTTATAATCATCTTAGAACCCGAAGGATATTGGAACGTCCGACGGTTGTACAATCGGAAACTTATAATGCGTTAAAAATCAACGGATTACAGGCTATCCTCTATTGCAGTAGAGGATAGCCTTTTCCGTTACTTGCGGTTGTTTCTGTTGTCTAAGTATGTTAATGCTGCGAAAATGACCAACAGCAGTGTAAGTATTTCAAGTGTGTTCATACCGACCTCCTTTCCGTTTCCAGAAAGGACAACCGCAGACTATCCCTACTCGCTCTAATCTGACTAAGAGAATTATAGCACGTTATGTCGAATAATGCTATAAAAGTTTGCTTCAATTACTCCGCCGCTTCCAGCGCCACCTCTGCAAATTCCTCATCGCTCATGGTTTCCAGTTTCCCTAAAACCTGTCCGACAAGCTCCACCATATCGCTGTCCTGTATGTGGGGAATCACATTCTTTATGTCGGCAATCATGCCCGTCCTGTCCTGCCCCTCAAACACACACATCAAATTGATTTCTTCCACTGTAAATTTATCCATAGCTTATATCTCCCTCTCCGATTTTTTCTCCGTTCCCTTTTCCGGGACTTCTCTTTCTGCCTTATCCCTCTGCTCGATGACCGCCTTTTTCTCCGCCAGTTTTTCCTTTATGGAAACTCTGCCTGTCTGCTTTTCCTCTTTCGGCTTCTCGTTGTTCAGGACGTTATCAATCATGTTATAGTTA
>JAETRR010000027.1 GCA_021770065.1 Lachnoclostridium sp. | reverse complement strand
ACTTCCTCCTGACAAACCATTAGCTTCTTGATTTAATTTCCTAACTCTATAACACTTCAAAAAGTTGCCTGCCTTAGACAGCTTATTAAAGTGTACCTATTTATGGTCTTCCTCTATTTTCTTTCACACTAATTCTCCATACGGGCAGCCGCCCAGCAGTCCGGACAGCCGCCCGGTATTACCTTTTGCAGCTAATTTTATTATTATACACGCTTTTCCCGGAATTGTAAAACCATGATTGATCAATCCGCAAAAAAAAGGTATACTGAAGTTACTGTTCACACATCCGAAAAGTTTACGAAGACTCCGGCAGGACAGATTCTGTCCGGTCTGCACCATATCATTTTTTAAGAAAGGAACTGTGTTCCCATGAGTAAGCTGTCCTTTGTGATTCCCTGCTATGGTTCCGAGGCTACCATAGAGATCGTCACATCCGAAATTATTGAAACCCTCCGGCAGCGTCCCGAATACGACTATGAAATCATTCTGGTCAACGACTGTTCTCCCGACAATGTCTGGGAGCATATTCAGACACTTGCCCTTAACAATCCCCATATCACAGGGATCAGTCTGGCTAAAAATTTCGGCCAGCATTCCGCACTGATGGCCGGATACCGCTGCTGTAGCGGGGATCTGATTATTTCTCTGGATGACGACGGACAGACACCGGCCTGCGAACTTTTCAGGCTGGTAGACAAGATCCAGGAAGGCTGGGATGTGGTCTACGCCTCCTATGACCATAAGATGCACAGCGGATTCCGGAATTTCGGGACCTGGATGAACGAAAAGATGACGGAAATACTCCTTGGCAAACCTGCCAATCTGCAGACCACCAGTTACTTCATTATGAGACGCTTTATTACCCGGGAAATCATACGTTACGATAAGCCGTATCCTTATATTGAAGGCCTTATCTTTCGTTCCACCAGTCACATTGCCAATGTGCCTGTCACCCACCACAGCCGCATGGTTGGGGAATCCGGCTATACCTTCGGCAAGCTGCTGTCTCTCTGGTTCAACGGTTTTACTGCTTTTTCCGTAAAGCCTCTGCGCATTGCCACAATTACCGGCTTTATGATTGCATGTTTAGGCTTCTGCTACGGCATCTTCATCGTAATACGGAGACTTATTGATTCTACCATAGAACTGGGCTGGAGCTCCATCATCGCATCCCTTCTGTTCATCGGAGGGCTGATACTTATTATGCTCGGACTTATCGGAGAATACATCGGGAGAATCTATATCAGCATTAACAATGCCCCTCAGTATACAGTCCGGGAAACTGTTCATTCCCAAATCCGCACTTCTGACAGGGACAGCGTTTCCTCACAGGTAAAAAACAATCATCCCGATTAAGATTAGGCTGTTTCCAAGCAGCTTTTTCTTTGTTATCCGTTCCCCAAAAAAGAAACGGCTGAGTACCATAACCACCGGAAATCCCAATGCTTCAATCACAGCTCCGTTTTTCAGCTCGATACCTTTGTATGCTGCAACCGTTAGGACAGTAGAAACCAGCATCAATCCATAGCCTGTGATAACAAAAGGATTCAGATATTCTCTTATAACAGACGAATATGTCTTCCCGGCGCTCTTTTTCAGCAGAATCTGGGAAAAAGAAGCCACAAGTACTGACATAAACAAAAAGAAGAAAAATTTATTCATCACTCTGATTCACAATCATTGTCCCTATAAAAACAATGATGACTCCTATGATATTATTGATTGTTATCTTTTCGCCAAAAAACAGCACCGGCCAGAGAAGGGACCAGAAGACTGCCGTTGCCCGGTTTGCATAGGCCACAGACAGCTCACATCTTTTGATAATCTGCTGCCAGAGAATGGCATAAATCCCCAGAACCGCTATCTCAAGGCCATAAAAAAACACAAACTTAATATTCACGCTTTCCTGCATAGCTGCCAGTTTTGCCGCCACGGTTGACAGCGTATAAATAATCACCGCAATCTGCATAAACAGGATTGTTTTAGCTGAAATCTTCACTCTGGCACCTCACCATCTGCTATTCTGCACATATTCCTCTGCTGTCCATTTTTCTCTGACACAGCAGTAGTTTCCCTGTTTTTCCACATAAACCGCCGGATGATACTGTATAAAAACAGGTGAGTAACACATGGTATAAGACCCTGCTTTATGGTAAATCACCAAATCTCCCGGACATAATTCCCTCTCATGTTCCAGATATATCAGACGGTCACTCTCAACACAGGTCATCCCGCAGATAATCTGTCTGCCCGGATATACCTTTCTGCCCTCTTCCCTTAATGCCAGATCATAATAATATGAATGCATCTTCATATGGGGATCAATATAAATTCTGCTCCCGTCCGTTACTACAAACCGGCTGCAATTGGTATCCTTTACATCCAGAACAGCGGTTACCAGATCAATGGGGCCGCAGATAACGGATGCTCCCGGCTCCACGATTAGCTTTGTTTTCTTTGGATCGTATGCTTTCTTAAGCACCTCGGCTATAGCTCCCATATAATCGTCATAGCCTGGCTTCTCGGGAAGACCACCATAGAATCCGCCGCCCATGTCAACATATTCCAGATCCAGATCCATTTCTTTTCCGATGCGGCAGGCCATTTCTGCAATGGTCCGGTATACCTTTAAGGTTCTGGTATAAGTGCTGTTGTGCATGTGGAGCCCTGCCAGCTTCACATACTTCAGAGCTTTAACCCGGCGGACAGCCTCTCTTAGACAGCCATTTTCATAGTTATAACCAAAGCGGCCTCCCTCTTCCCCGGAAACGGTATCGCCGGGACAGGCTTTCTCCAGATCAAAATTCACGCGAAGTCCTATTTTAATCTCCTCTGTTCCCTCATATTCCTCCAGCCAAGTGAGCTCTCTTTCGGAATCAAGATTTACATAATTTTTATTTTTAAGGCCTTTAAAGAAGCTTTCCTTTGTTTTAATGGGTCCGTTATATATGATATTCCCTGCTCCAAATCCTATCTTTTCCGCCAGATCATATTCATCACTGGATACGATTTCCCCATAGCATCCATGATCCAGCATAAATTTTAAAATCCAGGGGAGAGAATTGGTTTTTACCGAATATCCGATGAGGCTGTTATCTCCCCAGTGTGTTTCCAGCGCTTTTTGAAAGGTTCTTATGTTGTCCTCAAGCATATCTTCGTGAATAACATAGTACGGCGTTTTCATATATGATACTCCTTCATCTGGCTTCCGTAGAGAAGATTCTTTCCGTTCTCTCCCGGAACCGCTATCTGTTCATAATAGGCCTTTGTCAGTCTGTCTAAATCCTTTCTGCTGTCTGCCCCTATAAAAACCCGGAATACATAAGGCTTTGCCCCGATTCCGTGCTGAACCTTTTCCCCCGGTTTATAGTAAAACAGGGTTTCCAGCGCCTTTAATCTCTGTATCACTGCTTTTGCTTCCTCATAATCCCGGATACGGCTGCCGTCCTGCCCATGAAAATAGATTCCTGCAACATCCCGGAATCTGTAAGGATCATGCGCTGCAAGATGCTCTATTTGATGCTCTTCCTCATATACATAATCCAAAAGCAGGTCTTCCAGGGACAGTCCGCTTCCATAGGTAACCAGTTCATGCTCATATCCGAAAATGCGGCCGGCACATTCGCAGACCTGAATGCCCTTCCCGGGCCTGTAAAAGAACTGCATGCACAGAGGACCCATGCGAATTCCTGTAAAACCGGCAACCTTTTTTACAATCTCTCTTGCCTCATCATACATGCGGTTCATAATCCTGGAGGGGTATGCAATCCTTGAAACATGGGGAATATCTCCCGGGATTTCCACCGATTTTTCACGATCCGCCATAGAGATTGTATAGACCTCTCCCTCCAGAATCCAGTTCATCATATTGATCTCATATCCGTCATTATATTCTTCGATGAGAATTTCCTTCCCATATGTTGAAAATTGTGAGGTAAGAAAAAATTTTTCTCTGATTTCCTCCTCGCTGCCGACTACAAATACTCCCCGGGATCCATATCCGTTCACAGGCTTCATAACCGCCGGAAACCGGATGCCGGCAAGATCCGCCGATGTAAAGTCCTCTCTGAGCAGGCAGCTTCGGGGCATAGGAATCTGAAGCTCTGAAAACATCTCTTTCATCTTCTGCTTTTCCCTGAGATAGACGCTTTTCTCACTGGTACAGTATGTCTTCAGCCCGGCTTTTTCCGCAATCTTTACCATGCCTTCAAAAAGAATATCCGAAAATGAGGTGATAATTCCGTCAATGCCCTGCTCATTACACAGGGCCGCAATTTCGTCTGTCTTATGAATATCCAGATTATACGCATGATCCGCATACTGTTTTGCGGGTCCATCTTCATACCCGTCACAGACAAAAGTCTCATATCCTCTGTTCCCGGCATCCTTCACTAACTTCACAAATTCATGCATGGAACCTAAAATCAATAATTTATGCTTCATAAAACTCCTTTATCATCCGGGCCACATACCTGGTCTCTTCTTCTTTTAAACCATAATACATAGGAAGCCGCAGCAAACGCTCGCTTTCTTTTGTTGTATACCGGTCTTCTCCATGAAAACGGCCGAATTTCTGCCCTGCCTTTGAACTGTGCAGGGGAACATAGTGAAAGACTGCCATGATCTCCTTCTCTTTTAGGTATGCAATCAACCTGCTTCTTGTTTCCAGATCCTTTGTCTTCAGATAGTACATGTGAGCATTATGCCGGCATTCTGCCGGTACAAAAGGAAGCTCAACAGCTCCTGCATCTTCAAGCGGCTTCAACAGCTTGTGATACAGATTCCACGTCCGCATCCTGTCTTCCAGTATCTCATCCGCCATTTCCAGCTGCGCCCACAGATAAGCCGCATTCAGATCACTGGGAAGATAGGAGCTTCCGTAATTTACCCAGGTATATTTGTCTACCTGTCCCCTGAAGAATTTTGACCGGTTGGTTCCTTTTTCCCTCAGAATTTCTGCCGTTTCAATCTTTTCCGGATCCCGGATCAGCAGTGCTCCTCCTTCTCCCATAGAATAATTCTTCGTCTCATGAAAGCTGAAGCAGCCGTAATCCCCCATACTTCCCAGAGAGCATCCCTTATAGGAAGCTTTGACTCCCTGGGCCGCATCCTCTACTACCGCCAATCCGTACTTTTTTGCAATCTCCAGTATCTGGTCCATTTCACAGGAGACACCCGCATAGTGAACCGGCACAATCGCTTTTGTCCGTTCTGTTATGGCCGGCTCAATCAGATTCTCATCAAGATTCATGGTATCCGGACGAATATCCACAAATACCGGAACTGCGCCCCGCAGCACAAAGGCATTTGCAGTAGAGACAAAGGTGTAGGAAGGCATAATCACTTCATCCCCCGGTTCTGTCTCCAGAAGCAGGGCTGCCATTTCCGTAGCCTGGGTGCAGGATGTTGTCAAAAGCGCTTTTGCCGTCCCGGTCTCAGACTCAATCCATTGATTGCATTTTTTCGTAAAAATCCCATCCCCACAGATGTGCTCTTGCCGGATCGCTTCCCGGATATAATCAAACTCCCTGCCCGTAAAAGGCGCCACATTAAATCCAATCATTATTTTTCCTCCTTCAGCACTGTCCCGGCAGCCAGAATATGATCTGCAGATAATAAAATATTCCCGACAGGCAATGGTATCCCAGCAGAACATTTCCGGCAAGCCTTACAGCTCTCTTTGTATCTGACTGATAAAATTTTACTGCCGTCACCGCAAACAGAACAAACAATGCCAGTTGTAATGCCCATTCAAAATTTCCGGAAGCCGCCTCCTGGACTTCTATGAACAGAACAGCTTCCAAAAGAGATACCCCGTAAAAAAGCCCGGCAAAAAGCATATAGCGGTCTTTAAAAGCCTTTTTCCAGCCCACAGCCAGGAACACAAACAGCGGGAAAGCCGCTGCCTGCAGAATTGAAACCAGCGGATACCTGGTATCCATTTTCATCACTTCAAAGGGCGCTATTCCAATCCCTCTGCCTGTATTTTCGCCAAAAACAGCGACATATTGTATTAGAAAATATATGCATGGCAGCAGGAAGGAAGCTGCCGTCTTACAGCAGAATCCAAACCACCTTTTCCTGTCTTTTATAAGCATAATCAGCAGGAACACTGCAGCTGCAGGCATAAACCCTTGTACAAAGGACGGTTTTATAAAACAGCTTAATAGCAGCAGTACGGCAAGGACAGCAAAGTCTGTCCATCTCCCCTTTTCCTCTCTGCCGCAGATTTTCATAAACCATAAAAAAGCTGCCAGGGCAACGGGTTTTACTGCCATGTTGGTAGGGTTATGCCAGATAGTCGGACTGTTCTGCCCCAGATATACCTTTGTATTAAACCATGGCATATAAAGGGCCGTTACAAGAAGCAGCCCTATATCCAGCAGGCATATACGCCCCCAGGAAAGCCGTGTTTTAAGCTGCCCCCACAGAAAGCCGAAAAGCAGCCAGGCCACAGTGCCAATACACAGTCCAGTTACCAGTGCCCCGGCGCATTCGCGTCCTGCCGGAAGCAGTGTATACACTGCCCGGACCATAAAATGCCAGACGGGATAGGAAAAAAACTTATCGTACAAAGGATCCTTAAGCTCTCCCACAGCCCAGGAAGAATGGGTTGCAAAATCACTGTATTCTAGAACCTCACGGCCTTTTCCCATCTCCGCAGATACCATGAAAAAGGTAATTATAAACAATATGCCAAAGCATAAAAAAGCTCCGTCCCTTTGTCTTTTGCTGTCCATAGCCCTTTTATCCTCCTGTCGTGAAATCATAAACCTCGAAAACCTGTTCTCCATAGTCCAGGGTGTCAACCAGCTTTCTGCCCTTATAATCCGCACCGTACAGGCTTTCATAATATCGATCCATATACCGCAGATTGACATTTTCCAGTGAAATCACATATACATTTTCCTTCTTTACAATATCCCTTTTGGGCTCTTCGATGCCAAGCCTGGCATTTTTCTCATTCTCCAGCGGAGAAAAAGTATGCCAGCCGCCTACGGACAAAAGATTACTGAAATCAAAATTCCGCCGGACGGTAAAGTTATCCGTATAGGTCTCAATGGAAAAGGTTGTCATAAAGTACACATTGTCCGGATGCTCCGCCATATAGCGGTTCACATCAAGAAACCGCAGATTGTAATCCCTCCGGCAGGTATTATTCTCCTTCACCGTATTCCAGGTCATGCCGGCAGTGAGAGCTATAATTCCACAGACTCCCACAGCCATAAGACCGATTAAAAGGCGTTCCTTTTTTTCCTCTCTGGGAGCTTCTGCCTCTATCCGGTACCAGATTCCAAGCATAGTCAGAAAGGCCAGAAGATACAGGCCAAAACCCACTCGCTCCAGAATCCGGTTCCGATACCCCAGATACAGCCAGAAAGCAGCCCAGATGCCCAGGAAAGACAAGGCAAGCTTCAGCTGTCTTCTGTTCTTTCCAAGAGCCAGCCCCAGAGTGAGTGCTGTCATGCACAGGCAGATAAGGTTGGTCAGGTGATAGGTCTCCTTGCCCATATGTTCATATATTCTGGACAAGCCTGAAAGAATTCTCTCTTTAAAAGAATTCTTCTTTAAATAGAGCTCCTTTGAGGCCTTTGCCAGCCTGGCCATATTTTCACTGTACAGATCTTCTGTGAGGTAAAGGGAATACCGGGCGAGATTCTCAGCCTCCTCCGGTGAAATTCCCAGCGAATCATAAATTTCCGGCTCTTCCTCATAGGGAGGGAGAGGATAATAATCCATAATCGCTTCTCGATTGATATTATAAGTACGAAATTCTCTCCATTCAGAAGAACGGTATCCGAAAGCTTCTATTCCCAGAATCAGAAGGACTCCTGCTGCCAGAGAAACGGGAACCCATAAGTGCTCCAGTGTAAAGGGTAATTTCCCCTTTCTCTTCAGAGAACCGTATTTCCACCAGAAACACAGCGCTGCCCCCGGAAGCACCATCAGAAACACATCATCCCGCACCATCAGCGAAAGAAGAATCAAAAAAACGGAAATTCCTTCTTCCACATAAACTCCGGGCCTTTTTTCCGTATCCGCAGTATAAAAGAGATAGATTCCGGCTGCCCCTGCTATGGCTGCCGTAGTCGTCCACTGAAAAGCTGCAATATGCTGTAAGCCCAGACAGGTCAGCAAAAGCAGAGAAAGCACAAAATAGCCCCCCTTAAAGAAAAGGCTTCTCCTGGCCTCCAGTCCCCGGTACAGAATCATGGAAAAGGCAAACAGGATAATTCCTATCATGGCAAGACCATACCAGTCAAGGCCGGGCGCTGCCCGGTACAGCCCCGCAATCACCAGCCCCAGAATATATTTTACATGTAATAAGTGGGCATCCGGCTCCCCGGTGATCACGCCTGCCGCCACATTGCGCATGGCTACATCATCATTGATCTCATAGATAAAGGGAATTTTCTGATATACGGCCACAAAATAAATTCCCGTTACAGCAAAGGAGAGCAAAAGCGATACCGCCATACGCCCCTTTGTTTTTGTCCATTCTGCCATAACTGCCTCCGGCTGTCCGGCCGCTCACATCTTCTCTGGCCGGTACAGGTAATAGTTCCTGTCCCCAATACACTTTACGCCCTGGCATACCAGCTTTGTACCGGGATATTTATAAGAAAAATAAGTATCCAGAAAACCCGGATCTTCTACATCTCTGACCACAATGAAGGCATTGGGATTCTCAAGAACCGTTTTTTCCACGTTTTCAATGCCAAGAGCCTTCATCCGTTCTTCATCCAGAGGAGAAGTCGTATACCAGTCGCCCAGAGTCAGACATCTGCTGATTCCCGGTTTTCCATGCGTTGTAACAGAGGCGCCGCCTACAGGCTCAGCCATAAAGGTCTCAATAAAATACAGTTTCTCCTTCTCTTCCTTACAGGCTTCTTTGAACAACTGGTAGCTCCCATCCGCTGCACGCTTCTCCCGATTCTGCAGAACCGCCCTCTGAAGCTGCAGCGCCGCTCCCAAAAGACACAGCACTATGACTGCCAGAGCAGTCACTGATTGCCGTCTGTTCTTACCGGACTCTATTCTTTCTTTATCTGCCATCCACAGACGGAAAAAATATGCCGCCAGACCCAGCATCATAATCAGGTGCTGGGAGAAAGCCACACGCTCCGGAAGCCTTCCTGCAAAGCCCAATAGCAGCCAAAGCATTCCTTCCGCCCCCAGGAACAAAAGGAGCGGTATCAGAACTCCTCTTTTGTGATTCAGAAAAGCATACAGGAGTATACCCATGAAAAAAAACAGGGCCGGAAGGCTAACCGGAAAATATGCCGGGCTTGTCAGTTCCCGGAGACTTAACTTCATCCCGGCCTTAAGCTGTTCCTTTCCTCCCAAAGCCGTCTGCCGCCTGGACTCCTCACTTAAGGCTTCCATCATTTCCGCATCCATATCCTCCACAAGATAAAGGGCATAGTGGCGCAGATTTCTCACCTCATGTACATCCAGCCCTATTTCTTCAAAATAAGCCGGAGCCACTTCAAAGGACGGCACACCGGAATAATCATACATCTGTGATCTGGCATCCTGAAAACGCCAGAATTCCTTCCAGTCTGCTCCGGAATAAGCCCCGTTCTCTATCAGTGTAATCACCCCGACCCCGGCAAAAACCAGAAGGGGCAGAAAGAGCTCTTTCCGGCTATAGAGGAGCCCAGGCCTTTTTCTTTTAACAAATTTCCATAAAAATGCAATGCCAAAACCGGGCATTACCATAAAAAACACGTCATACCGGATACAGAAGGTTAAAAGCAGGGAAAGCCAGATTAAAATTATATCCGTTAATTGTCTCCCTTCCCTGTCTCTCAGAGTTATATACAGGTATAATGCGGCTGCACCGGGAAAAGCGGCACATATAGTCCATTCAAACTGGGCCACATGAGGCATAAGGCCGATTCCCCAGAGTCCCAGTACCACCCCTGTATAACCGGCTTTCCAGGCCGGGCTTTTCTTTGCGGACATCCCCCGGTACAAAATCACCGCCAGGCCAAAGAACAGTGAACCTGCCATGAAAAAACCATACCAGTCAATACTTCCGTTTAAGAGATAAAGCCTGCTTAAGAAAAATCCCAGGACATATCTGACGAAAATCAGATGCCCGTCCGGCGTTCCCGTAAAAGCGCCGGAAGCAATATCCCTCATAATCACATCATCGGCAATGGCATAGATAAAGCCCGTTGTATGATACAGGAGAACACCGCATAAAAAGGCCAGCGCAAAGGATACTCCCAGCGCAGTTCCCACTCTTCTTCTGTCCTCCCTCATTCATCCTTCCTCCGCTTAAGCAGGCTCTCATATCTTTCTCTCGCCTGGATCAGCAGCATCTCAAAATCCTGCTTATTCTTCTGCTCTATACTCTGCAGAACCATTCCCGCAAAAAAAGACTGAAGAGCCGCAACCAGCACAAAGCAGCACACGATTAAGGTGGGAAATTTGGGAACCAGGCCTGTCCTAACATACTCTACCATTACAGGTATAAAAAAACCAATGCCTAAAGCTGCCAAAAAACCGGACAGGATAGAGAAAAAGCAAAAGGGCTTATAATTTTTATACAGGCTCAGCATCCGCGCCAGCACCTTAAATCCGTCGGAAAAGGTATTGAGCTTCGACACGCTTCCCTCCGGGCGATCCCGGTAATCAATAATTACATTATCTACCTGCATATGCTTGTCCGCCGCATGAATGCTCATTTCCGTTTCAATCTCAAATCCCCGTGACAGCACAGGAAAAGTCTTTACAAAGGAGTAGCTGAAGGCACGGTAGCCTGTCATAATATCCTGAATATTCGTATCAAAAAACCGGTTGATACAGTTCTTCACAAAGGAATTCCCGAAATTATGGAAAGGACGCTTATTTTCTGTATAGTAGGTAGAAGAAAGCCTGTCTCCTACCACCATATCTGCCTGTTCCTCAAGCACTCTTCTCACCATCTCAGACGCTGACTCGGCCGGATAGGTATCATCTCCATCCACCATCACATAGGCCTGTGCATCTATCTCTCTAAACATCCGGCGTATTACATTTCCCTTGCCTTGATGGCGCTCATAGCGCACCACGGCCCCGGCAACCACGGCAATCTCATCTGTTTTGTCAGTGGAATTATTATCATAGACATAGATCACTGCTTCCGGCAGCTCCCGGCGGAAATCCTCCACTACTTTTCTGACTGTTTTGCTCTCATTATAACAGGGAATCAGCACTGCTATTTTATCCATTCTTGTTTCCCCCTCCATATGAGAAATAGTACCAGCGGCCCACAGGCAATCAGCGGATACTGATACCGCATTGTTACTATGGGTCCCAGCATCGTAGTTACCAGGTACATAAACAATGGTATAGCCAGAATCAGCTCTCTATACTGCCTCCGGTAAAGCAGCAGGAGAAATGCAGATAACAGAAGCCAGGTATACAAACCCAGATTAAAGGAAGCTGCGACAACCGGTATCTTTTTAAAGGAATACTCAATCCCGATCTTCCGGTAAAATTCCGACAGTGCCGGAAGCTTCGGTTCCATTGTCAGATCCACATCCTCCCGAACCGTAGAACAGAAATACTCAAAATATTCCTTTTCATGGTTTGAATTTCCCGGATACCAGTACCCATAGGTATTCGCCAGAAAAGAATCGATATATATCTTTTTATGCCGCATCCCTGCACTGCACCACGCTTTTAAAAAGGGCCCCGGATTTTCAAAAAACTTTCTGCCGTTAAAATGGATTTTTACCGGATCCGCAAACCAGGACAGATAAGACTGCATCCCCTCTTCCCGGATAATCGAAAGGAACGCCTCTCTCTCCTCCTCTGTCAGTCCCAGATAATCCAGATTATAAACCCTGGCGGCAGACTGCATCAGCACACAGCACATTTCCCTGGGATCTCCCTTCTCTATCCCCAGAACCCTGTATACCGGGCCGGTATACAATCCGTAGAGGCTTAAGCAGATAAGAATCAGAATTCCCATGCGTTTCCAGTACTTCCTGTATGCCCACAGGAAAAAAGGCACGCTCAGCAAAAAGGTATGGAACCCGTTATTGCGAAACGCAAAGAGAGAAAATACACTCAGACAGAAAACCGCCTGCCTCCCCAGGGAAGAAAAGAATCCTTGTCTGTCCTCCGCCATTTCAAAAAGCTGCACCGTAAATACGGCGAACAAAGCAGAAAAAACGGAATCCTTTGTAGCGCACAGTGCCATAAGGCTGTTCATCGGATGAAATGCCAGGAATACAAAGGTCCCGATCTGCAGCCACCCGGGAGCCCGCTTCTTCTTCAGATACCGGCAGACATAGGCATACATTCCCGACATCAACAGCATCTGAATCATGCAGTACAGCACTGCTCCCGCATTCTTACTTCCAAACAGGCTGATCCCGGCCTGTCTGGTGATTCCCAGAAGAAACGTATGGAGAATCGGGTGATGCCCCGATACCTGACTGTCCACATAACTGACAAGCTGCAGGCCGGAATCGTATGAAAAGATTCCCGGCCAGGAAGCCAGAAGCACAGGTATCCAGGACAGAAACAAAAACAGCCAGCACAGAAGGAACCAGCGTCGCCCCGGCTTCTCTTCTGCCCCGGAAACGCTCCATCCCTCTTTCAGAAAGATAAGGGCCAGGCTTATGCATCCTCCAAAGAAGGGCGTCAAGCACAAAATGGCCCAAAACGTGTTTTTGCACCAGATCGTATCCAGATAATTCAGCGAAACTCCGAAAGAAGTCATAACTGCCGCCGCAAATCCGCCTGCCATGCCATACAGGAGCGTCCTCCGATCCGGACGCCGGCCGGCAATATAAAGATTCAGAAAGAGAAATGCCGAAAAAACGAGTATGCAAAATACACTGTTGGAAAGCATGGTGCTCTCTCCCCGTATTAAAAAGAGAAGCTGAAAGCCCTCCACAGCCAGAAATGCCGCCGATACCGCTATTATTTTTTTTATGATTTCGTATTTCTTTTCTGTCATTGTCCTGCTTTCCCGCCGCATTCCCTATTTGATCGTATAATCCGAGTAATCCAGAGAAAAATTAGGATTGAAGTAGGGATCTCCGGCCTCCAGCTCGGCTTTCCACTTCTCACGGAAAAGAGCCACTTCACGCCGGAAGCGTTCGAGCTTCTCCCCTTCCTCCATACCTCTTGTCTTGGACTCATAATGAAACAGCTCGCAAAACGGCGTAAACACATTCAGATATCCGGCCTTCCGAAGCTTTAAACAAAAGTCCACATCATTGAAGGCTACGCTGAAAGCCTCATCTAAGCCCCCGACCTCATCATACTGTTTTCTTCCCACCAGAAGGCAGGCTCCCGTGACGGCCGTTACATCCTGGGCATAGCAGAGCCGTCCCATATAGCCCAGGTGCATCTTATCATCCTTATAGTGGGTATGCCCCGCCGCCCGGTGGGCCCCGAGCCCGATTACAATGCCGGCGTGCTGGATGGAATTATCCGCATAGTAAAGCTTTCCTCCCACCGCCGCCACGTCCGGCCTCTGGGCGTACATGAGAAGCTCCTCCATCCACTCCCGGGTGATAACTTTCATATCGTTATTCAAGAGAAGCACGTATTTTCCCTTTGTAAAAGATACGCCGAAATTATTGATACGGGAATAGTTAAAGTCTCCCTCATACTTTACAATGCGGATCCTCTCATTGTGCTCCAGTGCCTTGTAATAGTCGAAAATCTCCTTCGTCTCGCTGTTATTCTCCACCACGATAATCTCATAATTGGGATAGGTGGACTTATTCACAATGGATTCCACACACCGGGACAAATCCTCCATGTGGTCTTTGTTCGGAATCACAATAGAAATCAGCGGCTTCTCCAAAAGCGGATAACGGATCCTGAAAATCGTCGGAAATGCCCGGGTGCTCTCCACCTTGGCATCCATCCCATAGACATCCAGGATATGATCGTGAACGGCGCGCTTTGCCGCGTCCACCGCATAGGTCTTGGCATTGATATCCTGAGCCACGGAAGCCTTGTGAGATCTCCAGTAGTACAGGGCTTTCGGCACATGATACACCTTTTCGGCCTTTGCGGTAAGCCTCAGGATCATATCATGATCCTGGCTTCCGTCGTACTCGCTCCGGAATACCCCGGCTTCATCGAGAAGCTCCCTGGAAAATGCCGAAAAATGGCAGATATAATTATTCCCTCTTAAATTATCAATGGCAAAATCCGGCTTAAAGTGCAGCACAATCATATGATCAATGCTGTCGCCCTCAAAGGTAATCTCATCACAGTAAATATAATCCGCCCCTGTCTCATTGACAGCCTTTGCATACTCAAAAAGAGCTGCCGGATGCAGAATATCATCGTGGTCAAAAAGGCCGATATAATCGCCTGTTGCCAGCTTTAAGCATTCGTTGGTGTTGCCGGAAATCCCGTAATTGTGATCCAGAACATGGTAGACGATGCGGCTGTCCTCTGCTCCATACTGCCGGCAGATCTCCCCTACATAGGCGTGCTCATGGTCGCTGCCGTCCGCCAGACACAGCTCCCAGTTTTCATAAGTCTGGTTTTTAACGGAATCCAGCATATCCTTAAGAAACTTTTCCGGCGTATTGTAAAGGGGCACCAGGATACTGAACTTTACCTTTTTTTCAAAAACCGTCTCCCGCTGTGCCTTTGCCTCCTCCGGCGAGGGGAAGCTGGCCGTTCCGTGGCGCTTCATATTTTTACGCTCCTGAATCTTGCTGCGTACCTTCCGCATCAGACCCGGGATAGAGCCATACCGGGTGAGACGATCTCTCGTTTTCTCATAGAAGTGAAGCCCTTTCCGCAAGGGCGAGGACATCTTCCAGGCAAAACTGCCCTTAATGCGATCCAGTTTAAAGCGAAGCTCCTCGATCTCCTTCTCCGACTCCTCAATCTTGCCAAGGAGCACCTCTGTCTTCTCCCGTTCCGCCTCATACAATTTTTTATAATCATTCTGTAATTCCTGGTTATCCATATGTTACCTCTTATTTCCGCATTTTCACTCATCGGGAGCTTCATAGGCGTCGCAGATCTCCTCCGCCTCGCCCATCATCCGCACATGTCCGTGATCGATCCAGATGGCGTGCCTGCAGATCTCCTTCACCTGTTCAATGCTGTGTGATACAAACAGCACCGTCGTATTCCGCTCCATCATTTCCCGGATACGTTTCTTGCATTTATTCTGGAACTGATAATCTCCGACCGCCAGAATCTCATCCACAATGAGTATATCCGCATCCACAATGGTGGCAATGGAAAATCCCAGACGTGCCAGCATACCGGAGGAGAAGTTTTTAATGGGCACATCCACAAACCGTTCCAGCCCGGCAAAAGCAATGATATCGTTAAACCTTTCTTCCAGCATCTCCTTCGGATAGCCGATGAGAGCGCCATTGAGAAAAATATTTTCTCGCGCCGTCAGATCATGGTCAAAGCCCGCTCCCAGCTCAATCATAGGTGCAATCGTACCGGTGGTCTCCACGCTCCCCCTGGTCGGGCGGAGCACCCCGGCGATGATTTTCAGCATGGTACTCTTCCCGGAGCCGTTCATGCCCACAAGCCCCACGGAATCCCCTTTGCGTATCTCAAAGCTCACATTCTGCAGGGCCCAGAATTCTTCATAAAAAAGCTGGCGCTTCAAGGCTTTGATGACGTATTCCTTGATACTGTCCACCTTTTCCCGGGAAAGGTTAAAACACATGGATACATCTTTCACCTCTATGGCATTTTCTATCTTCATAGTCTGTCTCCTAATGTCACGATCCTTCTTTGGAACTGCACACCTGCCCTCCCGGGCTTTTGATGCCGCCTCTGAAGCTGCTGCTCTATATTTTCAAGATAAAGGTATCCTGCGATTTCTTAAACACAAGGGAACCTGCAATAAGAGCTATGGCGCACCACGCCAGGCTCTGCACATGGAGAACAGCCGGGGCCGTCACTCCCTCAAGAACCACACAGCGGAATATTTTGATAAACCCCGTCATGGGATTGGCATTCACAATAAACACTACCCATGCGGGCGCCGCATCCAGAATCTCCATAGGATAAATCACCGGCGTCAGATACATCCAGGCTGTGGTAATCACACTGTAAAGATGCATCAAATCCCGAAAGCTGACGGCTGCCGCGGACAAAAACAAGCTGACTCCTGTGGAAAAGAGCAAAACATACAAAAGAGGAAACACCGCCAGCAGGACCGTCGGCGTCACACGTGCCCTGGTCACCACCATCACAATTACCAGGGCCGCCATGGAGGACAAAAGATTCACTCCGCTTGAGAGTACCTTGGAGATGGGAAATAGATACTTCGGCACATATACCTTTTTAATCAGCTCGCCGCTGTGGACAATGGAACCCATGGCAATGCTGGTGGACTCATTAAAAAAGTTAAAAATCAACTGTCCGCAGAGCAGGTAAACCGGAAAGTTTTCAATGTTTCCATACCGTGAAAAGAAATAGGAAAACACAATAGACAGAACGGTCATCATCAGCAGCGGATTCAGAACCGTCCACAAAAGACCCAGAATGGAACGGCGGTATTTTGTTTTGATATCCCGGCTCACCAGCTGGCCGATGAGATTCCGGTATTTTACAAACACACTAAGTAAGCTCACGTCGATATCCTTTCTGAATCAGCCCGTTTATGACTGCAATCAGCACAAAGGCGCCGAGCCACACCATGCCAAAGCGCAGGAAGCTGAAAACAAGCACCTGATCGTTGGGACGCGGCGTGGAGTAGTAGGCATTATTAAAAATAAACAGTTCGCTGCAGAGAGCCAGGTAGACTGCTGCCAGGAAAGTCAGGATGTTTCCCTTTGCGAAAATCACCTTCATCGGGCCTCTGGCATCGTGCTGAAGCTTCCAGATACCGGTGGCATAGATGTCTGCCTCTTCTATCTTAAGTATCCTGTTTTCCTGCTCAAGCTCCCGGTTCTGGTTCATAGCCAGCTCCAGCTTGTTGAGAAGCTGTGCTTTTTCCTTCTCCGATACGCTGTGCTTTTTGATCTCCTGCCAGTATTCTTTTTCTCCCAGGCCAAGCTCCAGAACCTGGAAGCTTACCTTTGCTTTCGTCAATTTCAGGCAGAGGGCTTCATCCACAAAGAATTTGGGGTCCTTGTGAAGATAGACGAAAACCGGCTCAAAGTCTACATCGCTGTTGGTTTTTATACGGCCGGGCTCTATGGTTCTGGATTCTCCATCCTCGTAGCCAAGAGTAAGCTCCATAAGCTTTACCATGCTGCTGTCCTCCAGCAGGGGATCAAAGCGAAAGCCGCAGGTATGCTCAAATACACTTAAGTCAAACTCCAGGGTAATGGTTTCTCCCAAAGAACAGGTGTATTCCGCCTGCAGAGAATCCTCCGGGCGGAAATCTTTGCCTGTATCTATAAACACCTCAGCCGTCAGCTGTCTGCTGTCTTCCATGCTATCTTTTCAACTCCTTAATGCCGCCCCACTTCTGATCCTTCTCGGATATGGTGAGTTTCATTCCTGCCGGTATCGGCCACTCTACGCCGATGTCCGGATCGTTCCAGGCAAGGCCGCCCTCGTCATTGGCATGATAGAAATCGGTACATTTGTAGGCAAATTCCGCGTAATCGGATAAAACGAGAAAACCGTGGGCGAAATTCTTCGGAATAAAGAACTGTTTTTTATTCTCTGCTGACAATACAATGCCGTGCCACTGGCCATAGGTCGGGGAACCTTCCCTGAGATCTACGGCCACATCGAAGACTTCCCCGCTGATTACACGGACAATCTTGTCCTGAGGATGGTTAATCTGGAAATGAAGGCCGCGGAGTACGCCTTTCTTCGAAGCAGACTGGTTGTCCTGGACGAATTCCATGTCAATGCCGGCTTCTTTGAAATCGTTATAGTTGTAGGTTTCCATAAAGTACCCGCGCTCGTCGCCGAATACGGACGGGGTTATGATTTTCAAGCCTTCTATGAGGCAGGTTTCTACGGTTATCTTTGACATTTGTAATTCTCTCCCTTGAGATAGTTTAACATTTACAGGCCGTTGGCCACGTCGGTTAAGTACTGGCCGTAAGCCGTTTTCATCAGAGGCGCGGCCAGCTTTAAAAGCTGCTCCTTGTCTATAAAGCCCTGCTTGTAAGCAATCTCCTCGATACAGGAGATGTACAGACCCTGGCGCTTCTGGAAGGCGGCCACAAAGTCTGCGGCATCTAAAAGCGCATCATGGTTGCCCGTATCAAGCCAGGCAAAGCCGCGGCCCAGGGTTTCTACATGAAGAGTTCCACGGCGCAGATATTCATTATTGACACTGGTGATCTCAATCTCGCCCCGGGTAGAGGGTTTTACGTTTTTTGCAATATCCACCACATCGTTGTCGTAGAAATAGAGGCCGGGTACCGCATAGTTGGACTTGGGGTTTACAGGCTTTTCTTCGATGGACAGGGCCCTGCCGTCTTTGTCAAAGGCTACCACGCCGTATTCCCTGGGATCTTTTACATAGTATCCGAAGATGGTGGCTCCTTCTGTCCGGGCGGCTGCGCTCTTCAGTACTTTGGAAAAGCTTTGCCCATAGAAGATATTATCTCCCAAAACCAGAGCCGCATGATCCGTTCCGATAAATTTTTCTCCGATGATGAATGCATCTGCCAGCCCTCTCGGATATTCCTGTACCGCGTAGTGCATGTCCATGCCGAGCTGGGAGCCGTCGCCTAAGAGTTCCTCGAAGACGGGAAGATCCCGGGGAGTGGAGATAACCAGTACCTCACGGATGCCTGCCAGCATAAGTGTGGACAGGGGATAATAAATCATGGGCTTGTCGTAGACGGGCATAATTTGTTTGGATATTGCTTTTGTCAGCGGATAGAGCCTGGTTCCGGCTCCTCCTGCCAGGATAATTCCTTTCATATTCGTAAAACCTCCATTCCAGTTCTGCAAGTTCAGCAAGTTCTCCAGCAGCGCCTCTCACCGCTCACGCTGTTTTTAACGTGCATGAGGGACAGGCACTATTCCAGCGTCTGTCCCTGTATGATTTTTATTTTACCTGATACATTTCCTCGTAATATTTCTGATAATCGCCGCTGGTTACGTTTTTCATCCAGTCTTCGTGCTCGAAGAACCACTGGATGGTGAGACGGATTCCCTCTTTGAACATGGTTTCCGGGTACCAGCCGATCTCTTCCTTGATCTTATCCGGAGCTATGGCATAGCGGCGGTCATGGCCTTTCCGGTCCTCCACATAAGTGATCAGATCTTTGCTGACCAGGGCTTTTCTCGGATCATCTTCGGAGAGCATCTCCTGCAGGGTTTCCAGGATAATGTTTACAATCTCGATATTCTGCTTTTCATTGTGGCCGCCGATGTTGTAGCGTTCACCCAGACGTCCCTTTTCCTGTACCATGTCAATGGCTTTGGCGTGATCGTCCACATAGAGCCAGTCGCGGACATTTTTGCCGTCCCCGTATACGGGAAGCTTCTTTCCCTGCAATGCGTTGTTGATAATGAGGGGAATCAGCTTTTCCGGGAACTGATAGGGGCCGTAGTTGTTGCTGCAGCTTGTAATGTTAACCGGGAATCTGTAGGTATCCCAGTAGGCTTTTGTCAGCATGTCGCCGGATGCCTTGCTGGCCGAGTAAGGACTGTGGGGCGCAAAAGGCGTGGTCTCATAGAAATAGGTATCCCCTTCTTCCAGAGATCCATACACCTCATCGGTAGATACATATAAGAAACGCTTGTCCTCCTTATAGGTTCCGTCCGGAAGCTCCCATGCCTTTTTGGCCGCGTTCAGCATCACCAGCGTACCAAGTACGTTGGTTTCCACGAAGATCTCCGGATTGCGGATGCTGCGGTCTACATGGCTTTCCGCTGCAAAATGTACAACGCGGTCTATATCATTTTCTGCGAAAATCTTTTCAATGGCTTCTCTGTCGCGGATATCGGCGCGGATAAACGTGTAATTATCCTGATTTTCCACATCCTTCAGATTCTCCAGATTGCCGGCATAGGTGAGCGCATCTACATTGATAATGCGGATGCTGCCGCCGTATTTGCGGAACATATAGTGAATATAGTTAGAGCCGATGAAGCCGGCTCCTCCGGTAACGAGATAAGTTCTCATAGGATGGTTCTCCTTTAAAATATATACTTTTCCAGTTGTATGGCAGCCGACTTTGGCTAAACATACTCATAGATATGGGTATTATAGCATTAAATGGAAAAGAGGACAAGCCTGTAATATATCAGCAAAGCCATTTTCCTGTTACTGGAATCTGTTTTAAAATGAATGTACAAATCCAGCTTGCCGCAAAAACAACGAGCCCCAATACCGGCACCATAATCCACGGACTATAACTTACTGCGGCAATATCCATTTTTTCAAATACATCGATCCAGCAGGGATGAAGAATATAAATCCCCAGCGTACACCGGGAAACCTTCAGGACTATCTTCTGAATCTTTTCTGCATTCCATTTATGCTTCATAAAAAAAACAAAAACGGCTAATGCATACATAGTCGGAAACAGCGTAAGATTACTGCAGAAGCTGTCTACTGCAGTGCCTGTCTGCAGGGAACTCCTCAAATTTAACAAAATACCCGCAAATATACTCAGCATACCCATAAAATACAGACCGTATTCTTCTTTTCGGGATAATCCGCGTTTGTTTATGTAAAAACCCGCCAGAAAACATCCGATCCAGCCGGACGTCAATTCCGGTATAATACTGTTAATTACAGAAGACACAAGCTCTTTATGCGGAACCTCAAAAAGCAGCAGTGTCTTTCTTATAATTCCAAAACCAAAACACAGTACAATGGTATATTTCAATAAATCAGAGTCCTCTTTTTCAGTTATCAGCCTCAATATGGGACTAATCATTAAAATACCTATTAATGCAGGTAAATACCACATATGTGCCGGCGGCGACAGGAGGGCTGTTTTCACAATTTCTTTGATAAGCTCACCCGGATATGTTCTAATTCCCAGATATACTGTAACATTCCATACTCCATAAAACAAAATCCAAAACCAGTATGTGATAAACAGTTTCCCTATATTTCTTTTATATAATTGCGAAACAGATATTTTTTTCAGAGGTTCTAAGTATAAAAGACCGCTGATCATAAAAAACACCGGTACTGCAAAGCTTGTCAGACTGCGCCAGAAATTTAAGGCCTGCCACTTTTGCGTACCGGCCTGTATGGAAGAAAACTGCATGGATCCCACATGAAATACAACAACAGCAAAGCAGGCAGCAATTCTCAGTACTTCAATCCACAAAATTTTATCGGCATCAGTTATGCCCTCCGGGCTCAAACTCTTCTTTTGTCTCTTCCTTTCCATTCAGGCTCCTTCTGTCCTTTTCCCAGGCTCATAAATACAGACCAGAAACACAGTGAATAGAAACATTCCCATATTATAGTTCAACAGACAGTAATCCATATTTAAAAGGAGCAGAAATCCAATCCACATTCCCGCTGCCATCCATGTTCTGCTTTTATGCAGGGAATATCCCATAATCATCAAAAACAGCAGCGTAAAGCAGAGGCCCGCAGGTAAAGAAAAGCGGAGCATGGAATTTAAGAATACATTATGGGCATTATTTGTCTGCCAGTCAGGCGCTACTTCAAAAAGCACTTCCGTAAACCAGTATCCCCATCCTTCCGGCTTATGCAATATCTCTCTTGCAGCCCCTCTCCAGATGTCCAGACGGCCGCCCAGAGAAAACAAACTCCGTTCTCTGGCAACAACTTTCAGAAATATTCCTCCTCCTGCAGCAGCCGCAGCTCCCCAAAGCAGATATATTTTGCGAAACCTTGTCTTCTTCCAGTCTATTCTGTCCATAAAACTCCCCATGCATACCAAAGCCACAGCCGCGAATCCTGTCCAGGAGTGAGTCAGAAACAATGCTGTCAGAAAAACAGCCATACTGAAATACCAGGCCAGCCGGTTCCGGAACAGATTCCGAAACCGGACTGCTACAGTTATAAATGCAGTCAGCATCAAAGCATACTCACTTTTATGACTGTAGATCCAGTGATGACGGAACTCATAAAATTCCTCGGAAAGCCGATAAAAACAAAACTGGTTGTTACAGATAATGTAGCTCATATATCCCATGAAAAAAAATACAATGCTCAATATATTAGACAGTACGGCACACCGGAGAAAGAACATCACCAGGCTGTCACCCTGTTCACCCAGACTGTCCTCATACCAGCATAGACATAAAAGGAACAGAAACGAAATGGTATTGTTAATCTGTTCACCATACCAGTGAAGATACTTTGCATTCATATACAGGGATAATGCATTGTAAATCAGAATTCCTGCCAGATATACGGCGAGAAGCCTGTCCCCATGTTTACGCCGGCCGTAAAGCATCTGCCAGGCCATGTAAAGCAGGAGGACTGCATATGCCAGTGTAAATATGACATAATATTCTATTTTGTAATCTTCCTGAAACGGACTGTAAACAGCCGGAAAAAACAGGCTGAGTATGATAAACAGTTTCAAATATAAGGTTTTCATGCTACGATTCCTCCGCCGGCATCCACAGCTTAATCCTTCTTTAAATTTTCCGGGGCTTCATCAAAATTGATTCTCTCTTCTTCAATCACAAGCGGATGGTTCATTACCCTGGCATTGATACTCAGAACATATTCCCCGAGAATTCCCATAAATATCAGCTGAATCGCACCAAGGAAGAACATCCCTATCAATATGGGCGCTGTTCCGGCCACAAACGTATTCCAGTATAAAAGTTTTAATACCAGGTACAGCAGTGCAATGCAGAAACTGCCAAAAGCGATGGCAAATCCTACAAAGGTGCACAGTCTCAGTCCAATCTTTGTATAAGAGGTAAAACTCAGCATTGCCACATCATACAGGGAATAAAAATTATTTTTTGTCCTCCCGGCTTTCCGTTTCTGCTGCTCGTAAGGCAGCTCTTTGCGCCGGAACCCGAATTCGGCTACAATTCCCCTCAAAAAAGGCGTGGGATCCTTTATATCCCTCATAATCTGTATAAAAGAACGATCATACAGGCCAAAGCCCGTAAAGTGTTCAATCTGTTCCACATCAGAGAATTTTTTGATTGTTTTATAATAGCAGGTCCTGAGGAAACGCATAATCTTATTTTCTCTGCTTGTAGTTTTAATGGCACTGACAATCTTATATCCATTTTCCCATTCCTGCAGAAGCTTGGGAATCATCTCCACAGGATCCTGGAAATCTGCGCACATCATAATGGCACAGTCCCCGGTCGTCTGTGTCAGGCCATAGTAAGGCGAATTATTCTGTCCGAAATTTTTCGCATTAAAAATGGCCTTAATGCGGTGATCGCGTCCGCACATTTTTCTCAGAGCGTCCCTTGTCCCGTCTTTGGAATCATTGTCAATAAAAATGATCTCGTAATCGTACTGGGGCAGCTTTCCCATCTCGCCTGCAATCGCAGCACTCAGATTTTCTACATTTTCTATTTCATTGTATGTAGGAATCAATATGCTTACTTTTTTCATATTACCTCCCCGGAGCTTAATCCGATTCTGACCGGAATGCCCATAATTTATTCAGAATAAAATTCAGCGGTACCGTAACTGCCAGATTAATCAGCGGCGCCAGCCATTTCGGTACTCCGAGCATATCTACCTGGACCGCAAGCAGAATACTGCTTAGAACAAGCCCCGTTCCCGCATAAGAGAGGGCCGTTTTCACGAATACCTTAAAGGGAGAACGCGCCTCGCCCTCTCCTTTCTTAAATACATAACGGTTATTCCAATAAAAAGAATTGATGACACTCACTGTAAATGCCAGAAAATTGGCCAGCAGGTAATGAAAGCCCAGGCCGATTCCAATCATATACATGACATAGGAAATCAGTGTATTTGATACTCCCACAATGCCGAATTTTATAAACTGAATCATTGTCTTCTCCATAGCCCTGTTTCCCCTAAAGCTCTCCCCTGCCTTTTCTGAATCGAATCATCTTCTTTATTCCTTCCTCAAAAGAAGTATCCGGCGTATAACCGATATCTTTCACCAGTTCACTCACATCTGCCTGGAGATTTATGGCTTTCGGATCCGGCTCGCTCTCAAATACACATTCCGGGTTCCCTCCAAAGGCCTTTTTCATCTCCATGATATATTCCCTCAAAGGCCGCGGTTTTCCGTTTGCGATACAGTACACCTTACTCTCATTCACTCGTTCGCCCAGCAGATAAAATATTTTCCCGGCATCATCCTCCCAGAGATAATCCCACAGCTGTACAGCCGCCGAAAATCCTGCCGGTTCTCCCTTTATAAACTGATCGATTGCGTAGTTTAACATTGTCCCTTCATTGTCATAGCATCCGTATACACTGAATATTCTTCCCCAGATATGAAGCATCCCATAACGGGAGCACAGCTTCCTGCCCAGCATTCCTGCGGCATATTTTGCCATTCCGTAAGAAATAAGGGGATTTATCTCCGTATACGGGGTAATCACATGATCCACCCTCCCATATTCCGCCTGGGAACCGGCAAAAATAAACCTGCTGCAGCCAAGCCTGTGAGCGAGCTTCACTGCCTCCAGCGTATATCTGATATTCATTTCCTGAAGCACCGGATCGTCCCTGTCTGCTTTGGACGTATACGCCCAGGCCAGGTGGTAAAAGGCATCATATTCCTGTCCGTCTCCGCCTGCCGTATCCAGTTCGTCCAGCTCACACTCATAAAGCTTAACAAGATCCGACTTAGGCAGTCTGTCAAGACGGGCAGACTGCCTCCTCACAATCGCAAGAACCTCCACATTGTTTGCTATACATTCCCGGATCAGGGCTGCGCCGATCATACTGGTTGCCCCTGTCACTGCTGCTCTTTTCATCTTCTGCCACCTGGTTTTACTTTTCTGCTATCATATTTTCCCGAAGCTCCTCTGCCGGAAGATACGGAAACATATCTTCATAATTTCTTGATACCAGGGTTCCGTCCGGCCTCTTGTCCGAAGCAATTCTCGGAATTAGGAGCTGCCACCGGGGCGTCATAACCTCACAGATTACCGGTCCCTCACAGGCCAGTGCCTCACGGATCTTTTCATCTGCCTCTGATACATGTTCAATACGAATTCCCTTGATCCCATATGCTTTCGCAATCTCCATGGCATCCGGACACCATACGCCTGTATCCGGGCTTTCACCGATAAACCGATCCTCCATAAAATTATGCTGTGTATGGCGTATCAGAAGATACCCGTTGTTATTTAAAATAAAAACCTTAATGGGCAGTCTGTTATGCTTAATCGGCGCAAATTCCTGCAGATTCATCTGCAGGCTTCCGTCACCTGTAATCACAATGGTATCCTTCCTGTCATTTGCCATGCAGGCTCCAATCCCGGCACACCAGTATCCCATGGAAGAAAGGCCGCCTGTAGTTAAATATTTCTGTCCCTTTTTCAGCTTCCAGGTCTGGCAGGCCACATGGAAACAGGAACCGGTATCTACCAGAACAGCCGCGTTGTCCGGCGCTATCTGAGACAGGCGGTCAATAAAATAGTAAGAATTCACCGGTTTTTCGTCTTTATACTCCGGCTGGACTACCGGATACTTCTGCTTCCATGTATTGCAGGTCTTTACCCAGTCTTCATATCCGGGCAGAGAATTCTCCGGCAGCTTTTCCAGAAGCTTTGCGAAAAAGTCCCTGCAGTCCGCCTTTACTTTATAATCAATCTTTACTCCGGGCTTATCAAGCTCCTTCTGATCGATATCTACCACATAAATATAGGCATTCTTTCCAAACATCTGAGGACTGTGTCCCACCAGCGAGGAAGCAAGCCTGCATCCCACAGAAAGGATCACATCCGCATTCTGGATTGCAAAATTCGCCGCCCGTTCTCCGTAGTTCCCCGGCCTTCCCACATAAAGATCACTGTCTGATTCTATCAGATCAATTCCGAGGCGGGCGGTAATAACAGGGATGCGCACCTGATTCACATACTCATAAAACTCTTTTCTGGCACCGGCAAGGCTGACTCCCTGCCCCACAAGAAATACCGGACGCTTCGCATCCTTTAACAGCTTATACGCCTGTCTTACTGCCTGATTTAAAGATACCCGGCCCTCCGGTTCCTTTTCCGGCACATATTTTTCCAGATACTTTTCATTGACCTCCGCCTTCTGTATATCCAGCGGAACATCAATCCAGACCGGCCCCGGCCGGCCTGTAACAGCCTCATGGTAAGCTTTCTCCAGGTAATACGCTATCTTCTGTGGATCGTCTACGGTAATGAAATACTTTGTCACATTCTCCACCAGCGGACGGATGTTGATCCCCTGAACTCCATACTGGCGGATCCCGGTGGCCTCCTGATACTGCACAAAGGAAAGAGCCGCCTGGCCGGAAATAACAATCATAGGCGCGGAATCGGTGTATCCCCCTACCACGCCGTTCATCGCATTTACACTGCCGGGGCCGGCCGTCACAATTGCCAGTGCCGGTTTATTCCGAATCCGTCCGTAAGCGTCTGCCGACATGGCCGCACTCTGCTCGTGATGCGTACAGATAATTTTATAATTTTCATTTTTTCCTATGGCATCGTTCAGCCACATTGCCTGGCCGCCTGTTACCATAAAGGCCGTGTCTATGCCCTTTTTTGCATAGTAATCAAAAATAAATTCCGAAACGTTCATTTTTCTCCTCCCGTCTTAAAGTACCGCAATTTACTGTTTCAAAGTAATGACTCCAGCTGGTAATTAATGTTTCCCGGGCCGCCTCCCGCAAACCGGCTTAAGCCCTCCGCTACTTCTACAATCATATCCTCCTGGCCGGCAACTACCTTTCTCTTGCCGAGTTCATAAAAAATATCTCTGGCATCTACACGAAATTCCTCTGCCGCCTTCTGGACCGGAAGTTTAAATGCGGAAAAGACGCCTGCCTGGCCGCTGACAATGCTTAAAGGATCCTGACCCATATCCCTTCCCATGAGTTCCGGCATCACTGTCTCGCTGGCATCCAGCATCCGGTAGAAATCAATGCCTGTTTTAATCCTGCATTTTTCAAACAGGGCCACCACATCCTCCAGCTGGCAGTTTCCAGCCCCCGCTCCAAAGCCCCGGAGCGTTCCGTCAATGATATCTGCGCCTTCCATATATGCGGTATAGGCATTTGCCACTGCCATTCCCATATTATTATGAGGATGAAAACCCACATGAATCTTGAGACTGTCATACAGGGTACTGACAGTCCTCTGTACCATATCCGGTGTGGAGGCGCCGGCAGAATCCATCAGAATTACTCCCATGGCCCCATAAGACTGCATCTTTCTTGCTTCCTCAAGAAGCTTTTCTGCCGAAGCCATATGATACATCATCAGAACGCCATAAACTTCTTTTTCTTTTTTCCTCAGAAATTCAATATGCTGTTTGGTCGTATCCGCTTCCGTGCAATGGCAGCCTATGGTAAATACCTCAACACCGTCACGGATTGCGGGCTCCAGGTTGTCCCGGATTGTCCCGAATCCGGGTATCATATAAGCCCCCAGCCTGGTTTTCTCCAGATTTTTTCTTGCGGTTTCCAGCATCTCATGTTCTGACAGCTTTGAAAATCCAACCTGGAGGGAGGAAGCTCCCAGGCCGTTACCGTGCCCCACAATAATGGTATGCACTCCTGTCCCGTCCATAGCCAGACAATAATCCTCTATCTGTTCCTTCCCAATCTGATGCCGCACCGCATGATTTCCGTCACGCAGTGTGGAATCAAATAACATTAACTTAGCCATCTGCACCACCTGAAACTTTCCGCCTCGCGTAATTTTCCGCAATCTCAATTGCGGCACAATTAATGATATCCAGATTTCCGGAATACTTTGGAAGAAAATCCCCCAGACCCGTCACCTGCAGAGAGACCGTTACTCTTCCGTTTTCAAACACTGGTTCCATGACAATCTTATACCCGGGAACATATTTTCGGATTTTCGCCTCAGCCTGGCGCACCTTTTTTTGCAGAGCTTCCATATCGGGATGATCAATCAATGCATATATGGTGTTATGCATCGTGATGGGCGGTTCTGCCGGATTTAATATAATAATTGCTTTTGTATTCTTAATTCCCGTAAACTCTGTCAGGGCATCCCTTGTGGTCTGGGTAAACTCATCAATATTGTCCCTCGTTCCCGGTCCCGCTGACCTGGATGCAATTGTGGCGACAATTTCAATATATCTCGTGTCCGGATGTACCTCGGCAATTGCCTGGACTATGGGGATCGTAGCCTGTCCCCCGCAGGTAATCATGTTCACATTGCACTCTTTTAAGCATTCCTCCATATTCAGCGCCGGGACACAGAACTTCCCCACATGTGCGGGCGTGAGATCGATGGCGAATTTATTCAGCCGCTTTAAAACAGGGGCATTTATTGCATGCACGCCTGCCGATGTTGCATCAAATACAATCTCACAGCAGTCCGGATTTTCTTCAATTGCATGAATGGAATCCGCAGAAACAGGAACTCCCATTTCCCGGGCCCTCTGAATTCCCGGGGAGTCGGGATTTCTGCCCGCGAATATTCCGCACTCCAGAATATCCGAACGCCTAAGCTTCATCAGAATATCTGTTCCTATGTTCCCCGTTCCGATAATGCCTGCCTTTACTTTCCGTCTCTCCATGCATATCCCTCTCAGCAGATTTCTGCACCCTCTCTTATAATCTGCGCCATATAATCAATCATCTCATCTGTCATCCCCGGATATACGCCTACCCAGAAAGAATCCTTCATGATCCGATCTGTGTTTGCCAGATCGCCGATCACACGATAGCCTTTCCCGGATGCCCGCATCTGATCAAAGCAGGGATGCCTAAGCAGATTCCCTGCAAAGAGCATTCTTGTCTGAATATTGTGCTGTTCCATGTAAGACACAAGACTATTCCGTATTGTTCCCTCTTTACAGGTAATCAGAAATCCAAACCAGCTTGGATCGGAATTTTCGCATGCCTCCGGAAGAATAAGCTTCTCTTCTGTTCCTGCCAGAGCAGCCTTCAGACGCCAGAAGTTGTGTCTTCTGCGCTCTGCAAAAGCAGGAAATTTCTTAAGCTGTGCACAGCCTATGGCTGCCTGCATATCCGTTGCCTTTAAATTATATCCAAAATGGGAATACACATACTTGTGATCATAGCCCAGGGGCAGTTCCCCGTACTGCCTGTCAAAACGATGGCCGCAGAGATTATCCTGTCCGGAAGCGCAGACGCAGTCACGGCCCCAGTCACGGAAAGAGCGGATGCATTTATTGAGAAGGGCATTGCTGGTGTAGACAGCTCCCCCCTCTCCCATCGTCATATGATGGGGCGGATAGAAGGATGAAGTTCCAATGTCTCCGATCGTTCCCGTCAGCTTCTCCTCTCCATCCATACAATAGACTGAGCCGAGGGCATCACAGTTATCTTCAATCAGCCACAGATTATGCCGATCGCAGAATTCCCTGACCGCCTTCAGATCAAAGGGATTGCCAAGGGTATGGGCCGCCATCACAAGCTTCGTCTTATCTGATAAAGCCGCTTCCAGCTGAAGCACATCCAGATTATACTGGGGAATCGTTACATCTACAAAGACCGGAACCACACCGTACTGGATAGCCGGAGTTACCGTGGTAGGAAAGCCTGCCGCCACCGTAATCATCTCATCTCCCGGCTTTACCTGGCGCTCTCCCAGAAGCGGAGAGGTCAGCGCCATAAATGCATTCAGATTCGCAGATGATCCGGAATTTACCAGAGAACAGTACTTTACGCCTAAATATTTTGCAAATTCCGTCTCAAATTCCCTGGTGTACCTGCCGGAGGTGAGCCA
Organism: Lachnoclostridium sp.; assembly: GCA_021770065.1. Lineage (GTDB taxonomy): Bacteria > Bacillota > Clostridia > Lachnospirales > Lachnospiraceae > Laedolimicola. The sequence goes on along the minus strand of JAETRR010000027.1, from coordinate 24,393 downwards.
GAATTCCAGTGCAGAGTCTGCCAGATTGCGCATCTCCTCCCGGTCATAAACACGTGAGGCATAAGAAATGCGATCCCCCGGTGCAAACTCTTTTTTCTGATTATGATATTTACTGCAGTATTCCTCTACAAGCCCCAGAATTTCTTCTCTGGCCTCTGCCTCCGTTTTGTTTTCAAACATCTTCTGTCTCCTTTTCTTCAGATTTTCCCGTAATAAGTATACCTGTATCCGGCTATCTCACATTCCCAACGCACTTCATGGGCAGCCAGAAAACTGTCTATGACCGCGGGAGCGTCTTCTGCCAGTCTGTTAAGCTCTGTATCCCCTCCCCTGATTCCCTGGGGAGCGTTTTTTAAAGAATCCAGCACTCTTTCATCAATGAAGATGTCCTCTGCATTCTCCAGAACCCTGTAAATGTAACTTTTGCATTCTGCCGGAGCCACATCAAGATCCGCCATATCAATGGCATAAAAATTTGTGTCCCATCCCAGATAGCTGTAGATGGCCGGGAGGCCGATTCCTATGGCAGGAGTATCTGCCGGGACGCCTCCGGCAATGACTGCTGCCAGTTCTTCTACCGGCTGCATATCTCTGGCTTTATCCCGTTCAATTTCTATGGGCAGGAATTTGCAGACTCCCATTCCCGCCACAAGAACCAGGATCACTGTCTGTACCACTGCCGCTCCCCGGAAAATACCGTTCCCAAACCGGCTGCTTCTAAAGATTTCTCTCCGCCCCGAATACTCGGCCAGAAAAGCCATCATAATAACTGCCGCCGGAAGAACAATAAAAAGGTTTCCGTACACGGCCCGATTTACATAATACACGAACTGAACTGCGGCGGTTATTGCGCATGCCGCCAGATTCACAATCTTATCATTTCTTCCTTTTCCTTTACACAGACATGTGCTCCACAGTATCACACATATCACAATGCCAAGCAGTGCGCAAAACAGCATCCACGCACTTGGAACCAGGGGAAGTTCTATATTTAAGTAAGCCACATACGGGTTATTCACAAAGGGAAATAAAAACGCCTGCACAGAAGGAAAGCTCTCACCTGCACACAGATTATAAATTCCCACAAACAGATATGCTCCGCCTGCCGACAGCAGGGCTGTCAGTATATTCCGCAGAAGCTTTTTCCATACAATGCCCGATGTCAGCGGATGCTCCTGAAGGCAGGATACCATATCGCTTCCTGCATAAGCCAGAACACAGGCAATTCCTGTCTCCAGATTCCACACCAGAGACAATATAAGCAGCGCAATCGCAATAAAACTCCACTTTTTCCCTTCTGGACTGACTGTTTTTTTCCACACAATAAATGCCAGCACAAAACCGGTAAAAATAAAGCGATGGGGCCACAGCTGCAGGTAAAGTGCCTGCCAGGAGGAAGTAAAGGTGCACGCCGCCCCGATACTGCCCGCAATCCGGAGCCAGCTATTATGTACCAGTTTGTTTAAAACATAAAAATAACAAAGAACACATAAAACTGTGAGAGCAGCCAATACAAGCACACAGGCTCTAAAATCTCCGCCCAGCAGTTTCGTAAAAGGAGCCAGAATAATTCCGTAAAACCCGTATACGCCGCAGTTAATCTCATTATACGGCTGCAGATGCATCACTCTGTAAACAGAATTAAAATATGCATCCCCGTGATACATGCTGGTATCCTGCAAAAAGCAGTCGGGCTGATAAATGCTCCATCCGGCCAGCAGAGCCAGCAATAACTGCACTGCCTTTATATGAACAGTATGTATGTCCCCCCGGCTTTCCCTGCTCATATACATTCTTATCTCAAATGCCAGCCAGACTGCCGCAATGAACACAAGCATCTGTGTCCGTCTGCTGGCATGCCATGGAAGATAATGGGTATTCGCCGCCGGTGTAAAAGGCGCATTTACAAATGACGCACCTAATACCGCAAAACCGGCAATATACACAATCCCTTCTAAAATCCACTCTCTTTTCCGGTTTTCCTCCGGTTCAGCGGTAAAAATCTTCTGTGAACGGAAGAGATAATGGAACATGATACAGGATAAAACCGCCGACACTGCAAAAACAACATAGAACAATATATCATAATTCACGGTTCCCCACAATGATTTGCGGATAAAATCTGTATATAAAAAGAAATAAGCAATCACCGCTTCCAGCAGCATGACACTTCCAAAAGACAGCAGTTTCGGTATCCGGCCGCTTCTGATTTCTGCACCGGAGTTTTTTCCATGAATGCCTGCCATACTACTTTTCTCCTATGAACAGACGAATCTGCTCTTCCATACAGGCGCCTGCATCTCCATGCTCTGCCCAGCATTTTGTCCACTCCACTGTCATCCGGACTGCCATATCCAGATTCCAGCGGGGATGCCAGCCAAATGTCTTTTTTAATCTGGAACAGTCCAGCTTTAAAAAATTTGCTTCATGAGGTCCGCCGTCATACTCATTCTTCCATTCCATGCCTCCCCAGTGCTTCGCAAACAATTCTGCCAGATTTCCCGTTGTGTAACAGTCACCCTCTTCCGGTCCCACATTGTACCACCCGGCCAGAGACGGATCCTTATATTGTTCTGCCGCAATCATCAGATAGGCATACAGAGGCTCCAGAACATGCTGATAGGGACGTGTAGAGTAAGGATTGCGCACTGCCAGGGGCTTACCGGACAAAGCCGCCCGGACGCAGTCCGGAATGATCCGGTCCGCCGCGAAGTCTCCGCCGCCGATTACATTGCCCGCTCTTGCAGTAGATATCGCCGGCTTTTCTGTCTCTTTCCCGGAAAAAAAGGAATTTTTATAGCTGTGTGTCACCAGCTCCGAACAGGATTTGGAATTTGAATAGGGATCGTATCCGTCCAGTTCCTCGTTTTCCCGGTATCCCCACTCCCATTCCCGGTTGCGGTATACTTTATCGGTTGTTACATTTAAAAAGGACTTCACACAGCCGCTCTGGCGGACACATTCCAGAATATTCACCGTTCCCATAACATTTGTCTCGTAAGTAAGCCTGGGATTCCGGTAGCTTTCCCTCACAAGCGGCTGGGCTGCAAGATGAATCACGATCTCCGGCTGCGCCGTATCAAAAGCCTTCTTAAGTAAATCATTCTCCCGGATATCTCCTATGATTGAGGTTATCCCCTTTTGAATCCCCGAAATCTCAAACAGCGACGGATCTTTGGGCGGTTCCAGTGCATAGCCTGTTACCTCTGCCCCTGCCTGAACCAGCATTTTGCAGAGCCATGTACCCTTGAATCCTGTTTGTCCGGTTACAAAAACTCTTTTTTTCTCATAAAATTTCATATCAAACATGTCTGTTCTCCGTTGTCTTTAGTCTTCCCACTTTTTCCAGGGCGCATTTTCCTGTTCCCAGCAGCGTTCCAGAAAATCCATTTCCCTTTTATTATCCATGCACTGCCAGAAGCCTTTGTGGAGGAAGGACATAAGCTCCCCTTTTTCCGCCAGTTTTTCCAGAGTTACCTTCTCAAAGATTGTCTGATCATCGTCGATATAATCAAAAACCTCCGGGTTCAAAACCATATATCCCGCATTAATGGGTACTCCGTCCATCAGATTCTTTTCCCGGAATGATTTCACGGCGTTATTTCCGCCAATATCCAATACACCTTTTTGCTGCTCCTGGAGCACCGCCGTCAGGGTCGCTATCTTTCCATGGCTTTTGTGAAAATCGGCAAGGCTGGAAATATCCACATCGCAGACTCCGTCTCCATAAGTCATCATAAAGGGCTCATCCCCCACATATGGCTGGATGCGCTTAATGCGCCCTCCCGTCATGGTATGAAGTCCTGTGTCCGCCACTGTTACTTTCCAGGGCTCACAGTGGTGATCATGGATCGTCATATTATTCTTTCCGCCGGTAAAGTCAAAGGTAACATCACTGTTATGTAAAAAGTAATTGGCAAACCAGTCTTTAATGATTTCCTGCTTATACCCTGCACAGACAATAAACTCACAGAAGCCGTAATAAGCATATTCCTTCATAATATGCCACAGGATCGGTTTTCCTCCGATCTCAATCATAGGCTTCGGCTTAAATTGTGATTCTTCCGAAATTCTGGTACCAAGACCTCCGGCCAGCAATACAACCTTCATTGTCTTATTATCCTCCTATTCCAGTCCCGTAATATCCTTCCAGTACACCTTAACCTAAATCAATTTCCAGTCACAAGTACATGTGTCTGTAAATTGATTTGTGCACTGTCAGTATATTACTGTTTTCCAGTCCCGTAATATCCTTCCAAATAAGCGTAAAACCGCTATTAAAAATTTACAATAATATAATCTCCCATGTCAAGAATATATCCCCTCCTGGGATATCCCGGCATTTCGTTTTTTTCCACATATTCGGCCGCTTCCTGCCTCATATCAGCGTCCGGCTCCCCACAGTGAAATCCGCAGTACCGGAATAATTCCTGGTAAGCCCTGTCTGCATAACTGGCCCACTCAAGAACAGACTGCACATTTGTAGAGGGGATCTTCCTTCCGTAATATTCATAAACTTCATTATAGTCCACTCCATAAAAGTCTGCAAATTCACGTGCATATATTTTCCACCGGATACTGTCTTTTGAAATAGACGCAGCCTCCATAATTCCTTCACTCAGATGATAGCAGCCCGTAAATACAACCGGCTTGTCCGTATTATAATTTCTGCCTAATTCGTCCGAAATATTGCATATCACTCTCTGTTCCTCTTCCCAGCGGAGATGATTCAGGGTCAGAAAATAATTAAGGTACACTGCCTGGTGCAGGGAAAGCAGAAGGCACCCGCCCCCTGCCGCATAAAATGCCAGCCGCATCGCCTTCTTTCTGCCCTGCCCCAGAACAGTCAGCACAAGCAGCAGCGTAAAGGCCGTAAATACTGAAAACACCTGGCAGGCCCGGTACGGAGTATAGGTTCCCTGCAGAAAGCATAACAGAAACGGCGAAACAAGCATTCCGCCAAAGGGGAGCAGCAGCCCCGGATTCTTACTTCTGATTACAAGGAACACTGCCAGACCGGATAAAAGAAGCATACACAATATAAACTCTGTCAGAGGCATATAGATAATTGCTTCTGTTATATAAATAAATTTCATGGATTTTAACAAATCATAGAGGCCTTCCGCAATACTCACCTGCCCCCAGATAATTCCCACCTGCCCCGTTGATGTTTTTGACAGATGAAACAAGACTAAAATCAGGCGGGCCACAATCACTTTCAGTATAAACCCTCCGGCCAGAATGCCCGCATAAATCATTCCCTGCCTTAAAATTTCCTTTATGCTCTTTTCCTTATCTGCTCCGTACAAAGCCTGCAGCGCCAGCACTGCAAAAACCAGAAAGATATAGACACTTACCAGAGACTCGTAGGCTGCGCAGACCAGCATAAGAAGCAGAGCACTGCCTGTCAGCTCCATTCTATTCCATTTATGGTGAATCTGGTTATAGACCAGTAAAACCGCGACGGATACGCAGAAGAATTCCACACATACGCACAAATTGGCCATCGTATATTCCCATATCTCATTCATAAGCGGATAAGAAATCAAGATACAGGAAAATACCGTGCAGGGAAGCATTCCAATCTCTTTTCGGGCAATCCTGCGGAACAATATACAGAAATTAACGGCCGCCCACAAAAAAAATACTACAGAGATAACATCGACGGCAAAGGAATGATAGACATACTCATTAAAATCTCCCAGAAGTTTTGAAAAAAATGTCATTCCAAACCTTCCTGCCGAAAGCATGACATGTCCGCTCCCTAAATAAAAATCTCCCCTTGTATCATCTATACTGACCGTCGTATTAACAGCTGCATACCCATAGCTGATAACAGCCGCCAGAATCACGGAAATCATATACCCTTTATGCTTCAGATAACAGGACAGTTCATCCAGATATGCTTTCATAAGCTTCCTCCCCTTAATCCCTGAGCTGATAGACGACGGAATCTCCATATTCTGCCAGCACCTTCATGCCGGTCTCCCGGCAATGGCTGTCTGTCCTGCCTCCTGCTGCGACAAATATGTATTTTGACTGAATATTCGTCAGATCCGGGGAAATCGTGTCAAACAGACACATATTGATCCCAATTCCCCCCGGAACCGCATAAAGCATCTGCCATCTGCTAAATACATAGTTCTCCTCTACCACATCGTCAAATACCCATAAAAGTGTATTGTCAAAAGAAAGCTCCTCTGTCACCTTCATCTGATCCTGCAGGGCCTCTTTCCCCTTCTGAACTTCCGCCCTCAGTTCTTCATTTCCATACGGAATTCCCCAGTCATACCCTCCGTCTGCTGACTGGAATGCAAATAAATACAACATCAAAAAGCACATCATAAGCATTTTCGGCATCTCTACTCCCTCCATGGCAAGGGCTGTAAGCCCGATTACCGTAAAGCAGAGTGTGTGTTTCTGTCCGCTGGCGATCCCAAATAAAAAGATAACTGCCAGAAACATTGCTATGAAATACAGAACCCAGAAGCCGTTCCAGAGAATTTTTTCCTTCTCTTTGTGTTGAACCGCCAGAAACAGCTTGTAGCAGAACAATACAAATACGACAGCAAACATGATACTCGCATTTTCCGCATAAGAATTCCCGGTAGAAAGGGAGCTTCCCAGATACCCCATATATGTATCCAGAGAGGATAAAAACAAATATATAAAATTCTTAAGCCCGGAAAGTATTCCCTCTTCAAGAAATACTCCTATCCAGCTGCCTCCCACAAGACCTTCTCCGTTTAAGTAAGGAGAGCAGAAATAATGGGTCATCAGAAAATAAAGTATAATCTGTATAAAAGGGACTCCAATTCCCGGGCCCAGATATTTTCTGTTCTGCTTATACAGATAATATGCCGGAATGCATGCCAGCAAAACAAAGTACGGCCGCATAAGAACCAGTACTGTAGATATGATATAAAATGCTATGATTTTTTTATAGGAAAAAGAGCGCCGCAAAGCATATGCAAGACCGACTGCCGCAATCAGGACAGAATATACCACCGTCTCTACCTGTGCGGACAGGGCATATCTGGTAAAATGTATAAATAACATATAAAAAACTGTAAGCCATGCGCTCTGCTTCCAATCGGGCTTAGCCAGAATGCAGAATGCCCCGAGGGCGAGCATCATCAGCACAATATTACAGAAGATTGGTGATAAAAGATTCCACCCGAATAGCAGCCCCCACAAATACCATGGAAATATAAGGACCGGGCTCCAGACAGTAAATCCGCCAATCAGGGCATGATTCTCTGCATATCCGAAATACCCCATAGGGCGTCCATACATTACCATGCTCTCCACTTGTTTGTAATAGCTTATCTCATCATTCCAGCCGGAAGCAGGCAGATAAACTTCTCCGATCAGATTGCCTGTTTTAAGGCAATAAGCGGCACAACAGATTAAGGGCAGCATTGTCAGCCAGAAAAATATCAGTACTCTCTGCCGGTTTATTTTCTGTAAATGCTTAAATTTTGTCTTCATTTCCATGCCTTTCTCATCTGTATCCCGATTATAATCGTTTTTCATTATATACCAGCAGCTTATTATTTGACAAGCAGCCTTTATACTCTCTGCCGCCGGGAGGCGGTACGAAGTTACTGTTCACACGCACTGTTCCGCGAGGCGTTTCCGCACATTTTGTGCGGAAATCCCGAGTTTCTCAGCGCGAAATCGCATCTTTTTGCGATTTCTGTGCATCGCGAAGCGTGTTACTGGTCACGGAGTGAACAGTACGAATTTCTGCATAAATCTCCCGGAGCCTTATATAATTCTTTTCCGCCGTATACTTCTCTTCATATACGGCTCTGGTATCCCATGTTTTCTGCTCTTCCAGCTCCATTACGGCCTCTCTCAGTGACTTCGCATCCCCACAGGCAAATTTCACTCCTGTCCGGCCCGGTTCCACCATATTTCCTGCATTCCCCAGGTCGCTGGCTATCACCGGAGTTCCTGCGGCATAGCTCTCCAGTATTACCATAGGCTGACCCTCGTAGCATATGCTGGGAACAATAAGGCCTTTTGATTCTGCCAGAAGCTTAAGCACCTTTTCCCGTTCACACTGTCCCAGAAGAAGCACCTGGTCCATATGATGCTTTTTCACATAAGCGCGTACCCATGCTTCCATGGGTCCGCTTCCGCAGAGCAAAAGCTTCTTTTGGGGGAACTCCTTCCATGCCTCCAGAAGAATGCGGATTCCCTTCAGTTCTTCCAGCCTTCCGATATACAGATACTGTTCTTTTGGGGAAACCGGCTCTGCAGGCGGCAGCTGCACAAAATTAGGTTTTACAAAAATCCGCTCTTTTCTTATCTGCTCTTTTCCCTTATTATTGATAAGCAGAAGCTTTTCTCTGTTAAAGTCCGTAAGGCAGATATAAAACAAACGCCTGTAGGTTCCCAGCATTCTGTGAATCTTCAATATTATCACACTCATCAGAGTCTGTGCCCTGGAATTGCGGTAACAGCCATGCCGCACTGCACATCCAAGCCCTTTTTCCACGCAGTCCTCGCACACCTTTCCTTTTCTCAGAAACGTTGCGCCGGGACAAAGGAGGCGGAAATTATGAATTGTCTGAACCACCGGCTTTCTGCAGGCAAACGCTGCATAGTACACAGAAGGGCTGATCAGATTCAGTGTGTTGTGCACATGTATGATATCAATCTTTTTTTCAGAAATAATTTTTTTTACTTCCCGGTATGTCCGGAGTGAGAATATGGATGTAAAAGGCAGCAGAAGCTTCTGTACTGCCGAAAAGCTTTCCATCTCCCGGTTGGATCTGGTATATAAAAAAACGGAATGGCCATGCTCTTCCAGAAGCCGTCGCTCATTCTCTGCTGCCGTATCCTCTCCCCCCGGAATCTTATAATGATTATGGACTAGTAAAACCCGTTCCTTTTGAGCCATTTTCTTTCCCCCGCATTTCCGGATGTCAAATCCCCATGTTTGTAACCAAATGTATCATACTTTGGACATACCTGCAACTTTTACGGTACAGCGGCCTAAATATTTGACAAGTAATCTCAATTCTTTTATCATATACCTTAACGGACGAAGTCCGCCTGCCCCGCAGGGGCATGCATTAACTTTTCTAAGCACATGAGGTATGCCGCTATGTCAAATATAAGTCAGAAACAGCGTCTGATTCAGAATTATACAATTCTTGCAGTTGAGTGCATCTGTATCATACTGGCCTTTATACTGGGTGTTCTGACCCGCGGGGCAGATGTAAGCTTTTATACTTTTTCCAGGCTCTATATCACGGTAATTGCATGCATTCTGTTTTTCCATCTGCTTTCCTATTATCTGTTCGACTGGAACGCCAATATTTTTAAGCGTGGCTACTACACAGAATTCATAGCCGTATTTAAATATAACCTTGTTCTCATTTTCTTTTTGAGCTTTTTTCTCTACATCTGCAAGTTTGCAGAAGATTTTTCCAGGCTGATGTTTGGATATTTCTTCTGTTATAATATTGTTCTGACCTATCTGGGCCATCTGCTTCTGAAAAAATACTTTACATCTGTCTATCGGAGAAGCTCGAACAGTAATAAGGTATTCCTTATCACCACATCTGTCTATGTGGACAACGTCTGTAAAAAGCTTACCAACACCTCAGAATGGAGCTTTGAAATCACAGGGATGGCCTTAATGGATAAAAACAGTAAAGGTCTTTCCATTCAGGGGATTCCGGTAATTGCTGACAGAAACGATCTGTTTGAGCGCTTTAAGACAAAAGTTGTAGACGAGGTATTTATTCATCTTCCCGATTATTCCAGGAAAGATATTGAAGAAATGATTCTTAAGTTTGAGAGCATGGGAATCACCGTTCATGTAAATATTGATTATTTTACGAATATAATGGCCCACAAAACCACAGAAGTCTTTGCGGGATTTACGGTACTCTCCTATGAAGCCAGCACCTTTGACTACAGAAGGCTTTTCATAAAGCGCATCATGGACATCCTGGGTGCCCTGGCCGGACTTGCGGTCACAGCCGTTTTCACTCCTTTTATCGCCCTGGCTATCAAACTGGATTCCAGAGGACCGGTATTTTTTGCCCAGAAACGGGTAGGGAAAAACGGACGCTATTTTAAACTGTATAAATTCCGTTCCATGTACACAGACGCAGAGGAGCGCAAAAAGGATCTGATGGCGCAGAATGAAATGAACGGCCCCATGTTTAAAGTGGAAAATGACCCAAGGATTACAAAAGTGGGGGCTTTTTTACGAAAAACCAGTCTGGACGAACTGCCCCAGTTTTATAACATTCTGATCGGAAACATGAGCCTGGTAGGAACCCGGCCCCCCACAGTAGACGAATTTAATCAATATGAACTTTATTTCCGCAGAAGGCTCAGCATCAAACCCGGGCTTACCGGGCTCTGGCAGGTGAGCGGCAGGAGTGATATTACCGATTTCAAAGAAGTCGTATCGCTGGATCTGGAATATATAGACAATTGGTCACTCACACTGGACATCCGGATTTTACTGATGACTGTCTGGGTTGTAGTAATGAAAAGAGGGGCGCGGTGAGCCTGGACTTTCCGGGCTCTCATTGCGTTTTACGGACAAACCGCGCCGGATTTCCGGCCCAGATTTCTCCCGGCGGTATTGATTTTGTTACAACCGATCCCGCTCCCACAATGCTGCCTTTTCCAATTGTAACGCCTTTTAATATAATGGCATGAGCCCCTATAAAAACGCCGTCCTCAATGACAACCGGCTTTGCTGCAATATCCTCCAATGGCTGTGTGATTCTGATTTTCTCGTTTAATGAGTGAAAATCTGTATCATAAATTTTGCAGGAGCCGCCTATCAGCACATTTTTCCCGATTTTCACTGACCGGTACGCAACGATTGCGGAATTGGAAATGCCCGTATTCTCACCGATTACAATCTTTCCCTGTCCTCTTGTGACTAATATTGTTCTGGTATCTCCCCCTATCGGATTAAAGCGGTAACCGCTGTTGATTTCCACACCCTTTTCAAGGGAGATTCCGTTTCCGGAGATATACAGTCTCCCATTCAGTTTCAAAGTGTGATCATACGCTGCATGAAATCTTTTTAGCTGTACCAGATTATAACAATCGTTCACACATCTGGCAGGAAATTTCATAAGCTTCTTCAGCCAGGTTATACTCATTGATAGTCCAGACTCCTTTCCGCATAAGAAACAGCTTTCCAAAAACCTTTACTGACCTCTTCAAACCGGAATTTCTGCAGATTTTTTAACGAATTCTGCCCCATACGCGCTGCCTCTGCCGGATTTTCCAGGAGCTTCTGAATACAATTCTGAAGCTGCGTTGTATCATACGGATCCACAATATACCCGTTTTCTCCCTGTTTAATTAAGTCGTAGGCCCCATCCGCATACTTAGAGCTTACTACAGGCAGCCCCGCGCACATGGCTTCCAGAATAACGAGTGCAAAACAGTCTTCTCTTGTAGGAAGAACAAAAATGCTGCTTCTCTCATACTCTTTTCTTAGTTTTTCCCAAGAAAGATATCCTAAGAACTCAACCCGTCTTTCTATTCCAAGCTCTTCTGCAAGCTTTTTCAGCTGTTTCTCTTCCGGTCCCGAACCTGCCAGCACCATAGTGTAATCCGTTTCTATCTTCTGCAGAGCTTTCAGAAGCAGGTCAGCTCCCTTTCTTTCTATTAAACTCCCCACATATAAAATCCTGCCTTTCTCCCTTGCCTTTCCTTCTAAAATATATTTATCCAGATCCACAGTCAGAAAGCTGATAAAACACCCCTCTTCCTTTGCTCCATATGCTATCTGGGCTTCTCTGGCTTTTGTGCTGCTGGCTATATACGCACAGGCCCGTCGAATTACATATTTCCGAAAAAGCTTCTGAAGCAGATTAATATTCCGCTCTGTATACAATGTCCCGTCTGTCCAGCTTATATAAGGCACCTTCTTCATCCTGCAATACCGCAGAGCCTGCAATACAGTCGGATTATATTCGGCCCCGATTACAAGAGAAGGCTGCAGTTTTTCTAAAATTCGTTTTACACCTTTTGAAATATGGATATACTTCGTATCAAACCGAAAAGGAATTTTAATCGTGCGGGAATCCAGAAAGTAACTGTTCACCATCTTGTTTTTATCAATCTCCCAGCTGCGGTTATCCTCATTTTTACTGGCATAGAGAATATAAATCTCATATTCTCCTGTATTTTTCTGAAGGTAATAAAATAAATCCACCCGGTAAGGAGAGGGTATATTTGTAATGATTACGATACGCTTCATTTTATCCTTCCCTTCCCTGTTATCTGCCTGTCATAATCAGCCACAGAAACTTCAGGTTTGTATACAGATATCTTTTAAATAACCTTCTCGGTTCCTGACACAGGCGGTAGAGCCACTCCAGGCTGCATTTCTGCATCCATACAGGCGCGCGTTTAATATTTCCGGCAAAATAATCAAAGCCTGCCCCTACACCTATCATCAGTCCATTTACCTTATTCCTGTGCTCATACATCCATTTTTCCTGTTTTGGCGCCCCCAGGCCTACCCAGATAAAATCTGCCTCTGCCTTATTTATTTTATCAAGGATCCCGGCATCTTCCTGTTCTGTCAGTTCCCGGAACGGAGGAGCATACATGCCTGCAATGGAAAGACGGAACTCTCCGGAAAGTTTTTTTCTTAAAAGCTCCAGGGTTTCAGGCGTACTTCCATAAAAATAATGGGTATAGCCATACTTTTGGGAGCACATGAAAATCTCTTTCATCAGATCCGGGCCCGTCACTCTGTCCGCCTCCGTAAATCCCCTCTTCCGGCATATTACGGAAAGCGGCTTCCCGTCCGGCAGTGCCAGGACAGCTCTGTTCTGTATTCTCTGATATTTCTTATTTTCATAACTCATCACCGTAGTATGAACATTGGAAACACAAATATACTGTCCCCGGAGCTCTCTCAGATTTTTCTTTATAAAAGACAATACTGTTTCCATATTAACTGCCGCAATCCGGACTCCCAGGATCTCACATTCCGGTATTCTCTTCTTCACAGTCCGTCCCCCTTTTTACACTTGTCCATTCAATGTCATTCCGTTAAGCCTGCACGGAGCCTTCGTAAATTTTTCAGATTTAACTTCATGACACTGCTTGTCCGTTTATAATTTCTTTAATAATTTTACAGGATACAGAAGACTCTTTATAATCAGAACACTGTTCTCCCTTAAATCCTTAAAAAGGAAGGGGAACAGAATATTCGTCAATACCTGTGTTGCCAGCGTTGCCCATGCCGCTCCGCATATGCCAAATGCAGGAATCAGCAGAAGATTTAAGATGATATTGCTGACTGCCCCCAGCCCTGCAAGCACCTTTTCGTATTTCTGCCGGTTCTCACATACCATCCAGGTAGACCGGGCTACCCCCAGATAGGATGCTCCTGTATACCATGTAACAATGCGGAAGGAATCCCTTGCCCCGATATATTCCTGCCCATAGAGAACTACAATGATAAATTCGGCAAACAGACAGAAAAAGACTGAGACTCCAATGCTTATCCATAACACAACGGAGTACATCTGAATAATTCTGGTATGATAAAGCTCCTGGTTTTTCTGCTCTTTTGCCTCTATTACAGAGGGACGGACAGAGTTAATGACTGCTGCGAGAACAAATACCCACATGGAACAGATCTTTGTTCCTACGGAGTACAATCCCACTGCCGTATCATCCAGCATCTCGCCCAGCATAACCTTGTCCATCTCCGCATAAACAGCTACCATAAGGGAAGACAGAATAAATTCATAGCTTTTTTTCAGTAATGCTGTGACCCGTTTCCACTTAAAAATAAATCTTTTCCTGTCCCGGAACCGGTATACCAGCACATACATCACAGCCGCCAGAAGGTAATCCAGGGTATTCGCAAATGCAAACCAGCTTACCCCTTTTCCCAGCGCCAGTAACACGATTTTGTAACCGGCCGTCCCGACATAGCCTAATAATGCAATAATGCTGATATACTTTGCCTCTAATTTAGACTGATACCAGTATTCAATCAGATCAAAGGACTGGAAAAAGAGCGTTCCCGACTGGAGAAATGTCACCCAGAAAAACAGATAATTGCCCCTTTCCATAAAGGAAACAAGAATCTGTATAAGAACCATGGAGACAATGCTGGTAACGCACCGGATACCTATTCCGCTTCCAAGTATCTCCTCTGTCTGATCCGGATTCGCTATCAGCTCATTTACAATAATAGAAGAAATACCCAGAGTACAGACAGGGGCAAAAAAGGTCAGAAAAGCTGCTGTCCGGCTAATCAGTCCGTAATTACTTGGTCCCAGAAACCGTGCCGTCAGAATTCCCACAAAAAAAGACAGTACCATCTGGGCTATTTTCCCGCCGATTAACCAGCTGGCATTATTCATCACTCTGTTTTTTATGAAATACTTTATGAATAAATTTTTTATCCGTGTCATAAATGAATATCCTGTCCTGTCTCCCGGCTTTTACCCGATATAACTGCAGGGACCTTCCAGCCCGGCATCATGCCCCCCTCCTGCCAGGAGCTTCTCTGAGAGCTGTACAAAATGCTCTGCAGCAGTCCCGGCATTCCATTGCGTAATCATGGTCCGGTATGCCCGCTCTCCCAGTTCCCGCTGCTTTTCCCTGCTTTTTAACAATTCTTCTGTTTTTGCCAGCAGATCTTCAGTTGTTCCGTCATAAATCAGTCCGTTCTTATGGTCTTCCAGCAAAAAAGGCACAGCCCCTATCCGGCGGTTCGCTACGACGGCACATCTGCTGCTCATGGCTTCATTCAATACCGCGCCCCACCCCTCTTCCTCGTTGCTGGTGAACAAAAAGATATTGGCTCTATCCATATAATTGCGGACCTCATGGGGAGGCATGGATTTTAATATATGAACATGCGTTTCCAGATTCTCCTTTAGCACCTCTTCCCTTATGGCATTCTCCAGTTCTCCGCTTCCAATCATATTCAGAGTAAATTGATATCCTTTTCTCTTTAATTCTTTTGCCGCCTCAAGGGCCTGCCGGGGCCGCTTATATTTTATCATCCGTCCTGCCCATAGAATCTCTACAGTTTCTGACTTTTTTAATTCCTCTGCTTCTTCCTCTTTCTTCTCGGGTATCTCCGGAAAGTAACCCCATTTATACATTCTTCCTCTGTATGCCATAAGTCTTTTAAACTCAGGGGCTACATAGGCGCCCGCACATAAAATGTATTCACATCTGTTTCCGTTAAAAGTATGGTTTTTCACTGCTCTTAAAACATTTTTTGCAAATTCCAGGTCAGGCTTTTGTTTCTTAAAAGTTCTCTCCAGATAAAGAAAAACCAGCTTATTCTTTCTTTCTTTTTTATCAAGATATTTTCTATGTTCTCCTCCGCTAATCAGTACATCTGCTTTTTTCATTTCCCGGACAGCCTTAATCTTTTCATTCTCATTCAGATACGCTCTGATAACGAAATCATATTTTTTGTCCATATCACTATAGCCAAGTTCCAGCCGTTCTCTGGACACCGGCTCTGTTGCCACAAATTTAAATTCAACCTGTTCCATTTGCAAAAAAGCATTGCATAAAGGCAGCTGATGATGGTTTAAAAAATTTGAAATAAAAACAATCTTCACTATTTCCCCACCTTTCAAATTTTTATCTATCATACCATAACCCTTATTTTATTGCAATGTAATCGGCTTTCTGCTATGATATTGTTAATTTACCTCCTTTTTCCATATTTTTAAAGCACTTTGTCTGTTTTTCAACAGAATAATTATAATGACTGTCTCTGTTCTTTATTTGGAAACTATATGGAATTCCCTCGGAAGAAGAGTGATATAAGAGATATGGTATCATAAAGGTTGATTTTGGGTATTATTAAATTTGCACTAATTTCTTTTCTATGCTAAAGTTATATGAGATAAATCAGCTGAATATATGCATCTGAACTGTTAAGGAGAATTTTTATGAACAAAAATCAACACCTGTCTTTTGTCTTTTTTGCTGTGACTTACTTTATCATTTTATGCTTTTTTATACAGATACCGGTTTTATCAAATAAAATCATGATTCTGCTGGGAATAGCCGCCTGCTGCCTTTTTTCTTTTCTGCAGAAAAGAATTCTAATCGGCGTGCGAGAGCTGCTGCTTTTTGCTTCTATGCTGTCTTACACCCTGATCATACATACCAATGCTCTGGGAATCGCATATATTGTCTTATTGCCGACAATATTTGCTTTCATGGGAAAATATCTGATTTGTAATTCATCCGATAATAAAGAACAGAAACGGGCCGTTTATCTGATGGCCTGTACGATTGTGATCGGCTACTCCATACATGGAATTTTAAATTCTATATTGTTTCTGCAGAATGGTTTTTCAGGAAACGCCCGGGCATGGCTGGATATGTGGGATGGGACTTCCCCCGCTGCCACACAGCAGGTTCTGTATTTTTTACCGGTTTTATCACTGTTTTTTTCTGCGCTCCTTTTCATACGGAAGCAATTTCCTGCCAGTCTGTTTATACTTCTCAGCAGTATATTTTTTCTCTATATTTCTGTTATCACCATGTCCAGAACTTCCCTGGTAATCTGGGGGATCATGTTAATTCTGGAATGCTTTTTATGGTGCATCTTAAACTATAAGCGCATAGACTGGGGCAGGTTTGCAAAAAAAGTGTCACCTATATGGTTTATACTTCCCATTATACTGATTATAGCAGTATGGTTCTTTATACATCAGCATACCTCTCTTTTACAATATGACTGGTTAAAGAGAAACGGAGGAATCTTAAATAACATCCGGTTCCAGGCACAGATAAGTGCAGTAAAACAATTGTTTGTTTATCCCATGGGGGGATATCAGATGGATCTGGCCGGTCTCAAATATGCTCATAATGTATGGCTGGACCTTGCAAACGCTGCAGGCCTGATCCCATTTACATTGTTTGCCGCATATACGATTCTAAGTTTCATTGATATTGTCAGATTGCTGGTATCAGACCTTGTGTCTTCTGATACGAAATATATTCTGAGCAGTCTTTATTTTGCATTTATATTATACTATTTGGTAGAACCGGCACTGGATGCAAGCGTGTTGTACCTCCTCCCTTGGTGTTTTATTAACGGAACTCTCCATGGATACCGGCTTGCATTAAAAAAGAGCGCTGCAGAGGAATAATTAGAGATGTCAAAGATACTGGGAATATTTACCTGTTACAACCGCAAAGAAAAAACCTTAAAATGTCTGGACAGCCTTATGCTTGGGAATCCTTCTATCGATTTCTCTTTTATTGCAGTAGATGATAACAGTTCAGACGGGACTAAGGAGGCCCTGCTTGCTTATAAAAATATTCGGGTAATTTCAGGGAACGGACAATGTTATTATTCCGGGGGCATGCGGCTGGGAATTCATGCCGCAAAAGAATCCTGTGACGCATATGACTGGATTCTGCTCTTTAATGATGATGTCACCTTCTTTTCCCACGCCATTGAAAAATTAGAAGGCTATGCCGTCAGCAGAGATGAAATCCTTGCAGGTGCCGCCTGTGATAATGAGGGAAATCTGTCTTACGGCGGCGTCTTAAAAAAGTCCCGGTTTAAACCGGCTTTTGAAATTATAATGTCGCAGGAGCGGCGGCGGATTTGTGATTCTTTCAATGCCAATTGTGTACTGCTTCCCACAGCAGTATTTAAAGTTCTTCCAAATATTGACGGGCATTATGTCCATGCCATGGGAGATTATGATTATGGTCTGGAAGCATCGAATATGAACATTCCTATTGTCGCATCCGACTTTTTTGTCGGTGTCTGTGCCGATAATCCCCTTGAGGGAACTTGGAGAGATGTTACGCTTCCGCGGAAAGAGCGTCTGAAGAAAAAAGAAAGCCCAAAAGGCCTTCCTTTGCGTCCATGGTTTTATTTCGTAAGGAAACATTATGGGCTTGTAAGCGCCTGCGCAAGCAGTATTACGCCTTATATCAAAATTTTACTCAAGAAACCCTAGCGCCAAATGGACATGCCGGCATGTCCGTTTGGCTCGTTGCCCGTGGGAATAAAAATATATTGGAGACACAAACACATATGAAGATCTTATGGCTTTGCAATATTATTCCCTCTTTGATTGCCCGGGAAATTCATGCGCCTGTTCTGAATGTGGGCGGATGGATCAATGTTCTGGCTGATACTCTGGGGAAAAACCCCGGTTACAGCTTAACAGTCCTCTTTCCGGTGAGTAAAAAGGGACAAGCTCTTAAGGGGCAGACGAAAACTGTTTCATACTACAGTTTTTTTCAGAATACGCTCAATCCGCAGCATTACGCACCGGAACAGGAGGAATTTTTTGAAACCGTATTAAACCTCACAGAACCGGACGTTATCCATATATGGGGAAGTGAATACCCTCATACACTGGCAATGATAAACGCCTGCGAAAAAAAAGGACTCCTGCCCCATGCAGTTATCAGTATACAGGGACTGGTTTCTGTCTGCGCCAGGCACTATTATGCAAATCTGCCTGTAAGAGTCATATATGGCAGAACATTCCGGGATTTCGTCAGATGCGACAGCATTCACAATGCCAGAAAGCAATTTGATATGCGGGGTATCTATGAAGTAAAAGCCCTGCAGAAAGCTTCTCACATTATCGGGCGCACGGAGTGGGATCTGGCCTGTACAAAAGCAATAAATCCCAATGCAGTGTATCACCGGGGAAATGAAATTCTCAGAGCCTCCTTTTACGAAGGGCAATGGAAACTGGAGAATTGTCAGCGGCATTCCATCTTTGTAACCCAGTGGGAATACCCTTTGAAAGGGTTTCACATGCTTTTGGAAGCCTTTCAAGACATTGTGAAAGAATATCCCGATGCCAGACTTATTACAACCGGTAAGAATCTGTTTAAGCCAGACATAAAAGAAAAATTAAAGCAGACATATTATCACCATTATATAAGAAAACTAATAAAAAAGTGGAAGCTTGAAAAAAATATCATTTTTTTAGGCAGGCAGTTAAACGAAACCGAGATGAAAGAACAGTATCTGCGCGCACATGTATTTGTCCTGCCGTCCGCAATTGAAAATTCTCCCAATTCCCTGGGGGAAGCCATGCTGTTAGGAACACCTGCAGTGGCTTCAGACGCAGGCGGAATTACCAGTATGCTGGCCCATAACCGGGAGGGCTTCTGTTATCCCTTTGATGAACCATATATGCTGGCTCATTATGTAAAACGTATCTTTGAAGATGATGCATTGGCTGAAAGGTTTTCCGCGGCAGAAAGACAAAAGGCATCCCAGACTCATCATATGCAGAAAAATATTGATTCCTATTACCAGATTTATGAATCAATTTCTAAGCCAAATACCCCACAGCAAGCTGACGGGGCATCAAGCTTGCTGCGAGGTATTTGATCCTCGCGGCATTCGCCAAATTCCCGTGCAGGCACGGCGCCTGGCTCATTGCCCGCTGAGGATACTTAACCGTAATAACTCTTATACCACTCTGCAAACCTCCTAAGCCCTTCCCTCAGAGACGTCTCCGGCTTAAACCCCGTATCCTTTACCAGTTCCGAAACATCCGCAAAGGTAACTTCCACGTCCCCCGGCTGCATGCCTACCAGTTCTTTGCAGGCATCAAAATCATAGTCCTTCGGCAGTATATCCGCTCTCTTTAATTCCTCCTGCAGAATATCCACAAAATCCAGAAGATTCTCCGGCTGCTGATTGCCGATATTATAAACCTTATATTTCACTCCGTCCTCATTTGGCAGCGGACTGCGCTGCATTACCTCTATGACGCCTGTAACTATATCATCCACATAGGTAAAATCACGCTTACAATTCCCGTAATTAAAAATCTGAATCTTTTCCCCGGCCAGCAGTTTATTAGTGAAGCTGAAATAAGCCATATCTGGACGCCCGGCAGGCCCATAGACCGTAAAGAAACGTAAGCCTGTAGAAGGAATTCCATAAAGTTTCGCATAGGCATGGGCAAACAACTCGTTGGATTTCTTGGTTGCTGCATACAGCGATACCGGATTATCCACCTTATCCTTAGTAGAATACGGTATCTTATGATTGCTGCCATACACGGAGGACGAACTTGCATAAACCAGATGTTCCACGCCTGCGGCCCCATTGTCATAGCTGTGGCGGCAGGCTTCCAGTATATTGTAAAATCCAATCATATTTGACTGTATATAAGCATCCGGATTGGCGATACTGTATCTTACGCCCGCCTGTGCTGCCAGATTCACTACAACCGCAGGCTGATACTTACGGAAAATCTCATCCACCAGCGCCCTGTCTGCAAGATCGCCTTTAATAAAAATAAAGCTGTCTGTGCTTTTTTCACATAGGGACTGAATCTGATTAAGCCGGAACTCTTTAAGTGAAACATCATAATAATCATTGAGATTATCCAGTCCTATAATCTTAATCCCACTATCTGACTTCAGCAGCGCCATAATCAGATTGGCTCCGATAAATCCGGCTGCCCCTGTGACCAGCACTGTCTTGCCGGATAACTGTATATTTTTCTCAAGCATATATGTCTTCCTATCTTCCTACTCCGTAATATTCCACGCCTGCTTCTTCCATGGCAGTCTTGTCATACATATTTCTTCCGTCATACAAAAGCGCTGTGCGCATCCATTCCTTGAACTGCCGGGGAGTGATATTCCGGATCTCCTCCCACTCGGTAAAGGCAAAGCAGACATTTGCCCCCTGTAATGCCTCTTCTATGGTCTCCGTATATTGAATCCCTTCAGGAAACCTCTCTCTGAAGCGCCCTGCTCCTATGGGATCATAAGCATAAATATCTGCTCCGGCCTCTAGAAGCAGCGGAACATTGTCCAGGGAAGGCGCCTCTCTTAAATCATCCGTCCCCGGCTTAAAGGTAAGGCCCAGTACGGCAACCTTCAGTCCGTGGAATGTAATCAGACGTCTGGATGCCTTTTTAAACAGCAGAAGCTTCTGCTCTTTATTTACCTCAATGGCCGCCTTTACGGTTTTCAGCTCATAGTGGTTCTGATTTGCCAGATATTCCAATGCTTTTGTATCTTTCGGAAAGCAGCTTCCGCCGTAACCGATTCCGGCATTCAGAAACCGCTTTCCGATACGCTCATCGTAAGACATGCCCTCTGCCACGTCCTCAATGTCTGCACCAACCAGCTCGCAGAGATTGGCAATATCATTCATATACGAGATCTTCAGCGCCAGGAAATCATTGCTGGCATATTTGATCATCTCGGCGCTTCTGCGCTTTACGGATACAATGGGCAGATGGAACGGCTCATAGATCTCTTTTAATTTTGCCTCTGCTTCCGGGCTTTCCGTTCCGATGATGATTCTTGCAGCATGCAGCGTGTCATGGACTGCCGTTCCTTGAGCCAGGAATTCCGGGTTGCTTGCCACCTCTACCTTCACATCATTGACCAGGAAATCTTTGATAAACTGCTCTACTTTGTCATTTGTTCCTACCGGAACGGTAGATTTCACGACTACAAGGCAGTCATGGACTACATTTTCCGCTATCTGACGGGCAACAGTTGCAATGTAGGACAGCTCTGCAGAGCCGTCCGGCCGCTCAGGGGTCCCGACTCCGATAAAGATCGCGTCAGCTTCCTTGTATGCCGTCACATAATCTGTAGTGTAATCAAGCCTGCCTGCCGCGTAATTTTTCTGCATCAGTTCTTCCAGATCCTGTTCGTAAATGGGGCTTGTGCCCGACTTCATCAGCTTTACCTTTGCTTCATCCACATCCACACAGGTCACCTGGTGTCCTACCTCTGCAAAGCATACGCCTGCTACCAGTCCAACATAACCTGTTCCTGCTACTGCTATTTTCATTATTTTCCACCTTTGTAATATAGTATTCTTATTTTTTACTGGTTTAGTATACCACAAAGTTACAGGGAAAGGAAGCATCTGCGGAAATATTGGCGGAGATGGAGCGTTAAAAGGCTTGTATAATTTTTCCAGTAATGATATTATGAACATACTCACATAAGCTTCATGTCAATATATTCTATGGGAAACAATCTTTCCTAAATTTTCCAACTGCTGAACCATTTACATTTACAAAAGAAAAAATTACGGCCTTTGAAAAGGCAGAAATATATGTTAAAATAAAGGAGAATATGAAGTGACACAACGAAATAGGGAAATCAAACCATTAAAAGATCTAAACCTTACAGATCGCTTTCTGTTTGATGAGGTTATGGAGGATCCGCAAGCCCAGCAGGACATCTTAAGCATTATCTTTGGCAGGGAAATCCCCCTGCTGGAACGAATCGCAGTAGAAAAAGAGCTTAGGGTATCCCCTTTGGCCAGAAGTATTCGTCTGGACGTATTTTCGGTTGATGAGGAGCATATTGTCTACAATACGGAAATGCAGCAAAAACGGAAAGCAGATCTGGCCAGACGAAGCCGGTATTACCAGGCGCTTATAGATACTTCTTTGCTGGAACCGGGAGTTCCGAACTATAACCTGCTCAATCAGTCCTACATCATTATGATAATGCCCTTTGATCTCTTCGGATACGGAAAGTACCGCTATACCTTCCGTGCCGCATGTGTGGAAGTACCGGAATGCGAGCTGGGGGATGGTGCCATAAGAATCTTTTTGAACACCAGAGGGAAAAACCCGGAAGAGATTACTCCCGAGCTGGCAGAATTTCTGCATTACCTGGAACATACCACGGATAAAACAGCCGGCCAGGCAGAAAGTGAACGGATCAAGCGTATACATAATCGTGTTTGTAAGGTAAAGACCAACGAGGAGGTAGGGGTCAGATATATGCAGGCATGGGAAGAGCGTTATTACGAACGTGAGGAAGCAAGAGAAGAAGGATATGACGAAGGGTATGGCGAAGGTCTGGAAAAAACAAAAAAGATTTTCAAACTGCATATGCAAGGGAAAACAGCGGAAGAAATTGCCGGGATATGTGGACTTACTTTTGAAGAAGTGACAGAGATCCTGTCATAAAATGCAATAATAAGTTTGCCAAAAGAGATTTTATGATGGGGCTGTCGCGAAATAAGGCAGCAGGCTTTTCCAATATCCAGTGTTCGAGAGCCGTCCGGACAACGGATATGGAAATGTCTGCTGCCTTATTTTGCGACAGCCTCCATGCTTTACTCTAATAAATTCAAAATTCTCACTATGATACAAACTCCTTATATGGCACAATTCTCCCCATATTCTTTCGTTTCTGTTCCATTGAAGAATGTACATAGCGGTTCAGTGTAATATTTACATTGGAATGACCCAGTATTTCACTTAGTGATTTTGCATCAAAACCCTCCTCCATACATCTGGTTGCAAATGTATGGCGGAGGGCATGATAATTTACATATTCCATACTGCAGTTTTGCAGATAACGCTTTAATGTGTATTCCAGTGTCCGCGGCTCAATAAAACGATCCGTTCTTCCCGTCAAAAGATATGCATCCTCCGGAAGTTTCCGGAAATCTTCCAGCCGCTCCATCAGAAACGGCGGTATGGGAATATCACGGACGGAACTGCTGCTCTTGGGATCCGTGACAATAACTTTTGTTCGTCTTTTCCCCTCTCCTTCTACATTTTGGATCCTCTGCATAGTACTGCGTATGCACAGGATTTGTTCTTTATATAATATGTGCTGGCGCTTTAACGCACAGACCTCACCCAGCCGCAATCCCATATACAGACTTAGGAGAATGCCTGTTTTTCTTGGGTGGTGATCATGAAATAGAAAACGTACCAGTTGCATGTAATTCTGACCATCCAAAACCTGTACCTCCAGATCACGGCGTCTTATTTTAATCAGTTCAAACCGGCAGGGAACTTCAATATCCAGTCCTGCTGCATAAAGGCATATTTCCTTTAGAATTGCCAAGATATCTTTTACTGTCTTTTCTGACAAGCCTCCACTTCCATCCCTCTTCCCACTGATGAGTTTTTTCTGCACAAACTGTTCCACAGCTTCCGTGGTCAGCTTATCCGTCTGATATTCGCCCAGAGTCGGGATAATATGGTTTTGGGCCATATTATAGTACTTCACGTAAGAGGATTCCTTGATTCTCAGCTTTACGTTTTTTAGCCATTGGGCTGTGAGAGCATCAAATCTAGTTGATGCTTTGTGTTCGGGGCCACTTAGTGTCTTGGGTGTGGATAGTTGATGTACTGCATTTGTGGTTCTTTTCTCTTTTGTTTTCATATGTGGTCTCCTTTGTTTTCTTTCGATTATATAAGAAAACATTGGGGAGTACGGTTGGAACTGATTGTCGATTTTTGTGTTGGGCAGGGTGGGGAGAGGGTTTATAAAGGATAATTAAAAGTTATCCGTTGGATTTGTATAATACAAAATTTAAAATTATATTTTGTCTAATATTGAAATTAGACAGTAATAAATAAATGTCCATGCAAATATACTGAA
>JAETRR010000077.1 GCA_021770065.1 Lachnoclostridium sp. | reverse complement strand
TCTGGATGACATGCTCCCCTGGTCACCGAACCTGCCTGCGAATTGCCGCAAGCCCGGTAAAGATGAAGTGAAATAATAAGACTGGAGCAAATCTGTTTCTATCATACAGGTTTGCTTCAGTTTTATATAGGTACGGACTATCTACCGTTTACGAATTAACAGAGAGGTATCCCATGAACATCGCCGCCTACTGCCGTGTCTCCACCGACAAAGCCGACCAATTAAACAGCTTGGAAGCTCAAAAAGCTTTCTTTTCTGAATATACCCAGCGCACAGGGGACAACCTCGTGCGCCTTTACGCTGACGAAGGCATCTCCGGCACCAAGATCAAAAACCGCAAAGAATTCTTGCGTATGATGTCCGATGCCGAACATGGATTATTTGATATGGTAGTGGTAAAAGACATTTCTCGTTTTGCCAGAAATACGGTGGATCTGCTGCAAAATGTCCGCAAATTAAAATCCCTTGACATCGAAACCCAATTCTTGACTGCCAATATGACAAGTATGGGCAACAGCGAATTTGTTTTAACCATTTTTGGAGCGTTGGCGCAGGAGGAAAGTGCCAACACTTCCAAACGTGTGAAGTTCGGTAAAAAAATGAATGCAGAAAAAGGGCGTGTTCCAAACATTGTCTATGGATACGATAAAACCATAGGGGATTATTTCAATTTGCAAATAAATAAGCAGGAAGCAGAAGACTTCCTTACTGGAAAGCGGAAAGCCAAAGATGAAACGGAGTGGATGGTCGTGGAACGTTTTGATTTGAAAATTGTCGAACCAGCAGATTATGAAAAAGCACAGGAGATTTTGCATGGCAGACATGCATCCTTTAATATGAACAGAGAGCGACAGAGTAATAAGCATCTTTTTTCTACGTTGATCCGTTGTAAGGAGTGTGGCTGGTCTTTTCGGAGAACGGTGCGTACCTACAAAAATACGTATGTTCGCTGGGTATGTTCCGGACATAATGGAAAAGGGGCAGACAGTTGCCCTAATGCGATTACGGTTGATGAGGATGAATTGATTGATGTTTTGCAGGAGTATTTTAATCATATTCTTAGCCAGAAAAAAAGGTAGTTCAGTATGTAGTGGGAGAATTTCAGCGCACATATAAGGCAAAAGACGAGAATCTGGAATATGAAAAGGAGTTGAAAAGCCAATTAAATAAGCTGATGAAAGCCAGACAGAAATATATGGATATGTATGCAGATGATCTGATTTCTCGACAGGAATTGAATGACAAAATCGGTGGTTCCAGAAAAGAAATGGAACGACTGGAAAATGAGTTGAAAATGGTATTTTATCATTTGACTAAGGGAGATCAGCTTGAAAGTGTTTTGAATCACACGTTCAAGGAAATAGAGGATATTACGGATGTCCGTGAAATGACCAACACTCAACTCAAGCGCATTATTCAGAAGATTGAAGTGGACAAAAAGGCGGTGTTGAAAACGCACACACCCTGCTCCGAATGGTCCTCCCAAAAGGCACCAGTTTCGAATTTCTGACCCAGTGGGATGTGAACCTGATCGTAAACCACATCAACTCCATGCCGTGGGAAAGCCTTGGTGGGCGCACTCCTTACGAAGCAGCATTATGGACTTATGGGGCTCGCACTTTAAAAGCACTTCAGCTTAGACCGATTCCTCCCGATGAAGTCAACCTGACGCCCAAGCTGATACGCTTTAACCACTAACCACCACACAAAATCTGCTGTCAGACAGGAAATAGATTTTTCACATTTAATATGTCCGGCTGGTGGAATTCAGTCTCGCACACTGCATTTCCAGCGGTCTGTTTGTCATGCCATCCATTCGATTATTTTGTAGGAAGTTGCTTCTATTATAACCGAATCCCTATCAATTTGCTTAAAAGAATTTGATAAAATCGCCAACTATTAAAATACGGTGGAATTTAGTCCTGCACTGGAATTTACTTTTTCAAGTCAGCTTTTAGGCATATTTCTATTTAATTCCTTTTCCAGTGGGTGCATATACCGGTCATAGATATAAGTGGTTTACCATTTACGAATGAACTTTACTGCCTCGCACGCGAAGTATCTTGAAAAATGAAATACGTAAAACACAGCAGAAATAATCGTTATCGACAACCCCCTGCATGTCTGCTATAGTAAGAACAGAAACACAACAGAAAAGGACAGCTCAAAACACATGAAAGCAATCAATCTCTTTGCAGGAACGGGAACACTCACAAGGGCATTTCAAAATCAGGGGGCAGAGGTAATCTGGGCTCATGCAGAAACGGCGGAGGAAGCCGAAATCTATAGCTGCAATTTCCCCGGAATTCCGCTTTATCAGGGTGAACTAAGCAGTGCTGTGGACAAAATTCCAAGCCATGACATCCTTCTGGCTTCTTTGAGCCCCGGCAGCTTTTCCGTTGCCGGAAAACGCGCTTCCGAACAGTACAATAGCAGCAGGAGCCCGATAAGCCTGATTGGAAGTATACTGTCAGAACACAGGCCCAGGGCCGTCTGCATCGTGCTCTCCGCTCTGCAGATGCTGGTAAAAGATGAGGAAATTCTTGAGCTGTTAATTCGGGAAAAATATCAATATACTTATCGTATTTTAGAGAAAGAGCAGCATGGAGGCATACCGGTCCGGGGAAAGAAAGCATATCTGACAGGCTTCCGGAAAGACAGAGGTTTCCCGGAATTTCAATTTCCGGCCCCCTGTGAACATGTGGCGTCAATAGAAGAACTGTGGAGGGCAGAGGAACAAAAAGAAGCATACTACAATAGTATTCCCAGTCGTTACAAAGAGCTGCTTGCCGGTCAGGAACTAAGCCGGGGGAAACTTTATGAGATAACAGTCCATGGATTGGGAAGAGAACGCCGCCTGGAATTAAGAACGTGCACTTCCTGTCCGACATTGACAACAAGAAACTGCCGCGATGTTTTCGTGAGAGATTCCTGGGGAATCCGGAATCTTACGGCCGAAGAATATCTGCAGCTTTTGGGCGATAATGACACAATCCTCCCGTCCGGAATGTCTCAGAGCAGAATCTGGAAGGCTCTGAGTAAAATCGGAGTCTATGCAATTGAAAAACGGCTTGCCGCACAGTTTTTGGAATCGCTCGGGGAGATTCCCGAGAGACTGCCGGAAACTTCCCTGCAGGAAAACCTGGCGGATTATCTGCTGCAGGCATTTGAAATATTTCAATTTAAAAAAAGGGCAGGTTTGTTATGCATGCCGCCCGGTCTTGGAAAGACAGAGGTTCTGAAGCATCTGATTCTGAAAATGCAGGCACAGACCGGCGGTGAGCGGAAGATTATTATTTTGTCGGCATACAAACAAACGGTTCAGCAGATCATAGACTGCTTTAGAACGGAAGAAATACAGGCGCATCCGGCCGTATCGGAACAGGAGATCCATCAGTTCCTGATGAATGAAGAACAGATACTGATTACTTCCTATCAGAAATGGTTCTTTTTTATAGAGGAGTTTCAGCCGGAAGGTTTTCATGCAGACCTGATTCTGATCGGGATGGATCCGGAAGACGGCTGGAAGCAGCTGACGGGTACGAGAGAGTACCTGCCGCAAATCATCTATACCGGTATTACATCTGTTATGCATTCCGGGGCAGAGGAGATATTCGGTCATGTCCGTTATTCGTATTCTATAGCCCGGGCTGTCCGGGAAAAGCACCTGGTTCCTGTTTCTGTAGAGGGAGAGAACTGGGAACAGGGAGGAAACCGGGAACAGGAAGAAAACCGGGCCCCGGCGGATGCCGGATCCGGGGAGGGAGCCTTTGCCCAGACAGATCGCCTTTGGGAAGATTTGATATCGCACAGAGAAAAGACAGTGCTCATCGCGGAAACCGCCGTCCAGGCAGAATGGCTGCATCAGGAGCTGGATAGACGATGTCGGAATACCGGGGAGGATTGGCAGGTTTATCTTTGCAGTTCCTTTCAAAACAGAAGAAACCGTGAGGAGCAGTTAAGCGGATTTCGAAGCTCTGCCATTGGGAAGCTGATTACGGTAAAGATGTGGCGTCTGCTTTCGGATCCGGATATCAGCCGGATTTACATTCTGGGGAAGGCTGAAGATTACAGTCTGCCTTCTATCATCGGCCTGGCAGCGAAAAAGTTTACGGGAAAATCTTCCGCACATCTTGTAATTCCCGAACAAAGCCTGAGGGAAGAGGCAAGGCTCCTTCTGGGACAGGAAGAGGATTACACGGAATTGTGTTCCTTTTGCGATCATCTTCTCAATGCAGAATACGAAAAAGCAGAAAAGAGTTATAACAGCCTTCTTCGCCGGTCAAAAAACCTGGCAGAACAGCTGAAAAGAGAGCTGGGAATTCTGGAGAGTTTCCGGGAGCAGACGACAGCGCTTTCAGGAAAAACCCTGGTGCGGCTCTGGCTTCTGCTGTCAAAGGCAGCAAAACCCTGGCCGGGACTCAAAAAGAATGGACCGACAGAAGAGGCGGCAGAAAATGAACCGGCAGAAGAGATAAAAGGCGAAGCGTCCGGGGCAGAGGAAAGCAGCCCGACGGGAAAAAAGGAGAAACAGTATAAAAATTCCTATGAAAAAGGGCAGGCGCTGGAGCAGCCGTTTCTCGCTTTGCTGAACCGCCTGTTCACCTGGGAGAGAGTAAATGATCCCCGGGAAGCTTCGGCGGAGAAACTGGAATTTTTACAGAAAAAGCCGGGAGGAATTCAGAACGGACGGGATCTGGAGCTTGTCTATACGGATGAAACCGGCCAGAGAAGGTACTGCTATTTTGAGTGCAAATCAGTAGAGTCAAAAGCTCTGAACCATGCGGCGGTACTGGCAAAAATCCTTGAGGCCCAGAGATCCGCCCGGGAAGAGATTGAGCACTGGATTCTGGTAGCGCCAAACTGCCGTCTGGACAGCTACTCCGTGGAATTATTTGAGGAGGCAGAGCGGCGGCACAGATTTTATCCGCCCATAAAGAATATCCAGGTCTGGAATACGGAAAATCAGATTAGGGAGCTGATGGGGCTGGAGCCGGAGCTTTATGAACAGTTTTTTGGAAAGCCGGTCAGGTGGGAAGAGGATCCTGCCAATTGGAGCGAAGATACGAAATGGAGGATTATCCAAAAGTGGAAAAAGAAGCTGATGCCTGTCCTGATGCTTCCGGAGGGGCTGTCCCGCTATCCCTTTGAGCCGGAGCGGCTGATGTTTGATCTGCAGAACGATCCGGCAATCCGCAGACAGTACGAGGAACTGTTTCTTCGCAGAAGCAAGCTTAAATTTTATGGGGAAAACGGTACACTGTCACAGGAATATCTGGAGGAAAATACAATCCGCTGGCTGGACGGCGGGGGTGCCCGGGTAAGAGTTGTCTTAGGGGAGTTCGGGGACGGAAAAACCTTCTTTTTGTATTGCCTGTGCAGGAGGCTTCTTGATGCGTTTGTGAAGAATCCCCGGAAAAATTACCTGCCGATCTGCATGTCGCTGAAAAACCTGGAGCGGGCAGAAACGCCGGAAGCATTCATTGAAAGAAGGATGAAGGAGCTTGCCTGTGGGTATGCCGATTTTCTGGAATTAAAGGAAAAGTTCCATGTGCTTGTCTGCCTGGACGGGTTTGACGAGATTTCCTCCGTGATTGACAGCAGAACTATTTTTAAAAATATCCGGCTCCTGGGCGAGTGCACAGAGCTTATGGCAAATGCAAAAATTCTGATTACATCGCGTACACAGTGCTTTGGGCAGAAGGGCGTGAAGGAATGGCTGGATGAACGTGCGGGAGGTCTGGAGACCTTAACTCTTGCACCGGTGGAGGCAGGGGCAAGGGAAGAATTCCTGCTGTCGGGAATACAGGAAGAAATAAGAATCGAGAAGCAGGAACAGCTTTCCATGGATAAAAAGCTGTTTGCCCTGATGGGAAAGCCGTTTTTTCTGGATATGATGGGACAGCTTCTGGCATCCGGAGAATGGGCGGTCAAATCCAGTGTGTCTATTTATGATCACTATATCAGAGAATGCCTGAAGCGGAAATTTGACAGAAGCTTTACCTATAAAGAAGACATGCTCCTAAGTAAAAAGGAAACCGTAGATCAGATTTACGAGGCCCTCTGTACCATGGCGTATGTTCTCTGGAACAAAGGGCAGGAAACCCTGTCTGTCAGAGAATTTGAAAAATATCTGGGGAAATCGACGGCGGAAGTTCTGTGGAAAGAAAAAAATCCGGATGAAAATGAGAAAGAGGATGCGGATCACCGGTTTTCCATGCGGACGCTGTTTCAATATGCAGGGGATAACAAAGTAAAGTTTTCCCATCGATCGATTCAGGAATATTTCGCGGCAGTGCATCTGCGGCGTATATTGAAGCAGAACTCCGGGGACTTTGAGACCGCCTTAAAAGAACACTATTTCAATGATGAAATTTTAAGATTTCTGGCAGAACTACTTACAGAGAATAAGGAAGACTGGGAAGAATTACGGCCGGGGCTGATACGCATGGCAGAGAATGCGGCAGACGAAGAGAGCCGGGCGGCAGACGGGAAGAGCCTTCCGGGAAAGCTTATGCAGCTTTTCTATTTTACGGACAAAAGGATTCCAAAAGCAGACTGGCGGGGGAAGAATTTAAGCGGCGTAGACATTCCGGGAGCGGATCTTTCCGGTCAGGATTTAAGCGGCGCCTGCTTTGCCAATGCCAATTTAAACAATGTATGCCTCAATGACTGCGACTGCTCTTACTGTGACATGACAGGCGCGCGCATGGAAGAGACCAGCCCGGTCCTGGCCGTCCGGTACCGGAGGGGAAAGCTGTATTGTCTGTACCAGGACGGCAGCCTGCGGGAATGGGAGGTAAGGCAGCAGGAAGAGACGGCACATATCGGCCAAATCCCTCTTTTGGAAACTGCCTGTATCGGAGAGTACGGGGAAATCTTCACACAGAGCCGGGATGAGCTTAAAGTGTCCGGGATACAGAACGGTGAGGCTGTTCTCATGCAGGAATACAGAAAGCACAAAGGCCGCAGCCTTCTTTCTGTCCAGGGGCAGATGGCGCTTATAAAGGAGGTGCAGGGGGAACACGCCGGGATTGTGCTTGTACATATGCAGGATTACCGGATTGTGAAGGAGTGGAGCGTCGAGAAAGAGGGAAGCGGAATTTTAACCGGCGGCGGGCTTGCCGTTATCTTTGACGGGAGAGGGACGATAGAGCTTTTTTCTGCAAATACCCGGGAGAGTATGGGGACTTTTACATTAGGACTGCCGGGAGCGGTGATTACTTTTGACGCATCCGTACAGGGAGAGACCATAGAGCTCGCGGCAGGCTGCAGCTCCGGGGATATTTTTGTGTACAGCTGCCGGCAGGGAACAATAAACCTTACGGCACAGGGACGGCAGCAGGGATTAAGATATACGGCTCTTTGCGGGAATCAAAGCCTGGCGGCTGTGGACGGGGACGGAGCTGTCCATATGATGCACTGGAAGGACGGCGGGAAACAATTGCAGCAGGATTCCTCTGAAACTATGAAGCTGGGGATTTATTGCAGGAATATAAAAACAGAGGGTTTAATTCCGAAAGAAGTTCAAATCCGGCTGCGCGAGCGCTCACAGCGTAATATGTTGTAGGTTACTGGTCACAGAGTGAACCAATGTCAGTAACTTAAGCCGAAATGATCATATTCAGAAGCATACATCATCATATTTCAAGTCAACTTAAGAGAAGGAGGAGATATATCTACGAAAAAAGCACTTTTA
>JAETRR010000076.1 GCA_021770065.1 Lachnoclostridium sp. | reverse complement strand
GTTTCATAAACTGATGAAGCAGCACATACCGGCCGCCGATCACTCCGGCAAATAATATCCGGTCACGAATCGGACGTAGCTCCCATATCTCGCCGTCCAAATGCTTCACATAGTTCTCGCTTAACTCCGCTACTCCATACACGCTCAAAGCCTGTATGTAATCATTGATCTTGTTCAGCTTTATCCGGCTGTCCTTGCTCTTGCTTTTCTCCAGCTCCCGCATATATTCACGGACAGGATTTTTTCCGCTACTATCTTCATAAAAAATAATCTCGTGCAATTTATTCTTCCCCCTATCCTCTTACATTATACGAAAAAGTTATCATTTTGTCAATGCTTAAAAGTTATCTGAACACAACACCGTCACACCTGGTATGTAGACATTTAGGGGGTGAAAAAGCCTTGATTTATGCGTGTTTCCGGGCACAGTAAAGAGGGGGGCAGTATAGTTCCCCTCGGAGAGCCGGAAAAGCCATCCTGGGGCCGGAAAACACCATTAATCCTCGCTCTGACCCAAAACCTCTACCAGCAGATCACTCACCACCTGGGAGGGGCTAACACGCACCGTAATATGCCCATCCTAGACACGCACAGCCAGAGGCGGGCAGTCCCACCACTTGCGGATCGTTTTCGGATCAAGACCCGTGTCCCGGTGACAGTCGGCTTTACGGCCTTCCGGGTGCTGCCGCCGCCATTCATACACACAATCCTGGGCTGACGGGCGACCATTACCTTCACGCCAATTATCATGGATTATGTCCCTCGTTGCCCTTGCTATCCTCAAATGCTGCTCCTGCTTGCGCCAATTCCGTTTATTAACAGGCATAGTCAGGCCGGAGAGCTTCGCTATATCGTCCCTGGGGAATGTCACATAGTCCTCGTTGAACATCTCCAGGGCGCACACCACATCATCTTTTGTAAAGCGGTTGATGTCCTCCACGCTCATATCGTCATAAGGTTTCAACAGCGAGAAAGCGTCCCGGCGCAACTCGTCCTCACTGATCCCGCACTTCTTCGCATAGATCGCCAGCGTCATAATGCCATAAAACCGATGGCCCACCCTGATCTCATCCCTGATCCGGTGCAGCCACCAGTCGTAAAGGTCGCGCTTGACCGTCCAGCGGCCCCGCCGCTCCTTCTTGACGATCCGCCGCTCGTACCAGTCCGGGTACTTCTCCTTCGCCTCGGCCAGCGAGAGTCGTCCTTTCCGCATAAGGCCCACAAGGTATTGTTGCTCCCCGTTGCTGTCTGGGATAAAGTCCAGCAGCCTTTCCAGCGTCACCCTCCCACCGAGCCGATACGCCGTCACAGGGTACTCCCGGCCCAGTTTGGAGCCGGAACCGACCACCCGGAACCCCTGCAAAATACCCTGCATCTGCGGTTCCTTGATGGTAGAAGTGTACCTGTTCCATATCTGCCGGGTAAGGGCATACTTCAATTCCTTCAAGCATTTCTGGTTATGAGGGTACATAGGAATCGGTTCTTCCAGGACATAATACAAGTGAAGTCCCGTCCCACTGTTTACAACAAAGGTTGCCTGGGGAAGAATATCCTTGTTCATCTGGTGCAGCGTGTCCCGGAGCTGGGGCATACCAACCCCATCCAAGTCAAAAACCAGGGCATAGAGATACCAGGCATTCTTTCCGCACCGTCGGCGCCCAAAGTAAGACAGAGGGGACATGATAGTAAAGTCCGTATCAAAAACCTCCGACAGCTCCGACAGCTCGTCCGTGATGGTATAGCGTTTGGCCTTGCCGTCACCTTCAATCTCCAAGGCAATCCCCGCAGCCTTCGGCACCGTCACCGCGATCCCGTTACCCTTCGCGTCCTCAAAATGGCCTTTCCTCTCAAAGCTACCCACGGGGAAAATCTCACGATAAAACGCATACGGCTCCACCGGCTCTAAAAACTTCACCAAATGCTCATTCTTTTCCCGGTACAATTCCCGCAACCGTTCCAATGCTGCTTGCTGATCCTCCATTCCTTACACCTCTTTTCATACATTCTACAAACCCACAGGGGGGAAAGGGGGAGCCAAAGAGCGGCCCCTCCGGGGCCTTAAAGAGAAAGTCACCTCCCCCTTTCCCCCCTCACTCTGGGGCATGGAAATGATGGAAAACCCTGCGGGTTTACCACATTCCCACACCCCGCCGCTCACCCCCCTTTTCCCTTCCGACTTTCTCACTGTCCGAGAGAAAAATTCAAGAGATTTTTTTAAGGCCTAAAGACCCTTAGGGGGGCATATATTATCAATAAATTTTTTCCCTATTTTTTGACAAACCAGATTTCGGCATATTCTCACCCTACCACTGCCCCCTACAGGCAGGCATATATTATCAATAAATTTTTTCCCTATTTTTAGTTGTTATTATAGCCTGTCCGGGCTGGTCTTTCAAGTCCGCTGGATAGGCTTATTTTTTACAAGTTCATATCGCCCCAGGTATGGCCGCGCTCCGGCTCCTGTTCCGGCTCCGGCTGATCCATACCGCGCATTACCACCTCCGGCGCGTTCACCAGCTTCTGCAGCTTCTCAAGGAGAGGGTGCAGCGGCTCCGGCAAATGCTTTTCCAGGAAGTCCAGGGCATCGCTCAGACCCGCCACCAGCTTCTCAATGAAATTCCGTTCTTTGACCAGTTCATCCTCCAACACCGCCACATAGCTTTTTAGCTTCTTGTTCTCCTGCTCGATCTTCTTCCGTTCTTCGGCCTCCTTCAGCCGTTCTCTGATAGACGGCATTTGGCTGTGAAGCTGTCGGTTTTCCTTCTTCAGCTCCCGCACATCATGCTCCGCAGCGGCCCCACGGATCGCCGCCGCCTTAATATCCTCCACCTGTTCCACCGTAACGCCCCTGACGGCCCCTGTAAGCGTTTTCTCCGGCTGTATCGCCTCCAGGTCAACCCGCACCTTCTCCGCCGCCTGGAGCCGCCGTACAGTCCCCTGTAGGGCCTTCTTCTGCTTCTCCAGCTCGGCTATATCCTGTTCCGCTGCCGTCACCTGCTCCTGGACGGCCTCCAGCCGCTGCGCCGCCTCCCGGTACTGCGGAAGATCCATGTGCGGACGGCCACCGCCCAGGCTGATGATCTCAAACTCATACGCCTGGGCGATCTCCTTCAAGACCACTTTCTCCCGCTCCATCCAGGCGTTCCATTCCGTCTGCTTTCGCCCCTGGCCCACAAAGCCCTGCTGCTTTAACGCCTGTTTCATGGAAACCCTGGTGGGGAGGCCCCGGCTCTGCTCCGTGGCTACCGGTATATAGTCCACATGGAGATGGGGCGTGGCCTCGTCCATGTGCAGCACCATATTGAATACCCGAAGATGGGGATTGCGCTCCTGGAAGGACTCCGCAAATTCCTTGAGAGCTGCCGCCGCCCGTTCCCCTCCAGGGGAGCCGCACCCGCAGTCCGCCAGGTTGCCGATCTGGAAGATTGCCTCGTGAAATAATTTCTCTTGCTTTCCCCGCCGGATATGCTCATAATAGTCTGTGATCTTATCCCTGGTCTTTTTCTTTTTGGTGTTGTAGGCGGCCAGGGCCTCGTCAAAGAGTTCATGGTAGACCTGCCTCTGATCCTCGTTGCAAAAGACCACATTCTGCTCCGTCCGGCTCCGGTCTACATTCTCCGCAAAAAACTTCCGGTTATTGTGGCTGATACTGCCTGGCCCTATCATGCCGGATATGGTTGTACCGATAAAATCACCTGTCCTTTCTATCGTCCTTAGCCCTTATAAATCCCATCTTACCATAGCCCCCGCAAGGGGGCAACCCCTCTTTGTTA
The DNA here is from genome assembly GCA_021770065.1 of Lachnoclostridium sp. Lineage (GTDB taxonomy): Bacteria > Bacillota > Clostridia > Lachnospirales > Lachnospiraceae > Laedolimicola. The sequence continues at coordinate 3,980 of JAETRR010000076.1, read as the reverse complement.
CTTTCTCAGGGGAGAAAGTAACGCAAAAGCACTTTCACACCGCCGCCCCGTTGGGGCGTCAGTATGAAAGTGCTTTTGCGCGCTCCCGCGAGGGAACGCCGGAGCTTCCGACTGCTACGGTTTCCCGCTGCTCCCGGTCGGCTCCACAAGAGCGCAAAGACTCTTGCCTCGCAAGTGTATCCACACTTTCCATTTTTAAATTTCGTCATTTTATCTAATTTTTTCTTATTCGTTCCGATTTTATTGACATTATAACATTTTTATGATAATTTTTAGTTAGCTAATGCTAACCACCCGTTCTTTAGAAAGGAGCTATCATGGAGATGAAAAAGAGAATTATCAGCTCATTGTTGGTTATGGCAACAGCGTTTTCTTTATCCTGCCAATCTAATTGCGTCTGTTCCTGTTCCCAGCAGCTCTTCTTCTGAGAAAACATCTACACCGAATCTTTCTGATGACCCAAATCTCAGTGGAGCTTTTTCGTACAAATATCGTTTTGTTCCTGATTCCGGTAGCGGAAAAAAGGTCTATGGTGATTACTCTATCATCTCTGATCCCTGGGGAAATGCCACTGATACAACTCAATCTTCTACTGTAACTTTTACTGCATCTGCTTCCGGATCTATCAGTGCCAAACTAACTGGAAAGTACCTTGATGCTCTTGAGAGTGAAATCGGAACGCAGTACACAGAAACTTTTTCTTCTACTGTATCCGTAAATTATTCTGTTCCCTCTCATAAGCGTATCTGGTTACAATACAAACCAGAATACACTCGCTATGTAGGTGAGGTACAGAAATACTTTATCCCCCGATATAATAGAGATCGAATCGTTGTAGAATCTTCAAAAGACGTAGAAGTTTTGGAAGCATATGAGCGTTCCACATATATACTCGGCCATCGTTATACCCTCCCTGCTGGAACATATACTTGGTGCCAAGACAGCGATTATATGAGTAAAAAGCCTCCCGTCATTCAGAATTAATAGGTTTTGTCCATGAAAAAAAATCCGTATTTAGGCCCTTCCCTAATTATCGCATCTGCTATTATTTTTATTGGAAATCGCCTGTACCAAGGAATAATTCTTCTTGCATTTTCCAACTTATCTGTTATCCCAAGCGAAACTACTGACCCAACTTCCATTTCAATTTTCATTTTCAGTCTCTTATTATTTTTCATTGGTATTTTTTTCTCATTAGAACGTCGAAATAAACAGTGAACAAAGAAACTCTGACCTTTCGTAAAAAAAAGGTCAGGGTTTCTTTTTCATATTGGTCAATCTAATTATTGTTTCTATCTTCTCCCTTTTAATTTGTTAATTTTAATAAAATTCAATGTTTTTTTCTTTATATTTTGTCTGTTGTGTGTTATGATCTTTTCAGGAGAATTAAGATAGACCTTCCCCTTATGCATCACACAGATTGGTAACAGGATTCCGAAATTAAGTATGCCACTATGCGACAATGCAAAAGAAAGGAGCTATCCAATATGAAACAGAGAATTATTTCTTTTCTCCTGCTTCTCTCCATCCTTACCTCTCTTACAACCCCTGCTTTTGCCGCGGCTCCTACAACGATTCAATCTGATACTCAAATTGTAAACCTCGTTACAAGAAGTGCTGGGCTCTATTGGGGGCCTATGTCAGTCGGAAATATTGAGTTTTCACTTACTAACCCTCACACACATAGAGTAGGTCCCTATGGAGTGGTTAACCACGTTAATCTACATATCAGAAATACTGAAACAGGAAAAGACATTGCAAATTATCATATCTTCAAAGCCGTCTACCAAAATGGGAAAGAATGTATGATCGTTTGGGACAGTGTAAAGAAAGTAGAAGTCTTTAGGCATTGTAACGACAATAATTGGACTAATGCCGTTACAGAATTCGTAGATGTCGTTGCAAAATCTATTAGCAATGTACTAAGTGAGGCGAACTTCTTTGCGACTGTAGTTATTGGCGGACTTCTCATCGTTACCCTCGTCGACCTAGTTATCCCATTAGATCCCCTTCCCCTTGTACCGGCTAAATAAAAAGGGCCTTTTATGTATACATATATAGAAATCATCAACAAGCAAACGACTTATACTTCATGGTGGAAATCTTTAGCCCAAATATTTTTGATCGACAATCTCGGAGGAGATTTTTCAATTCATTGCTGGTCTGATGAACAAGATACTATACAGCAAGTACTCCAATACGGAAATATCTGTCCGTCAGATTGGAAGTATGGTTCAATTATATCAGGAAAAATAACCCAGAATTTTATTGATTTTATTCTTAATTCTCCTCAACTTGATAGTACTTTACCACAAGGTGATCGTAAAATCAGTCCATTTTTTAACCTATTCTTAGGAGAATCTTTTTACAGTTCACATTATGGCTCAGAAATTACCTTTATCTCACAACCACATAACTCAGAAATCAGCGATATTATTGATAGTCTATTAGCTAAAGACTTAGCCGTAAGTTATTCTCTCGATTCATAAAATCTATTACAGGCAATAAGAGCCGGCCAATAAAGGTCGGCTTTTATTGCCTGTATCTTTGTCTACCATGTAAATATAACTTCACCCTCGAAACAACTTATTAAACCAGCCTCTCCTTTTCTCCCACTCCTGGTTCGGCTGGTCCTCTTTAGCCTCCCCGGTAAGAAGCTGCTGCTGGATCGTACCCGCATGGAGGGCCTGGGCCGCTGCCGCTGTCTGCTGGGCGGCAACCAGAGCCTCCGTCAGCTTTTCAATCTGCTGGTCTTTCACTTCAAGCTGCCCCTGCAGCGTGTCGATGGTGGCCTGTAAAACTGCCACCACACTGGCCTCTTGCGGCTGCTCCGGCACCGCTCCAATGGAGTGCTCCGTATGCATATCCGTATGCGCTCCATTGGAGCGGTCATCTTTCAAAAAGTCTTGTTTTATCAGTGTTTCAGCCTGCTCCGATAGATACAAGACCCCCTGCTCCGTATGCGCATACGGAGCGCAAACCGTATGCAGCTTTCCCTTGTACCGCTTATAAACAGCCTGCTTTGATACCCCTATCTCGTCGGCTATCTGCCGGATCGTTTTCATACCTTCACAAACAGGCCAATAGGACACACACCCTCAAATCCAGGCGTTGATATGTACCAGCATCCGGGACCTGTCGGCTCCCATGCCACTTCCAGGGTAATCTCATGCCACCCGTCAGGGAACAGGGCCGTAAACCCCTGCCCGGCGTGTACGCCGTACCCATCCAGGAGCAGACGAGGGTGCGGATCTTCGTCTGCCGGATCGGGGAGCTGCAGCTGCGCGATCCTCTCTTTATCCCAGCTCATGCGCCTCTCCTTTCTCCACGAAAACAGGGCAAAACCCATATCGGATTTTCGCTCCAGTTTTGGCGGCAATTATTCAATACTCCCAAAAGGCCGCTGCCCATAGAAACCACTAAGTTTCTGTGGACCATGCGGCCTCATTTTTTACCGAAGTCCTCAGTCATTACGGTAAAAATGTTCATCAGCCCTGCTTCAAATCTCCAATATACAAAGTCTTTCCGAGGGGGGCAAGGACTTTCAAAACCGTACTCAAGTTTGGTGTCGTGATGCCATTCTCCATCCTGGCGATCACTGGCTGTTTTACGCCGCTTAGTTCCTCCAGTTCTCGCTGGGAGATCCCTTTTTCCTTCCTGGCCTTAGTCAGCTCTCCAATAAGAGCCACCCGCAGATCACTCTCTGCAATTTCCTCCGGGGTGAAAACTTCCTTGCGTACATCATCCCAAGTAGCCCACTTAAAACCATTCAGTTCAACACTCATTATAAACCGCTCCTTTCTCTGAAATCAGCTAATTCCCGTTTGGCCTTTTCAATCTCTCTGGCAGGCGTTTTCTGTGTCTGTTTCATAAACTGATGAAGCAGCACATACCGGCCGCCGATCACTCCGGCAAATAATATCCGGTCACGAATCGGACGTAGCTCCCATATCTCGCCGTCCAAATGCTTCACATAGTTC
>JAETRR010000139.1 GCA_021770065.1 Lachnoclostridium sp. | reverse complement strand
GGCAACACCGTATAATCTCCCCGCGAAATTGGAGTAAGGAATGAGTTTGGTTCAGCACCGTGAAGCAGCCCTAAAAGCAGGACAAAAGGCATAGCAGATCAAGCCGCCAGGCAGGGCCTGTCAGCTAAGATTAGATTTGCCAGAGCAAACACCATATTCAATTTGGCGGTCTGTTTTCGCAGGCCTCGATATCGTGTTTTTCGGTAGAGGAATCTGTTTTTTACCACGGCGAAAACATGCTCGACTTTTGCTCTAACAGAGGATTTTTCTCGCTCACGACGCTTGATCTGGCCTTTGGAATGTGCGGATGCCTTTTTCACCTGAGAAGGACGGCGATTGATCTTATACCGGATTTTCTTGCCTTTTTTGTTCCGAATGACTGCATCTTCACGTTTGTCAGCTCCGAGATAACCGCTGTCGCCATAAATGGTTTCTTCCTCTCCGGTAAGCAGTTCCGCCGTCATGGTCACATCGTGGACGTTAGCGGCGGTGGCCTTCACGGTATGCACCAGCCCCGTGTCCTTGTCCACTCCAATATGCGCCTTGTAGCCAAAGTAATAGTTCTTCCCCTTCTTCGTGGAATGGGCCTCCGGGTCACGTTTCTTTTCAGCATTTTTGGTGCTCGATGGTGCAGAGATCAGCGTCGAATCCACGATCGTCCCCTTTTTCAACAGAAGTCCTCGTTCCTGCAGCATCTCCGCCACCTGGGCAAATAATTTTTCCTGTATTCCATTGCGGATCAGCAGGTTTCGGAACCGCCCCAGGGTATCTCCGTCCGGCACCTGGTTGCTGGAATCTACTCCGCAGAAATCCGAGAACGCGCGGCTGTCTATCACTTCCGCTACGGTTCCATCATCAGACAGGGAATACAGATTCTGCAGCACATACAGCCGCAGCATCAACTCAATCTCGTAGGGCTTGTTGCCGCGCTCTCCTTTGTAATAGCACGGCCGAATTTCCTCTACCCATTTCCCCCACGGAATCAGTCCATCCATCTGCTCTAAGAACTCTTTTTTCTTTGTCCGCGCCTGGGACAATTCGTCCATCAGGCCCGATA
>JAETRR010000026.1 GCA_021770065.1 Lachnoclostridium sp. | reverse complement strand
GTCTGCTCTGTACGGACATTGCTAAAGCAATATCCGTCCATATCAGACAGCCTGTTCACAAACAGCCGGACACTGGGTATAAGAAAAGTCTGCTGCCTTATTTCCCGACAGCCCCTGTGTGCTGATAAAAATATAATTTGCAAGTGACATTTTTGTTATTTTGGTGTCACGGGAATGTCATTGAGGGCCATTATACTTTACATCAGAATCTGGAATAAAGGAGTGTAAAATAATGGAATTATTAAAGGCAGAGCATCTTTCCAAGGTATATGGCAGAGGCGAGAATGAAGTTAAGGCGCTGGATGATGTGTCTTTTCTGGTGCAGCAGGGGGAGTTTGTGGCGATTATCGGGCCTTCTGGTTCCGGCAAGTCTACGCTGCTTCATATTTTGGGAGGTGTGGACCGCCCGACTTCGGGGCATGTGTATTTGGACGGGAAGGATATTTACAGTCAGAATGAGGAGCAGCTTGCTATTTTCCGGCGCAGGGAGATTGGGCTTATTTATCAGTTTTATAATCTGATTCCGGTGCTTGATGTGGAGGAGAATATGACTCTGCCCGTGCTTATGGACGGCCGGGAGGTGAATGAGGAGCGTCTTGAGGAACTTTTTCGGATATTGGATCTGAAGGGGCGGAAAAAGCATCTTCCGAACCAGCTTTCCGGCGGGCAGCAGCAGAGGGTGTCTATCGGCAGGGCTCTTATGAATGCGCCGGCGATTGTGCTGGCGGATGAGCCTACCGGGAATCTGGACTCTAAGAACAGCCAGGAGATTATGGAGCTTTTGAAGCTCTCTAATCAGAAATACGGGCAGACGCTTCTTGTAATCACTCACGATGAGAACCTTGCGCTCCAGGCGGATCGGATTATTTCGATTGAGGACGGAAAGATTGCCAGAGATGAGGTGATCCGCCGGTGAATGTATTTACGAAAACTACCATAAAGACTTTGAAGAAGAATAAAACACGGACGCTGGTGACGATTATCGGTATTATTCTGGCAACAGCTATGCTGACAGCGGTGACGACTTTTATTTCCAGCCTGCAGAAATTTATGCTCCGGGCAGTTATTGCCCAGATGGGTGACTGGCATGGGGCTGTCTATGAACTTTCCGAAGAGAATATGCGGAAACTGGAAGGCGGGGAGAAGGTGGAAGAGGCAGCGGCTGTCCAGGAATTGGGATTTGCCCTTCTTCCGGGTGTGACAGAAGAAAATTATATTTCGAAACGGGTTCCTTATTTGTTTATTATGGGAATGACAGAGGAAGCAGAGGAGATGCTTCCCGTGCGCCTGAGTATAGGGCGGATGCCTCAGAATGAGGGGGAGCTTGTGGTCAGTTCCATGGCTGTCTCCTCGGGACGGGCAGATATAGAGGTTGGAGATACCCTGACACTGGAAATCGGTAAGCGTATGGCAGTGGGGGCTGATCCGGAGGAGCTTTTTCTCTACAATCCTCTTCTTATGGCCGTGAAGGAAGGGGAGGAGGCTCCTTATGAGGTCGGCGAGGAGCTGATTGTGCAGGAATCACGCACTTACAAGGTGGTGGGAATCATTGAGACTCCGGGTTTTATGAATTCGAATTACAGCAGTGCGGCCTACTGCGCCATAACGGCAGCGGATCAAAATCCAGAGGAGGACAGCCGTTTTGCAGGTTTTTACCGATGCCGCAGATCTTCGGATGTATATGAGACTGCGGATACGTATATGTCGGAAAATGCTTATGCCGTTTACAATTCGGAGCTTCTGCGTTATCAGGGAGTTTCCCTGAACAGGCCTTTTATGCGTATGCTCTATGGACTGGCATCCGTATTGATTCTGCTCATTATGACGGGGGGAATTTCACTGGTATACAATTCTTTTGCCATTTCCGTAAGTGACCGGATCAGGCAGTTCGGGCTGCTGGCTTCCACAGGAGCGACGCCGAAGCAGCTTAAGAGCATGGTGCTTTGGGAGGCACTACTGGTAAGCATTGTCGGGATTCCGCTGGGGATTTTAAGCGGCATTGCAGGGATCGGGATTACTCTGTATTTTACGGGCCCTGCATTTTTTTATCTGTATGATTCCGTTGAGGCAATTTCTCTTCATGTTTCCTGGCCGGCAGCAGCAATTGCGGCCGCTGCGGCGCTGGCTGTCGTGTTCATCTCAGCCTGGATTCCTTCCAGGAGGGCGGCGAAGGTTTCTCCCATGGAGGCCATCCGCCAGACCGGGGATATTAAGGTGCCGGGGCGGATCGTCCGCAGGGGTAAGCTTTCCTATCGTCTGTTCGGTCTGGAGGGGATGATTGCCGGAAAGCATTTCAGCCGCAGCAGGAAGCAGTACCGGACGACTATTTTTTCTTTATTTATCAGCATTGTGCTTTTTATCTCTGCAAGCTCCTTTTCTTCTTATGTGAAAAGCAGTATCCGCACGGTCAATGATATATCGGAAAACGATATTTCCATGTACATTGAGGAGGGAAAAGAGGGCGAGACGGAGGAGATCCGGGAGCGTGTGCGTGGTACGGAAGGGGTGGATCACATGCTTTTTGTAGGATATATCAATATGGATCTGCCTGTTGACCCTGAGCTTGTATCGGAAGATTACCGGGCACTCCTGGAATCTCAGGAGGCAGCGTCCGATGAGACGGGACGGGAAAAACTTTACCGTGAGGACGGGAAACTGATGCTCTATGATTCCCGTATTCTGATTTTGGAGGATAAGGAGTATGAGGCTTATGTGGAGGAGCTCGGACTTCCAGGGGAGGAATATCTGGGGCCGGAGGCGGATAAGGTGATTGCGCTGAACCAGGTACAGGGCTATATGCCTGATCAGCAGCGCTTCCGTCTCTATGATATTCTTAAGGCTCCCGGTGAGGAGATTGAGATGCTGGTGACGGATTATGATGCCTGGAATGAGGCAGAAAGGACAGCAGAAGACGAGCCGGACAGGACGGATTTTCAGAAGCCTTACAGGGTAACGGCCGGCACATTTGCCGACAAAGCGCCTATGAATCTTTATGGAGAGTGGGGAGGAGGCTTCTCTGTCTTTCTCTCGGAGAGTAAGCTTCGGTATCTGACAGGGGAAGAAGAGAACCATTACAGAACGGCGCAGCTCTATATACAGGCTGAGAATCACAGGGAGACGGCAAAACGACTGGAGGAATTCTCCATGGATGGAAGTTATGAAAGTTATTTCTTTGTGATGAATGAGGCAGAGAACCGTCAGACCCACAAGAGCCTGCTTATGACGGTGGACGTGTTTACGTTTGGATTTATTACGCTGATTTCGCTGATTGCAGTGGCAAATGTGTTTAACACCATCTCTACGGGGGTACTGCTTCGAAGAAGGGAATTTGCGGTGTTAAGCTCCGTCGGGATGACGCCTGAGGGACTTCGGCGGATGCTGAATTATGAGTGTGTGCTTTACGGGTGCAAGGCGCTTCTCTACGGGCTTCCGGTGTCGCTTTTGATTACATGGCGGATTTACCGTATAGTGGCGCGGAGTATGGATACGGGTTTTTATGTTCCGGCTGCAAGTATTCTGATTGCAGTGTGCAGCGTGTTTCTGGTGGTGTTTACTACGATGCTTTATGCAAGGAGCCGGATGAAGGGGGAAAATATTATTGACAGTATCCGGCAGGAGAGCCTGTGAGAAAATCGGGATTTTGAAGGTATAAAAAAGAGGCTGCCGGCTTATTTTCCGGCAGCCTCTTCTGAGTTATATACATGGGAGTTGTCCGATAGAAAAGGCAGTTTTTTTACCGCGCAAAAACATATTACAGAATGAACTTTTTCAGCAGGGCAATTACCTCATCGAGATTAATGGGTTTGGCAGTATGTGCGTTCATTCCGCTGTCCAGGCAGTGCTTTACATCTTCGGAGAAGGCATCTGCCGTCATGGCAATGATCGGAATACTCTGAGCGTCCGGACGATCCAGGGCACGGATGGCTTCGGTGGCTTCATAACCGTTCATAACGGGCATACGGACATCCATAAGAATAGCTTTATAATATCCGGGCTCGGAGGCCTTGAATTTCTCCAGGCAGATCTCTCCGTTTTCCGCCCATTCCAGTTCCATGCCGGCATCGGACAGCAGTTCATTGAGAATCTCCCAGTTTAATTCATTATCCTCGGCAGCAAGCAGACGGCATCCGGCCAGATCCATATCTCCGATGAGGACATCTTCTGATTCTTCCATTCCCATATACTGCTTTAATCCATGGAACAATGTTGATTTGAACAGTGGTTTTGATATAAAGCCATTGATACCGGCTTCCCGTGCTTCTCCTTCAAATTCATCCCAGTCATAAGCGGAAATGAGGATTATGGGCATATTTTCCCCTGCAATCTTCCGAATCTGTCTGGCAACCATAAGGCCGTCCATCCCGGGAAGCTTCCAGTCCAGAAGAACAATCTGATAATCGTCCCGGATCTGGTGCTGTTTTTGTATCATTTCCAGGGCGGACTCTCCGCTCAGCGTCCAGTGGGCCTGAATACCGATGGATTTCAGGGCTTCCACGGCGGTATGGCACAGAATCTCATCGTCATCCACTACAAGCATCCGCCATGGCGGAAGAATCATATCAAGCTCTTCGATTTCGGCTTTTTCCAGATCCAGAACCACATGGATCTCGGTTCCTTTATTGGGTTCGCTCTCTATGGAAATGCTTCCTCCCATGGCATCAATAATATATTTTGTAATTGCCATGCCCAGCCCGGCGCCTTCTGTCTTTTGGACTCTCTGGCTGTCGGCTCTTGAATAGGAATCAAAAATCTGATTGAGGAAGTCCTGCGTCATGCCGATACCGTTGTCCTTTACGACGATATGGTTGCGGATATAAGAACGGCTGTTATCCTCTGGCAGCTCCTCCTGGAATAAGGACAGCTGTATGATGCCGTTTTCATGGGTATATTTTACCGCGTTGGACAGCATATTTAATAATATCTGGTTGAGCCGGACACTGTCGCAATATACATCCTCGGAAATAATGTTATCAATGTGGACATTGAAACTCTGGCTTTTTGCCTTGACCTGTGTCTGGACGATACTGACAATTCCCTCTATTACCTCGCGTAAAGAAATACGCTCTACAGTCAGTGTCATTTTTCCGCTTTCGATTTTAGACATATCCAGTACATCATTGATAAGTCCAAGCAGATGCTTGCCGGAAAGTGCGATCTTTTTCAGACAGTTCCTTACCTGCTCCTTATCGTCAATGTGGGCTGTGGCGATTGCCGTCATCCCGACGATTGCGTTCATGGGAGTCCGGATATCGTGGCTCATATTTGAGAGGAATGTACTTTTTGCCTTCGTGGCGGCCAAAGCCTCCTGGCGGGCTGCTTCCAGATCAATAAGCTGCTGCCGGGTTATACGGAAATAGATGAAAAAAATGCTGAAGAGTACAATGAGTATGACTGCAATAACAAGTATGGTGGTTCCTGTCCGCTCTGCATTCATGTTCTCTATGGTCTCATTGAGAATGCCAAAGGGAAGTATGGTAAGCAGATGCCATTCGGAGTAGGGAAGAGGGGTACAGTATATCTGCTGGCTGGTCTCATTGAGATCCAGTACAGTGGAATAGCGCTCCTTTTTTTCCATGGCATCGGAAAGCCTTTGAATGTAGGCCTGCATCTGCTGTGCGTCATCTTCGGGATAGCGCGCATACAGGCTGCCGAAGTAATCCTCATATTCATTGCTCATATCGCTTACAATAAAACTTCCGTCTTTCCGGATAATATGGGAAAAGATTAAAGCGTTTTCTTCATCCGTGCTCAGCATTGCACTGATATATTCTATAGGAACGGCAGTAATCATGGCTATGGATTTTCTGCCGTCCGACATTGGATAATCGGCAGAAACACCGAACATAACTACTTCGCTTCCGGTCGTGCTTTTTCCCACGGCAACCTTTTTTTCTCCCTGTTTCAAAGACTGGAAGAAAGGTTCGGGGTCGGCAAGCTGAATCTTGTCTCCATAGAGCATCTCCATAGAGTTGTCCTCCGAACAGAGTGCCAGGTAATTGAATCCGTTGACCCGGATCCGGTAGATGAGTTCTTCATATATGGTATCGGCATCCGCCATATCGTTTGGAACAACTTCTGTTACGGATTCCACCTGCTCCAGCTTTAAATCTATTAAAGTACGGAAGTGTGCAGTAATATGATCATTGATGCCGGACATGTACAGGTTGCCCACTTTAATAATAGATTCCGTGCTGACTGTGCGCATATGCCGTCCAAGATATGTAAATGCCCCTATGCTGATCAGAAGAAGCAAAACAAAGCTTCCGATTAGAAACTGTGTGGTGCGGATCTTTTTTTTATGCTGAATATTCATGTGTACTGTTCCTTCCTGTTGTTTCTGTTTTCAGATAAACAGATATAATTTCTGATGACTGCAGGGATAATTATGTTCTGATTTCTACAATTATTAGAATTATATCAGATCCCAGAGAATAATGCCAGTGTTTTAGCAGTGTTTTATTTTACACCGTAAGAAAAGAGTGATATAATATATAGAACCAGACAGAGAATGCCGTAATCGGCATGGATCATAGAATGACATATGGGAGAGGCGGACAAAATGAGTAATTGGAAGCATAGATTAAAAAAAGGTTTTATGCTGGCGCTGACAGCAGTATTGATAGGGGGCAGTGCGGACGGAAGAACACTGCCTGTACAGGCGGGGGTTCCGGATAGGGCCGGTGCCGGGGCAGAAACTTTTTCGGAAATTCTGGAATGGGAAGAAGAACTGCCGGATCATGAAGAACTTCTGCAGGGATATCTGTACCAGAATGCGTATGAAGGGATGGAAAATGGAATTTCCCTGTACGGCAGCGCGGGCCCAGAAAGGCTTGAAGGGGACGAAAAGCGGATTTATTCGGAATTAAAGAGAAAGATACAGGAGGCGGCTTCGGGGGGAACAGACTCTACGGAGTTTACACTGAATGCGGGCAGCATCCAGGATAACCAGGTGGAGACTACAGCCAGAAGGATTGTGTATTATCTCCTGATGGACTGCCCTTATGATTTGTACTGGTATGACAAAACAGAATCAAACGGGTATAAGGTTGAATGGGGCACTATAGGCAGTAATGTTGTTTCGCTGAAATTTTCATTTGCCGTTGCGGAGGAATACCGCAAAGGTGCTGAACTCTATACCATTGATAAGACAAAGACAACGGCAGTGAATGCGGCGGCGGCCGCGGCGGCCGGGATCGTAAAAGACAATGAAGGGAAAACGGACTATGAAAAGCTTAAGGCTTATCTGACAGAGATTAACCGCCTGGCTTCTTATAATGCAGGGGCAGCCGCAGGCGCTTCTTCATACGGGAATCCGTGGCAGTTAATCTGGGTATTTGACGGCAGGCCGGATACCAGTGTTGTCTGTGAGGGATATGCGAAGGCTTTTCAGTATTTATGTGATTTATCAACCTTCTACAATGCCGCGTGTTATACGGTTACCGGAACTATGGACGGCGGTAAAGGCAGCGGCAGGCATATGTGGAATATTGTGGCGCTGAACGGAAGAAATTATCTGGTGGATGTGACGAACTGTGATGAAGGTACCGCAGGAGCGCCGGACAAATTATTTCTGGCAGGAACTGCGGGGACGGCAGAGGGAGGGTATTCTTTTTCCCTTGGAGGAAGCAGAACGATTACTTATCAATATGATTCAAATCAGAAGGAGCTTTTGGGAGATGTGCTGAATCTTTCTCCTGACAGCTACCAGGATCAGCCGGGGGAGCGTCTGACCGTTGAACAGGCACCGGCAGTAAGAGGAGAAGTCACTTTCGGGGATTCGGCGGACAACAGCCTTTTAAGCGGCGGTGTTGTTAAGAATGCGGATAATGCCATTGTTAAGGGTTCTTTCCAGTGGGCAGATACATTTTACGGCGAGGCCGGCACCCATTCATTAAAGGTATTTTTTGTACCGGAGGATTCCCGGTACAGCCCGGCGGAGGCTTCCGTGAATGTCACCGTAAAGAAAAAAGCGGTTACCGTGACGGCAGATCCGCAGAGCAAGGCTGTCAGCCAGCCGGATCCGGAACTGACCTATACGGCGGACGGTATTGTTGACGGTTATCCCCTGCAGGGCTCCCTAAGCCGCAGGCCCGGGGAGGCAATCGGAACTTATCTGATTGAGCGGGGACAGATGACGGATACGGCAAATCCCAATTATATCATTCAATTTACGGAGAACAGTCTGACAATTACTCCGGCAGACTACAATGCGGCAGTAAATGAGAGGCAGAATATCCGGCCCGGGACGGGAGAGTTCGGAGAGCCGGTATTTACGGATGAGAATGGGAACACTGTTGCGGGAACGCTCAGCTATACTTATGACGGAAAGACATATGGGTATGACGATCTGACGAAAGTGCTTGCAGCGCTTCCGGAGGGCAGCAGCGGAACGATTGCATATACTTTTACGCCCGCGGATCAGAGCTATGCCTCTAAAAGCGGAGAGATTGCTTTTACTATGAGCACGCTTACCTTTACCGTGGGAGGGGAGGAAGCTTCTGCGGGGAATGCAGTGACTGTAAAAGGGGATGCCGTTTACGGGGATTCCTGGTCTGACATTGTAAAGATCGGAAATATTACGGCAGGCACGGGCACGGGAAATGACAGTAACCCCGCTCATTTTACATTGCGCGAGAGCGGACGGCCGGATGCAGGATCCGGCCAAAGCTTCCAGGTTCTTTATAACGGAACCATAGACGGAAGAACCTATACGGATGAAGTGGTTTTGACGGGCACGGCGGATGTGAAAAAGCGTACCGTCACGGCTGCGGCAGGAAGCTGTAAGATTACCAAGGTCTATGATAAAACAAGGGAGCCGGGCACAGCCTCCGGAGAGCTGGCGATTCAGAATATGGTGCCCGGTGACGAAGGGATTCTTGACATTGAGATAACGCCGGGAGCCTATACCGATCCCAATGTGAAAGGACAGAACAGGGTGCCGGTGACTCTTGCTTTGAAGGGAGAGGGCCTTAAGAATTATGAACTGCTGAACGAAGTTCTGGAGCTTCCGGGGGAGATTACGCCCAAATCGATTACGCCCACAGTGAAGGTTTCGGGAAGCTACAGTTTTACAGGGAGTGCCGTGACGCCTTCCTTGACGGTATCGGACGGTACGGATGTCCTTGCTCAGTCGGACTATGACGCGACATTGAGCAATAACAAAAATGCCGGAACGGCGAAAGTCTCGGTGAGTCCGAAAGCGGGCGGAAATTATACCTGGAGTCCGGCCATAGAGGCGTCATTTACCATTGATAAAGGAAATTACACGGGGACAAAGACCATGTCCGTGTCAGCCAGACCGGGGGAGAGAGTCAGCATTAATCTGGCTTCGGTGCTTCCGGCAGGGTATAAGCTGGGCAGTGTCCGGGTGGAGGATCGGGATCTGATATTTGCGGGGACTCCGTCTTTGTCCGGTTCCACAGTGACCGGAAACCTGGCAAATGACAGTGCTAAGGCAGGAAAAAAAGCCGTTATTGCCGTGCCTGTAACGGAGACGGCGGATTACCAGGCCTTTGAGGTGGCGGTTACGGTGAATGTGCTGGCGTCGGCTCAGAATCCGGGTACAAACAATAATAACAACAATAACAATAATAACAATAACAGTACAAACGGCAGTAATAACAGCAATAACAGCTCGGCTTCCGGCAATACCAACGGAACGGATAAGGTGGAATACAGCCTGTCTGTGGAGGCCGGGATTTCCAAGGTGCCGGCGGCACTTGGCAATATGGAAGATTTGAATACGGCGGCAAAGATTGAGACCCGGATGAAGCAGGAGCTGCAGAAGCGAGCTGCGGGTGTTGCGTCGGATAAAATAGCAGTTTATGATGCTGCTCTTATGGTGAATGTCAACGGAACCGGATGGAAGGCGGCGACAAAGGAGAATTTCCCACAGGGAGGGCTTACAGTGGTGATTCCTTATCCGGACGGGACGGATCGGAATAAGCATGATTTTATTGTGAGCCATATGTTTACGGAGGACATGAACGGACATAAGGCCGGGGAGATTGAGTATCCTTCTGTGACGAAGACGGCGGCCGGGATCGAGTTTAAGGTGAACGGGCTGTCGCCGATTGCAGTGGGATGGTCGGAGGCCGGGAAGCTTAATGATGCGGGCGCGGCGGTTACGAGTCCTAAGACGGGGGATTTAAGTCCGGTGGGACGGTATTTGGGTTTGATGGCTCTGGCGGCTGGGATGATGGCCGGGGCGGTGTATTGGGGGTATAGGAGAAGGTATTGGTAGTGAAAGGATGAGGACGGACGGGTCAGGCGCAGAATAAGGCAGCGGACTTCTTTTTTAAAATTTTAGAATTCATTTATAATTCTTTCATTGATCCGTGGGTTGGATAGTGGTACACTGCTTTTTAATATATAAAACAGTAATATTCCTCCCGGTGCATAAAACAATTTACAGACATATGTTATTGTGGCTGGAAGTTGTTTTCGGTTAAGATGTACCGGGGATATTACGGAACTTAGATTAGGAGAAAATCTGTGAAAGAAGTTAAAAATCCAAAGAAACCGTTTTTGTATTATTATGTGATTGTTCTGCTGGTTATGATTCTCTTGAATACGCTGTTTATTCCGAAAGCTCTTTCGCCTAAGGTGAAGGAGGTGGGGTATGATACGTTTCTGGATATGATCGATGCAAGGCAGATCAAAGAAGTCCAGGTGGAGGATAACCAGATTATTTTTTCGGATAAAGAGGAGCCTACCAATTATTATAAGACTGGTATTTTCAATGATCCGGGTCTGGTAGACCGCCTCCATGAGGCTGAGGCCGTATTTGGAACGGAGATTGTGGAAGGACCGTCGCCTTTGATGTCTTTTTTGGTTTCTCTGCTTCCGTTTATTCTTATGATTGTTGTGGGGCAGCTTTTGATGCGCAGTCTGACGAAGCGCATGGGCGGACCTATGGGCAATGCCATGACTTTTGGCAAGAGCAATGCCAAGATTTATGTGGAGTCTACTACGGGGATTAAGTTTACCGATGTGGCCGGTGAGGATGAGGCTAAGGAGATTCTGACGGAGATTGTGGATTTTCTGCACAATCCGGAGAAGTATGCGGAGATTGGCGCTTCTATGCCGAAAGGCGCACTGCTTGTAGGCCCTCCCGGTACGGGAAAGACATTGCTTGCAAAGGCCGTGGCCGGTGAGGCGGATGTTCCGTTTTTTTCTATTTCCGGTTCGGAGTTTGTAGAAATGTTTGTGGGCATGGGTGCGGCTAAGGTCCGGGATCTGTTTAAGCAGGCAAATGAGAAGGCTCCCTGTATTGTGTTTATTGATGAGATTGATACGATTGGAAAGAAGCGTGACGGCGGCGGAGTGGGAGGAAATGATGAGAGAGAACAGACGCTCAACCAGCTTCTCACGGAGATGGACGGTTTTGACGGGCGCAAAGGCGTGATTATTCTGGCGGCTACCAACCGGCCGGAATCGCTGGATCCGGCGCTGCTCCGTCCGGGACGGTTTGACCGGAGGGTTCCTGTGGAGCTTCCGGATCTGAAGGGACGGGAGGATATTCTGAAGGTTCATGCCAGGAAGATTAAGCTGGCACAGGATGTAGACTTTAATGCCATCGCCCGGGCAGCTGCGGGGGCTTCCGGTGCAGAACTGGCCAATATGATCAATGAAGGCGCCCTGCGTGCGGTGCGCCAGGGCAGAAAATATGTAATTCAAAGTGATCTGGAGGAAAGTGTTGAGGTAGTTATCGCAGGTTATCAGAAGAAGAATAAGGTGCTCTCTGACAAAGAGAAGCTGATTGTATCCTACCATGAGGTGGGACATGCCCTGGTAGCGGCGCTGCAGAACCATTCGGCACCGGTACATAAGATTACGATTATTCCCCGGACTTCCGGAGCCCTGGGCTATACCATGCAGGTGGAGGAAGGGGAGCATAATCTTATGAGCCGGGAGGAGATTGAGAATAAGATTGCTACTTTTACCGGCGGCCGGGTGGCGGAGGAGCTGATCTTCCATTCTGTCACTACGGGAGCTTCCAATGATATTGAGCAGGCTACAAAGCTTGCCAGGGCTATGGTTGCCCGGTTCGGCATGACGGAGGAGTTTGATATGGTAGCTATGGAGACGGTGAGCAATCAGTATCTGGGCGGGGATACCTCCCTGGCATGTTCCAACGAGACGGCTGCACGGATTGATAAGAAAGTTGTAGAGATTGTGAAGGAACAGCATGAAAAGGCGAGAAAGCTTCTGAATGAGAACATGTCCAAGCTCCATGAGATTGCAAAATATCTTTATGACAGGGAAACGATTACCGGAGAGGAATTTATGGAGATTCTGGATGCGGTTCCGGAGTTTACCGGGGCGGCAGAAGAAAGTGAATAATAACCGTATTTTGAATGGGGCTGTCGGGAAATAAGGCAGCCCCATATAATATGAAATTTATTTTTTAAATCATTCAATAGTTTCCTGCGGCACGGGCTCGGCAGGCGCTTCCTGCGGAACGGGATCCTCTGCCGTTTCCTGGGGCGCAGGTTCCACAGGCAGTTCCTCCTCGGGCTGCGGTATGTCCTCTGCGGCTGTGCCCTCCGGGTTGTCCGGATCCGGCGGTATTGCTGTCTCCACGTATTCCGTGCCCGGAAGGTAGTAGCAGATAATGGGTGTCCCCTTTTCGATATGCCCGTAAATCTCTTTTGCGGCAGAATACGGCAGGTTGATGCAGCCATGGGAGCCGTTTGTGAGATAAATATTTTTTCCGAAGTCTCTTCTCCAGACAGCATCGTGCATACCGATGTTGTTGTTGAAGGGCATCCAGAAAGAAACGGGTGTCTGGTAGGTTTCTCCTGTCAGCGTGGCATCACGCTGTTTATAGGTAAGGGCGAAGATGCCTCCGGGCGTGGTATATCCGCGTGATACATTTCCGGATACAAAATCGGATTCCAGGATCATCCGTCCGTCCTTGTAGAGAAAAAGGTGCTGGGCTGACAGGTTAATCTCCACATAAGTATCTCCGTAATCCGGAGTATCATAGGAGGCTGCCGTCTGCCTGTAGATAGGAGTTCTCTCGCCGCTTTTTCCCTGCTTAATCATCTCTGTCAGTTCGGCCGTTTCCTGTTCCGTATCCATCCACCAGCCGTAGTCACCGTTTTTGATAGTGATTTCCGTGCCGTAGCTGGTCTGAAAAGTCCTGGGGCGGAAAACAGTGTCGTATTTTTTCCTGAGAGAAGCGACATATTCCGATACCTGCTCTTCGTCAAGAGTAACCTGGGCGCCCTCTGTATCAAGCCATCCGCTGATGGTATTGCCGTCGAGGACTTCCTTTTGGCTTCCGAAGGTATAGGTAATGGTAGTTTCCGCATAGCTTTGAAGCTGAGCAAAAGTATTTTTCAGCGCTTCGTTTTCTACCGTGATTTCCGGTTCCTCATAGCATCCGGCTTCATTTAAGTTCACTTCTTCGGCAAGTTCTGCCACAGCCGACTCTACGGCCTCCCGGGTTCTGGCAGGGTTCAGCTTATTTCCCAAAACTTCCTCGACCATCTGGAATCCCTTCTCGGGGTCATAGTCTGTTATGTATGCATCCTCTGGCTCTGTGACGAAGTTTTTGTCAAATCCTTTTAGATTTTTTATTTCTGCTTCCAGGGCGTCTGCATCACAGGTTATAAGATCTGTTATCTCATGGGTATTTTCCTGGTTTAGGAACCACAGCCAGTTGTTCTGATTTTTTAATATTTCCTGAAAGGGCTCTGTGGA
Organism: Lachnoclostridium sp.; assembly: GCA_021770065.1. GTDB lineage: Bacteria > Bacillota > Clostridia > Lachnospirales > Lachnospiraceae > Laedolimicola. Next base: position 41,732 of record JAETRR010000026.1, on the reverse strand, counting down.
GGAATAGGAAAGCCCGATATCGGTTCCCTGTATTTCCTCTTCCAGTGTGGTTCCGTCTGCCTGACGCTGTACAACCCGGAGGGTATAATCCTCTATCTGGGCTTCCAGATCTGCGATGGTCATTTTGGATGCATCCACCTGATCGATCACAGTGCCGTTTACAAAATGATTCTGATAATAGAAAGCACCGGCAAGATAGGCGGCCAGCAGGCCGAGTACTGGTATACATAGAATAAACGGCAAAACGGGCAGACGCTTCTTTGGCACATCAGCTTTTGCCGGTCTGCTTTCTTCTGCCGGCATATCGGCTTTTGTCAGCTTATTTTCTTCTGTAGGTTTTATCTCTGTGTTCATAAGCCTCCCTTGTCCTTTAAAATTTAATTCTATTTATAGTATACAGATTTTTTTCAAAAAGGCAACCGTACATCATTGCGGGAAGTAAGAAATAATGGAAATATTGCGCCGATCCTGTGGGATGTGTGTGAAGTGGATTGGTGGAAAAATGGCTTGTAATGCGAAGGGGTTTATTATATAATTTGTTGAGTAGTTATTATTTTTTTTAAAAGAACTGGAAAACACACAGAATTATTAATAGCAGGAGAAAGATATGGAAAAGGTTCGGACAAGATTTGCGCCCAGTCCCACGGGAAGGATGCATGTGGGGAATCTGAGGACAGCGCTGTATGCATATTTGATTGCAAAGCACGAGGGGGGTGATTTCCTCCTTCGGATTGAGGATACGGATCAGGAGCGTCTGGTGGAGGGTGCGGTGGATATTATTTACCGGACTCTTAAGAAGGCCGGGTTAGAGCATGACGAAGGGCCGGATAAGGACGGGGGCGCAGGGCCGTATGTCCAGAGTGAGCGGCAGGCGGCAGGGATCTATCTGGAATATGCGAAGAAGCTTATTGAGAAGGGTGAGGCTTACTACTGCTTCTGTGATAAAGAGCGCCTGGAATCTCTTAAGACTGAGGTGGCCGGTAAGGAGATTGTGATTTATGATAAGCACTGCCTTTCTTTAAGTAAGGAAGAGGTAGAGGAAAAGCTGGCGGCCGGTGTTCCTTATGTGATCCGCCAGAATAATCCCACGCAGGGGACGACTACCTTCCAGGATGATATTTACGGGGATATCACTGTGGATAATGCGGAGCTGGATGATATGATTCTTATTAAGTCCGATGGTTATCCCACTTACAATTTTGCAAATGTGGTGGATGATCACCTTATGGGGATTACCCATGTGGTCCGGGGGAATGAGTATCTTTCTTCTTCGCCCAAGTATAACAGGCTTTATGAAGCTTTTGGCTGGGAGGTTCCTGTCTATGTGCACTGTCCGCTGATTACGGACGAGGAGCACAAGAAGCTTTCCAAGCGCTGCGGCCATTCTTCCTTTGAGGATCTGCTGGAACAGGGATTCCTGCCGGAGGCGATTATTAATTTTGTGGCTCTTCTTGGATGGAGCCCGGAGGAAGATCGGGAGATTTACAGTCTTGATGAGCTGATTAAGGTTTTTGATTATCATCATATGAGCAAGGCTCCCTCTGTTTTTGACTTTACGAAGCTGAAATGGATGAATGGCGAATATCTCAAAGCTATGGATTTTGATGTGTTTTATGAGATGGCCCTGCCTTACCTGAAGGAAGCGATCACCAGGGATTATGATCTGAAGAAGATTGCTGCTATGGTGAAAACCAGAATTGAGGTGTTCCCGGATATTCCGGCTCTTGTTGACTTTTTTGAGGAGCTTCCGGAGTATGATACGGCTATGTATGCCCACAAGAAGATGAAGACGACGCCTGAGAGCTCTCTTGAGGTGCTGCGTGAGCTGCTGCCTCTTCTGGAGAAGCAGGAGGATTACAGCAACGATGCGCTTTATGCGCTGCTGATGGATTATGTGGCAGAGAAGGGATGCAAGAACGGGTATGTGCTGTGGCCGGTGCGCACAGCCGTGTCCGGAAAGCAGATGACTCCCTGCGGCGCTACAGAGATGATGGAAATTGTTGGGAAAGAGGAGTCCTTAAAAAGGATCCACAAAGCCGTTGAAATGCTGGAGGGTGTTTTAAAAGGATAATTTATGAATCAATTGTCAAATGCACAGCGTCGGGCCGCCTCTCATGTGGACGGCCCCATGCTGGTTCTGGCCGGGCCGGGAAGCGGAAAAACTACCGTGATTACCCGAAGAACCCGGTATCTGATTGAGGACTGTCATGTGAAGCCCTCGGAAATCCTTGTGATTACCTTTACAAAAGCAGCGGCAAAGGAAATGCGCGGGCGTTTTCTGCGTCAGACGAAGAGCGACGGGACGAAGGTGTCCTTTGGGACCTTTCATGCGGTCTTTTTTCAGATCCTAAAGCTGGCTTACGGCTATGGTGCGGAAAATATTCTGCGCGAAGAGCAGAAGCTTCAGTTTCTGCGTGACAGCGTGAGAAAGGCGAGGCTTGAACTTGACGATGAGGCGGAATTTCTTTCGGATGCAGCGGCGGAGATAAGCCGTGTGAAGAATGAGCGCTGCGATTTGAATACATATCAGGCATCCGTCTGCAATTCCGCCATTTTCAGGGGGATTTGTCACGATTATGACAACCGGCTGCGAAGAAGCAATCTGATTGATTTTGACGATATGCTGGTTTACTGCTATGAGCTTCTTCGGGAGCGGCCGGACATCCTCGGGGCGTGGCAGAGGAAGTACCGTTATATTCTGGTGGATGAGTTCCAGGATATTAATCAGCTCCAGTATGATATCGTGCGCCTTCTGGCGGCGCCGGAGGACAATCTGTTTATTGTCGGGGATGACGATCAGTCTGTTTACCGGTTCCGGGGAGCGAAGCCGCAGATTATGCTGAATTTTGAGAGGGATTATCCGAAAGCAGAGAGAGTGGTTCTAGATGCGAATTTCCGCTCTACGACGGAGATTGTGAAGGGAGCAGGGAAGGTTATCGGGCACAATAAGGAGCGCTTTCCCAAGGAGATCTATGCGGTAAAGGGATCCGGGTTTGAGATACTGACCCATGAGTTTCCGGGGCAGGAGGAGGAAAATGCCTGTATTGTGGATAAGATTCGCACTTATGCGGCCAAAGGAGGAGCTTACTCGGATATCGCGGTGCTTTTTCGGACGAATACGCAGCCCAGGCTTCTGGTGGAAGAGCTGATGTCTGCCGGGATTCCTTTCCGTATGCGTGACCGTCTTCCGAATCTCTATGACCACTGGATTGTGAAGGATGTTTTTACCTATATCCGCCTGGCACGGGGAAGCCGGAAGCGGAGTGATTTTCTTCAGATTATGAACCGGCCCAGGCGGTATATCGGGAGGGAATGTCTGGAGGAAGAGGAAATTTCCTGGGAGGCTCTTATGTGCTGCTATGAGGATAAGCCCTGGATAGCGGAGCGGATTGGGAAACTGCAGTCGGATCTGAAAATGATTGGGCGGTTAAGTCCCTTTGGGGCTCTTCATTATATTCGGAATATTGCAGGGTATGAGGAGTATCTGAAGGAGTATGCAGAGTATCGGAACCGCAGGCCTGAAGATTTGTCAGAGGTTCTGGATGAGCTTCAGGCTCTGGCGAAGGGGTTTCAGACTTTTGAAGAGTGGTTTTCACATATTGAGAATTATAAAAAGGAACTGGAGCGGCAGGCGAAAGCCCGGGAGGAGGAGAGCAACAGTGTGTCTCTGGCTACCATGCACAGCAGTAAAGGGCTGGAGTACCGGATTGTGTTTATTCCCGATGCCAATGAGAAGGTGACACCGCATAAGAGGGCATTTCTGGATGAGGATATTGAGGAGGAACGGCGGCTGTTTTATGTGGCTATGACCAGGGCCAAGGAACTGCTGTATATTTTTTCGGTGAAGAAGCTTTATAACCGGAAGGCGGAGCGGTCGCGGTTTCTGGAGGAACTGCTGGAATAGCGGAGGGAGCAGACAGCGGAATTTTGGGAGTTTAAGTTGTATTGAAGAAAGATTTCAGTTAGAATATAGGTGGATAAAAAGCTCGTATTTACTGAAGGAGAGAGAGATGGGGGATAGCCTATGTTTTTTGTTTCACTGACAGAATGGACGTTTCACAATGTACTGCTTCGTATGATAACAGCCCTGCTTCTGGGCGGCCTTATCGGCATTGACAGGGGAGCCAAGAAAAGAGGAGGAGGAGCCAGGACGGATGCCGCCGTGTGCCTTGGGGCGGCTATGGTGATGATGACTGCCCAGTATATGGATCTTGTGTTTCCGGGAAGTACGGATATCTCCCGGATGGCAGCCCAGGTAGTGAGCGGCGTAGGGTTTCTGGGGGCAGGTTCCATTATCGTGGCGGGAAGGCAGGTGAAGGGGCTGACCTCAGCGGCCAGTATCTGGATTTGTGCCTGTGTAGGCCTGGCGGCAGGCATCGGCTTTGTGGACGGTGCCGTTCTGGTGACAGTAGTTCTTCTTACGGGCCTTCATATTCTGCCTCTTATTGAGGAGAAAGCTTATCAGTATTCCCGATATGCACGGTTATACATAGAAGGAGAGGAAAATCGGACGGCTTCCGTTCTTTTAAGCAGGCTGAAGGCAGACGGCTGTAAAATAGATATGTATGATGTGGACAAACCCAAGACAGGGGGCCAGTCCTTTACCATACGGATGACCATTTATATTCCCTATAAATGGAAGAAGCAGGAGTATCTGCAGAAGCTGTCGGAGATTGAAGGCGTGATGTTTGTGGATGTGATATAAGTTTTACCGGAAGAGCATCAAATTTAGGGGCTGGCACATAATAGGCCAGCCCCTTTCTGTCAGCTTTGAATGCGGTGTTTACTCTATGCATCTGACAGAATCCCGTTCTACCAGATAGGGCCGGAATACCATACTGCCTTCAAAAGAAGGATCGTCTATAAGCCGCAGAAGATTTTTGGCTGCGGTATAGCCGATGTGGGTGGGATCCTGATGAAGGGAAGTGAGCTTCACAGGGTTGGTTTCGCACAGATACGAGTCGTCAAAGCCGATAATAGAAATATCGTCAGGCACCCGGTAGCCGGATCGGGTAAGCAGGTCGTAGAGATTGACGGCAGCGCTGTCGTTAAAGCAGAAAAAAGAAGTAGTCTTTTTTGCAAGCTCCAGAATCTCCGGACGGTCCGGAGAAAAAAGGGAATCCTTTTCATGGTGTTCAAACCACAGAACCGATTCGAAGGTGATGGGTGTACTGCTATAGTTGAGCGCTTCCATAAATCCGGCATAGCGCATGCATCCGGAATATTCCTCGCTGTTCATAATAGAGACAAAAGAAGTGTGTCCTTTCTGAAGCAGATATTCCGCAGCAATTTTTCCTCCGATATAATCGTCGGTGATTACGCTTGGAATATTGATAAAAGGGATTTTATTGCCCATGAAAATACAGGGAATCCGATTGGCTTCTATATACCGGTACAAAAATTGATTCGTATGGATATGAGCGCTGTCGGAAGGGAACAGAAGGATGCCGGCATAATCATTCTGGAATGCTTCCTTTAGAAGCACGGCTTCTGCTTTGGGATTATAATTGGACAGCTTGATGGTCAATGTGTAGCCGGTATCCTGAAGAGCCTGTTCGATGCCGTTGATGCTTTTCAGAAAATAAAAATGCTCTGCCCGCGAAGCGATCAGAAGAATCTGCCTGGATCTGCTGGCATAAGGCATGGGAACGGACGGCGTCCGTACAAAACAGCCCTTTCCCTGGTGCTTACAGATCAGTCCGTCTGTCTCCAGCTGTTCCAGCGCTTTCCGGGCCATATAACGGCTTACTCCGTACTGAACGATCAGTTCACTTTCGGAGGGGAGCTTGTCATCAGGCAGAAAAGTTCCGTTTTCAATGCGGATTCTTAAATCATCATATATGTATTCAAACTTTTTATTTATCGTCCCCATGGCGGTCTCTTTTCAATCATGTTATCAAATGTGATTTTGTACAAATTTTATTATACACGCTGAAAAGTGCAAAATCAATAAAAGGAAACAAATAAATCATGCTCAAACTTATTTGAAAATATTACTAAAAGAGAATAAGTTATTTTGTGAAAATATCCGAAAAATGCAAAATAAAACGATAAGTGTTGACTTTAATGGTGAAAATGAATATAATCTTAAATAACTTATTCGTATAAGTTTATTAAATTATTTGAATAAGTAAAAAATGTCTGGAGATAAAGAGGATGAAGAGTACATTTAAAAAAACAGCGGAAAGCCTTGCGGCAAGTCTTCTGACAGATAATGAACAGTACATACAGCCATTGGAGAAGTGTATTGACGTCTCGGCAGAAGCAATTCAAAGAGGAAATTGTATTTTTGTGTGTGGGAATGGCGGGAGTGCGGCAACTGCGTCTCATATTGCCAATGATCTTTTGTGCCATCTGAAAAACTGGAACAGGGAAAGCTATCGGATCCTTTCTTTGAACGACAATGTTTCAACCATTACCTCTTTGACGAATGATTACGGCCCGGATGAGATGTTCTCAAGACAGCTTTCTGCATTTGGACAAAATGGTGATATACTCTGGGCGTTCAGCACCAGCGGCAACTCGAAGAACTGTGTGAAAGCATTTGAAAAAGCCGGAGAACTGGGGATAGTAACCGTCGGAATTACAGGGCGCGGAGGCGGAAGCATGAAGGAGACGGCTGATATCTGGATACCGGTGGATTCGGATGAGGTGACGAGAGTAGAAGAACTCCATATGATTTATGCGCATATTCTGGCAGAAAATATTGAAGCGATTGTATCGCCGATGGAGGAATAGAGGGGCCTGTTACTATGAAGAAACGTTTTATACTGGCAATTGAGACCGGAGGGACGAAGATCCAGATGGTTCTGGGAGCGGATAACGGAGAGATTTTTTATCGTTACCGCACCTGTGTGGATCGGGAAAAAGGATTTGAAGGAATTCTTGACCGGGTGACGGATGCTCTGCCGTCCCTGCTGGAAAAGGCAGAGGAGCTGGGCGGAGCGATCGAAAGAATCGGAATCGGTTTTGGAGGACCGGTGCAGACGGCAACCGGGACGGCAATCTGGTCAGCTCAGATAGACGGATGGGGAAACTTTCCGGTGACGCAGTTTTTTGAAGAAAAGACGGGAATTCCGTCTTATCTGTACAATGACAGCAATGCTGCTGCCTGGGGGGAGTACTGTCTGGGCGCGGGACGGGGAACAGATATTTTCTTCTATACCAATATCGGAAGCGGTGTGGGAGGCGGAATTGTGATTGACGGAAAGCTTTTTGACGGACAGGGATTCGGCGTGGCGGAATTCGGGCAGAGCTATCTGTATGATCCATGCTATAAAGGCAGTTCCATTTATCCGGTGAATCATATTGAGCGTATCTGCTCCGGGTGGGGAATTGAGGCAAGACTGAGGCGTGAAACGATACCGGAGGATTCCGTACTGTGGGAATTGTGCAGCTTTCGACAGCAGGAGCTGGACTGCCGGATGTGGGGGCAGGGGATTCATGCGGGAGATTCTTTTTCCTTGAAGATTCTGGAAGAGACGGCAGAATATTTTGCCATAGCACTGTGCAATGTTTTGTGCTTCTACAGTCCGCAGGTGATTGCCATAGGCGGCGGAGTCTCTCTCATCGGGGAGCCGCTGCTTGAGAGAATCCGATACTATACAGAACAATACGTGTATCAGAACTGCAAAGGAAGGTACCGGATCGTCAAAAGCGAGCTGGATGAAGATGTGGTACTGGCAGGAACACTGCTTCTGACCGGAGCAGAATAGGATGTGGGGTGTTACGGGAATGGAAACGGACACTATATTGGAATTTAAGAATATTTCGAAAGAGTTTCCGGGTGTGAAAGCACTGAATGATGTCTCCTTTCGCATTAAACGGGGAACGATTCACTGCATCGTAGGAGAAAACGGGGCAGGTAAATCCACACTGATGAAAGTTATCGACGGGCTTTATAAGCCGGAGAAAGGAACGATTGAATTCGACGGGAGGCCCTGGAATCCGAAAGGCAGCGCACAGGCAAGGCTGCAGGGGATAGCCATGATCCATCAGGAACTGAATATTATTCCGGAGATGACAGTCGTGCAGAACATGTATCTTGGACGGGAATTTGCCGGCAGGCTGAAGATTGCCCTGGATGACAGGAGGATGGAGAAAGAGGCAGAAAAATATCTGGAAGAACAGGGGCTGTCCTATGATTTGAACGCCAGGATGAAAGAGCTGTCCATTGCAGATGCCCAGATGATTGAGATTATCAAAGCGGTATCATGCGATGCCAAGATTATACTGATGGACGAGCCGACCTCCTCTCTTACAGAAAAAGAAGTAAATTATCTGATTGAGAAAATCTTTGAATTAAAGGAACAGGGAATTACAATTATTTTTATTTCTCATAAGCTGGATGAGGTATTCCGTATTGCGGATTATATTTCCGTATTCCGGGATGGAGCGCATATTATGACCGGAAAAGCTTCGGAATATTCCAGAGATATCATTATCGAAAAGATGGTAGGACGGGAGATGAAAGAGATTTTTCCGCCCAGAGATCCGAAGATAGGAGAAGTTCTGTTAAGAGTTGAGAATTTTAACAAAAAAGGGGTCTTTGAAAATATCAGCTTTGAGGTGCGAAAAGGCGAGATCCTCGGGATATCCGGTCTGGTAGGCGCAGGGAGGACGGAGATCGCCCGGGCCATGATCGGACTTGATCCCCGGGACAGTGGGGAGATGTACTGTGAAGGGCAGAAGATGGAGATACGCAATGTAAATGATTCCATCCGGCAGGGGATAGCTATGGTTTCGGAAGACCGCCGCAGATTCGGACTCGTCCTGCTTCGTGATATTAAGGAGAATATCGCGATGGCAGCGCTGAAGCATGTGTTTGGGAAAAAGGTCATTCCGCTGTCAGAGGAAAAAAGGATTGTAAATGACATGATGAAGAGATTTGCGATCAAAGCGCCTTCCCCTGCCGTGGAGACAAAGACGCTTTCCGGCGGGAATCAGCAGAAGGTGGTTCTGGCAAAATGGATGGCAGTAGCTCCAAAAGTACTGATTATGGATGAGCCCACCAGAGGAATTGATGTAGGAACCAAGTATGAAATCTACAAAATGATGAATGAGATGACGGAACAGGGAATGGCAATCATTATGATCAATTCTGATATGGAAGAATTGCTGGGAATGAGCGACCGTATCCTTATTATCCGGCAGGGAAAGACAGCCGGTGAACTGTCCGGAAAGGAGGCAACCCCCGGTGCAGTTATGAGTATGGCAGTCGGAGGGGATGGAGAATAAGATGGTAAACAAAGATAAAATAATAGAATTCTACAACAAATATGGTATTGTCGTTATTCTGTTCGGGCTTCTGGTTGTGTGTTCCGTAATTTCACCGGTCTTTTTGTCCCAGGCAAATGTTGTTAATCTGCTGTCACAGATTGCAGTGGTTACGATTCTTACCTGTGGACTTACACTGCTTATTATAGCCGGGCAGACAGATTTGTCGGGCGGTGCAGTAGTGGCTCTGACCGGATGCATTTGTGTGGGCACTTATAAAAATCTGGCTGAAGGCGGCATGAACGGCGTGCTGGCGGGCATTCTGGCCGTACTGGCGGCAATTGCCGTGGGAATGGTTGTAAACTTTCTTTCGGGTGTTATTGTCACACAGTTTCATGCTCCGGCCTTTATCGTAACGCTTGCCATGATGAAGGCAGGGAGAGGCATCTGTTATATCTATACGGGAGGAACCCCCATTTATAACATCGGGAGCATTTCCAGACTGGGACAGGGGAGGATCCGGGGAATCGTACCGTATTCGGTGCTTATTATGTTCCTGTGCATTGCAGTTACCTGGTTTGTTCTAAAAAGGATGCGGCTCGGAAGATATATCTATGCAGTCGGAGGCAATCCGGAAGCAGCGGCTGCCTCGGGCATCAGCAATCAGTGGACCATTATCAAAACTTATCTGATTCACGGGATTTTTGTGGGAGTTGCGGGCGCGCTGTTTATGACGAGACTGAATTCCGGGCAGCCCGCAGAGGCGGAAGGGCTGGAATTCGATGCAATCACCGCGGCAATCATCGGCGGCGCCAGCCTGTCCGGCGGCGTAGGAAGTATCTATGGAAGTGTAATCGGCTCCATTATCATCGGTGTGATCACCAATATTCTGACTCTGAAGTCTGTACAGTCCTACTATCAGATGATCATTACCGGACTGATTATTGTAGCGGCAGTGGTTCTCGATATTGTGACCAAGGGAAAGAAAGAGTAAGAAAAGAGCGCATGGCGGAATTAATCCTGTAAGGGTTAATTTATAAAAAAAAGAAACAGGAAACAGTAATATCGCTCACAGTGCACAAATCGATTTACAGACGCATGTTTTTAGGGGCTGGAAATTGATTTAGGCTTAGGTGTACTGTGAGAGATATTACGGAACAGGAAACAGTAATAGACCTTTGAGTGCACAAATCAATTTACAGGCACATGGGTTTGTGACTGGAAATTGATTTAGATGAAGGTGTAGGAAAAGGGCTATTACGGAACAGGAATAGGAGGAAAAGAGTATGAAGAAAAAGTTAATGGCAGTATTGCTTACGGCGGCAATGGTAATTACCATGGCCGGATGCGGCGGAAACAAGGAAAGCGGCAATGCGCCCGCACCGGAGGAAAACGAAGCTGAAGATGCAGCGCCGGCAGAGGCGGAAGATGCAGCAGAAAATGCAGCAGACGGCAGTGAGGGTACCTACAGGGTAGCATTCCTCTGTAAGAGCTTCACAGATACCTTCTGTCTCTCTGTAAAAGAGGAGTTTGAAGAGGCAGCAAAGGAATATGCGGACAAGTTCACGGTAGATTATTTTGATTCGGAAAATACGGCGGCAACTCAGAATGACCAGATCGAGACCTGTACGGCAGCAGGCTATAATGCAATCGTATTCCAGCAGGTAGACGCGGAGGCATCCGTAGAGGTTGTGAAAGCAGCTCTGGATAAAGGAATTTATGTGGTAGTTACTACGGGACATATTGAGGACAACGGGGCAAGCTGGTATGTGGATGCAGATCCGTATCAGCAGGGACAGGTTGTAGCAGACTATGCGATTGAGCAGGGATTCTGCGATGACGCAGAAGTGGCAATCTTAAGCGGTCCTACCGGAAACTTCCATTCTGAGAACCGTGTAAAAGCGTTTAAGGATGCAATTGAAGCAAAAGACGGCGCAACCCTGGTAGCAACAGAGGTAGCAGAGTGGTCAAAAGATAATGCAATGACCGTAACGCAGAACTGGCTGGTGGCTTATCCGGATCTGAAGGTGATTCTGGCGGCAAACGATGACATGGGCATGGGTGCAGTAGAGGCAATCGAGATGGCAGGCAAACAGGACCAGGTGAAGGTATTTGCAATTGACGGAACGGAAGGCGGCCTGCAGGCAGTATCCGAGGGACGTCTCGGAGCAACCGTAAAACAGGATGAAAAGGGATATGCAGTGGAAGCAATTAAGATCGTTGATGCTCTGCTTGGCGGCAGTGAGGCAGAGAGTCTGAACATCGACAGCACGCTTGTGACCAAAGACAATGTGGCAGATTTTCAGTAAATTTCGGTAAGAAGGATTATTAGAGCGTATGGATTATACAGGTTCAATAAAAGACTATGTTGATGAAGAAATCAGACTGCTTAAAGAGCTGGATGTTTCCCTGGTCAATGAATTGATGAATGAGCTGGTGGCAGCATATGAAAACGAGGCGACGGTCTATGTATTCGGCAATGGCGGAAGCGCCAGTACGGCATCCCATATGGCCAATGACTTCAACAAAGGAATTTCCGAATATACCGATAAAAAATTCAGAATATGCTGTCTGAATGACAATATACCCACAGTGCTTGCCATCGCAAACGATATTGGTTATGAGGATATTTTTTCTTTCCAGCTCCGCAATAAAGTAAAGCCGGGAGATCTGGTAATCGGCATCAGCGGAAGCGGCAACAGCCAGAATGTAATCAATGCACTTGATTATGCGAAGGAGCAGGGTGCGAAGACCATAGGCTGGGTAGGCTTTGACGGAGGAAAGGTCTCGAAGATGACGGACATCACTTTTCATGTTCCGATCGGGAACATGCAGCTGGTGGAGGATATGCATCTGATTCTGAATCATCTGATGATGTATGTTATTATGAAAGAATGGGGAATCAAAGCCCATTGCTGACAGCCGGACAGGAGAAGTCAGATACCTGCCGGACAGTTCTGTTCCATGACTGTCCGACAGGTGTTTTTTTATGTTTCTCATTCGGACGAGGGAACCCGGCATTTATGAATGGCCTTTTTCATGTTCCAGTTCTACGAGGATAATATCCGGTCCGATCTGTTTGATCTTGCACCAGGGAATCTCGTATTCGCAGTCCTTTCCCAAAAGCCCCCAGAGCTTTTCATTGGCGGATGTTACAAGGGCCTGAATACATCCGTTTTTCGGATCAAATACCAGATCCGTCACACAGCCTAAGCGCTTGCAGTCGCAGATGTTGATAACGTCTTTTTCTCTCAATTCACAGAAGGTCATGGGAAAGCTCCATCGGAGGTCTTTCTCTATTATACGCTCTGCAGCGGAAAGTGTGAATTGTATTATGTTCAGAAATATACACACAGAAATTGTACAGAAATTGTTTTACATAACATTTGACAGAAAAGAAGAAAATGTACTATACTTAAAATGATTCGCCGCTCTTATGAAAAGCGGCCTGCCAGATTACGAAGGATTACCGCAGGTATGTTTTTCCCACAGGGAAGGAAGCAGATGGGAAGCCCGTATATGCATATGTGGTTTCGATCGCAGAAGTACTCCGCGGCAGAACCAGAAGAAAAGAGGGAAATTCGCTATGAAGTGTCCGTATTGCAGCCAGGAGAACACCCGGGTTATTGATTCCAGACCGGCAGATGATAACAGCTCCATCCGCCGCCGCCGTCTCTGCGATTCCTGTGGGAAGCGCTTTACCACCTATGAGAAGATTGAGACGATTCCTATTATTGTGATTAAAAAGGACAATAACCGGGAGCCTTATGACAGAAGTAAGATTGTGGACGGCATCCTGCGCGCCTGCCATAAGCGCCCTGTGCCTCTGAAGGACATTAACAGTGTGATTGATACCATTGAAAGTGAGATCTTTAACCGAGAGGAGAGGGAGATATCAAGCAGCGTCATTGGCGAGATGGTAATGGATAAGCTGAAAGATCTGGATTCCGTGGCATATGTGCGTTTTGCTTCCGTGTACCGGGAGTTTAAGGATGTGAATACATTTTTGAGTGAGCTGAAGAAAATGTTAGATAAATAAAGCGTTTATTTTCATGCCCTCCGGGTATGCCGCAATGCATTCCCTGGGTATAGATTCCGAAGAACAGAAAGAGACCTGGAAATGACGACAGAAAGAAAAAAGGCAGCAGGGCATATCCTTGCCCTGCTTACCATTACGGTGTGGGGCACTACCTTTGTGGCAACAAAAACCCTGCTCAATTATTATGACGCGCTTCAGATCATGCTGATGCGCTTCTTTATCGCATGGGTGGTTTTAATGCTCTTTACCCGGAAAATGGAAAAGCCCGGGGGAGTGAAGGAAGAGCTGGGGATTTTCGCACTCTCCCTTTCTGGCATTACCCTTTACTATTATTTTGAAAATACGGCTCTGAGTTATACGCTGGCAGCCAATGTGAGCATTATCCTTGCGGCGGCGCCTGTTTTTACGGCTGTTCTGGCCCATGTATTTACCAGAGACGAAAAACTGTCCGGGCGGACCTGGGCCGGCTTTTTTATCGCTATTTCCGGCGTTGTACTGGTGGTGTTTAACGGAACCTTTGTGCTGAAGCTGAATCCGCTGGGAGACGCGCTTTCCCTTCTGGCCGCCTTGTCCTGGGCTGTCTATTCCGTGATTCTGAAGCAGTATGTGGGGCGCTGCGATAATCGGATTTTAACCAGAAAGATGCTCTTTTACGCCCTTCTTCTGACGGCGCCTGCGGCCCTTTGGGGAAAGGGCCTGCCGCCTTTTACACCTCTTTTCCGGGGGGATGTTATCTTCTGCCTTTTGTTTCTGGGCGTACTGGGAAGCGCCGTCTGCTATATTACCTGGAATATTGCCATCAGGCGGATTGGCGTGGTGAATACCAACAATTACATTTATCTGAACCCCTTTGTCACTATGGTCTGTGCGGCAATTGTTCTAAAGGAGCCGGTTACAGCGGCGGGCGTGACAGGAGCCGTTCTGATTGTGGGAGGAATTCTGGTGTCGGAGCTGCCCAAAGGCTTTTCGCTGCTTGGAGGACTGTATCCGAAGCAATATATAAATTCTGCCTATGAAATAGATTTTGACAGTTTGTATGAGGCCGGATACAGGGGAGTCCTTTTCGATGTGGACAATACGCTGGTGCCGCACGATGCTCCGGCTGATGAGCGCAGCATTGCTTTTTTTGAGCGTCTGCGGGGGATCGGCTTTTCTACCTGTCTGATTTCCAATAATAAAGAACCGCGGGTCATGCCGTTTGCCAGGGCCCTTGACACCCTTTACGTGTATAAGGCAGGCAAGCCGAAGCTCAGAGGCTATAAGGAGGGCATGAGGCGCATGGGGACAGATGAGAGCAATACTCTTTTTGTGGGTGATCAGCTTTTTACGGACGTGTGGGGGGCGAACCGGGCAGGAATGCATTCGATTCTGGTGAAGCCGATGAATCCCAGGGAAGAGATTCAGATTGTACTGAAGCGTTATCTGGAAAGGCCTGTTATTTATTGTTATCTGCGCAGACAGCGGAAAGGGAATATTTGAAAAATATAGAAAGAAGGTTAATTGGGAAATGCGAATTCAGGCGGCAAGAAAACTATTGGAAGAGAAAGGAATGGATGCGGCATTTATCGCCTCCCCGGCAAATATCCGCTATCTGAGCGGCTTTGCAGGTACGGACAGCTATATGTATCTCTCCGGCAGGAAGCAGGTCATCCTCACGGACAGCCGTTATACCCTCCAGGCGGAGGAAGAGGGAGAAGGGTGTGAAGTGCGGACAATTAAGGGCGATCGTGTGTACGGTGTTCTTTTAAAAGAGCTTCTGGAGGAAGATAAAGTCAGCTGTCTTGGATTTGAGGACAATGCAATGACCTGGCAGACGGTGAAGAAGCTTCAGGATGCAGCAGGAGACGGGAAGGGCGAGGAGCGCTGGGTTCCCCTTGGGGAGTCCCTGTCCCTGTTACGGGCAGTGAAGGACGAGGATGAGCTTGAAAAACTGGCCCGTGCAGAGCAGATTGGAGATGAAACCTTTTCTTATATACTGACACAGATAAAGCCGGGAGTCACGGAACTTGAGATAGCCGCAAAGCTGGAATACTATATGAAGAGCCATAAAGCTCAGGAAAAAAGCTTCGATACCATTGCCGCTTCCGGTCTTCACAGCGCCATGCCTCATGCCGTCCCCTCAGAAAAGGTTCTGGAAAAAGGCGATTTTCTGACCCTGGATTTCGGCTGCAGGTATCAGGGCTACTGCTCCGACATGACACGGACCGTGGTGATTGGGAAAGCCAGTGAAAAGCAAAAAGAGATTTACAGCATCGTATTGGAGGCTCAGGAGGCGGCCCTTTCTGGCTTAAGGGCCGGTATGACAGGAGCCGAAGGCGACAGCCTGGCAAGAAAAGTCATTGAGAAGGCCGGATACGGGGAGTACTTCGGCCACGGTCTGGGACACAGTGTGGGTTTAGAGATACATGAAAGGCCGTCCCTGTCCTCAAAGGATGATACCATTCTAAGGCCTGGGATGATAGAGACCGTGGAGCCCGGCATCTATATACCCGGCTTTGGAGGCGTGCGTATTGAGGATATGGTTGTGATCACGGAAGACGGAATCAAAAACCTGACAGGTTCGCCGAAAGAGCTGATAGAGCTGTAGGACTATTATTAATTTCCATTTAAAATGCTTGACAGTAACTTCTTACACATTTATGATCTTATATAAAGAAAAGAGTCGGCAAAAAGGTGTATGGCTCAAGGAAATACCCTATGGGTATACCTTACCGGACGAAGTCCGCCCGTCCCGAAGGGACATGTATTAATGGGGTACCCGAAAGGTATACCTTACCGGACGAAGTCCGCCTGTCCCGAAGGGGCATGTATTAATGGGGTACCCGAAGGGTATACATTATGCACAAAAATCATGTGCAGCTTAAGGAAGGAGAAAGCATGAAATACTTATTGGGAATCGACAACGGGGGAACCTTTTCCAAGGCAGCAGTTTTTGATGAGGACGGAAAACAGATTTCCGTAGCCAGCGTTCCGACCATCACACTCACACCAAAACCGGGGTACACAGAAAAGGACTTAGACGAATTGTGGCAGGTAAACGCAGATGCCATTCGAGGAGCCATAGAGAAAAGCGGCATTGATCCGAAGGACATTGCAGGCGTATCTTTCTCGGGAGCGGGCAAGGGGCTGTATATGGTAGGCCATGACGGAAAGCCGTCCTATAACGGAATTATGTCAACCGACACGAGAGCCTGGGCACAGGTAGAGAGGTGGTATAAGGACGGAACCAACAAAAAAGTATACGAAAAGACTTTTCAGGAGATCCTGGCCGTACAGCCGGTGAGTCTGCTGGCATGGTTCAAAGAAAATCAGCCGGAGGTTCTTGAAAACACAAAATACATTTTTGCAGTGAAAGATTACATCCGCTATATGCTCACAGGAGAGGCCTACAGCGAGTATACGGACTGTTCCGGCGGCAACCTGGTAAATATGGTAACAGGAAAGCACGACCGGGAGCTGATGGCGCTCTACGGTCTGGAGGACTGTTACGAGAAGCTTCCGCCCCTTCGCCATTCTGCCGATCTCTGCGGCCGTGTAACGAAGGAAGCCAGCGAAAAAACCCTGCTTCCGGAGGGCACACCCGTGGCAGCCGGCATGTTTGACGTCAACGCCTGCGGCATTGCCTCCGGGCTGTCCGATGAGGAGCAGATGTGCATGATAGCAGGCACATGGAGCATCAATGAATTCATTGGAAAAGAGCCGGTAACCAACGGGACCGTGGCGCTCAATTCCATGTTCTGTATCCCGGGCTACTATCTGATTGAGGAGAGCAGCCCGACTTCGGCCGGAAATATGGAATGGTTCATCCGTAATCTGATGAATTATGAAAAAGACGAGGCCAAAGCAAAGGGAGGCTCCGTATACGATATCACCAATGAGTGGGCGGCTTCCATCGAACCCCAGGACAATAATATCATTTTCCTCCCGTTCCTGAACGGCTCCAATGAGGATGCCCTTGCAAAGGGAACTTTTGTGGGACTGACTGCTTTTCACAGTAAAAAACATATGCTGAGGGCAGTCTATGAAGGAATTGTATTCTCCCATGTGACCCATGTAAAGAAGCTCCTGCGCAACCGGGAGGTGCCGAAGAGCATCCGTCTCTCCGGCGGTGCCGCCAATTCCGACGTGTGGGTGCAGATATTTGCAGATGCGCTTCAGATCCCCATTGATGTGATAGCAGACAAGGAACTTGGAGCCCAGGGAGCGGCCATAGCGGCAGGAATAGCAGCCGGGATTTATCCGGATTACCAGGAAGCAATCCGCCGTACCGTGACAATTACCAAGACTATTTATCCCCGGCCCGAGTATAAAGAGATTTATGAGGAAAAATACGCAACTTACCGGGCAGTGATTGACGGGCTGAGCGGCGCATGGGAGAGATTTAAAAACTAAAAAATACTTGAAAAGCAGAGCGTTTTATTATAGAATAGAGCGTAGATTTGTGCAGAGTGTCTGCATAAGGATTTTCCATATTCAGAATGGAAAATATATAGAAACGCTTTTTGAAAAAGCGGTAATGGAAAACAGCAGGAGGAATAGTGAAGAATGATTTCAGCAGGAGATTTTAGGAACGGTGTAACCCTTGAGATTGAGGGAAATGTTTATCAGATTATGGAGTTTCAGCATGTAAAGCCGGGTAAGGGCGCTGCATTTGTAAGAACCAAGCTTAAGAATATCATTAACGGCGGTGTGGTAGAGAAGACATTCCGTCCCACCGAGAAGTTCCCGGCGGCACGTATTGACCGTGTAGACATGCAGTATCTGTATTCTGACGGAGATTTATTCCATTTTATGAACATTGAGACCTATGATCAGATTGCGCTCAATGCGGAGGACATCGGGGATGCTCTGAAGTTTGTAAAAGAGAACGAGATGTGTAAGGTATGTTCCTACAACGGCAATGTATTCGCCGTGGAGCCGCCGCTTTTTGTAGAACTTGAGATCAGCGATACCGAGCCGGGATTCAAGGGAGATACGGCGACAGGAGCCACCAAACCGGCAGTTGTAGAGACGGGTGCAACCGTATATGTGCCTCTTTTTGTAGAACAGGGAGACAAGATTAAAATTGATACCCGTTCCGGTGAGTATCTGTCCAGAGTATAGAATAGTACAAAAGCAGGAATCATATGGAACAGAAAAGCCCGATCCGTGCCGGATCGGGTTTTTCTGATGCATCTGACTAGATTCGAACTAGCGGCACCTGGCGTCGGAGGCCAGTGCTCTATCCACTGAGCTACAGATGCAGATGTTTAACACCTTGAATATTCTACAACAAAATCTTAAAATGTGCAAGCATTATCTGAAAAAATCCTGTAAAATAAAAATCTTAAAAAAATATAAAGTACTTGAAATTGTAAAAAATTTCCTATATACTGGACTTGTCTTTCATTCAAAGCAGCTTTTCGCTGTACCAATCCCCAAAAGACAGAAAAAAGAGAAAGGATGAAAAAAGCATGAACTATCAAGAATTTGTAGGCTCCGTGACCGGTTTTTTGAGGGAAACACTGCCCTTCGGCACAGAGCTGAGCCTGGTTCCCCTGGAGAAAAACAACGGAGTCATTCTGGAGGGGCTCACTGTGCGAAAGGAAGGAGAACGGGCGGCACCGGCTATTTATCTGGATTCCTATTATCAGGAGTATCTGGCCGGCCGTTCCATAAGGCAGATTCAGGAAGACATTCTGGAGTGCTGTGAGGACAGGGAATTTTCCGAACATTTTGATACGGACTTTTTCGGAGATTACCGGAAGGTAAGGTCTACTATAGTCTACAAACTGATCCATTATGAAAAAAATCGAGAGCTTCTGAAGAAAATTCCTCATGTGCCATTTTTAAATCTGGCCGTGGTATTCTACAGTCTTCTGCCGGATACGCCGGCGGGAAGTGCCACAGTGCTCATTTATAACAGTCATCTGGAATATTGGAAGGTCAGCTGCCAGGAACTGTACCGGGATGCGAAACAGAATACTCCCCGGCTGCTTCCGGCGGAGATGAAGACCATGTCCGAAGTGCTTTCGGAGTTTTCCGACGGACTGGATAATACAGAAGAAGACGGGATTCCCATGTATGTCCTGACGAACTCCAGGAAGGCTCTGGGCGCAGCCTGCATTTTGTATGACAATATGTTAAAGCACTGTGCAGAGTGGCTGGGATCAGCTTACTATCTCCTTCCAAGCAGCATCCATGAAGTGATTCTGATTCCCAAAAGCGCCGTTTCGGATCAAAGAGAGCTTGCTGCCATGGTGCGCGATATCAATCGGACCCAGGTTTTAAAAACAGAGGTGCTTTCTGATCAGATTTATTTCTATTCGCCCGAATCCGGGCAATTATCCATTGTGAAGGAATAGAATAAGTATAGAATTCACAAAATTGTCACATTTAACAGTTGCCTTTTTCTCTCAAGTTTGTTACAATCTTTTTGTTACGAAAATATTACATTTGTTAAGCAGATATAACTATTGGAGAACATTGTAAAAACTAGAATTGAGGAAGTGAAAAAATGGCAGATAGGTTTGGTAACTGGATAGCAAGGTATAAGCGTCAGACAGCGGCAGGCTGTATTCTTCTCTGTCTGTTGATTGTAGCGGCAGTTGTTCTGACCGGTAAAAAGAAGGGCGCAGCCCAGGAAGCAGAGGCAGCTGATGTACAGATTCAGACAGAAAAAACGGAAGGCAAAGATGAAGGGGCTGTTGTGTCGGCGGCAGCCAGCCAGGAGGGCGGCGTAGCCCAGGTAGAGCCTAATGTATTGGAACAGGATGCCTATGAGGATGTGAATGCGATTGTGCAGCAGTACTATGGTTATCTGTCAGCGGGAGACATGGAAGGTCTGGCTACCGTGGTAGATGAGATCAGCGATGAAGAGAGAAGCCGGATCCTGGGTTCCCAGAGCCTGGTGGAAGGCTATCAGAATATATCCTGTTATACAAAGAAAGGAATGGAAGAGGGCTCCTACGTTGTCTTTGTTTACTACGAGCTGAAGTTTAAGCAGATTGAGACGGCGGCACCGGGACTTTCTCCGCTGTATGTATATACCAATGAGGAAGGTAATCTCTGTATTATGAACCGGGAAGCCAGTGATGAATTGAAGGCATATGTAGAGAAGATGGCGGACGGCGATGAGGTAAAAGCTCTTCGTGAAGAGGTTAAGGAAAAATATGAGGCAGCAAAGGCGGCGGATGAGGATCTGGCTAAGCAGGAAGAGCGGTATGTCCGTCTGTCCACGGAATCTGAAGAACCGGAAGAGGTAGCAGATGCAGGCCAGGAAACACCGGAAGAGGTACTTGAGGAAACACCGGAAGAAACTCCGGAGGAAGCGCCGGAAGAAACACCGGCAGAGGAACCGGCTCCGGCAGGGGAGGCTTCGGCACAGAATCGGGAGACAAGGTTTACGGAGAGTGTGCGTCTGCGTGCACAGCCCAGTACAGAGGCAGAGTATCTGGGAACTGCTTACCAGGGTGAGCATGTGACACAGATTGAGAGCTACGGAGACGGTTGGAGCAAGATTAAGTACAACGATAAAGAATGCTATTGTAAGACAGAATTTTTGGAATAAAAAGAGAATAAAAGAAAAGGAAAAACAGGCGTTCCCATAAAGGGTACGCCTGTTTTTCCTGTCGCCGAAACAGATTTCGGAAATAATTATACAAGTTATACAAGGGTATTCAGCATAGAACCTACCGCATAGTAATTGGTAAGGTTGTATGCGCCGCCCAATGCAAATTTGGAGAAAATCTCAAAATCATCCAGATCGCTGATGGAATTGCCTTTGCTTTCCTTCTCAGCAACACCGGCGATCTTCTCAACAGATGCATGGTCAAGAATGTAACCGGCCTTGGAAGCAGCACGCTCTGCAATACCAAACTGGCCGCCCATAATATCCTTCACGGAATTGTAATTCTTATCCAGAGTGTCCTTCAGCTTATCCTCATCAACCTCAAGATTTCCGGACTTGTCAAAGCTTAAGCCGATTCTGGCCATTGCGTCCTCTGTGGTCAGAGAATTCTTGAGAGAATTCAGCTGTCTTACTACGGTAGAGCTGCGGTCAGAATTGCTCTCCAGGAAAGAAACGGCGCTGTTGTAAGCCTTGGCAAAATCCTTTACAGCGGTGACGATATCTTCCTTAGCCTTATCTACGGCTGCCTGTGCTGCGGCCTTATCCTCATCGGTGTTTGCCCTCTGAAGATCCTTCATAGCAGTCTCGTATTTGGAAAATACGTTGTTGCGGCTGCCAAGACGCAGAGATTCGGAGGCAGATTCCAGAGAGGTCAGATTATGCTTATAGCTCAGCAGGAACGTAGATGTGCTGGAGGAACGGGAAGTACTTGAGGTATAAGAAGAACCGGCAGTACTGCTGGTGTCTTTTTTACTCGAAGTACTGGACGTATCCGTGCTGCCTGAGGTTTTTTCGGTGCTGGAGCTTTCTGATGTGTCGATCCCTAAGGATTCTTCCAGCTTTTTCTTATCTGCTGCCGCTTGATCCACCCAGGACTGATACTCATTGTTGCTGCCAAAACCAGATACTCCACTGATTGCCATATTTTCAACTCCTTTCTGGTATGAAATACCGTATTTTTGGTTTTGAAAGAAGAAAGCTTCTTTCTACTATATATATCGGCAGAAATTTCCGAAAGAAAATAAAAAAGGAATAAAAGGTCATATATTTTGTCGGGAAGAGCGCATAAAAGTGGGAAATTTCCGCATGATATAATCAAAGAACGTGCGAGACATTGTCATGTGGGAAAGGAGTTTTTAATGCTTACAGGTGAAGATTTGGCGGTGCTGAATGAGGCATACCGCAACAGCAAAATGGGAGTAGAGACAATCAATGCAATTATCAGTAAAGTATATGACGAGGATCTGGCTCTGGATTTGAATCGCCAGGCAGTGAAGTTTTTATCCTTTGAGGACAAGGTAACAGAAAAAATCCGGGAAGCCAATGAGCGCCCCGAGACCGGCTCACCGGTCGGAAAGGCGATGCTCTGGACTTCCATACAGGCCAACACCCTTTTGAATACCAGCACAGAGCATGTGGCGGATTTGATGATTCAGGGGAATACCCGGGGGATCACTGATTTGATGAAGACAGTGAAGGCAAACAAAGGAGCCAGAAAAGAGTACTGCGAGCTGGCAGAGGAACTGATGGATTTTGAAGAGAAAAATATCGCACAACTAAAAAGTTACTTGAAGTAAAAGAAAGAATGGGCTGCCTTATTTTGCGACAGCCCATTAAATATTATCTTCTTAGGTCTTCTCCAGATTCTTATTCGCCGTAGCCAGCATCAGCTTCAGCCGGTTCAGCTGGTTCACCTCACTGGCGCCGGGATCATAATCGATAGCCACCACATTGGATTTGGGATAGGCCCTCCGCAGCTCTTTGATAACACCCTTGCCCACCACGTGATTGGGCAGGCAGCCGAAAGGCTGGGTGCATACAATGTTGTATACGCCGTTCTGGATCAGTTCCAGCATTTCTCCGGTGAGAAACCATCCTTCGCCAGTCTGATTGCCCAGGGATACAAACTCTGAAGCCATTTTCCCCATTTCATCAATATCGCCCGGAGGCACAAAATGAACACTCTTCCGGAAAGCCTCCACAGCCGGTCTCCTGAGCCACTCCATGGCCTTGATTCCCAGACGGCCTTTAAGGGCGGAGGAACGCTTCTTGCCCAGATAGTCCGCCTTAAATTCACTGTTTTTAAAGCAGTAAAGGAGGAAATCCATCAGATCAGGAACCACGGCCTCAGCACCCTCTGCCTCCAGAAGCTCTACAATATGATTGTTGGCGGAGGGCGAAAACTTTACCAGAATTTCGCCTACCACGCCGACTCTTGGCTTTCTCAGATCTTCATGGATGGGCAGCCTGTCAAAGTCTTCTATAATCTCCTTGCAGAGCCGCACAAATCTGCGGTGAGAGGCATGATCTCTGCTGAGGAAATCCTGGCAGCGCTTTTTCCATTTTTCATGGAGCCGGTCAGCGGCGCCGGGCACTTTCTCATAGGGGCGCATCCGGTAGAGCACCCGGAGAAAAATATCGCCGAACACCAGACCGTACAGACCTTTTACAGCTAACTTCGGGGTGATCTTAAAGCCGGGGTTCTTTTCCAGACCGCTTAAGTTCATGGAGATTACGGGAATATCCGGATATCCGGCTTTCTCCAAAGCACGGCGGATAAATCCGATATAGTTGGTAGCCCGGCAGCCGCCTCCTGTCTGGGTGATAATGACGGCGAGCTTTTCGGGATTATACCGGCCGGAGAGGATCGCAGTCATAATCTGCCCTACCACTACCAGAGAAGGGTAGCAGGCATCGTTGTTTACATATTTAAGGCCCGTATCAATAGCCGCTTTGTCGGAATCCGGCAGAACCTCCAGATGAAAACCGGAAGCCCGGAAAGCCGGTTCAATAATGTCAAAGTGAATCGGCGACATCTGGGGACAGAGGATAGTGTGGGTTTTCCGCATTTCCTCTGTAAATACAGTCCTTTCATAGGAGGAGGATACGATCGAGCGGCAGACCGCCTTCTGTTCCCGCACCCGGAGAGCGGAAATAAGCGAGCGCACCCGGATTCTTGCCGCACCCAGATTATTTACTTCATCAATTTTCAGACAGGTATAGATTTTACCGGAATTGCTCAGAATATCATTAACCTGATCCGTGGTCACTGCATCCAGGCCGCAGCCAAAGGAATTAAGCTGGATAAGATCCAGATCCTCCCTTGTCTTTACAAAATTCGCGGCGGCATACAGGCGGGAATGGTACATCCACTGATCCATTACCATTAAGGGACGTTCCACCCCATAGAGATGGCTGACAGAATCCTCCGTCAATACGGCGATGCCGTAGGAATTAATAAGTTCCGGAATGCCGTGATTGATCTCCGGATCGATATGATAGGGCCGCCCGGCCAGAACAATGCCTCTTCTCCCCGTTTCCTTTAAATAGGAAAGGGTTTCTTCTCCCTTACGCATCATATCTTCCCTGGCATTTTCAAGTTCTTTCCAGGCCCTGCGCACCGCGGCAGAGATTTCCGCTGCCGGGATGTGGTATTTCCCTTCAAATTCTTCTACAAGGCGTTTTTCCAGAATTCCTTCATTTTCAAAAGAAAGGAAGGGACTGAAAAAATCAATGGAGCCGTCAAGCAGCTCGTCGATGTTATTTTTGATGTTCTCCGCATAGGAAGTGACAATGGGGCAGTTGTAATGGTTGCCTGCCTCGGGAAATTCATTCCGCTCATAAGGAATACAGGGATAGAAGATAAACTTCAGTCCCTTGCGGATAAGCCAGGTCACATGCCCGTGAGCCAGTTTGGCCGGATAGCATTCCGACTCACTGGGGATGGATTCAATACCCAGCTCATAAATCTTCCGGTTGGAGGCAGGAGAGAGCACTACCTGATATTTCAGCTCTGTAAAAAAGGTAAACCAGAAGGGATAATTCTCATAAAAATTGAGAACCCTGGGGATTCCCACCTGTCCCCGGGAAGCTTCGCCGGGGGACAGGGGCGTATAGCTGAAAAGACGCCGGTTTTTATACTCGTAGAGGTTGGGAATCTGTTCCTGGTTCCGTGTCTTTCCGATTCCCCTTTCACAGCGGTTGCCGGAAATAAACTGGCGTCCGCCCGTAAAACGGTTGATGGTCAGACGGCAGTTGTTGGTACAGCCCTTGCATTTGGACATGGTGGTGGTGAATTCCAGCCGGTTAATCTGTTCAATGGAGAGCATGGTGGTTTCGTCCCCGGCCGTGTAGCGCTCCCTGGCAATAAGGGCGGCGCCGAAAGCACCCATAATGCCTGCAATATCAGGCCGTATCACTTCACAGCCCGCAATCTTTTCAAAGCTTCTAAGGACGGCATCGTTGTAAAAGGTGCCGCCCTGGACTACGATATGCTTTCCCAAGGAAGAAGCATCGGAAACCTTAATTACTTTAAATAAGGCATTTTTGATGACAGAGTAAGCCAGACCGGCGGAAATGTCCGCGACATCCGCTCCCTCTTTCTGTGCCTGCTTTACTTTGGAATTCATAAATACGGTACAGCGGGTTCCGAGATCAATGGGATGCTCCGCAAAGAGAGCCGCTTTTGCAAAATCCTCCACACTGTAATTGAGGGAGTTGGCAAAAGTTTCAATAAAGGAACCGCAGCCGGAGGAGCAGGCTTCATTGAGCTGAACACTGTCCACGGTGTGATTCCGGATGCGGATGCATTTCATGTCCTGGCCTCCGATATCCAGGATACAGTCTACCTCGGGGCTGAAAAATTCCGCCGCATAGTAGTGGGCCACGGTTTCCACTTCGCCTTCGTCCAGCATGAGAGCCGCTTTGATAAGCGCCTCTCCGTAACCGGTAGAGCAGGAACGGGCAATATGGGCATTCTCAGGCAGGAAACGGTAGATTTCCCGGATGGCACGCAGGGTAGTGTGGAGGGGACTTCCGTTGTTGCTGCTGTAGAAGGAATAGAGGAGGGAGCCGTCCTCCGCCACCAGCGCCGCCTTCGTGGTGGTACTTCCCGCATCGATACCCAGAAAGCAGTTCCCCTCATAAGCCTGGAAATCACTCCGCAGAACCTCATGACGGCTGTGCCGCTCTTTAAATTTACCGTATTCATAACGGGAGGCAAAGAGAGGTTCCATGCGTTCCACCTCAAAATCCATCTGGATATGGGAACGGAGACGTTCCTTTAGTTCGCCTAAAGATACCGTCACCTCGGGACGGCTGTTCCCGGCAGCTCCGATGGCCGCGAAGAGATGGGAGTGCTCCGGTGCAATGGTGTGCTCCTCATCCAACTTCAGGGTGCGGATAAAGGCGGCTTTCAGCTCAGACAGAAAGTGGAGAGGACCGCCGAGAAAAGCCACATGGCCCCGTATGGGCTTGCCGCAGGCCAGACCGCTGATGGTCTGGTTTACCACAGCCTGAAAAATAGAAGCTGACAAGTCTTCTTTTGTCGCTCCCTCGTTGATCAATGGCTGGATATCTGATTTTGCAAATACGCCGCAGCGGGCGGCGATGGTATACAGAGATTGATAGTTTTTTGCATATTCATTGAGACCGGAGGCATCTGTCTGAAGAAGGGAGGCCATCTGATCGATAAAGGAGCCTGTGCCCCCGGCGCAGATGCCGTTCATGCGCTGCTCGATATTTCCGTCCTGGAAATAGATGATCTTGGCATCCTCTCCGCCCAGCTCGATGGCAACATCGGTCTTGGGGGCCTCGGCTTCCAGAGCCTGTGCAACGGCGACAACCTCCTGGACAAAAGGAACCTCGAGATGCCGGGCGAGAGTCAGTCCCCCGGAACCGGTAATGGCCGGAGTGACGGTCAGTTCTCCAAGCCTGGCTTCCGCACGTTCAAGAAGCAGGGCCAGGGTCTCCTGGATATTAGCAAAATGACGTTCATAGTCGGAGAATAATAATTTTCCGTTGTAGTCTAAAACTGCGATTTTAACGGTTGTGGAACCAATATCGATTCCAAGTTTGTGTGCAGTCAGATTGTTCATAAACCAATTTTTCTGCAGGATACGTACTGCAGCCTCCTTTTCTAAAATGAGCACGCCTGGAAACTCCTTTGGTACAGAGAGTTCTTAAGAGCGCTCAAGTCCCGGAGCAAAATTCATTTTCTGTAAACTGTTTCTGTCCGGCGGACATAGGATTAAGAAAAACTACATGATTTTACATTATACGACAATTAAAAAATTAAGGCAAATAAAAAAAATATAAAAAAATTTCTTAATTTTTCCTGAAATACAGATTTGCGGCATTGTGATTGAAATATCCGGACTTTTAGAAACAGAATTGGAAGAGGTGCATATAGTATTCTATATAATAAGGAAAGATTTGAGGTGAACTTTTCTATGAATCAATGTCATGGCTTTCTTCATATTGTAGAGAAAGGGGATACCCTTTACCTTTTAAGCCGCAGGTATCATGTGCCGCTCTGGGCTGTTTTAAATGCCAATCCTTATGTGAATATTTACAACCTGCAGGTGGGGGACGAGATATGTATTCCCCGCAGGATACGGCCCAGGGAGGATTGTGAAAACCGCATGTTTTAACGTTATGTTGACAAATAGACAGCCCTCACCTATAATAAACCATAAAAGAAAAAGGGATATCCGGGACAAAACCGGGATCTGAGGAGAAAGGAAGAAGATTACTGCATGAACTGGATTGATAAGCTGGAAAAGAAGTTTGGACGGTATGCCATCCGTAATCTGATGTACTATATTATTATTCTGTATGCGGTGGGGTATGTGATTCTTCTGTTTGCGCCGGATATGTATTACAACTACCTGTCACTGGATGCGTCGGCCATTCTGCACGGGCAGATCTGGAGGATTGCGACTTTCCTCATTTATCCGCCCAATACCAGTCTGATCTGGTTCTTGATTGTGTTATATCTGTATTATTCCATCGGAAGAGCGCTGGAATCCCAGTGGGGAACATTCCGGTTTAATCTGTACTTTTTTACGGGTGTGCTCCTGCATATCATAGCGGCTTTTGTGTGCCAGTACGGATTCGGTGTTAATTTCAGCCAGTATTTTGGCACTTACTGGCTGAACAATTCACTTTTTCTTGCCTTTGCAGCGACTTATCCGGATATGCAGTTTATGCTGTATTTCTTGATTCCGATTAGGGCAAAGGTACTGGGGATTATTTACGGAATTTATTTTGGGGCGGAGATTCTGGCAGGGTTCCTTGCGGAACATTTAACAATCAATATGCTCTACGGCTTGTCAAGAATCGGAATCATCGTACATCCTGCTTATAGTTTGATGGCCCTCCTCTCTCTGGGAAATTTTGTGATCTTTTTTCTGGGTATGCGCAGACTGCACCGCTATTCGCCCAAGGAGATCCATCGCAGAAAAACATATGTGCGAAGCGTAAAGAGAGGAGAAAAGGTTGTCGGCACACATAAATGCGCTATTTGCGGCCGTACGGAGAAGGATGGGGACAATCTGGAGTTCCGGTTTTGTTCCAAGTGTAACGGAAATTACGAATACTGCCAGGATCACCTGTTTACCCATACCCATGTAAAGTGAAAACGAAGAGATGCCGCTCCCTGTTTGAAATCTTCCTACACAACGTATGATGGTGTTTCCCGGAAAAGAGTGTTATAGTTTTAACAAGTTAGGATACTGCGGAACTGAAAACACGAATCAGGAGGTATAGGAAAATGAATACACCAGCGGAAATTGCACAAAATTATGTGGGAATCGGAAAAAAGAAAACGGAGCTGCCGGCAGTGAAGATGTTTGTGCTCGGAATCCTGGCAGGCATGTTTATCGGCTTCGGAGCCATTGCCTTCCAGATTGCCACTGCCACGATCGGCGGAAACCTTGGAAAGTTTGTGGGAGCATTTTTATTCCCGACGGGGCTGGCTCTGGTTCTGATTGCGGGAAGCGAGCTGTTTACGGGAAACTGCCTTCTGGTAATTCCATTGCTGGAAAAAGAGGCATCTGTTTCGGGAGTGCTTAAAAACTGGTTCTTTGTATACCTTGGAAATTTTGTGGGAAGCACCATACTGGCATTCCTTCTGGTATACGGCCATACGCCTTCCGCTATGGACGGCGCTCTTATGAATACAATCATGTCAACGGCTGCGGCAAAGGTGTCCATCAATGCGGGAGATGCGGTATTCCGCGGAATCCTCTGTAACATTATGGTGTGTCTGGCTGTATGGATGTCCTTTGCGGCAAAGACGGCAGGAGGGAAGATTGCATCTTTGTATCTTCCGATTGTAGTGTTTGTACTGGCCGGTTTTGAGCACAGCGTGGCAAATATGTACTATATTATGGCGGGTATTTTCTGCAATGGCGTGTATGGCGTGGGAGAGGCAGGCGTGAATGTCGGCAGTATGCTTGTGAACAATCTGCTTCCGGTTACCATTGGCAATATCATCGGCGGCGGTCTGGTGGGCCTTACATACTGGTTCCTTTACTTAAAAGGCGCCAGGAAGAATGCATAAAAGTGTACGGGAACTGAGAAATCATATATCAAGGGGCTGTCTGTTCTGACGGCCCCTTGTTTATGCACAGGCCCGTGCAGAGGAAGTTGAAAAATTTACAGTCAGTAAAAATATTTAAAACTTATTTTATGAAGACGGGATAAGTTTCTTGACTATCGCACGCCAATCACATATGATGGAGATAGTGTAATACAAAGGAAGGAAAGGCGGGGCAGAGATATGAGTATTGAGGTGAAGAACTATGGAGTGACGTCGGACGGACAGCAGGTAAAGCAGTACATTATGACGAATAAGCAGGGGATGAAGGCCGTACTGCTGAATTACGGGGCTGTGATTACGGAGCTGCATGTGCCGGATAAAAACGGTAAGCTTCTCGATGTGGTATGGGGTTACGGCAGCATTGCCGGTTATGAGGTGAACGTGCCGGGGCTTGGTTCCGCCATCGGGCGGAATGCAAACCGAATCGGCAAGGCTCAGATTACCGTTAACGGCAGGGTATATGAGCTTCAGAAAAATGACGGGGAAAATAACCTTCATGGCGGAGCTCCCGGTTACAACCGCCGTATGTGGAAAGGGCTGATTGCCGATGACAATAAGGTGGAATTCTCCATCGACAGTCCGGACGGCGACCAGGGCTTTCCCGGAAATGCCAAAGTCACGATTTCCTACACGCTGACAGAGGACAATGAGCTCCGGATCGGATATGAGGCTTCAGCGGATCAGGATACGATTTTCAATCTGACCAATCACAGTTATTTTAATCTGGAAGGCCAGGAATCTGACAATGTGCTGGAGCATGAGGTATGGCTGGATGCGGATGCTTTTACTCCTACAGATGATAGTCTGATTCCCACCGGAGAGATACGCAGTGTGGAGGGGACCCCGATGGATTTCAGGAGCTTCCATACACTGGGAGAGCGGATTGGGGAGGACTATGAACCTCTGAAGCAGGCGGGCGGCTATGATCATAACTATGTGCTGAACAATGAGGGCGCTTATGCTCTCTGCTGTAAGCTTAGATCTGTGAAGACCGGCATTGTGATGGAGATATACACGGATCTTCCGGGTATGCAGCTTTATAGCGCCAATTTTCTCGACAATGAGGAGGGAGGAAAGCACGGCCGGGTATACGGAAAGCGGAGCGCCGTATGTTTTGAATCCCAGTATTTTCCGGATGCCGTCCACCATGAGAATTTCAGGAGCTCCATTTGCATAGCAGGTGATAAATACCGCAGCATGACGGGATACAAATTTACAACGGAGTGAAAACAGACAGAATCAAAACGGACAGGTAATTGGTCTGGTTCAGAAACAGATTGCGGAACCGGAATGGAGGAATCATGGCAAAGTATATAATGGCGCTGGATGCGGGAACTACCAGCAACCGCTGTATTCTTTTTAACGAAAAGGGAGAAATGTGCAGCGTGGCTCAGAAGGAATTCACCCAGTACTTCCCAAAGCCGGGATGGGTGGAGCATGATGCCAGAGAAATCTGGTCCACGCAGATAGGCGTGGCGGTGGAGGCGATGTCAAAGCTTGGAGTGTCCGCTTCGGATCTTGCGGCCATCGGCATTACCAATCAGAGAGAGACCGCGATTGTCTGGGATAAGGCTACAGGAGATCCCGTTTGTCCGGCTATTGTCTGGCAGTGCCGCCGGACCTCTGCCTACTGCGATGAGCTTCGGGCAAAGGGACTCACCGAAACGTACCGGGAAAAGACGGGACTTGAGATTGACGCTTATTTTTCCGCAACTAAGCTTAAATGGATTCTGGATCATATTGAAGGTGCCAGGGAACGGGCAGAAAAGGGAGAGCTTTTGTTCGGTACCGTGGAGACCTGGCTCATCTGGAAGCTGACAAAGGGTGCCGTTCATGTGACGGATTATTCCAATGCCTCCCGGACTATGCTGTTCAACATCCATACCCTTACCTGGGATGAGGAGATCCTGCAGGAATTGTCCATTCCTGCCTGTATGCTGCCGGAGGTGAAGCCTTCGGGCTGTCTCTACGGGATGACGGATCCTGCCTTTTTCGGAGGCCCGGTTCCCATTGCAGGAGCGGCAGGAGATCAGCAGGCGGCCCTTTTCGGGCAGACATGCTTTAAACCGGGGGAAGCTAAGAATACTTACGGAACGGGCTGTTTTCTGCTGATGAATACAGGAGAGAAACCGGTGGCCTCCAAAAACGGTCTGGTAACGACGATTGCCTGGGGACTAAACGGAAAAGTCACCTATGCCTTGGAGGGGTCGGTCTTCGTAGCCGGTGCAGCCATTCAGTGGCTCCGGGATGAGATGAAGCTTATTGACAGTGCGCCTTCCTCTGAGGAAGCGGCACTCAGCGTTCCCGATACGGCGGGCTGCTATGTGGTGCCTGCCTTTACGGGGCTTGGAGCGCCCTACTGGGATCAGTATGCAAGAGGTACCATTGTGGGGCTGACCAGAGGGGTAAACCGGGATCATATCATCCGGGCAACGCTTGAGTCTCTGGCTTACCAGGTGAACGATGTGATTGGCGCGATGGAGGCAGATGCCGGGATTGACTTGACGGCCTTAAAAGCAGACGGGGGCGCTTCTGCCAACAACTTTATTATGCAGTTCCAGGCAGATATTACGGGAGCACCGGTGAAGCGTCCGGCCTGCGTGGAGACAACGGCCCTGGGAGCGGCTTATCTGGCGGGTCTGACGACCGGCTACTGGAAGGACCAGGAGGATATTAAAAAGAACTGGCAGACAGACCGGATCTTTGAGCCGGAGATGGCGGAGGAAGAACGTCTGGCCAAAGTAAAAGGCTGGAAAAAGGCTGTGAAATGCGCCTTTGACTGGGCGAAGGATTCATAAGCTTATAAACGAATTCAAAGCAGGGGCAAAAGAAGCCGCTGCCTTTGAAAATAAAGGTGCTTCCGGCAGAAAACAATACCGGAAGAAAAATGGAGGAAAAAGAAATGAAGGATTTAAAAGGAACCAGAACAGAACAGAACCTGATGACCGCATTTGCCGGGGAGTCCCAGGCGAGGAATAAGTATACATACTTTGCGTCCAAAGCCAGGAAGGAAGGTTATGTACAGATTGCCAGAATCTTTGAGGAGACGGCCGACAATGAGAAGGAGCATGCAAAGCTGTGGTTTAAGCTTTTAGAGGGCGGCAGCGTGAAGGATACTGCTTCCAACCTCAAAGCAGCGGCTGAGGGAGAAAACTTTGAGTGGACCGATATGTATGCCGGCTTTGCAAAGGAAGCAAGGGAAGAGGGATTTGATGAGATCGCAGCGCTCTTTGAGGGCGTCGGGGCCATTGAGAAGGAGCATGAGGAGCGGTATCGCAGACTTCTTGAGCGTGTAGAGGGCGAAGCGGTATTTTCAAGGGACGGCGATGCAATCTGGCAGTGCTCCAACTGCGGCCATATCTGTGTCGGAAAGAAGGCACCTGAGGTTTGTCCGGTCTGTGCGCATCCCCAGGCTTATTTCCAGGTGAAGGCAGAGAACTATTAACGTTTTTCAAGAAGCAGCCGTTTTTGCTCCTTGCCGGAGAGAATACGTTTTGGATGAATTGAAGTGAAGAGGTGGAGAGAAATATGGATACATATCAGAGATGGCTGCAGGCAGAAATGGAATGGATTAACGTTTACTGCAGTAAAATGCGCAGGCGGTCGCTATGCATTACATCGCCTTTGATTTTGGCAGGATCGACGGTTGTGATAGGCGGTCTGTCGGCAGCCGGAGGCGGAAGCCTGGAGGATTTTGGATATGGCGCTCTCGGCGGTTTTATGGCAGGGGCGGTTATATGCGGCATTTTCCTGATGGTTCTTCTGCCGGGACTTCGGCCGAAGCGGTATGCGAAGAAGATTGACAAGTGTGTGAAAGGGCTTTCTTTGAATGAGTCTGAAAAGGAGCTGCTTGCCCGGGAAATGCTGGAGGCAGATGAACAGCATAAGATCTGTTATACGATTACGGGGCCGGGGTCTAAAGGGACCCCGGGAAGATTTGTTCTGACACCGCATTTTGCATTTCTTGAGGGGAGTTATCCCTATGCGATTCTGGTACGGCTGGAGGATGTGGCGGAGATTCGGAGAAGTGAGGAGAGAAAGACGGCCGAGGAGCGGCGTGCAAAGTCCAGGACGGTCTACCGCTTTACGTTGTATACCATCGGATTTTACCGGAAGGATCGGTTTCAGAGGAATCTGACAGAAAAGGATCTTCCGGATGAGGCGTTCGGATTCTATGATGAAGGGATTCGTGAGAAAGTGATGAGGCTTTTACAGGAGACGGGGATTCGGACGGCGTAGAACCCTGCAGGTTTGTCGCTGCCGACACCCGGGATAGCAGGAAATAAGGCATCATCCTTTTTGTGTTTTCAACTATAAGGAAGTCTGCTGCCTTATTTCCTGACAGCCTCTTTTTCAGGAGCCTGAATATCGCCGGATTTTGATCAGTTATTCTGTGACGGCCCACACCCTTGCCGGAAGCCCGGTTGCTCCCTCGAATCGCGGGTAAGATACAAGAGCTACAGCTCCGGCCGGAGAAACCTTATCCAGATTTTTAAGAAGCTCCACCTGCAGCTTTCCCTGTTTCAGAACGTACCGTTCACATATGAGATCCCCGGCTTCTTCCGCAACTGCTGCCGAATCCGTATCCAGAGTCTCATGTCCGTTTGCTGCCGCATTCCGTGTCTCATAGATGTATTTCAATGCCTCTAAGGACCATCCGGGGAAATTCTCGCTTCCGTCTTCTTTTGTGCCGGAGAGGGCGTCCATATCCGGCCATTTCTTTGACCAGTCTGTGCGGAGCGCAACGAGAGCACCGTCCGGAATCGGGCCGTATTGTGCCTCATATGTCTGAATATCCTCAACGGTTACGGCGTATCTTTCATCCTGTTTCACTTTTTCTGTAATGTCAATCACACATAAGGGGAAAATCAGATCACGGACATCATATTTTTCCGATAAATTTTTTCCCTTTATAAAATGCCCGGGAAAATCGATGTGGGTTCCGAACTGCCCGGGAAATTTGAAGGTCTGAATCAGGCATTCCAGCATGGGATTGCCCCAGTCAAAGCAGGTTTTACCCAGTTCTACGCTTCCGTCGGGGATGCCTGCCCAGCAGGGACTCTCATTATTCATGGAATGGGAGAGTTCCACCCACTTATAGTTCTTTGCTTCTTTCAATGCTTCCCATAATTTGTACATAACAGTATCCTCCAGTCTGCTTCCTGACTGCCTCATATTACCCTTATACATGGAGCGTATGCCTGTCAGGAAATATTTGTATTGAATATAGCATAACCCATATAACCTACTGCGTCAATAGGCAGCCGCCAAATGGACATGCAAGCATGTCCGCCTGGCTCGTTGCTCGCAGGAATAAAAAAGATAGCCCGGCAGTCCGTATTAAATTGACATGAGAGAAAGGATATTTTAAAATATGGTCAAATGATAACGGATAGGTATATGTCAGAAGAAGAAACCGGGTACTGATTGAATAGCGCTTAAGTTATGGGGATTATTTAGGGTTTGACAATGAAATTCCTAAAATAAAGGAGGCAGAATATGACACTGCATTGGAAGATTATTTTTGGAGCTGTACTGCTGCTGGCGGCGGCAGCGTTTTTTCTGCCCCGTCCCTTAGGACTTCGGGAGTTCGAGACGGATCCCTTATGTGCATCTATGGAGGAGGATCCCTGCTATAAAGACGGGATCTTTGAAATTTATAATGCCAGGGATTATCTTCGCTTTGCAGGCTATCTGAATCGGCTCAGAAAGGAAAATCCGGACAATGAGGCGGCTACGGCAGTGGATGCAAGACTGATGACGGACCTGGATATGCAGGAGGAGGAACGGTATCATCTGAAGGATCATCCCTATATCCGGCAGGCGATATTGAATTACAACGGAATTTTTGAGGGAAACGGGCACACGATTACCTGGATTGATGATGCCGGGAACGGAATGTTTGTCTGCATTGAACGGCAGGGGGAAGTGCGCAATCTTATCTTTGAAGCGCCGTCTCTTGTGTGGGAGATGGACGAGTACGGTGTGGGTATGCTCTGTATGGTGAATTACGGGACGATCCGAAACTGTGAGACAAGAGGACGGGTAGAGGGAACGGAATGCTATACGGGCGGTATGGCGGGGATTAACCGCGGCTTTATTGTAAACTGTGTAAACCGGGCGGAGGTTGTGGTGGAAAGTCTTGGAGATTACGGAGCCGGAGGTATCGCCGGTCTTAGCAAATGTCAGGTTCTGGACGGTGAGAGTGAGGAGGATCCCATTGTTCCCGAGATTCGAAATTGTGTGAATTACGGGAAAATCTGCGGGACATGGGAGGCAGGAGGAATCTGTGCCTACAATGACTGTGCCAATATATATGAGTGCGGAAATGAGGGGGAAGTGTCGGTACAATACCAGAAGGGGTATATTTACCCGGAAGAGCCGGACTGGTATGAGAGCGCCAGGGCAGGAGGAATCTGCGGCCGGATGGGATGGAATAATCTGGAGAACTGCTATAATAAGGGAAATATCTCCATTCTGGAGGATGGTGTGGAGGATACCTATGCCATTGCCGGGGATACGCTTTTCTGGATTCATACGGTCAGCGGCTGTGTCAGTTTAAAGGGGACGGCAAAAGGCTCTATGCGCCATGAGAGCGTAGCGGAGCTGGAACCGTCGGAACTGGAACGCTGGATAACGGATCATGGGAGTGTTCCCAGTGTCGGAAATAACTGGGAGTTTGATTTGGAAGAGGCGAAAGCGAAGCTGCCGCTGGTTCCTCTCGGAGTGACGGAGTCCGGGCTGACTGCCGGACGGGAGGATGTTTACCTGTGTGAGGAGTTCTGCCTTAGGGGGCAGCCCGGATATTCCGTTCACCGTGTGTCGCCCTATGCCCTTTGTATGGAGCAGGATGCGAAAGGAGAGCCGGAAGGAGAAGCTTCAGGGATGCAGGTATGGCTTTTGCGGATTCGGGGAGATCTTACGGAGATTGAGGATTATCTGGATGAACACGGAAACTTTGTAAAGGATACGGGGCATGAGGTCTGGCTTGGAATTGAGGGAAGCCACTGGCTTCATCCCGGGCCGAGTTACAAGGATGATGTTCATGTGAGAACAATAATTTCCGAAAGCAGCAGGCGGCCAGGCACATGGCTGGTACATTACCGGGACGACATGCTTGCCCATGCGGCTGTCTGGGACGGAAACGGAATGATTGACAATGTAGCGGCACTGCCTGTTCAATATTCAAAAGAGGAAGGTTATAAAGCCGAGTGGCTGATGGTTTTCACAAATAAAGGAGATAATTACCGGCCTTCCTTATTTGAAACAGATGAGTTCCTGAAGGATTTTACATGGCTGCCCTGTGAACGAAGAGTGGAGAGAGGAGAATGCCTCTACAAACTGGCAGAAGAGTATACGGGTGACGGGAACCGCTATCCGGAGCTTGCCGCCGTCAATGAACTTGAGGATCAGGGAATGTTAATACCCGGACAGGTTCTTAAGATTCCGGATGAGTGGCTGCTATACTAATTTTGAAAGAGAATACGTCCAAAATACGATTGAATCATACATTGACGCATATAAGAATATGGTTTATAATTAGAATAAATCGAATAACAGCCAGAGGAGGGGCTTATGGATTATATCAAGCGTGATTTGGAAGAGCAAATACCGGTTTTATCAGAAAAATATCCCTGTGTTGTGGTGACCGGTCCGCGTAAGGCAGGGAAAACTACCTTACTGAAACAGTTGACGGATGAAAAGAGATCCTATGTAAATCTGGAAGATTTTGAGGAACGGCGGATGGCAAAGACAGAACCGGTATTGTTTTTGCAGATGCATCCCTTTCCCGTTTTTATTGATGAGATTCAGTATGCCCCGGAGCTTTTAGTGTATCTTAAGATTGCAGTGGATAATGGAGCAGGCCCCGGAACCATCTGGCTTGCTTCTTCCCAGATATTTCCGGAGCTTACGGCACTCTGTGAGTCCTCGGCCGACAGAGTGGCTTTGTGCAGATTGTCCTTCTTGTCCCAGCATGAAATCTATGGAAGCGGAAAACAGACGCCTTTTTCCGTGCATCTCAACGGGCTGGTTCAGAGAAAACAGAACCATCGGGCCGCTGATATGGGAGAGATGTATGAGCGCATCTGGAAAGGGGCCGTGCCGGCGATGATAAGCGGAGTTTCCGGGGAATGGCCTGCCTTTTATAACGCCTTTTTGCAGACTTATATAGAGCGTGATGCCGGCGAACTGGTGAGTCTGTCGGATAAGATGCAGTTCGGTGATTTTATCCGGGCTGCAGCCTGCCGCACCGGGCAGATGCTGAATCTGCACCAGATAGCCCAGGAGGTGGGAATTTCCGATGATACGGCCCGCAGATGGCTCCTGGTATTGGAGCGCACATACCTTATTTTCTGCCTGTATCCTTACCAGGATGAGAAACTGAAGCGCGTGATCAAGGCACCAAAGCTCTACTTTACCGATACGGGTCTGGCTGCTTATCTGACCCGGTATGCTTCGCCGGAGATTTTGATGAACGGCGCCTTAAGTGGCGGTATTCTGGAAAATTACGCAGTGGCAGAGATTCTTAAATCCTATGCTTTTGATCGGGAATGCCGGTTCTGGTATTATCGTGATAAGGAGGGGAAGGAGATTGATCTGATTCTGGAACGGGACGGATGGCTCTGTCCTTTGGAGATAAAGCGGTCTGCTAATCCGGAACAGAAATGTACGCGCGTATTTTCTGTTCTGGATAAGGCGTCGCTCCCGAGAGAGAGAGGCGCGGTTCTCTGTCTCCGCTCGGAGCTGGCCGCATTTAACAGCAATGATTTAATGGTTCCTATCTGGATGATCTAGTGTATTGGCCGCTGCGGAACCGGAATGGGAGGATGTGAAAGTGCTTTTGAAAATTTTTGTATGCCTTTTTGCAGGTATGGGCGCAGGGCTGGGAACAGGCTTTGCAGGTATGAGTGCGGCGGCGGTCATCAGCCCCATGCTGATTACCTTTCTTGACATGGAGGCTTATCAGGCGGTGGGGATTGCGCTTGCCAGCGATGTGCTTGCCAGTGCCGTCTCCGCTTGGACTTACGGTAAGAATAAAAATCTTGATATTAAAAATGGGGCAGCGATGATGGGTTCCGTCCTGTGCTTTACTCTGGCAGGCAGCTATGTGTCCAGCTTTGTTCCCAATCGGACAATGGGTGGATTTTCCATGTTTATGACATTGATGATGGGAATTAAATTTATCGTCCGTCCGGTAATGACAACCAGGGAGAACAGTGAGCAGAGTGATCCGAAAAAGCGGCTGTTCCGCTCTGTAATAAGCGGAATGGCGGTAGGTTTTATCTGTGGTTTTGTGGGAGCGGGCGGCGGTATAATGATGCTTCTTGTTCTGACAGGTATTCTGGGATATGATTTAAAGACAGCTGTGGGAACCAGTGTCTTTATTATGACATTTACGGCTTTTACCGGTTCCGTGAGCCATTTTGCCATCGGTGGTATCGGGGATATGACCTGTCTGGTTCTTTGTGTGGCCAGCACTCTTATATGGGCCAGAATTGCTGCCCGTTTTGCAAACAAGGCGGAGCCGGCGGTGCTGAACCGTGCTGCCGGTTTGGTGCTTACGGTGCTTGGTGTTGTGATGGTTGGATTTCATTATCTGTGATTTTCGAATCTTTTACAGGAAAACAAAGAATCAGTGAAAAAGAAAGAGATAAAAGGTTTTAAAATTCAGACAATGCATTATACTTTTTGATTCTCTGGCCGATAGTAAAATATATTTTAATATTTGTATTATATTTACGGGAATGGTCCCGGTTTTAAAGACAGATCAGGTTTAAAGCTTTGCAGCAGCAGGGACAAAAAGGGGGAAGAAACAAAAATGCAGGGAATCAGCAGTATGAAGATGGCCGGAATCCAGTCCGGCCAGATGCCTGTTTGTCCTATGGGAGATGCAGTGACGAAAAGGCTTCAAAGCCAGATAGAAGAGGTACAGAGGCAGATTCAGAATCTTGCTTCCAATGAAAATATGACCATGGAGCAGAAGCAGAAAAAGAAGCAGGAGCTCCAGGACAAGATTATGGATCTTCAGGCGCAGCTTCAACAGCATTTATCAGAGCAGCGCCGGGAGCAGAAGGAAGAGCAGACAAATTCCGTGAAGCAGAAAGCCTATGACGAAACGGGGATGCAGACTGTGATTTCCTCGGATTCCGCTATGAAGCATGCGAAGACACAGGAGGCGGCGGCAGACCGGATGGAGGGAAGGGCGGCTGTGCTGAAAAGCGAGATGGAGCTGGATGCCGGACGGAACAGAGAGCCCGTTAAGAGCAGCGAAAATGAGCTTGCAAAGGCAGAGCAGGGAGCGCAGAATGCCCGTTCTTCCCAGATGCAGATTTTGGGAAAGACCAACCGGAATCTGGCTGATGACGATAAAGAAGAGCAGGATCCGGAGCGCATAGAGGAGAAAAAGGCTGCAAAGCAGAAGAAAGAAGAGATTTTGGGGTATACCAGTGACGGAAAGCCGGTGACGGAGGAAGAGGAGGCGCGGATTACGGCCCGGGCTTAACAAGCTGACAAAAAAGACACAGGCAGTATGCGGTTAAAAGCGTACTGTCTGTGTTTTTTCACCCATTTTTTCCCTCTACATAAGATAAAAGGAGATAAAAATATGAAAGGAGCCTCTTATGGCAGACTGTAATATGCAATCCATGCAAAGGCCGAAACCCGGAAGCTGCTCCAGGGATCCGCTCTTCGGCATGTCTCTGGCGATTGCTTATGTGCCGTGGCAGCACTGGAGTCAGACGTATCATTTGGATAAAGCAATGCAGACCGGAACTATTTTTCCGGAGCTTGATAAACCATTTCTTGGAAAGCGAGGTGCATGCAGATGATGAATTCCGGAGCTTTTGGACAATTTCAGAGAGGAAATTCCTGCAGCCAGGGAAGAGGTCAGACCTCCTGTGCACAGCCGCAGCCCCGTCCCGCAACTCCCTGTAATCAGCCGCAATCCCGTCCTTCGGCGCCCTGCAGCCAGCCGCAGTCCCGGCCTTCGGCACCTTGTAATCAGCCCCAGTCCCGTCCTTCGGCGCCCTGCAGCCAGCCGCAGCCCCGTCCTTCGGCGCCCTGCAGCCAGCCGCAGCCCCGTCCTTCGGCGCCCTGCAGCCAGCCGCAGCCCCGTCCTTCGGCGTCTTGCAGCC
The DNA here is from genome assembly GCA_021770065.1 of Lachnoclostridium sp. Taxonomy (GTDB): domain Bacteria; phylum Bacillota; class Clostridia; order Lachnospirales; family Lachnospiraceae; genus Laedolimicola. The sequence goes on along the minus strand of JAETRR010000026.1, from coordinate 1,350 downwards.
AGCAGCCGCAGACTCGTCCTGCAACTCCCTGTAATCAGCCGCAGGGGCATTCTTCGCACCGCCCTGCAGGGTCCTCCTGCCCATGCAGTGAGATGAACCGTGAACAGCTTTTCCGCTGGATTTCTCTCACAAAATTTGCCTGTGTGGACAGCAGCCTTTATCTTGATACACATCCATGTGATGTGGAGGCTATTGCTTATTTTAAGGAGCATATGCATCTCTACAATGAGGCATTGGCGGAATACTCGAAAACCTACGGCCCGCTTACGCTTGCCCACGCCCATCACTGTGATACTTACTGGGACTGGGTAAACCAGCCGTGGCCGTGGCAATAGAAAGGAGGGAAAAGTTCAGGTATGTTTAATTATGAAAAACGTCTGGAATATCCGATTAATATCAAGGAGACCAATCCGAAGCTTGCGAAAGCTATTATAACGCAGTACGGAGGGCCGAATGGTGAGCTCGGCGCCTCTATGCGTTACCTGTCTCAGCGTTATACTATGCCTTACAAAGAATGTATGGCTTTGCTTACGGACATCGGAACGGAAGAGCTGGGGCATTTTGAGATGATCGCCACCATCGTGCATCAGCTTACCAGAAATATGACCATGGAGGAACTGAAGGCTTCCGGCTTCGACGCTTACTATGTGGATCATACATTGGGACTGTGGCCCCAGGCTGCCTCGGGGACGCCCTTCACGGCGGCTATGTTTCAGTCGGTAGGAGATCCTATTACGGATTTGACGGAGGATATGGCAGCAGATGGTACGATTGTGTAAAGACAACATTGAGGTTTAAAAGATAGTTCCCGATAATCTGGCATACTAGCTGCCAGATATGAGAACCTTAGAAATTCCAATGTATTTCAATAGGTACTTCCTTAGTTACAGGGTCTTTCTTACCGACCAATACATAATCAATCAGTTTTTCAACTGTTTCCCTGTCTAAGTGTTCAAGATTTGTATATTGCTCGATTAACTGTCGTCTGTTGTCGCCAATCAGCATTTTTCTTTCAATAACATCAAGCTGTTTCTGCGTATCAATTACCAGTCTTTCGAGCCTTTCTTTTTGCGTTGAGAAGTCTTTTGATAAATCCAAATAATCAAGTTCGGAAAGAATACCCTTTACCTTATCTAAATATAATTCACGGATTCCTTTTGTGTATTCCGCAATCTTCTTTTGATAAGCGTTAATCTCTGTTTCCAGAGCTTCTTTTTGACCTCGCAAGTCATTGTTGAATTGCACATTTTGTTCAAGCTCATCTTTATCCAGATATTCTGCGGATAACTTATTAAGTTCATCAATCACAGCTTTTTCCAATTTGTCTACTGAAATGAAAGAACCTATACA
>JAETRR010000075.1 GCA_021770065.1 Lachnoclostridium sp. | reverse complement strand
GAAGAATGGCTTAAAATCAAGGGTTTTAAGGCTTGGTGGGGTTCATCACGGTGGGTGGTGGACCCCGATTTTTTTGTGTTTGGATGCCGCTGATAGGATGGCGATTGGGGCAAAAATCGTACTAACAGGCAAAAGTATACTTTCACGCAAAAGTCAGGGGTTTCCGTGATAGTTTGGGGTTTTGCGTGTTTGCATATGTGCAAAACGGTAAAAATTTAACGGATAAATGATAACGATGAAAAAGGGCTGTTAAATGGCTCTTTTTTGCTTTCCACTCCCGAAAAATAGTCGTTTCATGCCATCGGGTGAAAAACAGAAAATTTTTATGGTAAAATTCAGTGGATGCTTTTGCTTTAGCAGGAACGGCTTTCTGCCGAAGTAATAGGAAAGAACGGAAAGGGGCATCAGCCTATGAAAATGAGAACGGAATACACCTGCCCTTTGGAACTGGTGCATGACATGATTAAAGGGAAATGGAAACCGATCATCTTATGGCGGCTGCGTTTAGGGGCGACATCCCTGGCGAAGCTGGAACGTGACATAGACGGCATTACACAGAAAATGCTGCTGGAGCAGTTAAAGGAACTGATGGATTACGGATTTGTGGAAAAGAAATCCTATGAGGGATATCCGCTCCGGGTGGAATATTCTTTAGCGGATGATATGGGAATGAAAATACTGGAAGCGTTAAGGATCATGCAGCATATCGGGATTGACTATCTGAAAGCAAACGGCATGGAACATATTCTGGAGGAGAAGGGCGTAGTCCCGGATTAGTACCCACGAAAAAGTGGGTAATTTACTGTCCGGGAACCGCCGCTTATAATATCATCATAAAATCGAATTGGAGGTTATCGAAGATGAATGTTACGAGCAGTGGTATTGTAAACGGGGTAATCCAGCCCCAATATGGTGGGCTTGGGACGCAGTTCAATGAAAACGGCATCCCTATTTATTCTTTACCCTTTAAGGTGGAAGATGCGCCACAGGAAACGGTGTCGATTGCCATTGTCCTGGAGGACAAGGACGCATACCCGGTGACCGGGGGATTCGCATGGATACACTGGCTGGCGGCAAACATAACCCGTTTTGAGATCAAAGAGAATGAGAGCCAGACGGCGGATGACTTTGTGCAGGGTAAGAATAGCTGGACGAGCATACAGGGCGGAGAGCAGTCCACGGAGCTTTCCTGTTATTACGGCGGGATGACGCCGCCCGATAAGCCGCACATATATGAACTTCATGTATATGCCTTGGATAAGATGCTGGAGTTGGAAAAGGGATTTCTGCTGAATGAACTTTACCGGGAAATGGACGGACACATCTTAGGGCAGTTTACACTGAAAGGGATATATGAAAAGTTGTAAAGATGATACTGATAAAACAAAGTTTAATGGAGGTGTGTGCTAGATGGACATAGAAAAGCAGTTTAACATGATTGCGGAAGAATATGATGGCAACCGCAGGAAGTTCATTCCCTGTTTTGATGATTTTTACGAAGGTACGACAAAATTTATCGTTTCAAACATTAATATTCCTAAACGAATTATTGATTTGGGGGCTGGAACAGGACTGTTGACTTATTTTTGGTATCAACAATGTCCGGATTCTGAATATGTGCTTGTCGATATTGCCGATGAAATGCTGAATGTCGCCCGAAAAAGATTTAACAGTATCGGAAACATATCGTATCAAGTGATGAATTATATTGATAAATTGCCTGATACTACCTATGACACGGTTATATCAGCCCTATCCATTCATCATTTAGAGGATGAGGATAAAATAAAATTATTTTCAAGAATATATGACAGTCTGCCGAAAGGAGGTCTGTTCATAAACTATGACCAGTTTTGTGCAGAACATTTCAAAATGAATCAATGGCTTGATTCTTATTGGGAAAACCATATAGCAAATAGTGAATTGACTGATAAAGACATAGAGTTATGGAAAGAACGCAGAAAATTAGACAGGGAGTGCTCTATCGAACATGAAGTAGATATGTTGAAGGAATGCAAGTTTGAGATTGTTAAATGTGTTTATTCTTGCCAAAAGTTCTCTGTAGTTGTTGCGGTTAAATAATTCTATGATCAGAGTAAGTGGAGTCTGTTGGGGGAATGACAGGTATGTTTAGAAAGATGGAATGATATAAGAATCAGCTTTTGGTGAAAAGTGGAGCGAGGTGTGGATATGGAAGATTGGTTTACTGTTGAAGTAATTGATGATAATACTTTTGCTATCAGCGAATATAAGCATTGGGAAGAAACTCATTGTTATCTAATGTGTGGAACGGAAAAAGCTGTTTTGATTGATACTGGTTTAGGAGTTTCCAATATAAGAAGTGTTGTGGATAGTTTGACAACACTGCCAATTATGGCAGTTACCACCCATGCTCATTGGGATCATATTGGCGGGCATAAATATTTTGAAGATATCGCAGTCCATGAAGCAGAAAAGGAATGGCTATCGGTCAGATTTCCAATTCCATTACAAGTAGTAAAAAGAAAGCTGATGTGCAAACCATGTGATTTCCCGAAAGATTTTATGCTTGAGGATTACCAGATTTTCACGAGAACGCCGCAGTATATTTTACATGATGGAGATTATCTGGACTTAGGCAACAGGAAACTAATGGTTATCCATACTCCCGGACATTCACCGGGGCATTGCTGTTTTTATGAGCTGGATAGAGAATATCTGTTTTCCGGCGATTTAATATATAAGGGGTGTCTTGATGCATTTTATCCGTCCACAGACCCGCAGCTATTTTTTCAATCTGTGAGAAAAATACAGAATCTAAGCATAAACAGAATTTTGCCCGGACATCATCAGTTGAACATTCCTATTGATATAATTGGCAGGATTGAAAATGGATTCCGTAAACTATCAAATGAGGGGAAATTGAAACAGGGAAATGGTGTATTTGACTTTGGAGATTTTCAGATACATATTTAATATGAAATAAAAAGACAAACCGCCGCACTATGGCCATCATCCGCCATATGCGGCGGTCTGCCTTTTCCGCAGGCAGGCCGGGCGGCCTGATAAGGGAAATTGCTTGGAAAGCGGGGAAATCAGAGTTAATATGCTTACACGGCGGTTTGCGTTTGTGCCGCCCCTATATCGGACGAATGGCGAAAAACTTTAGGGTTGATTTTGACAGGAAAAGGGTTGTTTTTGAACTATTTATGGAAAAGAAAAAGATTTCGTTCCCTTTCAAATAGGGTTTCGTTCCCTTGCGGCTGACTGCGCCCAAATTCTGCCGATATAAAAAGTAAAAAGAACTGTCCGTGGGGAAATTATGCCCATGGGAAATGAATTGCAGGTGATGGGATTGAACATAGCCATATGTGATGATGAGAAGGTCATCCGCGAACAGATAAAGGAACTGGCAGAAAAAGAAATGCCGTGCGTATGTGACGGATTATATGAGACGGGGGATGCGCTGCTTGCCGCTGGGAAGCAGTTTGACATTGTGTTCCTTGACATACAGATGGAGGGAACAGACGGGATTGAAACGGCGAAAAGGCTCAGGGAGAGGGATGAAGATACCATTCTGATCTTCATAACAGGCATCCGGGAATATGTTTTTCAGGCGTTTGACGTGGCAGCATTCCACTATCTGTTAAAGCCCATTGAGGCAGATAAGTTCCGGGAGGTGTTCCGGCGGGCAGGACGGGAGCTGGAAAAGCGGAAAAGCAAACGGCGGGAAACAGTGTTCATAAAGACGAGGAACAGGAGTTTTTCGCTGGAAAAGGACAACATCCTCTATATCGAGAGCAGGGGGAAGAAAGTGGAGATACATACCACGGGGGAGACCATAGAGGCATATGCGTCCATGAATGAAATGGAGGGGCAGCTTGGAGGCGGATTTTTCCGCTGCCACAGGGGGTATCTGGTGAACATGGCATATGTGGCGGAATATGACAGCGGGAGCATTACCCTGAATAACGGAGGGTATGTCTATCTGGCAAAAGAGAAATACGGGGAGTTTGTGAAAGCCTATATGCGGTATCTGAGAAACGGGGTGGGTGCTGATGGCTGAATGGATTATGGGATTGATCGGGGTTTTACTGTGCCTGTTTGAAGGGTACTGCATACAGTCCTTTTTTGGCAGGTTTGCCGTGCCAAAGCTGTGCAGGATAAGGAATGCGGGGTGGGCTGCGGGCATTGCATGGATTGTGATAAGGGCATTCAGTGAGGGGCTGTATTCTGACACGGACAGCGTATCGTTAATCATGGAACTGCTTTTTACATTCTGCACTTTATTTGTTTTCTGCGTATGCTGGTATCAGGGAAATGTCCTGTTAAAGATATTTCTGGCTGTCCAGTTCATATCCCTGCGGGAACTGTCATTCTGGACGGGTTACAGCCTGATCTATATTGGAAATGAGATGATAGAGGCACTGGCGCATAAAGCAGGAATCGGTATGGCATCAGCGGAATATCTGCCCGTGGCGGCGGGCATCCTGTCCTGCTTTGTGGTTGCCCTTGTGGGAGCCGCAAGGTGCGCCTTGCTTTTTGTTTCCACAAGAAAGATAGCGGGGAGCTATTGCAGTAAGCAGAGAGGGCGGATGGGCAAGGAAGTGGCATTCTATCTGCTGCCCTCCGTGGCAGGCACGCTGGTTTCGGTTCTTGTGCGCCTGCTGCTGATCACCGTTACGGACGGCACCCCGGTACTGCTGTATGAAAAATATCCGGCGCTGTATCTCATCATCCCAATGACGGCGCTTGTGCTGCTTGGGGCTGTCGTGTTCAGTTTCCGTATCTATCAGGACATGGCAGCCCTGCAGGAAGAGCGGGCGGAAAAGATCGTGCTGGAAAACCAGATCACACAGATGCAGAGTTCTATGGTGGAGATGGAACATCTGTATGATGGAATCCGCTCGGTCAAACATGATATGAAGAACCATATGGCGGTTTTGCAGAATCTGCTGCAGAAAAAGGGTGCTGTTGAAGATGAGGAAATCCGGCAGTATTTTGAGGGGATGCGCCAGTCAGTGGAGCAGATTGACAGCAGGGTGCATACGGGAAATGCAGTCAGTGACGCGGTGGTGGGCAGCAAGTTCCGCTATGCGGCAAAGAAGGTAAAGGGGATCAGGCTGGATGCCAGCAGGTTCATGCTGACCGATGCCGTTACGATAAAGGCTTATGATATGGGAGTCATCTTAAACAACGGGCTGGACAATGCAATTGAAGCCTGCGTGAGGATGAGGGAGAAACAGCCGGATGCGGAAGCCTATATCACGATACGGTCTTTCCGCACAAAGAATATGTATTTTATAGAGATTGAGAACAGCTTTGATGGTTCGGCACTGTCCCGTGGGGACAGCGGCTTTCCCATATCAACGAAAAAGGATAAGGAGGTGCATGGGATAGGGTTAAAAAATACCAGAAAATGCGCAGTAAAATATGGCGGCGATTTAGACTGCATTGTAAAAGGCAGTAAATTCACGCTGTCGGTCATGGTAAAAAGTTAATCATCAGGAAGGAGAAAAATTATTATGAGCATTTTAGGAGTAAACGGGGCTTTGGCGGGCGCATACCAGTATGCGAACAAGGCGCAGAAAACATCAGCAAATAAGGCAAGTTTTACTGAGCAGTTGCAGAAAACGGGCGAGGCGGGCATATCAAAGGCAGATGCCTATACGGAATATCTGAAACAGAAGTATGGTGCGGGGGTATCTATCCAGAATGTAGGAAAAGACCAAAGCAGTATAGACCGTATTGGTGCGGGAACAGCAGGAACTGGAAATGTTGTGATCGCATCAAATATTTTGGAACAAATGGCAAATGATCCGGAGAAAGCAGCTTATTATGAAGGGAAAATACAGAATTATTTTAATTCCGTTCCGAGATATCAGGCGGAGCTTTCTGCAATGGGGCATGAGATTCATTCCTCTGGTATAGTCATCCATCCGGATGGTACTGTCACGCATTATATCAGCGGTGATTTAAAACCGGAAGTAAGGGCAAAGATAGAGGCCAAAATGAAAGCTGAGGATGAAGAAAAAGCAAAGCGGAAAAAGCGGTATCAGGAACTTAGTCAGGAAGCGGCCGAGAAGCGGAGAATGGAAATGGAGACAGCTTACAAGCGGCAGACTATGGAAGAAATGCTTGCCAGTCGCACAGCAGAAACAGGCAGGGTTACCTATGTGGGAACGCCAGAAACCATGAGTTCTGTGATTGCGGCTTATGAAATGAGTGCTTTTATTACGCAGCGTATTTTGAATTAACTGCTTGGACTTATTGCAAGGGAGCGGATTCAGCCCTGAATGACAGATGGGCTGTGATACATTTGGGAAGGAACAGATTTATTATGAGCATTTTAGGAGTAAGTGGCGCTTTGGCAGGTGCATATCAGTACGCAAACCGAACGCAGAAAACAAGTACAAACAGGACAGGGTTTACGGAGCAGTTGCAGAAAACGGGAGAAGCGGCGGAAACATCAAAGGTGGATGCTTACACAGAATATCTACGGTCAAAGTATGGCAATGTAAGAATCCAGAGTATCGGGAAAGACCAGAAAAGCCTTGACAGGGCTGGAAAGAGCATGAGCGGCAGTGATGTTGTGATTGCCCCGAACATTCTGGAGCAGATGGCGAATGACCCGGAAAAGGCAGCTTATTACGAGGGAAAGATAGATGATTTCTTTAATGCCACTCCGATGCTGACGGCTTCGTTTGCGGCAAAGGGACTTGTCTATGAACCGGGTGGAGTGGTAGTCCATGAGGATGGAAGTGTAACGTATATCGGCGGCTGTAGTGATTCACCAGAGCGGGTAAGAGAGGTTAATGAAATCAATAAAGCGAAACGTGAGAAAGAGGCGGCACAGAGGAGAGAGAGTATGGAGCGCAGTCAGGAGGCGGCGGAAGAACGGAAACAGCAGATGGAGATAGCTTATAAAAAACAAAGTATAGCAGAGGCTCTCGCTAACCATACAATGGATACAAGCAGGTATACATATACGGTTGCACCAGAAGTTATGGGTTCTGCAATCACAGCTTATACGCAGAACATCATAGAGGCGGCGGGCATTTTGAAGTAAGGAAGATCATGCCCGGACTTACCGCAAGGGGGCATGGACGGCTCCGAATGACAGAGGGGCCACAGCAGTAGATAAGAGAAATGAAACTTTTTTGAGGGCCGGTTCGTATTATCAGCAGAGGGCCGGTTCCATCAATTTATGGAGGAGGGCTTGAAAAATGCGTGTCAGCAGAATAACGGCATTACTCATTACGGCAATGATGATTCCCGCGATCAGCGGATGCACCACACAGGGAAGCCCCGCCCCGGATGCCGTGCATCAGATTGAGGATGACGGTCCGGCGGTCTATGATGATGACCCGATAGCGGTGGAGCCGCAGCTTGACGAAGATGGACTGGACGGGGATTCGGATGAATCCAACGTGCAGGGGGAGATCATTTCGGCGGAACCGCATAAAGGGAGTGCGGATTAAAAAAAGCAATGCCCGGTGAATAAACATTATGGGCATAGTGGCTATGATTGACAGGTGAGGAGCAGGTAAGGTTTTTTAAGGAGGACGATATTATGGCAATGGAGATTACAAACAATTATAGCAATGTGGAACAGGCTGACGCAGAAAAAGAAATGCAGGCAAAGGCATCAAGAAAGGAAACGGAGAAGAAAAGTACATACGGGAGCAGGAGGGAATATTCAGAATATCTGAATAATAAATATGCCTGCCTGACACCGACAAAGGACAGTTCCGTGTCACAAATGCCGGACTGTATCAATAAGATATGTGAAAATTCTGCTAAAAATGGGGCGAGGCTGGTCAGTCTGGAAATCAGCATAGACAGCGAGGACTGTATTACGACAAAGTGCGTAGGTGTTTTTGAAGCTGATCCCGGCACAGAGGAGTCCAAGAAAATGGCAGAGGAGGCGAGAGCCAGAAATAAAGAGCGTAAAGAGGAATGGGAAAAGTTGCTTGAAAAGAATAAGGAAAAGAAGGCCGGGCAGGAGAAGCTGGAAGAAAAGAAAGATGGCAGGCAGTATGATATTACTGTAATGGGAACAGATATGGGAAAAGTTACAGAGAATTTGATAAGTAAAATTGGCAGGGGTAATAGTTCCATATCCACAGTACCGACAGTGACAGGCTTTGATTTAAAAGTGTAAATATTATATCAAAAAATGGAGGATATTTGAAAATGAGTGTCAATGGAATTGGAAGTAATTATTGTTATATGGGGACTGATGTAAATCATATGCAGGAAAAGGCATCTGATACGAATGCAGGCAGGAAAGTGACACAGCAGCCAGTTAATCTCTCTATTTCTGATGAGGGAAGAAATATGCTGCGGGAAATGGTAAATAAGTTTGAACCTGATTCGGATTATGTCAATGCAAGGGAGCTGACAATACAAAATACAAATGAGGTTGCATGGGAACATTATACGGCAATGAGGGGAATCAGCAGCCAGAAATTAAAAGATGGAAACTATAATGTGGAAGATGTAATGAAATCCATAATGGATACATATGAGGCCCGTTATAATGAAATCGTCAAAGAACATGAAAATGGAGACCGTGAAGTTTCCTATGAACTTACGGGGAAAAGATCCCTTACGCTTGAAGAAGATTTGGCTGGGCTGGATGAGGCTTTTAAGATGCGTCTGGCAAATCTGGAAGGATATATTACTTGTCAGCAGACAAACAAAGCCTTTGAAAATCCGGACAGTTCATGGTTTTTCAATAGAAACGGTTCCCAAAATGAAGGAAAAACACAGGACAGGATTCCGCTTTTTGACACAGAATACCGGGATTCGGCAGTATCAATCATGGAGCAGACAAGAGAAAAGTTTTTGGCGGCCTTTAAGAGTTTTGGCTACAAAAAAGGAACAGCGATAGGCATATTGGCAGATGTGCTGAATAAGAATATAAGCTTTGCGGCAAAAACAAATCATTTGTTGTAGGGCAAATGCTATTATGAAGATGATTATGGGCATTTATTGTTTAGCGGATGAAAGACAGTTCCACAGATTATTTTAGAGTTTGGAGGAAAAAAGTATGCCAGTTAGTATTTCAGATTATCCGGTGCATTTGCAGGAAGGGCTTAAACTTAATAGAGAGTGTTTGAAGTCTCAGGGAAGCCAAAATGAAGACCGGAAAGTGTTTCACAGGGATTCCTTAGAAGTTTCCCAATTATCGAAAAACAGGGAAATTTTAATGGATAAAATAAAGCATACGGTAGTGCAGTCGGCTGCATCGTTCAGCGATATGAGAGCTGGAATCTTAAAAGAAATCAGGGAAGAAAAAGGGCAGTATGGTTATCACGATGTAGTGAATGCCTGCGGGCTGAGCTATGCAAGACTGTATTCAGAAATCGAACTGCGTCATGAAAATGAACAGTATTATAAGACAGATGGGACGCCGCTGACAAAGGAAGAAGAGACAGAATGGCTGGATATGCAGTATGGGCAGGAAGTGGAGTGGCAGAAGTCCTGTGCCAGAATAGCGGCACAAGGGCAGGCATTTCAGGGAAATATTTCGGAAACGCCGACAAAAGAGATAGAAAAACTGGAAGATGCTTTTTATCAGGTGAGAGATGCTTATATGAAGCTGTACCATGAAAGCAAACAGGATGGGAGGTCGCTTGCTTTGCAGAATTTTGTTTTTGGGAACAGCCGGATGTATGAAGTGCTGGATAGATTAGGAAATTTACAGGAGAGGGTGGAATAATGCAGGTTAATTCGTCCAATGGTTCATTGCAGAACAGATACTTTTCAGGGACAGGAAGCATAGGAGGTATCCATCTGCCTGACTTTCATGATAAATATGTTTTCTCCAAAAAGAAAAGCGGCGTCAGTGATGAGGAGTACCGGAGGCAGATCAGGGAACAGGCTTATAAGGATTTTGAAAAAGGGCAGTTCCAAAACAAATCCGAAGGATTTAATAAGCTGATGAAAAGTTACACATCGGAAGTGTCCCCGGACAGAAAGGGAATCATCACTTCCGGTCTGAAAGCTGTTTCAAAGAACAGGAAGAATGTGCCTAAACCCATAGACTTTGTGGCAACGCTGCTGGAAGGGAAAGTGAAATATCAGAAACTGCCATCAGGAAACAGCGATTACATAGAATTTTACGATAAGAATGGGGAAATGGTGGCGACTTATTCCAATAATGGGTGGACGATGTATACCACCAATGCGGAGACATCCAGACAGACGGAAATGTGCATGATCTATAATGAGGCATGGGGAAACGCAAAGAGGGGCATTCCGCTGGCGGGTGAAGAAGCGGTGGGTGTGGAAAATCCGCAGAATAGTTTTGATGCAAAAGCATAGCAGGAAATAAATCTTATGGGTATGTATCCCCGATAGGCCATAGCCGGACAGGATGGGGCAGGCATCCCCGGCGTTTCGGCGGATTGGAGGAGTAGGTGTGGTTTAGGATAACAGGAAGGAGAGATAAAATGCCTTATATTTCAGTCGAAAGTGGAGCTTTATCAGATGGTCAAAAGGAGGAACTGATAAAACGGTTGACGGAAGTGTCTTCCGAAATTATGAAAGTGCCGCAAGAATTTTTTGTTACAACAATTAAGGAAGTGCCGGACAAAAATTTTGGCATTGGAGGCAAAACGATTGATAAAGTAAAAGCAGAGTATATACAGACACATAAATGATTTTCGGGAGGAAAGGGCGGCTTTGTGTAAATGGATTAAGGATAGCTGGAGGAAAATAGGCGCAGAGGAATATAGGAGGGATAATGAATCATACAGTTTTAGAATTTGAATGTGTCGGCATGGATAATGGAGGGAAATTTCCAATCGAATATACCGGGCGGGGGCAGGACATATCGCCGGAATTTGTCATTAAAAATTTATCGTCAGATGCAAAGACGCTTGCTATTACATTAGAGGATATATCCCACCCGATTAAAAACTTTACGCACTGGCTTATTTGGAATATTCCTGCCGCTGACAGGATAAAGGGGGATATTCCGGCAGGCAGGATTGTGCCAGCGTTAGGGAATGCCTGTCAGGGCATAGGATACGGTATTCATCGGTATGCAGGCCCGAAGCCGCCGAAAGGGAAAAAGCATACTTATCGCTTTACAGTTTATTCCTTAGACTGTGAAATGAACATAAGCGCCAATTCTATGAAAAGAAATTTTCTGAAGAAGGCAGAAAAGCATATCATTCAAAAAGGCAGTATTGTTGGTGATTTTGAATAAGAAATAAATTTCAACGGCTTTATATCCGTAATATGCTACAGCTTGGCAAGGCAGGGGCAGTCAATCCCGTCATTCTGGAAGATTGGGGAATTGGGGAGCAGGGGCGGTTCTGATTGAAAAAGAGGCGTTTTTTCTTTGTTTGGATTGTGAATTTAAAAGGTGAGAATATCAAGGAGGTTTTATGCGTAAATGTATTCGCTGTGGCAACTCAATGATTGAGGGCTGTGGGATAAAAGTAAAAGGTGGAGCATACGGGATTGTTTTGACAGATAATGAAAATAAGTGGTGGGGCGGGCGTGTAGGTGAACCCAAAGTTGCAATCTGCCCTAATTGCGGTGAAGTTTCTATTTATCTGGAAAATATGGAAAAGTTAAAAAATAATGAGAAATAAAACTATTGGCCCCATATCCGCAATAAGCCACAGAGGACTGACAGGGCAGGCATCCCCGGCGTTTTGGCAGATTGGGGAATCGGGATAAGCCGCATAATGGTAAAGAGCGTTCTCGGAAACTCAATAGTGAATAGGCAGGGAAGGGTTGATTTTCAGAAATGCGTGGGATAAGGGATGGATAATTGTGGGATCTGAACGGTTCGGAGAGCATAAAGAATAA
>JAETRR010000138.1 GCA_021770065.1 Lachnoclostridium sp. | reverse complement strand
TCCCTGCAGCCATTCCGGGCTATCACATAGTTCACATATGTAATATCCGATCACTTTAAAACAGTCCATATCTGCACTCTCCACTTTTATCCGCATTCAGCGGTTTAAAGTCATTTTCGTTCTGTCTCTCGCTCCCCTCGTCAAGGCTCTGCTGTTCTTCCGTCTCAAATTTGCGGGGAACACAATACTTTGGCATGACCTGCTCCATTTTTGAAAGGATATCTTCGGTATCCTCCCCCTGTTCCAGTATTGTCAAAAGATAGTTCGGAATCCATCCCCGCAGGTATGGATCACGGAATGCCCGGCGAACCTTTTCAAGCTGCTCTTTTTTCTCGTCCATCATCAAAAGCCTCCTTTTTCTTTTCATTCCTATATACTGTATACAGACATCTTAACATTCTATTTTCATGATCTTTCCATCTTTTTAGCCAAGCCATGGTAGTACCGCATGAACCGACATACTTCCTCATAGGTCTCCCGGAACGCATCCCGGCGTTTTTGTGCATCCGAAATCTCCTTTGTCCCCAGAAAGAGCTGCGCGTTACGGTACATCACCGCCATGGCGTCTCTCGGATCACTGCAGGCGTTGGGAAATTCTTTTAAACGGGTTTCCATATACTCGGAATTATGTCTCACGCATTCTTCAAGATGCGCATATCCTTCTATTTCCTTTCCAGTTAGCAGATCCCACACACCAAACAGATAGTCGTCCGCCCGCCAGGGGTCCGGCTTTCCCTCTGTATCCAGATTCCACATGGGCCGTCCGTTCTTTGGATTTCTGGATCACGCCCCAGTCTCTTTTCACCTGTTGGAAATATTCTCCCTGGCTGATGTGACCCGGCAGGCCTAAAGTTCCGTACTGTATGGCATATACAGGACAGAAATAACAGTACATCTCCTCATACCCGCCGCCCCTGAAATAACCAATAAACTGAATCCGGGATACCAGGCCGTTCTTTTCCCGCACATAAGTTTTGGTGCCTGCCTTTTTCATGCCGTATGCCTTTGCCAGAGGAGCGATCTTCGCCTGCAGGTTCTCCTTTAAGCGGAGTTTCAGCTCTTCCCCGCACTCTTTCCACTGTTCAGTTGTTCTTGCGTTTTTATAGCCGAAAACCTTCGCCGGTTTCTGGCCGGGCGGCGTCCCCAGCAGGCTTTTCCAGTCAAAAGAAATGGATTCCGTTGGATGTTTCTCCAGATATTCCTCCCAGGGACGCCTGACAGGCGCCGTCTTCCTGTGATAGGCTTCCATGGCTCTCTGTCTTTCACGGATCTCCTCCTCCCGTGCTTTTTCCTCATAATAATCAGAGGTCTTTACCGGGCGGCCCTGGGCATGGAAATAGTAGGCAACACCACCCTGCGTCTTTGTCATCCAGTAATAGTTCGGACTCCATAAAGTGGGCATCATCCGCCCCCGGTCTCCCCGGGTCAGGATCTCTTCCAGCTTAACCTTATTGCTGTTCCACCATTTTTCCCATTCCTCCGGTTCGATCTCTCCTGCCGCAACGTGCAGAAACATCCGTTTCATCTCGTCCTGAAATCCCATCTCTGTTCTCCTGCTTTTATTGGCTTCCCATTAAAAATACTCCGGGTTCATAAAAATTGCCACCAGGCATACGATCTCACCCTTCTCATCCAGTCCCCAATAGCCACTGTACATACCGTCCCCCATGCCGCTGGAAAAAAGGACTGTCCTGAAACCGCTCTCAGGGAGTTTCCATTCCAGAAAGCTCCCGCCCTGATTCTGAAACTCCGGATTCGCTTCATAGCTTTCCTGAAAAAGGC
>JAETRR010000074.1 GCA_021770065.1 Lachnoclostridium sp. | reverse complement strand
CGCTTGGCGATAGCCCAAAATTGCTTTCGCAAGGGTGGATAAAGGGATTCGAACCCTTGGCCTCCAGAGCCACAATCTGGCGCGCTAACCAACTGCGCTATACCCACCATAATGCCTGGTAATAGGCAATGAACAGATAAAGTGTGCTCGAAGGGATTCGAACCCCCGACCCACGGCTTAGAAGGCCGTTGCTCTATCCAGCTGAGCTACGAACACATAAGCGGGTGATGGGAATCGAACCCACGTGTCCAGCTTGGAAGGCTGGTGTTCTACCATTGAACTACACCCGCATCGATCGGGGTGACAGGATTCGAACCTGCGACCTCCTGGTCCCAAACCAGGCGCTCTAGCCAAGCTGAGCCACACCCCGAAGCTGTTCACCACTATATCTTTTCGTGACGCATGTTATATTTTACTATACCATTTTTTAAATGTCAATCATTTTTTTAAATAATTGATTGAAAAATGTGCTTCTCCCTTCCGATCCAGATCCATGATTATGCAGCTGGGTTTTCTGCCCTCCTGCCTGGGAAAGGAGAGGCTTCCGGGATTCAGTACCACAATCCCCTTATCCTGCTCCAGGTAAGGTCTGTGCGTATGGCCGAACATCACGATATCAAACCCCCTTGCCTTAGCATCTTCCTTTATCATCTGGGTTCCCATGGTAATGTAATAGTAATGGCCGTGGGTCAGCAGTACCCGGTACTTTCCGATCAGGAATTCCTCTTCCCGGGGCAGATCGCAGAAGAAATCATTATTTCCGGCCACCATGTGAACCGGACACTGTGCAAGTGAACGGATATAATCCTCGCTGCCCTCCACATCACCGCAGTGAATCAGCATGTCTATGGGCTTTACCTGTTCCAGGAGGTGCTTAAGCGTCGTATCCCTTCCATGCGTATCACTGACAATCAATATTTTCATCTTATTCTTACCCTCTCTTTATGCTTTCACAGCCTTTTTTAATTCCTCTTTTATGGCACGCAGAGCCTTTCCCCTGTGGCTCAGTTCATTCTTTTTCTCCATAGACAGTTCTGCCGTAGAGCAGCCGTACTCCGGCAGCCAGAAGATGGGATCGTATCCGAAACCGCCCCCGCCCCTTTCTTCATAGCCGATCACGCCCTCTATGGTTCCGCGGGCCTTCAATATCCTCCCGTCCGGAAATGCCGCGGCTATCACACATACAAAACGGGCCGTCCGCTGTTCCGCCGGCACTCCCTGGAGACGGTCTATCAGATTCTGATTCTTAATCCGATATGATGTGTCCTCCCCAAGATAACGCGCAGAGTACACTCCCGGCTCTCCGTTCAGATAATCGATCTCCAGGCCGGAATCGTCAGCCAGCACCAGAACCCCCGTCTCCTTCATAACCGCCCTCGCCTTTATCACCGCGTTTTCCTCAAAGGTCTTCCCGTCTTCCCGGATATCTATATCAATTCCGGCATCCTTAAGAGAAAGAACCTCCGCGTCCAGATCCGCCAGAATCATCCGGATCTCCTTCATCTTTCCCTCATTTCCCGTCGCAAAAATAATCTGCTCTCTCATTTCTTTTTCTCCATTCCAGTTCCGTAATATTTCTTCCAATACACCTAAACCTAAATCAATTTCCAGCCACAAGTTCATGTGTCTGTAAATTGATTTGTGCATTGTCTGAAATATTACTGTTCCAGTTCCGTAATATTTCTTCCAATACACCTCAGCCTAAATCAATATCCGCGTAAACCTTTAAGCAGAGGTTGCTGGTCTGTTCATCCTCCACTCGTTCCCAGTGCCTGTTATCCGCGCTGATATAGCCCTCGCCGTCTCCTAAAAATACGGCCTTTCCAAGCTCGTCAGAGGCGTATTCCACCGCAATGGGGCAGGCCGCGCCCGGAGTCTTTATCTCTACTACCGCCGCAAAGGTCTCCCCTTCTTTCACAAATACCGGAGTATCCAGCTCTATGGTGTAAAATCCCGGATACTGCAGATATCCTGACTGGACATACGTTATGTCTGTCAGCTCCTTCTTATCCGTAAAGCCTGTTTTCACCGTCAGACGGTATTCCGTATCATTGCCTGTAGCATAAAAGCCAAATGCCTGAAGCTTCTGATCTCCGGATGCCGTGTAGATATTCGCAAAGCTTGCTTTGTCCGTATTGTAGCCCACCTGGCCGCACCAGCCGCAGAGATCCGACTGATACAGCACGTCATAGTTATCCACTGGCTCCACCCCGGTAAATGCCGCATTGTATTTTCCGATGTTGGTGTCATAATATGATACATAGAAAATTCCCTCATCCCCGAAAGCCGTTCCCCAGCTGTTCTGGCAGATGAAAGCGCCGTCGCCCGGAGCCGCCATGTTGAAATTCTCTGCCGGATACGCGTCATCCCAGCCGATGATTACCACATCATGGTTCGGAAGCTCTGTGCCCTCATAGCAATAACTTGAATTCTCCCGATTAAAGAATTCCGACTTTTCCCTGGGATCGGAAAAATCCACATACAATGAACTCTCCACTCCCCCATAAAGGTAAACGGTCTGCTTGATTGCCTGATAGTCTTTATCCGCCGGCATGCGCACTTCCTGTACATGCTTCACTGCCGTAAGCCCATCCGGGGAAATCTGATCCCCGTAAGGATCGTCTTTCTCCAGAACCGGTCCCTGCCATGCAGTCAGATAGGCCACGGACATAATATAGGAACCGCCCTCCTCCGGCGACATCTGAAAGCTGTTATGGCAGCTTA
The DNA here is from genome assembly GCA_021770065.1 of Lachnoclostridium sp. Taxonomy (GTDB): domain Bacteria; phylum Bacillota; class Clostridia; order Lachnospirales; family Lachnospiraceae; genus Laedolimicola. The sequence continues at coordinate 9,258 of JAETRR010000074.1, read as the reverse complement.
AATGATCTCTGGAAAAATCCAGCTCCTCTTCCGGCATTAAGGCAGTCTCAAGCGCTGTCAGCGATGCAAAGGCCCAGCATGTCTCAAAAAGAGACTGATCCCGGACATTTGAAGCCCTTCCCTCCCTGCGGTAATCAAAAACGGCCGGAAGCGTTATCTCTTCCTTCGTGCGGTCCATGGCCAGCAGGCGTATCTCCTGCCGCGTCTCCTCCGGTATCACAACCTTCGCAACTGCCCGGGCCTCCTCATTTTCCGGCCGCTGCAGAAATTTTCCGGTTCCGGCCGCACATATGGCAGTCAGAACCAGTATCACAAATCCTCTTCTTAAAAATTTCTTCATAAGCCCTGCTTTTTTCTGGGGGGTTTAGGCCCCAGGTACTGATAAAAATATGTTTTCAGCATTCCGTTATAGATTTTGCGGTTCTTATCTGCTTTTCTTCCGATATAGCGCTCCGCTTCCTCATAGCCTGTGATCAGATAGACAGACCAGCTGTCCAGGCGTTCCATGGCCTCCCCAAGCTCCCGGTACAGTTCCGGCAGCACTGACTTTTCCTCCAGCCGTTCTCCGTAGGGCGGATTCGCAATGAGGAATCCGTACTTCTTCGGGTGGCTCAGTTCCTTCACCGGTCTCGCCTGAAAATGAATCAGATGCTCCACTCCGGCATCCCTGGCATTTTCCCGGGCTGCCTTTACCATGGCCGGATCGATATCATATCCCTGAATATCTGTAATGACTGTGTCATCTATAAGATCATTTGCCTCCGTAACGGCTTCATACCAATGCTTTTTTGCAATAAGATTGCTCCAGTTCTCTGCCATAAAGCTCCGGTTCATCCCCGGTGCTATATGGGCCGCCATCATAGCCGCCTCAATGGGAAAGGTTCCGCAGCCGCAGAAAGGATCCACCAGAATCCTGTCTCCCTTCCAGGGCGTCAGCATAAGCAGGGCCGCCGCCAGGGTCTCGGTAATGGGTGCCCTGCTGGAGCGGATCCGGTATCCCCGTTTATGTAAGGATAACCCTGATGTGTCAATCCCCACCACTGCCTCATCCTTTAAAAACGTAATGCGCAGAGGATATTCCGCCCCGTCCTCCGGAAACCAGTTTACATGGTAGTGCTCTTTCAGACGCTCCACTACTGCTTTTTTTACAATAGACTGGATATCGGAAGGACTGAAAAGCCGGCTTTTCACCGATGTAGCCTTTGCTGCCCAGAACTTCCCGTTCTCCGGGATATAATGCTCCCAGGGAATGGCCTTGATCTGCTCAAACAGTTCATCAAAGGTTACTGCCCGGAAACGGCCCGCCTGAAGAAGCACACGCTCTGCTGTCCTCAGAAAAATATTTGCCTGGCAGATTGCTTCCGCATCCCCCAGAAAAGTCACCCTGCCGTCCTCCACCAGGCTGACCTCATAACCCAAATCCTGTATCTCTCTTTTCAATACTGCCTCCAGCCCAAAGTGGCAGGGGGCAATCAGCTTAAAAACTTCCATGTCCTCTCCGTCTGCCTCATCCGCAGCGCATATGTAAAAATCTCTGATTTCTCATTCGGAGCACTGCTCATTTTCTTCGTGTAATATATCATAATATGCTCCCTTCCCTCTGTCAATCTTTATATTTATGGAATTCCATTTAAAGAGCCGCAAAAAGATTACCTGTCACAAAGTGAACAGCAGCGCAAAAAGACCGCAAGCTCCGTAGCCTGCGGCCAGCCTTATTTTCTTCCGGTATAGCTTTCACTGTTTCTGCCTTCGTAGGCCTGTATGCCTCCGATCATGGTCTTAACCCGGTATCCCTTTGCGCTCAATTCCCGGGCTGCCATCAGACTTGTTCCGCCCCTCTCGCAGTAGAGAACCAAAGTCTGACTGCGAAGAAGGCGGATCCTCTCTTCCAGCTGTTCATAAGGAATACAGACAGCTCCCTTTAGATGAAGTCTTCTGAATTCCTTCGGGTCTCTCAGATCAATTACCACGTAACCGTCCCGAAACAGATAGGAATCGATTTCCCGCGGAGAGATTGTTTCAAATTCCATATCTTCACCTTTTATTCTATTGTAATATAAAATATATTATGCATTCCCCTTCGAAAAGTTCCGGCTGACAGATCCCATAGCAGTCTGTACCGGAAATTCCTGTGCGCATTTCCGGTACGGACTGCCAATCCGCAGAAGAAGGCGGCCGCCTTATCCATCGGCGTCCGCCTTCTCTCTCAATCATACCCTGCAGTCTGCGGCATGAATTCCTAACGTTTCTGATTCATGCTGCCATGCGCTTAGTAATTGCAGTTGTCTGCGTTGCTTGCATTCTTGCTGGAATTCTTAGAGCTGGTATTCTTGGAGCTGTTAGAAGAATTCTTGCTGGAATTGTTCGCATTGCTGGCATTGTTCGCATTGCTGCTGTTGTTTGCATTGTTTGCCATAATTGTTTCCTCCTAATATTTTTATAGGCTTTACACTGTTATTATGGCATTTATGCGTTAAAATATTTTTCCTATTTTTTCCATTATCGCAGACTCTACCGGCGATCGGAAAAAATCCTCACTATCCACACAACCAGAAGAATCGGAAGCAGGATGGGAAAGAGCCATGACAAAATTCCGCCCACAATCGTGAACACGATGGTCAGAACCAGTATCACAAGAATCAAGAGCAGAAGGCGCCCATACCAGGTGTTCAGATTAAACTGACGGTATTTCAGATCCACACCGCCGTTCTCATTAAACTCCGCATGAAATCCTTTCTCCGGCTCGCTCTGGGTGTAGGTGCCTCCGTAAGCCTCTCTGCTTTCCTGGGAGCCGTTTGTATCAATAATGGTCTTTGCAATCAGGCGCGGATCTCCCAGAGCTTCCAGCACCTCCCGCTCACTTTTACCGCCTGCAATCTCCTGTGAAATATAGGAATCATAGTAACGTACATTGTCCTCTACCACGGAAGCCGGTACCTCTCCGGTCAGCACTGCACGCAATGTACTTACAAATTCATATCTATCCATGTCATCTCCTCTGTCTTCTGCTCGAACGCTATACCGTCAGTTGTATTGATTTTACGCTGTTTCCCTTCTCCTGTCAATGGGCAGAAAAAAGCAGGAATACCTTTTCCAAGGCTTCCTGCAATCTTGCTGTAACGTGGGCGAGAGGATTCGAACCCCCGACCTTTTGGTCCGTAGCCAAACGCTCTATCCAGCTGAGCTACGCCCACACATTCAATTCTCACGGCCCGGCATATCCGCTCCATAACCGCTTGATTATCATAGCACAAAGCGGATAAGAAATCAACCTTTTTTCCAAATTTTTTTCATCTTCCAATTGACGCACCTAAAATCACAGAGAAATGCGATTTCCATAAAAGAAAATGAGGAAATGCCGTAAGTGCAGCATCTCCTCCGCTTCTTAAGAATGCCGGCAACCGGAATCGAACCGGTACGGGAGATTAGTCCCGCAGGATTTTAAGTCCTGTGCGTCTGCCAGTTCCGCCATGCCGGCATTTCTACAGATTTCTCTGTAAAATGGGACCTATAGGGCTCGAACCTATGACCCTCTGCTTGTAAGGCAGATGCTCTCCCAGCTGAGCTAAGATCCCGGACATCAAAATATAATCTGATTCAAACGACCCGAATGGGACTCGAACCCACGACCTCCGCCGTGACAGGGCGGCGCTCTAACCAACTGAGCCATCGGGCCAAATTCATTCTATCTTCTGCTTTTTACGTATGAAAACAAATCCTTGCACCTGCTGACCTGTTTATTAAAAATGGACCCACGGGGACTCGAACCCAGGACCGACCGGTTATGAGCCGGTTGCTCTGACCAACTGAGCTATGGGTCCAAGCAAATGCCAAATGACTCCTACGGGAATCGAACCCGTGTTACCGCCGTGAAAGGGCGATGTCTTAACCGCTTGACCAAGGAGCCTTGTTTTTCTGCCCCTTGGGGCATGTCTCTCTCACCTTACCAGCTTGGCGACATCTTAGATGTTACCACACATTCATTGATTTGGCAAGCATTTTTTTGCAGCAGATATGCCGGTATATCAGATATGTTATGCTGCGTTGTGTACCGTACCACCCTTCCATGAGATAAGGGTGATACGGCACAATAATCATTACTCTTCACACCCACGCCAATAATCCGCAGTATTATTTCTGCTCTTCTCCCTGTATCCTCGTTATGAGATCATACACCTCTATCCGGGCAGCATTCATCTCCGGCAGCCCGATAAAAATTGTTCCGCATATATATTTTTCATCCTGGGTCTGCTCAATCCGAACCACTTTTAAAAATGCGTGGATGACATCGTCATTCCAGATTTTCAGCAATGCTTCATAGACTGCTCCGATCTCCAATGGCGTATTACACATAAATCCAACGCCTGTCTTTGATACATCCAGCACGTTAATCTCTACTTCTTCTTCTGTTTCCGAAGAGCCATGCATATTTTTAATCAATAGCTGAGCTGACAAGCTCATGCGCCTGCTGTTTCTTTTTTCCTGCATCTTCCGTTTACTCCTTTCACGGCTGTCTTTCTCTTATTTTAGCGCATTTATATCTTTTTGTAAACCTTCTAGTTCTTTGATTTTATTGTTGTTATGCCGGGAACACAGGGTATAGAAGCGGCGGCTGCCCACGACACCTAATCCGGCAGTACAATCCATTTTCGTTTTATACTTTTTTATGTGACTTGATTTGTAACAAAAAAAACCTGCAAACGCCTATGTTTACAAGGTTTTTCAAACTCCCCGAGTTGGGCTCGAACCAACAACCCCGCGGTTAACAGCCGCGTGCTCTACCAACGGGTGCGGTCGCACACCGAATTCGGTGTACAGCAAAAATATCCCTAATTTTTGTTTTTTAACTTTCGGTAAAGGTAAATAAGATATCTAATACTGCATCTAAAAAACTATTGTTTAATTCCCTTAACAGTTCTCGACTACTTTCATCTAAGGAATAAAGATTATGTACAATTAAACATCTTACTGCATATAAATTGTTTCCAACATTATTTTCTTTATAATTTTTTTCGTTATCCTGTAATATTTTTTCACAAAGATTATTAAGAATCTCTCTTTTTTGTAATTCCACATTAGAAAAATTATTGAAAAGCCATATTACCCTATCCTTTTCTGTTGTAATGCTCGATTCTTGCAAAGGAATTAGCTCCATAAATAAATCATTAATATATGAAATGTTTCTTATGGGTTTAGGCAATTGTTTTACTCTAATATTTTTATCAAATTTATCGAGTTTTGTAAAAATGTTTCCTTCCCCACAAAAAGAATATCCTTTGGAAAACAAATCTACTGAATAATTTGATATTTCAAAACCCTCTATTTTACTTGCATTTTCTTTATCATATACCAATATCTGAATATCATCCGAATAATAATCCAAAATACTAAAATCCGAGTATTCTTCCTCTTCAAACTCTGCCATTTGTAGTAACTTATACACGACAATATACGCATACTTTAAATAAAACACATTATGCACATAATCATGTTCCTGAGATTCTAAAGATTGTATCGGAAATATCCATCCAATTCGTATTCCATCAGCATATAAATTGAAAATACTATTTTCCGAAACTCCATCGTTATTATTATACAAAAAACGTATTTCAAAATCATCCGGTATAAATGAATCATTTAATGATAACGAAGATTTATATAAAAATTCATTTCCAGTTTTTATGTCTTTTACCGTAAATTCTCCATCATCGTATTTTATTATATTATTCTCATTAGCTACATGTTTCATTACCCATTTACCTGACTATCATATTTCCTATATCCATTTTCTGTTGCCTGTAATAAATCAGCATATGAATCACTTTCTTCATTAAACAATTCCCGATAAAAATATTCCAAATACATTCTTTGAGCATTTCCTATTTTTTTTGCCCTAACTTTTATCATATCCATCCGCTTTAAAAATTCCATAAACCACTCGCCTTCTTCATCGTCTATATAATTCTCTTCGATATCTTTTACTATTCTATCCAATGAATCAAAATTTTCAATAATTCCTTTGTCTTTCATAATCCCCATTGCAGCTCCATACCCAGTCAGTGCCTGCGATGTTGAAAAGGCTTTACTTACTTTTTTTGCAAAAGGTGTACTTTTAATCTCATATTCATCAAGTCTATCTTGATCCACAAAACAATTCTTTGACTTTTCACATAAAACATCGAAAACTTTAATATATCCCTCTAAAAAAGTCTTAAAAATATCTCCAGATATATTTTCTTTTGACATTTTTTCTAGCATTTTTATATTTTCAAGCATTTCCTGACGATCCATTGGTAATGCACTTCGATTCATATATGAATTAAATCCATCTATTGTATTCCTAAATACAAATTCATTTTTATCAGCATATGCTGCCCCTTCTACCTCTGTTATCAACTTTACTCCATTTACCTCTGTGTCTAACATATCACTATACAACATTTCCATCTGATGACGGGCAGACATAGGAGTTTGTCCTGTATTTAAAGTAAGCATCCTATACAAAACACCAAATTTATTGATATTGACATAAACCTCCAAGCGTAATTTATAATTATAAAAATCACGTTCCTTTCTTTGTTCAAGCGCATCTATTTCCGCTGCAATCAAAGTATGTGTTCTTTGCAGGCCATCAAGAATTAAAACCTTGTCTCTGTTTGTTTTGATATAATCCTGTAGCTCATCACTTCCTATATCTTTTAATGTTTCCTCATCACTTACGATAGCCAATACTAATGGAGGGATCACACAACCACTCAATAAATCTTCTTTTAACAATGAATACACTGTTTGAGATGTCTTTACACGCTTCCTTTGCAAATCATTATTTTTAATTAAATCTTTTGCATATTGTAAATATTCCCCAAATGTTGTTTCGACATATAAATTTGTACTCTTTATTCTATGATCATATATTCTTGACATTATTTCCATTTTCTCTTTCCTCTTTTCTCTTATTGTATGTGGTACATGCCAATTTTATCCTACTATAACACTATTCCTATAATTATCTATCCCTTTTCGCTCATTAATCGGCTCATTAATCGGCTCATTAATCAGCTCATTTTCGTTCATAATATGAACTTCTGCCAGCACCTTTCTGATCCAAAATCCCCACTTCACATAATCTTTTGAGATAACGTTTAGTTGTTGCTACTGATTTTCCTAATAAATCACAGCCTATTGCATTGGTAATTATAGAATTATCATCCAAATATTTCAGTATCGGAGCCATACGGTCTTGTTCTTCTTGTGACAACTTTTCTAATTTCACATTAGGCAAAATTTCTTTTCCACGTTTGTCTCTCAACAATTTATTATATTTCTCACAGGGCTTACACAATACCATAATTCCTCGAGAATCCGTATCAATAACAGGATAAGGAGCCTTTTCCTCTTTACATACCTCCATAATCTTATCAAATCCTCTTCCCCAGGATTCAATATCCCCAGCCTTGTAAAACACATCTGCTATTTTAGGATTATATGGTATAGAAGAATGTTTCTTATATATTTCTTCTATTGGCAAATTCTCCGGCCATTTTCCATCATTCCAAACATATATTTTATCTTCATAAATGCTAATTTGGATAGGGATTCCAGTACTATAATCTTTGTGATTAATGGCATTCAGCAATATCTCACGAAATCCCTCCATTGGAAACATATATGTTTCGGTTCTCTGTAAACCCTCATAATCAATTAACGCCTTCATATACTTTGTATAAATCAACTCTACTGTTTTATCTGCCTGTAAAATTAATGGTCCATGTATTTCGTCTTGATATCGTAAATCAGAATCAGAATCCCCAAAATATCCAATTTTAATATATGCACCTGTTACCCATTTTTCTGGATCAGGATGGAACATTAAAATTGCTGCCCGAATCAAATTTTCTCCCTCAAACAATTTTAAATTTTCTAACAGTAATTTGTTATTAACTTCTGATGCAATTTTACTCAAACGATTTTTACAAACAGATTTTTTTCTAAATTCTTGTAAGGCTTCCTTACTTAGATTATCTACTGTTTCGCCTGGTATTGGTACACTATCCCATGTTTTCCCTTGCCTTTCATAAAGGAACTTTAGTAATTCAATTCCTTTTATTTCCTGCATAGTACTCCCGCTACGATAATAGTACTTTCCTTTATAATTAACTGGAAATGGATAACGGTCAACAACAATTTCTATATATTCTAATCCATTTTCTTCTATAAGATTTACATCTGCAATGATATTCATAGTGGAAACAATTTTATTAGGAATATCCTCTAAAAGCTTTTTAGCATTGTGAATCCCTTTTACATTTCCACGGTCATCTTTTCCAATAATCAGTATTCCACCTTGTGCATTGGCATATCCGCATATCCATTTCAAATATTCGTCCTTCCAAATCTCCTTCCACTCAATACCTTGATGTTCTGACATTTTCCCCCTCCTTCCTTCACTTATATCACTATTCATACCTTATTAAAGTAAATTCAGCCCAAAGAAATATTCATTATAAGAAAATTTATAGATATTTTATAAATGTGCTTATTTAATAGTTCTCCCTAACACATTCAATAAAATATACCTCACCTGCTTTTATATATTATAATCTATCTCCTGCTTATCTTCAATTGACTAACGTAAAAAATTGAAACCCCATATAAAATTTATACAGGGTTTCATTAAGCGGAATGCCACGCATTTAACTTCTAACTTCTCTTTCGTGTATCCCGTAAATATTTTAAATTTCTTCTGAACTATTTATTCTTGCAACAAATAAAATACTCAATTCTTCCATTCAGCACAAAATCATATTTTCAGGTGCCTGATAAAATTCTTCAATAAGTGTAACTATTTCATTGAGCCATTGAGGATTATCTTTTTCGGTTAACAGTACATTGCCTTTCCAAATCTCTTCTCCCCCATCTCCGATACGACCAAAGCCCACAAACATTAATGTTTACGGGCTTTTTTAACCTCCCCGAGTTGGGCTCGAACCAACAACCCCGCGGTTAACAGCCGCGTGCTCTACCATTGAGCTATCGAGGATTATTCTTTCTTCTTTCTCTTCTTCAGATATATCCTATGCGCTCCTGCGCCTTCATATACCTTCAAAACTATATACTGATTTATCTCTTACACACCTTGGTCTCTTGTTCTTCCTTCTCTTTCCTATGACGCTCTGGTCAAGCCCTCGACCGATTAGTAGCAGTCAGCTCCGTACATTGCTGCACTTCCACCCCTGCCCTATCTACCTTGTCGTCTTC
>JAETRR010000025.1 GCA_021770065.1 Lachnoclostridium sp. | reverse complement strand
CGGCTGCTGGCACGTAGTTAGCCGGGGCTTCTTAGTCAGGTACCGTCATTTTCTTCCCTGCTGATAGAAGTTTACATACCGAAATACTTCTTCCTTCACGCGGCGTCGCTGCATCAAGGTTCCCCCCATTGTGCAATATCCCCCACTGCTGCCTCCCGTAGGAGTTTGGGCCGTGTCTCAGTCCCAATGTGGCCGTCCACCCTCTCAGGCCGGCTACTGATCGCTGCCTTGGTGGGCCGTTACCCCGCCAACTAGCTAATCAGACGCGGGTCCATCCCATACCACCGGAGTTTTTCACACTGTCCCATGCGAGACCGTGCGCTTATGCGGTATTAGCAGTCATTTCTAACTGTTATCCCCCTGTATGGGGCAGGTTACCCACGCGTTACTCACCCGTCCGCCACTCAGTCAGATAGAACTTCATACCGAAATATTCCGTTCTAAATGCTTCGTTCGACTTGCATGTGTTAGGCACGCCGCCAGCGTTCATCCTGAGCCAGGATCAAACTCTCATGTTTAAGTGTTTGTCTGGTCCGAAATCACTGCTGGTAATTTCTTCCCGTTCTTACTGTTTTAGGTCGCTTCATTCCATCTCTGGAATAAGGCTGTTCCTGAATTATTCTTTTGGAATTTTCAAGGTTTTCACACTGTTTAGTTATCAAGGTTCGCTTGCGCTGTCTCTTGCGACAGCTTTTATATATTACCACGCCTTTTTTTGGTTGTCAACACCTTTTTTGCATTTTTTTATTTTTTTACACCAACTCAATTGCAAATTTAAATTCCACCCCTCTATGGAATTTAATCATTTACAAATTTGCTCCCCCCGCTTCTAAAAGCTCCCTCACTCTTATAAACGTTTTTAATATTTCCCCGAATTATTCTTTCTGTTCCCGGATCTCATGCAGCAGCATCGGCATCATCCGGGCACTGTATGCCTTTAAGGAATATTCGCCATTACAGATACACCAGTCATAAAGCAGAGCCCGTTCACACAAAGCGTACATCTTGGTGATCTCATAGGAGGACATGGACTGCGTGAGCTCCCCCTTTTTCTGTCCCTGCGATATAATCTCATTCAGCAGCCTGTAATACAGGCGGTTCTGATCCAGCAGATGCTTCTCTCCCCTGGTAATAAGCTGGGAAGAATAAAGCGAAGCCAGAAGTTCCCTGGAAACGCTGGTCTCAATCATACCAAACAGCTCCTGATTCAGGTAAATCAGCTTTTCAAAGCTGTCCCCATCCGGCTCAAGCTTCGGCAGAAGTTCTTCATATTTATCATCAAAGAGATAGGAAAGAGAACTTAACAGGGCATCCTTTCCGTCAAAATAGTGATAAAAGGTGCCTTTTGAGGTTCCTGCTTCCCGGATAATCTCATCCACTGTAGTATCGTCATAGCCCTGTCTGTAGAAAAGCTTCCAGGCCGCCGTTACGATTTTCTTTTTCGTCAACTGCTTTTTGCGCTTTGCCATAAGTGCCTCCGTCTTGACGCTTTCTATGGTTCCTAGTATAATATGGGAGTTTAATGAATGCAAGCGGAACGCGCAGAGAACAGAACGCGCAATACCCGGAAAGGTGTGCTTATGTGGACAGCGGACAATTGGAAAGATTATGAGATCCTGGATACTTCAAGGGGCGAAAAGCTGGAACGGTGGGGGAATTATATTCTTGTACGGCCCGATCCCCAGGTAATCTGGGATACCCCCCGTACTCATAAAGGGTGGAAACAGAAAAACGGCCACTACCACCGGAGTAAAAAAGGCGGCGGCGAGTGGGAATTTTTCAGCCTGCCAAAGCAGTGGAACATCGAATACAAGCCCGGCACGGCAGAAGCCCTGACCTTTCAGTTAAAGCCCTTCAGCTTTAAGCACACGGGGCTCTTTCCCGAACAGGCTGCCAACTGGGACTGGTTCAGCGCAAAGATACGTTCCTGCGGACGGCCTGTTAAGGTTCTGAACCTCTTTGCCTATACAGGCGGTGCCACTCTTGCCGCTGCCAGAGCCGGGGCTCAGGTCACTCACGTAGACGCTTCCAAAGGCATGGTGGGCTGGGCAAAAGAAAATGCCCGCTCCTCCGGTCTGGAAGACGCTCCTGTCCGCTGGATTGTGGACGACTGCGTAAAGTTCGTGGAGCGGGAAATACGGCGGGGCAATCACTATGACGCGGTTATTATGGATCCCCCCTCCTATGGCCGCGGACCGAAAGGAGAGATCTGGAAAATCGAAGATGCGGTCTTTCCGCTGATTCAGCTGTGCAGTCAGCTTCTCTGCAGGGAACCTCTGTTTTTCCTGGTCAATTCTTACACCACCGGACTGGCTCCTGCAGTCCTGACTTATATGCTCTCTACAGCTTTAAAGCAGTTCAATGGAACCGTGGATTCCCAGGAAATAGGTCTTCCCGTATCCTCCACCGGGCTGATTCTTCCCTGCGGCGCCAGCGGGCGGTGGGAAGGATAAGCCCCCGCAGAAATCAAGCTTAATAATAATAATCGCCGACGCTGCCCATAGTCGCTGCAGCAGCAACGCTTATAACGATTACCATAACAATCAAAAATACCATCATAATTGCAAAGAAAATCAGATACGCCTTAAAGAAATTGGATTTACTCTTCTTCTCGGTACTGCTGAAGGCCCATACAAACATCATAACAATATTTGCGCAGGGGATCATCATTATAAGAAGCGTGATCATCCATTCTCCCATGGTCATCGGCTCCTCCAGATTATCCTGCGACGGCTGGTACTGATACTGAAGCTGTGCCTGGATACTGGGCTGCGGCTGCTGATACTGGGTGTCGCTATAAGAATTCTGCTCCTGATTCCCGGAATTGTTGTACATATCATCCATAACGCTTTCCTCCTCAAACTCTGTCCTGGAATTCTTAAAATGTTCTGTTTTAGTGTATCATCTTTTCACCTGTCCTGCAACTTTTTTCAGAGGCACTCCTTCTATAATCCTGCTCCCATGTAACAGTTCAGAGGGGCAGTATCGGAGTGGGCGTACAGGCTTTTCCAATATCATGTGACCGGTAACCTCTATGGCTGCCATTGCAGTTCTGGCGGAAATCCCGTACCGATTCGATATATATAGAAAAAAAGAGTTCCCAGAAGCAGCGCTATTAACAGTCCGGTAAGTACTGCCGGCTTTCTGTCCAGCACATAACGGTTCACCACAAACAAAACAGCAAGCAGAATCCACCCGTATACCAGAGGCTGAAGTTTCCATGCCTCCTTTAAGCGGCCCGTCAGAGCCAAAACAAACGCGCGTGTCATACCGCACCCCGGACAGGGCAGATGCAGCACAATCATCACGGGACAGAACTGCCCGAAAACCAGATGGACCGCCGCATAATACACGGCAATTCCCAAAAGAGCATAACGTAAACCGTACAAATCCTCTCTTAGGCGTTTCAACCCTTTCCGAATTACCTCCATTTTCCCTGCTCCCTGTTCAAAAGGGGGGTTGTCGGAAAATAAGGCGGCAGACTTTTCTATATCCTGTGTTCGGAAAAGTCTGCCGCCTTATTTCCCTGTAACTCCCTGGTTACTGTTCACATGCTATTGTTCTGTTACTGTTCACTCCGTGACCAGTAACATTGTTCTTACTCTGTCCTGCCGTATACTTAAGCCTTGCCTGCGCTGCCGAGTACATCTTTGATCTTATGAGCAACCACTGCCTTCACGTTGGCACGTGCAACGGTCAGGTACTGTCTCGGATCAAAGTAATCCGGATGTTCCTGCATTACCTGACGGATACCTGCAGTCAAGCCCAGACGAAGGTCGGAATCAATGTTGATCTTGCAGACAGCAGATCTCGCCGCCTCACGCAGCTGCTCCTCGGGAACGCCGATGGCGTCCTTCAAAGCTCCGCCATTCTCGTTGATAATCTTTACATACTCCTGAGGAACGGAGGATGCGCCGTGAAGAACAATCGGGAATCCCGGGATTCTCTTCTCAATCTCATGGAGAATGTCAAAACGAAGCTGCGGCTTTGTGCCCGGTTTGAACTTAAATGCGCCATGGCTTGTACCAATGGCAATCGCAAGAGAATCAACCCCTGTCTTGGTAACGAACTCTTCTACTTCATCCGGCTGTGTATAGGAGGAATCTTCGTCGGACACATTCACATCATCCTCGATGCCTGCCAGTTTGCCAAGCTCAGCCTCTACCACTGCGCCGTGAGCATGTGCATACTCAACAACCTTCTTTGTAATCTCAATATTCTCCTCAAAGGGATACTTGGAAGCATCAATCATAACAGAGGAAAAACCGCCGTCTACACAGGATTTGCAGATCTCAAAGTCTGCGCCGTGATCCAGATGCAGAGCAATCGGGATGTTCGGATTCTCAATGATCGCCGCCTCAACCAGCTTGGTCAGATACGTATGGTTTGCATACTTTCTGGCTCCTGCGGATACCTGCAGGATAATGGGGGAGTTCAATTCGCCGGCTGCCTCTGTAATAGCCTGTACGATCTCCATGTTGTTCACATTGAAAGCACCGATCGCATAGCCGCCTTCGTATGCCTTCTTAAACATTTCTGTAGTTGTTACTAAAGCCATTGTCATCATCCTCACTTTTTATGAAATTTTAACGGTTACGATCAGTATACTACAAACCGGAAAAATCATCAATCCAGAATTAAATTTTTTTCTAAATCCTTCTAGACTTCTTTTCCACTTTGTGATACGTTGTTTAATAGGCATGGTTTCCTTTGCCGGAATTCGATTAACATAACAGATTACAGAATGAAGGAGTATTCTATGGGTGGATTTTTTGGAGTTGCTTCCAAAAGCGATTGCTTATTTGATTTATTTTTCGGAGTAGATTACCATTCCCATCTGGGAACCCGGCGGGGCGGCATGGCCGTTTACGGCGAAGAAAAAGGCTTTGACCGCGCTATCCATAATATTGAAAACACACCGTTTCGAACAAAATTTGATAAAGACATGCAGGAAATGAAAGGCACGCTCGGCATCGGCTGTATCTCAGACTATGAACCCCAGCCCCTCATTGTCCGCTCACACCACGGTACTTTTGCCATTACTACCGTAGGACGTATCAATAATACGGACGAAATCTCAGATTTAATCTGCAAAAACGGGCATGCCCATTTTTTGGAAATGAGCGGCGGGGATATCAATCCCACAGAACTGACAGCCGCCATTATCAACCAGAAGGCTAACCTTATTGAAGGAATACAATATGCACAGGAACTTATCGACGGCTCTATGACCTTCCTCATAATGACGCCAAAGGGGATCTATGCTGCCCGGGACAAAATGGGACGCACTCCTGTTGTCATCGGCCGGAAGGAGGACGCTTACTGTGTGTCCTTTGAGGACTTTGCCTATCTGAATCTCGGCTACTCCAACTACAAAGAGCTCGGCCCCGGCGAGATTGTCGTCCTCACCCCGGACGGCGTAAAGACATTGGTACAGCCGGGAACGGATATGAAGATCTGCACCTTCCTCTGGGTTTATTACGGCTACCCCTCCAGTTCCTATCAGGGAATCAGCGTGGAACAGATGCGCTATAACTGCGGTGCAAAGATGGCTGAGAGAGACAACGTAAAACCCGATACGGTGGCCGGAGTTCCCGATTCCGGGATCGCCCATGCCGTCGGCTATTCCAACGCCTCGGGGATCCCTTTTACACGGCCGTTTATCAAATACACTCCCACCTGGCCCCGCTCCTTTATGCCTACCATTCAGAGTAAGCGGAATCTGATTGCCAAGATGAAACTTCTGCCCGTTCACGAACTGATTGAAGGAAAAAGCCTTCTTCTCATTGACGATTCCATTGTCCGGGGAACGCAGCTGGGGGAAACCACGGAGTTCTTATATCAGAGCGGCGCAAAGGAAGTCCACATTCGCCCCGCATGTCCGCCTATTCTTTACGGCTGCAAATATCTGAACTTCTCCCGCTCCTCCTCAGAAATGGATCTTATTGCCAGACGGGTGATTGAGAAACTGGAAGGAGGCCCTGTAACGGATGAGATATTGAGCGAATATGCGGATCCCGAATCGGAAAAATATGAACAGATGCTGGAAGAAATCCGCAGACAGTTGAATTTTACTTCCCTTCGGTATAACCGCCTGGATGATATGATTGAATCAACCGGGATTCCGGCAGAAAAACTCTGTACCTACTGTTGGAACGGAAAAGAGTAAGCAAAAGGGCTGCCGCAATGCGGCAGCCCTTTTGTGGGATTTCAGTTCCTCAACCACTCAAAGTCAAATTCCGTAAAATCACGGATACAGTGAGCGGCCCCTGTACGAATCAATTCAAGATGGACGGAATCACTTCCAATGCCTATTATTTTTCCTGCGTTATTTTCTCTCGCATAGCTGATTGCGCTTATGCTGTCCTCGATCACAACACATTCGGAAAGCGTCGTCCCCAATCTTCTGGCAGCTTCTGTCTGCATCTCTCCCTTATCCGCATATGCGCCGTCGTCGTAGACGCACATCTCACGATCAAACCACTGCTCCAGATGGAAGGTACGGAAATAAAAATCCATGTTATCCTTTATGGAGGCCGTGGCAAGCGTATAAGGGATCTGCCGCTCCCTGAGCTTAAAGAACAATTCCTCAGCTCCCGCTGTCAGATGCACCTTTTCCGGATTTTCTTTACAGATCTCCCGGTATATGGCTTCCTTGCGGACGGACCACTTCTGTCTTTCTTCCTTTGTCAGCTCGGGAGCAAGAGCACAGATCAAGACATCATTGGGCGGTCCGCAGAAAAATGCCGGATCCGGTTTCTTGTCTTTCTCTTTACAGAGCTCCCGGTAAATCCTTGACCATGCTTCCTCATGGAAGCATGTGTCAAAGAAGAGTGTACCGTTAAAATCAAATATAACTGCCTGCATCATCCGTTATTTAGAAAAGACCGATAAGGGCTCCCAGCAGACCAACTACCAGCAGCAGACCGATACATGCTACAGGAGTCCAGCCTTTTTTCTTAATCAAGAAGAACAGACCCAGAGTAATGGTGAGCGGAATCAGCTTGGGAAGGATGCCGTCCAGAATATTCTGGATGATAATCGGGCTTTCGCCGTTCTCAAACTGAAGCTTAACGGTAGTTCCGCCATAGTTAGAGGTCAGAGCGCCTACAACGAATACGCCGAGGAGAGACGCCGCACGGGTGAATTCCTTTGCGTTGGCAGTCAGAAGCTCGATAGCCTTAGATCCCAGCTTATAGGACCAGTTCATCAGCCAGAAACGGACTGCAAACTGTACCACGTTAAAGATCAGCAGGAACAGAATCGGCCCGGCAAGTGAACCGTTAATGGCCATATTCGATGTAATGCCCGCCGTAATCGGCACCAGTGTAAACCAGAAAATAGCATCGCCGATACCGCCGAGGGGTCCCATTGCTGCTACGCGGACCGCACGGATCGTAGGAATATCTGCCTTCTGCTGCTCAAGAGACAATACAATACCCATTACAAAGGTTACCAGGAAGGGATGTGTATTAAAGAACTCCAGGTTGTGCTGCATGGAGGTTTTAAGGTCTTCTTCATTGTCCCCGTGAATCTTCTCCAGACCGGGAAGAATACCGTAGAGCCATCCTCCGGCCTGCATTCTCTCATAGTTGAAGGAACCCTGCAGGTTCAGGGAACGCCATACCATCTTATTCAGTGTTTTCTTATCCAGCGGCTGAGCCGGTGTCAGATTGTTATACTGTGTTGCATTAGATGCCATCTTCGTCACCTCCATTTCCATTTCCCGCATTCTGTCTGATTGCAACGCGTGTCTGGAAGTCATTCAGAGCAATCGCAATGCCGACAAATGCAACAAGGAGCAGAGCGGAACCGGAAAGCTCCGGAATATATCCGATAATCGTTGCCAGTGCAAAGCCCGCAAAGTAAATTCCCCACAGCTCGTTAGAGAGCATAATACGGAGCAGGATAGCGAAACCGACAAAACGCATCATTCCGCCGGCAGCCCCAAGGCCGTCCATAATCCATCCATACTTATCGGAAATCGTCTGAAGTGTAGTACCAAGAGCAGTTCCACCGATAAGTCCGCCGATGCATACAACTGCGAACAGGAGGCCCAGAGCTCCCATAGCCAGATAATTCAAACGGACAATTCCCTTCACATCACCCTTCTCCGCCATCTTATCTGCGCTGGACATAAGGGGAGACATAACGGTGAATACCAGGGTAACCATATACTGTCCGAAAAGTGCGAAAGGAACCGCAAGTCCGACAGCCGCCGTGGTGTCAAGCCCGGAACCGATAGCAAATACGGTTGCCATAATTCCGCCGATAATCGCGTTGGGGGGCTGTGCGCCGCCGACCGGCATATTACCGATTGTCATTAACTGATATGTACCGCCCACTACCAGGCCGGTATTCAGGTCGCCGAGAATGGCGCCCACAACCGCACCGGTAACAATAGGCTGGTACAGAGATTCCAAAAGGTTGTACTGGTCAATGCCCACGATAAATGCCCATACGCCGACCAGAAGAATTTGAATTGCATTAAATTCCATGATTTATACAATCTCCTTTCCCATAATAGTTTATCAGGTTACTTATTTGAACAATTTTTCAATGTTCTCCGCAGCCTCGGTGGGAACTCTGCGGATCTCAAGCTCCACGCCAAGTTCGCGCAGTTTTGCAAAGGCAGCCACGTCACTGTCATCCACAGCCACAGAACCTGCTACCTGACGCTTGCCCTCTGCCATATGCATATTACCGATATTCACTTTTTTGATCGGCACGCCGCCCTCCACAAGTTTCAGAACATCCTGCGGATTCTCGCATACAATAAAGATCATCTGCTTATCAGACGCTTTATGAATGGTAGAAATAGTCTTCTCCAGTGTCCAGTAGCGCATGGATGCGTAGCTGGGGGCCGCCATATCCATCAGTCCCTGACGGAGCTTGTTGCCTGCCACCTCGTCATTGGCCACCAGAATCAGGTTTGCGCCAATGCTGCCGCACCACTGTGTTGCCACCTGGCCGTGAACCAGACGGTTGTCGATCCGTGTTAAAACAATATTGGGCATAATACTCCCTCCTTGATAATGATTCTTCTCTGAAAATCCCGTTCAGAGTAGTTTTATTATAATATTTTTCCAAATATTAGTCTTTGTAACTTTTAACAGATTATTTATTCTTTTCGTTTTTTTTAGAGATTTTTAATTAATTTATTCCTTTTTTTATAGTTTCGCCTCTTTCTTTAGCTATATTGCACAACAGTTTTCTAAAAAAAGGGGGGATTTCATTCACCTTTACAGGTTCCATGAAATCCCCCCTTATTTATTAAAATTTATTAATTTTTTCCTTTTCCTACAGAATACCGAAGAAGGAAAGCACAATAGCCAGGACGAAAGTAGCCAGAATCAGCACGACAGGACTTACTTTCTTTTTCTTCAGGAAGTAATACATCAGGAATACGTATCCGATAGACAAAATATTCGGGAATATTTTATCAAAGAAGTCTGCCTGCAGGGCAACCGTCTTTGCTTCATTTACCACGATCTCTGTCTGTACATTAATGCTTACATAGGATGCAATCAGTCCGCCGATTACGGTACAGCCGAGAACCGTCGCGGCCTTTGCCAGCACTTCGGATATATCCGTGATCTGCGCCACCGCCTTAACGCCCAGGTTATAGCCCAAATGCGTCCAGAACCATCTCATAATGAAGATTGCCAGATATACCAGGAAGAAAATAATCGGCCCCATCACGCTTCCTTCCATAGCCATGGAGGAGCAGATACCTGCCACGATAGGAAGAAGGGTGAACCAGAAAATAGCGTCGCCGATACCAGCCAGAGGTGCAAACAGAGCAACCTTCAGACCTTTGATGATGCTCCGATCCGAATGGGATTCTTCCATAGATACCAGAAGTCCCATAAGAAAGCCCACCAGGTTGGGATGTGTATTGATGAACTCCAGATTATCTGTCATAGCAGCAGATAAACCCGCTTTATCATCTTTATAAATCTTCTTTAAGGCCGGAAGCTGAGCCTGCAGGAAACCGCAGGACTGCATTCTTTCATAATTGAAGCCTGCCTGAAGGAATACGGAATCAAACGCCAGCTTATTTATATCTTTTTTTGTTAAAACCTTATTTTCGTTAGATGCCATCCTCTTCGCCCTCCTCTACCGTATTTTGAACAGATGCATTTGCTTTTGTGCTCTTCTCGATATTGTAAACAAACAGAGCCAGTGCAACGCCTACTACTGCGATGGGCAGCAGATTGGAGAAATCCAGGAAGCAGGCAATTACAAATCCGATAAGCAGATAAGGTACAAATTCTCCCTTAAGCATTACTTTCAGCAGCATTGCAAATCCGACTGCCGGAAGGATTCCGCCGGCTACTTCAAAGCCGTGAGTCAGCCATGCGGGCAGGATTTCCACAAAAGTCTTCATTGCATCCTGGGCAACATAGGCGCACAGGAATACAACAAGACCGTACAGCAGCGCAATGATTGCGGTACAGGTCATATTGATCTTTACGATCTTGGCCGTGTCTGCTTCCTCGGCCGCTTTATCCGCGCCCTTCATAAAGAAGGAGAACGTCGAGTAGCAGAAAAGGATGATATACTGCATCAAAAAGCTGAACGGAAGCGCAAGCGCCATAGCTCCCGATGCCTCTGTCTTAGTTGTATACGCAATAACCGTAGACATAACACCTGCCAGAACGGGGTTGGGAGGCTGTGTTCCTCCTGCCGGAGTTAGTCCCGCAAATGCAAGTTCCGTAATACCTCCTGTGAGAAGGCCCAGCTGCACGTCACCCAGAATCAGCCCCGTTAAAGTGCTTACAATAATAGGACGGAAAATAAACAGACCCTCCAGCCAGAAATCCACACCTACTATAATTGCCATAATTGCCAGGCCGATGCCCTGCATCAATGTAATTTCCATAAAATAGTGTTCCTTTCTTTTGTTTAGAATTCTTTGATACGTTCCTTTATATCACCAGGTACATCTTGTATATATAAATCAACACCCGCATCGCGGATCGCTTTTAAATCTGCAAGGTCTGCATCATCTACATATACCTTCTTGCTAATCTGACGCTTTCCCTGTGAAAAATGCATGTTACCCACATTCACTTCCTTAATGGGAACGCCGCCTTCAATAAGCCTGCACACATCCTTCGGTGTTTTGCAGACAATAAAAATCTTCTGGCGTTCTGCCGCTTTATGAATCACATCTATGGTTTTCTGAATTGTAAAGAATCTGACCCCCGCTCCGGACGACTTGGCCGTAGTCGTCATCAGCTGCTGCATCAGTTCATTCTCCGCTGTTTCGTCATCAGCTACAAGGATAAGATTAGCTCCAAGCGTCATAGTCCATGTCACGCCAACTTGTCCGTGTATTAAGCGGTTGTCAATTCTTGTCAAAACAATGTTGGGCATTTTCGCTCCCTCCTTATAAAAATTATGATTCTTTTTTGGAAATTTCCTCTAGCGTATTTTTATTATATCCGTAATATCCTATTAAGTATTTGTAAAAATTAGTAGTCTTCTTGTTATTTTTATGTTTTTTTACTATTTTTTTATAAATATTTAATATTTTGTGGACACCTTTCACAAAAACATGTATAATATTTTTCGTTATGGAGGTCAAAATATGCAATTAAAAACATCCAGCAAAGCATTCGAACGTTACGGTTCCGTGTATGAATCGCCCGTTGACTTAGAGCAGACCGGCATGATCTGCCGGAACTGGCATCTCATCGCCAGGCGCAGTATCAGCCAGCTTTATCATTTCAACTGCGAGGTATATCTTGAAATGCAGGAAGGCATGGCAGCACTCCTTGTAAGTGAAGAAGCCCGGGCCGATAAACTGGAAGTCTTTGCCGTCCACCGCCAGGTAAAGCTCAAACCCGGCATTTATTTTTCCCTCGTTGCCGTTACATCCAATATCACCTGTAAATTAATCACTGTCACGTCTTACTCATCTACTGTGGAAGCGCTCTCACCTCCTTATATGTTTGAACGCATACTTCCCCGCATCCGAATCAGTGAAATCCTTGGTTATTATTATTCCATCCGCAACTCCGGCTACGAATTCGGCGGTGAAAAGCATTCCTATTTTGAACTTACTTATGTAGACAGAGGGTGCATGACTTCGGAAGTTGACGGAAAAACATATGCTTTGAAAGAACGCGAACTGATGATCTACGGCCCGGAGCAGTTTCATACCCAGATTATTCCGACCGGCTGCTCCTGCTCCTATGTGACTATCATTTTTGATATGGAAACGGTTGTTTACGATGTGGAGAGCACTCATTATGAACTGCTTTTAAATAAGGTATTTGGTTACGATAAGAAAATACATACCCTCATCAAGACCTTTGTCATGGAAAGCACATCACAGATTCCCTATATGAACAGCCTGATGCTGTGCCTGTTACAGGAAACCATCATCCGGCTTCTCCAGTCTGCATTTATCGGGAAAAAAAGTGAAAAACCTGTCACAGAGGCCAGGCAGCACTACCAGGATGAGCTTCTGGAAAAAATTCTCGCTTATATTGACGAGACCATCTATGAACCCATTACAATAGCGGAGATCTGCCAGAAGTTTTCCCTCTCCCGCTCTTCCTTACAGATTCTGTTCAAGGAAAACCTGGAGCAGCCGCCGAAGAAATACATCAATGAGCTGAAACTGGAAACCAGCCGGCAGATGATCTGCGAGGGAAAATACACGATCAGCGAGATTGCCCTTATGCTGGGCTTTAATTCCATTCATTACTTTTCCAGAGCCTTTACGCAGAAATACGGAATGGCTCCCAGCGAATACGCCAAGACACTTTTCAAGGTATAGAACGCTGCATGTCCCCGGCAGAAAAGAGAACATCTGCCCTGTCTGCCCGGAATATTTTTAAGAGTGCATAAGAACCGCAGTCGGAGAGCATCCATCTCCCGGACCGCGGTTCTTATGTGTTTTCACATTTGATTGTTATGAAGTATCTATGAATCAGCCAACGCCTGAATTGCATACCGGGAAATCTGAATGACCGTCCCCTTGGCCACCTCCACGTTTACGGTTTCTTCCTCTATGCCTACCACCTTTCCGTAAATCCCTCCGGCAAACATAATCCTGCTTCCGACTTTCAGTCCCGTATGGAGCTCTCCCAGAACCTCTCTGCGCTTACGCATATTCCTGGCAGAAATAAAACTGAGAATGAGTCCGATGACTCCCATTATAACCGCCAGAGTAATGCAGGTCCATCCGATTACTGCCCAGTTTATACTCATCATTTAAATTCCGTCCTCTTCCGCATTGTCCTCATGGGCCGCAAGCTCAAACCGAATGATATAGTCCTTCCCTGTGGGAATCAGTGACTCTGCCATATCAAGGGGGGAATCAAATGCGCCCATCATCATAGACCCCTCAATCAGCATGGGAAGATTGGAGCCTGCTATGACCTCAATGGCCTGATCCGGACGGGCAAATTTGCACTCCACAGCACATTTGAAAGGCGAACCGCCTGCCAGATCAGAGAGAACCAGCACACCGTCGCAGCCTTTCAGCTCGTCAAATGCTTTATTCAGATTCTCTGTCAGTGTATCGGTGGAATGATCCGCCTCAAAATCAACATATGCAATATTCTCCGTATTGCCGGTAATCAGCTTAAGACTCGAGCCGAGTCCCGTTGCAAAATGGCCGTGTCCGGTAATCAATAAACCTACCATCTTTTAGTCCTCCTATTCTAAGTCGCTGCGCGACAGCACTAAAGGGTAAAGTCGCTTCGACACACTGGTATTGAGAGAAACTTTCATTCGAAAGGCACTCATGAAAGTTCCTCTCGTGCGCCTTTGCGACTTTACCGTCCAGCAATAATATTTCTAAATAAATACTTGTCATTTCTTAGCTGTACTATTCCAGTTCCGATTTTATTTTAATGTATACGGATACAGGGTTACGCCCTTCACTACCCGGTTTACCTCTCCTGTGGGACAGGGGTTATCCGGCGTGATCCCCAGGGACAGGGATTTCAGCACGGCCAGTGTCTGTGCAAACAGGATAAAACCAAAGCCGAGAAGTACATTTTCCATGGGCTGTCCCACACCAAACTCTACCGTATAGTCTACAAGGCCCTTTGCTTCCTCACAGGGCATGTTCATTACTGCAGCTATGCGGTTTTTCTTTCTCTGGGGACTCATCTCTTTGATCAGATCAAGCTCATATTTCCGGCGGTATTCGTCATCGCTCAGATAAACAACAGTCAGGGTTCTGTCATCAATAATGGATTTGGGGCCATGACGGAAGCCCAGAGGCGAATCATACATGGTAGCCACCTGTCCGGCTGTCAGCTCCAGCATTTTCAAAGCAGATTCCTGGGAAACGCCCTTTAAGGCCACATTGCCCAGATATACGATGCGGTTGAAGTCAAATCCGTCCACGATCTGCTGCGCAAGAACGAAATTCTCTTCCAGGAAACGGGTTCCGGCCGCACATACCTTATCAATCTCTGCCGTAATCTCATCCAGGCGATCCAGATTGAAGGCCAGATAAGTTGCCATGTACATATTGGAGAAGCTTGAGGTCATGGCGAAGGACTGGTCGTGGGTCTCCGGCGTGAGATTCAGAGCAAAGCAGTGCTCTCTGCCTTCTGCCATCTTGGAAAGGCTGCCCTCGTGATTACAGGTTACAAAAAGATGATAGAGGTTCTGGCATACAACCTCTGCCGCTTCCACGGCTCCGATGGACTCCGGTGAGTTGCCGGAACGTCCAAAGCTTACCAGAATCGTAGGCTTTGTTCTGGAAAGGAAATCCTCCGGTGAGGGTACGATATCCGTGGTGGCGTAGGATTTTACCTTATAGCCATATCTTCCGTTCAATGCCTGGTATAAGGAGTTGCCTACAAATTCACTTGTTCCCGCTCCCGTGAGGACAATGTCAAAATCCTCCGCCTTCAATACCTGGTCAAGAAATGCCTGGAGCTCTTCCCTGCAGGCCGCAATCTGTGCACAGGTCTTCTTCCATGTGGAAGGCTGCTGATGAATCTCCGTTAAGGTAAACACGGAAGACGTCTCCTTCATCTTCTCTGAAGAAATGCCAAATATGCTCATTTAAAAAACCTCCTTTTCAGTTTTAACTGTGTGGCACATCATAGTATGTCTCGATTATAACCCAGGAAATTCGTAAAAAACAATAGAACTACTAAAACTAATAATGATTAGCTTAAAAAATACAACTTAATCCTGTTATTCGGTGCTATAATAAGGTATCATAATATTATATAAATTTTTCAGACAGGAGGGTTTTCATGCTGATTCAAAGTAAAAAAATATGGATTGCAGATCAATTTGTACCTGCAATGCTCGAGGTAAAGGACGGCAGGATCTCGGACATCCTTCCCTACGGCAGCCGGACGGCAGATACAGATTACAATGATCTGCGCATTGTCCCCGGCTTTTTAGATATCCACTGCCACGGCGCTTACGGCTTTGACACCAACGATGCCAATGAAGACGGCTTGCGTAACTGGACCAGAAATGTAGTGGATGAAGGCGTAACCGCTTTTCTCGCCACCACCATTACCCAGAGCGAAGAGGTACTGACCAAAGCCGTGGCAAATGTGGCCAGGGTTATGGAGGACGGTTACGAAGGCGCCGAAATTCTGGGCATTCATTTTGAAGGGCCTTATCTTGACATGGTATACAAGGGCGCCCAGCCGGAACAGCACATTGTGAAACCGACTGTTGAACAGTTCCGGCGCTACCAGGAGGCTGCAAAGGGCCATATCCGTTATATCACCATGGCTACTGAAACAGACGAGGACTTTGCCCTTACCCATTATCTCACGGAAAACGGCGTAACAGTAAGTATCGGTCATTCTGCCGCCACCTATGAGCAGGCTGTTATGGCTTATGCCCACGGTGCCCGCTCCATGACGCATGTTTACAACGGTATGACACCCTTTAACCACCGGGCAAACGGCCTGGTAGGCGCCGCTTACCGCATCCGCACTATGTACGGGGAAATCATCTGTGACGGCAACCACTCTACCACGGCTGCCCTGAACAATTACTTTATGTCCAAGGGGCCGGATTATTCCATTATGATCTCCGATGCCCTAATGGCAAAAGGCTCTCCGGCCGGAAGCCGTTATATCTTCGGCGGCAACGAGATCGAGATTTATCCCGACGGCAGCGCTCATTTAACCTCTACCGGCGGACTGGCCGGTTCCACTCTGCGTCTGAATGACGGACTAAGGATTCTGGTGGAAGAAGCCATGGTTCCCTTTAACTACGCAATCAATTCCTGCACCATCAATCCGGCCCGGTGCATCGGCGCAGATGACCGCAAGGGACG
This sequence comes from Lachnoclostridium sp., assembly GCA_021770065.1. Taxonomy (GTDB): domain Bacteria; phylum Bacillota; class Clostridia; order Lachnospirales; family Lachnospiraceae; genus Laedolimicola. The sequence continues at coordinate 41,441 of JAETRR010000025.1, read as the reverse complement.
CATCGGTGTAGGCATGGATGCGGATCTGGTCGTTCTGGAACCGGATTACAAAGTGCACCAGACCTACTGCATGGGCAGAGCGCAGCTATAAATAAGAACCGGAAACAACGGAACTAATACCAGTTGTTCCTCATTCAATGCCCAGATGGATTTTCTGACACATGTTTCTGTGGCTGAAAATTCATCTCCGTTGACTGCGCATTGGATGAGGGACAACGGAACTAATAATGGAGGAACAATAATTATGAAACATCCGATTCAAGAAATGATGGAACAGCGCAGACAGGGAAAGAAATGCGGCATTCCCTCCTACTGCACGGCAAACCCGCTGGTACTTGAGATTATCTTAAGACGGGCAAAACTTTTAAACACCCCGGTTCTGATTGAGGCAACCGCCAACCAGGTAAACCAGTATGGGGGATATACGGGAATGGTTCCCAAAGATTTCTATGAGATGATACAGAAAATGGCAGAGGAGTTTGACGTTCCGGAGAATCTGATCATTCTGGGCGGCGATCACTTAGGCCCCCTCACCTGGCAGAACCTTCCCGAAAAGGAGGCCATGGAAAAATCCATAGAGCTGGTATATCAGTATGCCCGTGCCGGGTTTACCAAGATTCATCTGGATACCAGCATGAAAGTAGCCGACGATCCGGAAGGACTTCTCTCCACGGAAACCATCGCGCGCCGGGGCGCTGAACTTTACAAGGCATCCATGAAAGGCTACGAAGAACTGAAGGCCGAGAAACCCGATGCCATGCGCCCCGTCTTTATCATAGGAAGCGAGGTTCCGATTCCGGGCGGCGCCCAGGAAGCGGAGGACAGCCTGGCCGTAACAAGCCCTGCCGCCTTCCAGGATACGGTTGCTGCCTACAAGCGCATCTTTGAGGAAGCCGGTGCAGGCGACGGATGGAAAGATGTCGTGGCTGTTGTTGTCCAGCCCGGCGTTGAATTCGGCGATGATCAAGTATTCTTATACAGCCATGATGCCGCAGCAAAACTTTGCGCGGCACTGAACGAATATCCGGAAGTCTGCTTTGAAGGCCACTCCACCGATTACCAGAGCCCGGAGTGCTTAAAGAACATGGTTCAGGACGGAATTGCCATTTTGAAAGTAGGGCCGGCTCTGACCTATGGTCTTAGAGAGGCCCTGTTTGCCTTGAGTTTTATGGAAAAAGAACTGGTTCCGGAGGAAAAGCGCGCTGACTTTATCGAGACGCTGGAGCAGGTGATGCTGGCTCAGCCCGGCAACTGGCAGAAGCACTATCACGGAGACGACAGACAGCTGGCTCTGGCAAGAAAGTACAGCTTCTCCGACCGTGCCCGTTACTACATCGGCCAGCCGGAGGTGACGGCAGCCATTGATAAGCTGTTTGCCAACCTGAGGGAGTACCCCATTCCTATGAATATGCTGCATCAGTATATGCCCGTTACATATGCCAAGGTCCGCGACGGTATCCTTCCTCTGGATCCCAAGGAACTGGCTCTGGACGGCGTCACATTCTTTATGCTGGATTATGAATATGCCGTGGCACAATAAGCAGTAAATATAATATGTATTGCTTTTAATTCTGTTGTGCCGCATATACGCAGATTTACAAACAGGAGCGGGGCTGCCGACTTATTGCGGCAGCCCCGCCTCTTGTATTCATCATCCGTGTCTGTTTTGGTTATTCCGTCATCTCCACGTCGCCTATATGCTCCATAACAGATTCAATTCTGTCGTTATACCCATTCATATTCAGGTAATCCATCCTGTCCATATCCAGCACGAAATCTCCTTCTTCCGGCCTGCTTCGATAGAGACGCACCTCCTGACGTTTGTCACCTTCGTCCGAGTGTATATTCAGCTGGTATTCTACGATAATGATAATATCCGTATTTCCGTCCCCATTGTAGTCTTTGAAGCTGACTGCCTGGATTTGGCTGAAGACTTCATTTGTCAGATAATTATCCTCAGACACAGCCGGAAGTGCAAAAAGCTCTGCACCGTCACCGGGCTTTATGATACTGAAGGTTACGTCCAGATTTCCATAGGCGCTTTTATCCGGTGCATAGGACACAAAATACACATCACCCCAGGGGGCCCCCAAGTCTACATTGAAGCTTTGATCCTCGATTTTCCAGATCTCCTTGGAATACTTCACGCCCGCCGTATAGATGTTGGACAGAAACCGGTAATCATCTTCATGCCTCTGCAGGGTAAGCCTGCAGGAGGGAATAGGCGGCTCATAATTCTCGTCCCCCGGCACGCATTCCAGTTCATAGGTGTCCCCGCTTATCTGTCTTCCGCTGACACATGTAAAGTTCATATAATTGGTATCGCCATGCTGCCAGACCCATGCGTCGGTATCCGGAAGATAGACCCATGTAAGCTTATGAGTCATATCCTCCAGAGTAAGGCCCAGCTTTTTCTCCAATACCTCATTAAGCTGGCCGGTTGTCAGCCTGGTACAATCCGTATAAATCTCTTCCTCCCCGGTAATTTCCAGATACGCTTTTTCTTCCTCTCCGGTCAACTGTGTTGTCTCTACTCCGGCACCCGTATAAAACGCCTGATCCAGATCCACATCCTGAGGCCGTGTATATTCGGAAAGCAGGAAACCGTAGTTTCCGTAATTACTTCCTTCATTGATCCATGCAGTAAATGCCTGCAGCTCCTTATTTGTCAGCTCCCGGTTTATCGTTTCCTGCTTCTGTTCTTCACTCTCCGGATTATTTTCCGGTTCTTCTTTTCTTATCTCTGTGCTCTCCTGCTCTTCCTGCCGGGCTGTCCCCGGCTGCTCCTTCTGCTCTTTCCCGCATCCTGTCAAAAACACCAGGCCGCAGGCCGCCAGAATTCCTATTTTCCTTAATCTTTTCATATCCTCAGCCTATCTTTCTCTTTTTTCTGACATACGGCTTTTTGTTATCCTTCCATACCGGCTGTCCATGACTGTTCCGGCTGCTTTGGGCTTTGCCTGTTGTCCGGCCTTTCTGCGCGTGCTTTGTCCGGGCAGACTGTCCGGCAGTTCCCGCACGCTTTCCCTTTCCTGCCTGTTTACTTCGCGCGGGCAGAGCCTGCGGCCGCGGTCTTGCCTGGGTGTATGCACTTCTCCCTGCCCGGGTGCGCCGTCTTTTCCGCCGGCTGTGTTTTGAGGAAGTCCTTACCGCCATGCTGATGCCGATTCCTCCTGCGGCGGCTGCGGAACCTGCAAAAAGCCCGAAGAAAATCTTTGTCCACACATCCATACCTATGGCTCCGGTCTTTTCTCGCCAGAGTTTCGCCCCGTCTTCCCACAGGGAATCATCCGGAATCGGAGGAGGAGCATTCCCCGAATCTTCTTCTGTATCCCGATCATCTGCGTGTTCGGTCTCATCCCCGGACTCCGTATCCGATACAGGAACACCATGCCTCGCCGCTTTGCTCAGCGCCGCGTTCAGTATCTTTTCTGCGCTGCCGGTGGTTCCTGCTGAAGGCCTGTACCCGTCTTCTTTTCCGTCCTGTTCTCCGGCCGGAAAAATTTCTCCCCCGGAATTTTCTCCGCCGCTTTCTTCATCCGGTTTTCCGGGCTCTTCCGGAGGCCTCATAACCTCGCCCACGTCATCATCGCCGCTGCTGTCTCCATTGTTATTTCCATTATTATTTCCGCCGCTGCCGTTATTCACAGTCTGCCCCCCGTCTCCGGTATTGACCTCGCCCTCATACATGCCATGAGCTTTGTTGACCGTCTTAAAACTGTTCTTTATCACCCTGACGACAGCCTTTTCGTCAGAATTTACACTCACCTTACCCAGAGAAATATTCTTGCTGCTGTAAATATTCTCCCTGCCGGAAATATAGATATTTAAAACTCCTGTGTCCTCCTGATAACGATACTCCTTGACTGCTCCCTGGGGCAGACCACCGTCAAAGGTAAAAAAAACGTCATCCTTCCCGATGCTTCCCTGCCCCGAAATCTGAAAGCTGAGCTGCAGGGCCACTACCTCATCCGGAGGAGTAAATCCTCCGTTTTCGTCTTCCTCGACGGGCAGCTCCAGGGTTGCCTCGATCCGTCCGTCCACATTGGATAAGGACACCGTTTCTTTTTCCGCCGCCTTGACTGACAGTACGAAAGCCGTGAAACAGACAAGTGAAATTCCAAGCCAGAGAACTAATTTATTTCTCATTTCTGCCTCCCTTGCTGTGTATATAATGGGTTACCGGCCACAGAAGGAACAGTAACCCATTAGGTATCTTTGTTTCACGCGCTTTAATTTTTACTTGTAAGATTTATCTCCGGAAGTGTCCCCGGCACTGCCGTAAATACCGTGTCGCTGACCAGCCGCTGCCCTTCATTTGTGAGGGCGTTATCCACCCGGTACAGCTCCGCGCGCACCTGCTTCGGAAGATCCGATGCGGAAATACCTGCAGAGGGCTCAATCCAGTAAATCCAGGTTCCGTCGGAAGTATCGCCAAGCAGCGCATCCTTGGGATCCTCTGCCAGAATAATCTGATGGGCTGTCAGAGTCCCCTCTGCGTCTGTGCCGCCTACAATATTCCCCTTTTCATCATAGAGCACCACCACATTGTATGCCGGATTTCCTTTATACTTTCCGGTAAATACAATCGATCCTCCGGGAATTTTCTCATCCGGTTTTTTCCCGTATTGATAGTCGTCGGCAAGCTTTCCGATTGCTTTCTGCCCGTCAGAAGCCGACATGAATTCCACATTATCGCCGGAAGGGCCGTACAGATCAAGCTCTGCCACGGAAATATTCTTTCCCTTCTGTCCCACTGCCGTCAGCTTCACATACGCCGCGTCGTACGTACAGATCCAGTTGTCCCTGCCGTTGGTAAAGTATACCCTCTCCTTTTCGCCCGACCGGGCAAAAGTTCCGGTTCTCACTTCCCGGTACACCTGGCCGTCCTCACTGATCTCGATTTTATAATCTGTCACTGCCTGGCCGCCGGTCCCGAAGGTATACTCCAGCGCGGACACCGGTCTGCTCTGGTTCAGCTCCAGAATAATATACGGATCCTCTGCATCCGTTGTTCCGGTAAAGACTGTACTCTGATTGTCGTCAACAGCCTTCGTCACCGCAGATATGGTTTCACTCTCACAGGGGAGCTCATCGGTTCCATCAGGCTTCGCATCCTCATTAGAGATCATATTGGTGGAAGCCGTCCATGCGTTCTTATCCAGAAGACCGTCCCCCTCTATCTTTACGGCGCCTGTCTGGCAGACGTCAGAACGGTTCATACACTTATCAATGGCCGTCACTTCATAACGGATCACATGGTTTGCAGCAAAGGCTGCCTGATCCGTAAATGTATTAGTCTGGGTAAAGCCCGCTGTCTCACGGCGCTCCCGGCCGCCCTCCACAAATACCCTTACAATCTCATAGCCCTGCAAAAGCTCTCTGGAAGAACCTGTATAATTCATAGCCAGAGTTACCTGGCTGTTATTAACGGAAGCTGCGGCTGTAACTACCTGTTTTCCCGTGAAGGTTTCTCCGGATCCGTGCTCCATCTCATAAACCCGGGCCGTGTCATCCACATAGTAAACAGCACGTTTTTCCGGTTCAAACTGCTTCATATAAGCTGTGGATTCCGTATCCGGCGTCATACCCCAGCGGATAAAGAATTCACTTAGATCCCGTTCCGCTGCCGCACTTGCCAGACGCATCAGATTCTGCTCCCGCCCCCCGTTCAAGGTAAGAGCTACTCCGCCCGGCTTAGGCGCCCGGCTGGTGTCTCTGGCATAGCTGTCTACTCTCGCAAAAAACAGATTGTCAAAAATTTCGTCATAGGAGGCATAGGTCTTGAAATTATAATCCCGGTCATAGGCCAGATGAAGCTGCCAGTACATGCCAAGCTGCGTAAACACATTGCCTGCGCTGCCCTCTGTCCCGGAGGTCACCTTCTTAAATACCTCCGAATATTTGAAGCGGACCGTATCATTGCTGTCTTTGGCCTGGGCCAATATGGAGAAGTAGTTATTTGTCACCTCCGCATGGGCATAAGCTCCCTGGTTGATATTATGGCCAATCTCATGGGCAATTCCCCAGCCGTAATACCGCCCGCTCTCATATCTTCCCCGTTCGTCCGACACCACCGGTATTCCGCCCATCATTCCCGAAGTCTCATTCCACTCAATGCCGATGTGATTCCCGGCTGCATACATGAAGGCTCCCGCAAACATCTTCATATAGCGGATGTTTAAATACTCATAGGGCAGATGATTCTTGTCTATAATACTGCTGTTGGTTCCCTCCGCAAAGGAATTAGTAAGGCCCTTATGCTGATAGAACAGCGTGAGCATATCTCCCATAGCTTTTGTAGTCCCCAAAAGGCGTTCCGCCGGGTTCTCTCCCAGACCTGCAAGCACCTGGCTGGCCGGCAGGGAGAACATCATCCGATCTGTCTGAATATCCGTAAGATTTAAGATGCACTCCTTTGCATTATAGGAATATTTTAAATTTTCATTCTCTGAATTTTCATGAAGCTCCTCATGCTTTGTACTAAGCTCCGATACATAAGCGCTCAGCTCCTGTACATAGGCTTCAATCCGCCGGCTTTTTTCCTCCTCGGACGCACCGTACAGGCGAAGCACCGGATAGCTGCTTCCGCCGCTGACCCGGACTGCGTAAGCGTCTCCGCTGTTGTTTCCGTTATATTGAATATAGAGAGCTCCGCCCCGTTCCTTTTCTGTAGTGCAAATCTCGGGAACCTTAATTTCATTTCTTCCTATTTTCAGATTTACACTGCTGCTTAAAGCAGAAGATTCTGCATGGTGCTGGGTAAATACCAGACTTAGGGATGCTGCTGCTCCCTCCTTCATTCCCGGATGGCCCACATAAACCACAATATCGTCTCCTGCGGCTGCAGTAACGCCAAGGGGCTGCCATGCATTTAAGCCTCCCAGGGCAATTCCCGAATCCTTACTCCTGTTGATATCCGGATTCACATAGAAAACACCGTTTAAGCCCCCCGTTTCCAGAAGCTTCTTTGCCGCGTCCAGCTCTTTTTGGAGTGAGGTCCGCTCCGGATGATACTCTCCGCTTACAGTGTCTGTAGTATCCAGACGTTTCTGCAGCTCATCAATGGTTTCCTCTGTCACATCCTCCCGGAGTGTGATATGAAGATCATCCTCATACAGGTTCATAATATCCTGCTCAAGGCTGTCATATTCATAAAAGCGAAGCTCCGATACCGTAACCTTGCGCAGTCCGCCGTTGTACCGCCCGATGCCGAGTTGTATCTTGGAGGTACGAACCGGGTTCTTGAATTTAATCAGATAATAATCCCGGCTGTTGGCTCTTTTTTTCAGCATGGTGATATTTTTTACCGTCTGCTTTGTACCGTTCTCATCCCAGTACTGTACAGTAGCGTACATATATGCTCCCAGATCCAGGGGCTCTGCAAAGGCAATCATTCCAAGATCGTAGACAGCATCAAGCTCCACGGTCATACCCTTATCCCCGCCCGGATAAGCTCCGCCGTAATCCCAGTCGTCTCTCTGGACGTGGGAAGCATAATTGTTATCAAGAAGTCCCAGTGCGCTGTTCTTTTCCGTATCCAGTGCGCTGTCCACCATAAAGCCGCCTCCGCCCACGGATGCCGACGCAATATGACTGCTCAGCACACCGCTTCCGTTGGAGGTGTTGATTAGACGGTAGGCAGGAAGCTTTGCATCAATGAGACCACTTATGGTCTTTCCGGAAGCCTCTAAGGACTTGGCTCCCTCACCCAGTTCATTGGATGCCGTTATATAGACTATGTATTTTGTGTTGTCCTTCAGATCGCTGATCTGATAATAAAGTCCTTCAATTCCCGCAATTTTCCGGAACTGTGCCTCTCCGTCTTCTTTCCAGTACACATTGTAGCAGTCTGCGTCCTCGGTCTTTTTCCAACGCACATCCACGCTTCGATAACTGCCCTTTACCGATACTCCGTCGGGCGCAGGGGGCGTTTTGTCAGCCTTGGGCACCACTGCAGCCTCAGTACAGTATGCGCTCTTCCACTCCCCGTTAGTGGAGCGCACGCTTACCGTATACTCAGTGCCGTTTTCAAGCTTGTCTTTGTTAAACTGGCTGATAGTCAGCTTTGTTGAAGTAGTTTTACGAAACTCCGTCTTGCCGCCGCTTGTGATAGATACTTCGTAGCCTGTCACATTGCTGGCCTTGTTCCAGCTTATGGTAAAGGATTTGTTTGCCGGCTCCGCCCGAAGTCCTGTGGGAATATCTGCCGCCGGCTCCGGAATCCTGGTCTCCATATCATTAAGGAATTCCACTCTGGAAATTTCCGCAAGGTTTTGGGATTTTGCTGTCTTTGTAATCACCAGGATCACATGTTTAACGGCGATTTTACTGCCAAGATCAATACACAAAGCGCCGTTCTGATCCCATTGCGCCTCAAACTTACTGCTTTCTTCATAAACAGCGCTCACCATACGAAGATTATTGGAAGCCGAAAACTTTACATGCTCATATTTCAGCACTCCGCCATCCTCATAGCAGATCCGGACTTCTCCCTGTTCGATGGCATACTCGCTGTTCATCGGCGACTGGATTACGATTCCGTCGATCTCTGCCTTCTCTGATTTACTGAAGTCAAACGCTACTGCTGCCGGAGTGTCCCAGGATATGGCGCTTCCCCCAGCGGGAGCAAGGCCTACGTTTCCCGTTCCGCCCCTTAAAAGACTGCTCAGTTCCCCCTCAACCCTTGTGCCGCCTACTGCTTTCAGAGTCATTGCTTCCTCCGGAATCAGCTTCTCCAGTGTGGAGGACTGTTCTTTTACTTCTGACAAAGTAGTATAATAGTTTAAATCCAGCAGATCTGCTGTATTGTCTCCGTTGAGATCACAGCTTTCATTATACTGGCCGCTCTCAATGGCATCTAAGATAGTTTTTTCATCCTTGCTGTCAATCTTTCCGTCTCCGTTCACATCACCATAACGGATCACGCCTGGATGTACATTTTTTTTATCTATCTGCGGGATGCTTCCGGTGTAGATCTGTACCCGGCTGCCCAGATTCGCTACTGTAATTTTCTGACTGTAAGGAGCATAGCCTCTGCCTGTTACAGTCAGCGTGTACTCACCGCTTTCCAGATACGCAAACCGGGCAAAGGCTTCCGGCGCCTTTTCTTCCCGGCTTCCTTCCCCTTCTGAGCCCGGAAGGGTTACAGTCGTGCTGTGAGCAGATACGCCCTCTAATGACACATTAAAATTCTGATCCCTCTGAACTTCAATTCCCGAAAAAATCTGCACCTCTACAGACCCCGGAACGGGCTGCAGGGGTTCCGTCTGTTCCGTCTCCCGAGACGTGTCAGCAGGATTGGAATTCTGATTTTTATTCTCTTCCGGTTCCCCTCCGTCCTCCGGCGCATCGCTTTCGTCCGAAGCCTGTCCCCCGTCTTTCCCGTCCGGCGGCGCAGTATCTCCCTCAGACCCGCCCGGAGCTGTATCGGGAGCCTGTACTGTCCCTTCTGTTGTATTATTCTCAGAGGGTTGTGTGATTCCCTCCGAATCTTCTGTTTTTTCCGGTTCTCCTGTATTAATAACCCCTGAAGCTGCATACCTCTGATCTGCTCCGGCCAATACGGTGCTGCTTCCGGAAGAAAGCACCAGTATTGCTGCCAAAGCTCCTGCAAGAACTCTTGAAAATCTGTGTTTCATACCTTTTCTCTCCTCATATATTCTTATCAACGGCAGTTAAAAACGCGCCCTGCCGTTTTTGTGAGTATACAGGACTATTTTATTATGAAATCTGAGGAAATGCAACTATTTTCGACAATTTATGTAACCCTGTGCAGCTGTTCTGGCAGCAGCCGCCGAGAAGCCGGACAGGCCTTTCTTTTCTCCACTCTATTCCCCTTCCGCCCCCTGGTAACTGTAGGCCCACAGGTTTTTGATCTGTCTCATCAGCTGGTTGATGTCCCAGGCTTCTTTGCTGCGTATTTTGCTGTTGGGATCGTTAAGGATGATTCTTCCCTCCTCATCTACGCCTGTGAGGACCAGGAAGTGTCCGCTGTCCGTGAAGTCTCCCGGACCTACTACACAGATGATGGGCATGCCTGCCTCCAGGGCCGCTTTGATGTGCTCTTCGTCAAAGATAACCTCCTCATAGTTCAGCCCAAGCTCGGACGCTCCCCGAGTCATGAGATCCCAGGAGGAACCGGTTCCGGACACGTAGTAACCGCCGTTCTCCGCCATACGGGCTGTTTTATAAGGATTCCAGGTACTGTCACCGCTTAAGCCGCAGCGCACCATGGACAGGCAGGTGGGGCCGCAGCCGGTAAGGGCAAGGAAATCATCCCCGTAGGTCTCGTATCCCCAGCGCTCATCCCATTGGAGAAACAGAGGGATTTTCCCTTGAGTGACCTCTTTTGATATGTCAATATCCACTTGCTTGTCTTTATTTTTAGGATAATTCATTACAAAATCCTTGGTTTCCGGATTTTTCTCCAGAAGCTTTAAAAGGCTCTCCGGGTACTCATCTTCCTCGGCAAGCTTTTCAATGTCTATTTTTTCCTCCTTTACTTCCGGCTCTGCAGTCCAGTTTTTCCCCAGCTTTAAGGCCAGGAATACGGCCGTGCCAAACAAAACAGCTGTGAACAGAGCCGCAAGCTTACGGATTTTGGCTCTGCGCTTTCGCTGAAGCCTGATTTTTCTTCGCCGTTCCTGCTCTTTTCTCTCCTGTGCTCTTCTCTGCTCTACTTCCAGCCTGTCCGGCCAGTAACCGGCAGCCGCACGTCTTGCATCGGACCGCCTCTGCGTCGGATGAGAGGAACTGCGCCGGCTGCGGCCCTGCTGCGTATTGCGGCTCCGGCTTCCGCGCTCCTCCCTGCTGTTCTGATATCTTCTGTCATCCTGTCTCATGCTTTCTTCCCCCAATATAAGAATACACGTAACCGTCCGGCCTTTTGCTGGTTCATTCCAAGGCCAAACGGTTACTATTTCTTTTTCTTATCTTTATTATTACAGACAAGGATTCGATATTTCTTTATATTTTCTTAGGAAACTTCAAGTATTTTCTTACATTATACCAAATAATTTTAAAAATACAAAAACATTTCCCGGGTTATTCCCTCACCTCCCGATTCACAATCTTAAAATAAGTCTTAGTCGTTATCAGATAAACAAGAGCATACGCTGCGGCAAACACCAGAAAGCTCACTGCTGCGGTCCGAATGAGCAGAGGTCTGTTGTCCAGCACACTCGCCTTCATCACCTGGTAAATGCCCGGCAGCGCGAAGGCCAGATGGATTCCCGCCATCACAAGGGGCAGGCAGAATACCGTGAGCATCTGAGAGTTGATGCTGCGGCGTATCTCTTTTCTCGTCATGCCGATTTTCCGCATAATAGAAAACTGTCTCTGATCCTCATAACCCTCAGAAATCTGCTTGTAATACATGATCAGAGTTGCCACAAAGACAAATACCATGCTGATGGCAAGAGCCAGAAACAATACGCCTCCGGCAAGGCTTTTCATTCTCGCCCATTTTGCCGCCTTCGTATAATAGGTATAACCCGGCGTTCCTTCCTCTCCCAGCATTTTCTGAAGCTGCTCCTCACAGATATCGCCGATGGCAAGCTGCCGGTCATGCTCCTCCGCAAGCACTGCGCCATATTCCCAAAAGCATAAGACCTGGTTTTTTATGCTCCAGGCAGCGGCATCAAAAGATCCCCACATCCTGTCCAAATCCGGAACCACAAGCACCATGTAATCCATCATCATATCGGAGTAGCTGCCGTACAGTTCAAATGCAGATAATTCCGGCATCTGCTTTACTGTCTTTTTAACGGTATATTCCGTTCCGTCCCAGTTTTGGATGCTTTTGACCTCAGCCGAACGCTTCCCTCCGGCAAGGAAAGCCTCGCCGTCCTTAAGCTCCTCCGAAGTGCCGCAGAGACGGTTGTAGTCCTCCAGAGAAAGGATGCGGACACATACATAGTTTTCCAGATATTTGTTCCATTCGTCCACATTTCCCTCTTTCGGCGCGTTCTGATAAATGTCAATGCCCAGATCCAGGACACCGTCCTCGACAGGCGCATCAATTCCTACCTCATGGACTGCGACGGCCTTTGACACCTTTGCATTTGCATCCTTCAAAACCGCCTCTATTTCCGCCTGGTATGTCCGGCCTGCCCCCTCCTGTTCTATCCTGCCTGTCTCTATCGTAATCCCCAGATCATAGGGATAATGATGCTCAATGATATCGTCAGCTCCTGCATAAAAGCCTGCCGTTCCCACCAGGGCCACAAGGATAACCGTGGCAAGGATGCAGATGGAGGCGAGACTTGCGCCATTCCGCTTCATCCGGTAGGACAGGGAAGATACGGTTACAAAATGAGCAGTCCGGTAGTAATAATGCTTCCTCTTTTTCAGCCATCCGCACAAAAACACGGAGCCGGCGATAAAGAGGAGGTAGGTTCCGATAATCACAACCCCGGCAATCACCATAAGCTGCATCAGCGCCTCCCGGGGATTATCAATCCGCACTGCCCACACATAAGCGCCTGCCGTAAGCGCCAGACCGGCCGCGGCCAGTATCCACCGGCTTTTGGGAGGACGCTCTCCGGCTGCCTCGCTGTGAAGAAGCTCTATGGGATTGTTATGATAAATCTGCCGCGCGATGTTAAGAAAAATGAAAAAATAAATTCCGGCGTAGAGTACAAGTGCCGTCAGAACTGCCTTCCACTCAATATAAATACGGTAATTGATTTCTTCCTCCATAATATTCACCAGGCCGAGTTCTGCAATCTTGGAAAACAGCACGCCGAAGAATAAACCGCCGAAAACCGCTGTTCCATAGGTTATCAGGGTCTCCCATATAAGGCTTGCAAGGATGTTACCCTTGTTCATGCCGAGAATATTATAAAGGCCGAATTCTTTTTTGCGCTTCCGCATCAATGAAGAACTTGTGTAAAACAAAAACGGGACGGAAAACACTCCTATCATAACCTCTCCGCAGATGAGCAGTGATGTCATGGCCTCTCCGCCCCGCAGATTGTGGACCATATCGGATGCCGCGAGAAACGCAAGAATATAGAATACCATAACCATTACCGTCCCCGACAGAAGATAGGGAAAATAGAGCTGTTTATTTTTCTTAATTCCTGTTACCGCAAGTCTTCTGTAAATCCCTTTTTTCATCTGTGCTCACCGCCTGTCATCAGTATCGTCAGTGTGTCCGTGATTTTCCTGTACAGCTGTTCGTCGCTGTCCTCCCCCCGGCAGATTTGATGGAATACCTCTCCGTCCTTGATAAACAGAACACATTTGGCCCGGCTGGCTGCGGCGGCCGAGTGGGTAACCATCAGGATGGTCTGACCGCTCTCATTGACGGCTCCGAACAGACGCAGAAGTTCGTCGGATGCACGGGAATCCAGGGCGCCGGTCGGTTCATCCGCCAGGATCAGATGAGGCTTTGTGATAAGAGCCCTGGCTACGGCGGCACGCTGCTTTTGACCTCCAGATACCTCGTAGGGATATTTTTTCAGAAGTTCCGAGATACCAAGCATTTTTGCAATCGGTACCAGCCTTCGGTGCATTTCCTCATAGGGGGCTCCTGCCAGAACCAGAGGCAGGTAAATGTTGTCCTCTAAGCTGAAAGTATCCAGGAGGTTAAATTCCTGAAATACAAAACCCAGACTGCTTCTGCGGAACTTTGCAAGCTGTTTTTCCGATATTTTCGTGATGTCCTTTCCGTTTAAGAGAACGGAACCGCCGGTGGGCTTATCCAGAGCTGCCAGAATGTTCAGCAGCGTAGTCTTTCCCGAACCGGATTCTCCCATGATGGCCACATATTCTCCCTGCTCTACAGAAAAGTTTACGTTGCGGAGGGCTGTCACCTGGTTTGAGCCGAAGCGTGTGGTGTATATCTTTTTTAATCCTTTTACCTCTAAAATACTCATGTATGAATGCCTCCTTTTGCTTTTCTGCCTCTATCCTAACAAAAAAAGGAACTGCATTCCATTGAATCGGCTTACATTTCCCTTTCATTTCTAACATTATTGTAAGGAACAGCCCTAATTCCTAAATGTTTTCAAGCGGTTCCTGGCTTAGATTTATTTTCACAGTTGTTCCCGCCTCTATCCGGGATGTTACGGAAATCTCAGCACCCAGGCGTTTACATATCTCTCTGCAGAGAAACAGCCCCAATCCGCTGGCCCGTTTGTCCCGGCGTCCATTGCCGCCGGTATAACCCCTTTCAAAAATACGGGGCAGATCTTCGGGCGCTATGCCGATTCCCGTGTCGCGGATGACGAGGGTCTTTGGCTGCTCGAGGGCGATGGTGATGGAACCCCGGGCGGTATATTTCAGTGCGTTGGAGAGAAGCTGTTCGATGACAAAGGAGAGCCATTTTTCATCGGATACTACGGTTTCATCCGTAGGTTCATACACCAGCCGGAGCTTCTTGATAATAAAGTCTCCCCTGAGCTTCCGGATGTTCTCCCGTATAATTTTATCCAGGCTGACCGTAGTAAATACATAGTCTGTAGACTCAGAGCCCATTTTAAAATAGGTAAGCACCATTTCCACATAATGCTCTATGTGAAGCAGATCGGATTTCAGCCTCTGGGAAAGCCTGGTATCCTCGGCCTCCAGGTTTAGACGCATAGAGGCAATGGGCGTTTTGATTTGGTGAACCCATATGGTGAAATAATCTGTCATTTCCCGGCCGGAATCCGTATACTGCTGCTCCATGGCCTGCATTTCCAGACACAGCTTCCGGATAACAGTCTGGTAATCCCTTTCCTCCGCAGTTTTGGGTATCGGAAGTTCATTCTGCACCATATTTCCCCGGACGGCTGCCAGTTTTTCTAATAATCCGTGTTTTTTATATGCCTGGTATATGGAGACGCCCAGACAGACAGCGCCAAATACTACGCAGATAAGGGCAGGATACAATACTGCACAAAGCGGCAGATGATACAGATAAAATACAAGCCCGAAAATCACCGCAAAGCCAAGCTCTAACAAAAAGAGGCCCAGATGCTCTCGTACATAGTGAAGCACAAAGCTCATGCCGGTTCCTCCCCTATATAATAGCCTTCGCCGAATTTTGTACGAATAAAACCGGGAAGACCGTTTGCCTCAAGCTTTTTTCGCAGACGGCCTACGTTGACAGTCAATGTGTTATCATCTATATAGCAGTCGGATTCCCATAAGAGGTCCATAAGGCGCTCCCGGCTGACAATCCGACCCTTGTTTTCCATGAGCAGGGCAAGAATCCTGTGTTCGTTTTTTGTCAGATCAATAACTGTATCCCGGTAGGTCAGCGTCGCATTTTCCATATTGAGGAAGGCTCCCTGGTGCTCAAGGAGCGGCATGGTTCCTGCAAAATCGTAGGTGCGGCGCAGAAGCGCCTGGATCTTTGCGATGAGCACGTCCATGTCAAAGGGCTTTGCCACAAAGTCGTCTCCGCCCATGCTCATGGCCATAACCATGTTCATGTTGTCGGAGGCGGAGGACAAAAATATGATCGGAACATTGGAGAGCTTTCGCAGCTCTGTACACCAGTAGTAGCCGTCAAAGGCGGGAAGACCAATGTCCATTAATATAAGGTGCGGCTGTATTTCCGAAAACTCTGTGAGGATTTTGCGGAAGTTTCTGACCCCGCAGATCTGAAGCTCCCATTTTTCACCTCTGGTTTTCACTGCGTCCAGGATCCCCTGGTCGTCTTCTATCATATAAATGCGGTACATGTCTGCCTCCATGTCTGTAAAATTACAGATTGTAAATGTATTATATTAATTTATTCTGAACAAAAGCATTTTTTACCGCATCCGCCACATACCAGAACATGACCGGCGGAATCGCATTCCCCAGTGCCCGGTACTGAGCGGCCTCGCTGCATGTCAGCTGGAATTTTTCCGGAAATGACTGAATCCTTGCCACCTCTCTGGGCGTAAATCTTCGATACCTTTCCCCAATCAGAAGCACCGGGTCTGTACTGTTTAAGGATACCTTGGCAAGATGGGCTCCCACAGTATTACAGGGCTTTGATATATCCTGAGCACGCCCCTTGTTCATGCTTTCCCTCCTGCGGAGCATCCCCTCTACTGCTCTCTGACTGAAGAAATACTTTTCGTCTACAGAGCTGTCAATCACCTTTTTCAGTGGTTCAAATCTTTCTGTCTCACGGATCACGGCTTTCGGAAATTCAAATTCAATATGAAGATCCTTTCGGAATCCTACAATAATCACGCGCTCCCTTTTCTGCGGAACTCCGTAATTGGCTGCATTTAATATATCATACTTTACGTCATATCCGCTTTCTTCAAATTCCTTTAAAATAAGGGGAAATGCATTCCGTTTATTTGCCGTTAAAATCCCTTTCACATTCTCTGCAATAAAGCATTTGGGCTGTTTTTCCCTTAAGATTCTGCACATCTCAAAAAACAATTTCCCTTTTTCATCCTTAACGCCCAGGCGTTTCGGATTCTGAGCTACTATGGAAAAGGACTGACAGGGAAATCCTCCCGTTAAAATATCAAACTCCGGAAGTTCTTCTGACTTCACTCCCCTTATGTCCCTGTTGTCCGGCTCAATGTGAAAATTTTCCTTGAAAATACTGCAGGCCTTATCATCAATATCATTTGCATATACAATTTCCATATTGTTGGACGCATAATGCTTTCCCAGAAAATCAAAATCTCCAAGAATTCCTATATCCGTTCCGCCGCAGCCGCAGAACAATGATGCTACTCTCAGTTTTTCCATGTAAGCAGCTCCTCAAATTCCCCGACCTTTTTGGGATCAAAGACAACATCCGCTCCGTCACTGGGAATCATATTGATTTCATCACGTTTGTATAATCCGACCGGATCCTGGAGCAGCAGAAGTTTCCGCTCTGATTTACTGAGAAACAGCCTGTACACATAATATCTGTCTTTCAAGCTCTCCGCCGTGCTCCACTCATTTTTCGTCAGATGAATTCTGTTAAAGTGAAGCGGTTTGGAGCTGATCGTAGTCTTTACTTCAATATAGCGCTTTCTCCCGTCTAATTCCACAGAACCGATGTCATACCCAACGGCAAATTGTGTGGGAATTCTCTTAATCAAGTGTATCAGGTCTTCTCTCCCGCCAATCTTCATACGCATGCATTCATGTCCGTGAACCAGGCTTTCTCCGATGTCGCCGATGTCCTTTGTCGTAAACTGCCCCATATCCTCTGCAATGCGCTGTCCGATCAAATCTTCACGTATGGCAGATTCCTGTTCAAAAACTTCTTCCCCCTGCTCTGCATGTTCCTTCAGTCTCTTAAGTTCTTCCTCGTCATCTGCAATATAAGAAAGAATATCCGTAGAGAAGTCCGTATCTTCCATATGCCGGTTTACGTATGCAAACCAGTCGTTGATACAGTTTTTAACCGCATCAATGCTGCCAGAACGCCGTTCTATCATTGCGTCGTAACCGGAAAACCATTCTGATGACTCACAGAATTTAATAACGGCATCTTCTTCCAGCGTATTGAGATAATACATCCGGCCGTCATACGTCTTCAAAAGGTTGGCCGTCTCCATATAATCAACAATATCTCCGGCATACCGGATCACATCCCCTGTCCAGTCATACTGAAGCTTCCCTGCCCTGTTATCTTTTATGCGCTTCCAGGTATTCTCTGCTCCTTCATGATCCCGGGTCACACGCAGATCATTAAATATACAGTGGCATACCTCCGCCTTTGTCAAACCCACAGGAGCGGATGCGTCTGCATTTGCACATCTTAGTACCTGCAGAATGTACCGGGCCGGTTTAAAATGAATGCCTGCCTTAATCTGCTCCAGTACTTCCCTGGGTTTAATATGCGCCCCCGGATATTGAAAATTATACAGAAATACTTTAAATGCCGCTACCAGATCCTGGCTTTCTGCAAGCTCAACTGCTCTTCTTCCAGGCCTGTCCGTCGTTTTTGTATGTTCTATGAATCCGAACAATGCCGAGATTTCCGTCCGCCAGTTATTGACGGTCTTCAGCTCCCGGTGTGCATTTCCCGGATACCGGTAAATTGCCCGGTTGATTTTACTCACAAATTCTTCTGTCTCCAGTTCTCCCACGGCAGATATTTCCTCTGCCATATAAATAAGCACATTCTCAATATCGCCTTTGAATCTCGGCCTCACATGATGAATCCGGAAATAGTATTCCTCCGGAATGCTGTATTCTGTCATTTTATCCCCCGGGTTCTCTTCCCTGCTTTTCTCCATGCTCTTTTCCCTGATATTTTCCGGGTTCTGCTGAAGGCTTTTTTGCAGCTGCTCTGCAATCTTCTGTGCCATCAGCGGCGGAACTGCATTGCCCACCTGCCGAAACTGCTGTGTTTTATTTCCCAGAAAGATAAAGTCATCCGGAAAAGACTGCAGCCTTGCACATTCTCTTACCGTGGGTACACGGTTGTATTTATAATGAAAATGATGCCTGTGTCCGGTGTCAATCGTAGGCGCCGGTCTGCTGCTGGCAAACCTTGTCCATGCAACATGAAAGTTCCTGGTGCCTTTATATTCCTCCGGCAGATCCTTATAGTTTCCCCCGTCCGGAACCAGAGAAATAATGCTGCGGACTTTTTCCGAATGGGCAGCCGCCACATGATTCTGCACTTTTTTTGATCTGAGCCGCATCAGCTTCTGGTAAGGATTCTGCGGTTCGCAGATATACTCTGCAGGCTCCGTCCCCAGTTCATTTTCCAAAGGGGGGAGATCGGCAAGGGCCATGCTGCAGGTAACAGTATCTTTTTCTTTCTCCGGATATTCAAACACTCCGTCCTTCAGCCCTACAAACACAACTCTTTTTCGATTCTGGGGAACTCCGTAATCCGCCGCGCATAAAATCCGGTATTGAATGGAATAACCCATATCCGTGAATTTTTCAATGATACTGTCCTTTATCTGCCCGCCGAACAGGCCCACTAACCCGGGCACATTTTCTATCACAAATGCCTTCGGCCGTATTTCCTCAACTAACCGGATATAAGATAAATAAAGCTTATTTCTCGGATCGTCAAATCTTCTCGGTCCGGACAGCGACATTCCCTGGCACGGCGGTCCGCCGATAATCACGTCTATTTTCTTTTCTCCTGTCAGCGGCTTTATATCCTTTTCATATGTAATCTGCGTAATATCACCGCATATGGTTTTTGCGCCTCTGTGATTCAGTTCAAACGTTTCCAGCGCTTTTGCATCATTGTCAATTCCCAGAAGAATCCTGTATCCTGCCCGTTCAAATCCATATGACAGTCCGCCGCAGCCGCAGAACAAATCTATGACATTCCGCCTGTTGTCCATCTTTACACCTGCCTTTATGTAACAGTCCATACCCCTTCGGGTATGCCGGATATGTAATCGGACTGTTACGCTTTCCTTCCTAATTATATTCTACGAAACGGGCAAAAGCAATCTATTCCTTTTCATCCCAGTCATCGGGGAATCGGATATCCTGTATTGCTTCCTCTATGACTTTTATGCATTCGTCTGTGTTTTTCAAGATATCTCTTCCCCAAAAACGTATGACGGTCCATCCTAAAAACAGCAGTTTTTTATTAACCTCATCGTCTCTCTCCATATTCCTGCTTATCTTTTTTACCCAGTAGCTGCTGTTATCGCCTTTTAATATCCTCGGCTTTAATACTTCCCAGTCTTTTCCATGAAAAAATTCGCTGTCGCAGAAAACCGCTATCTTATATTTTGTCAGGGCAATATCGGGCCTGCCCGGAAGATCTGCAAAGTTTTTCCTGTAATGATATCCCTTTTTCCATAATGCTTTCCGCAGCTTTATCTCTATTTTGGTATCTTTATTCCGGATATTCTGCATGTTTTTATGGCGCTGCTCTTTTGTAAGATTATCCATTGTATGATTTCTGCTCTCCGTTTTTCTTAATAATAACATACCTTAACGGAGAAAGTCCACCGGCACCAAAGGAACATGTGCCGGCAGACTCCTTAATGTTACTGGTCACGGAGTGAACAGTAACACTTCAAATGTTTAAAGCTTATGTATCGTACATATTCCCCTTTATTTCCCGGAATTTCCTATGCTATAATTAAAAGAACCCCTATGATAAAGAAAGCATGTGCAAATCAGTGAAACACCCTACGGGTATCCCTTTATGCACAGAAAGCATGTGCAAATCAGTGAAAGGAGAATGATATGCAGCATGGAATTCAGGACGAAAGATATTATGTAGCCGATGAAGCCATTTGTGATGCGTTTTTTCTGGTTTTGAAAGAAAAGGATTTAGACAAAATAACCGTGTCTGATGTGATAAAGAAGGCCGGAATTGTCCGAAGCACCTTTTACAACCACTACGAAAACATTCCGGCTCTAGTGACCTCCATTGAAGATAAGACCATTGACGATATCTTTTCTCTTATGAAAACATTTCATCCGAAAAATGATACGGATATTTGCAAATCATTCTTTGTGACCATCTGTGACTACACCATGAACAATCCATTTTTGGCGAATCTGCTCCGAAGCCCCAGAGGGAACAAATTTTTAGAAAAAGCGCTGACCATGTTCCACCGTTATGTAGCAGAAGTCACCCAGAATACAACTCCTTCCTGCCACAGCAAAGAGGAACTCTCTTATATGGTTGCCTGTACCATCGGCAGCACTCTCGGCGTGCTCCATAAATGGACCAAGGACAATTTTACAGTACCTGCGGAAGCTGTCGCTGACATTCTGACTCAGGCTTTTACTGCAGGTATGCTTCCTTTTATGTCCTGAATTGCTGTCCAAAACAGCAAAATTCAGATAAGAAAGTATTTGGGGAGCTTATGGCTCGTCAATCATGGCCTCCTGGCGTTTAATCTTTTTTGTAGTGCTTTTGATAAACGGATTTTTCCGCACCACAAGTCCTGTAATTTGACGATAGGTCGGCTGAGACTTATTATATTTATCCAGAAATGCCTGCAGTTCTGCTCTTATTTTTTCTTCACTCATATGCTTAGCGGATACCACATCCTGATCCGGATAAATTCTTGCAGTAAGTCCGTTGTTTTCCCCTGTCACAACCACTTCCCCCACCAGTTTGCTTAAGGCCAGTTTATTTTCAATTTCCTCCGGAGAAATATTCTCTCCGTTTGAAAGAATAATCAGATTTTTAATACGCCCGTTGATAAACAGGAAACCATCCTCATCTAAGTATCCCTTATCCCCCGTGTGAAGCCAGCCGTCCTGCAGGGCTTTTGCCGTCTCTTCCGGCATTTTGTAATAGCCCTTCATTACGCTGCTGCCCCTTACCAGAATTTCACCGTCCGCAAAGGAAACCTGGGCGTTTGAAAGGGGTTTCCCGATAGAGCCTGCTTTATGGATTTTCGGTGTATTCGAGCTGATAACCGGAGAACATTCTGACATGCCGTATCCCTCAAAAATATCTATCCCATAATCTGCAAATTTATCAATGTAAAAGGGGTCGAGATGGGCGCCTCCGGTAATGATAATCCTTAAATTGCCGCCAAATGCCTTTGCCGCCGCTATTTTTTTTGGAATAAGGGGGCTGGCAGCGGAAAGCCTCTTGTAAATCGTTTCCACCATCAGAGGCACCATAAGGATAATCTCCGGCTTAAAGATACCCATGTTTTTTACCATGTGCATAAGGGAATCGTTGATGCACACCGTTGCTCCCAGAGAAAATCCCTTTAGCCAGTCCATCACCAGACAGAACGCATGGTGAATGGGAAGCACTGTGAGAATCACCGTCCCCGGCTTCGCTTCGAAATCCACTGAAAGCACATTGGATGCCAGATTTCTCTGGGTCAGCATAACTCCCTTGCTCTTTCCGGTGGTTCCGGAGGTAAAAATAATGGTTGCGGTATCCTCTGCTTCCGGCCGCCGGGGCTCTGCCTTGCTCTCCCTGCCCACTTCTTTTAATTCACCAAGGGAGGCCACTCTCTCATCAGAAAATTCCGCCTCTTCCTCCTGTAAAAGCCAGACTTTTTTCAAATTCGGACATTCCGCTAAAATCCCTTCCAAAATCCCCTTGTTTTTCGGACTTAAGAAAAGCGCTTCCGAATCGGAACGGTTGATAAGATCTGCCAGCTCCTCCATCGGCAGCATTGCATCCAGGGGAACGGCAGCTGTTTTTCCTGTAATGATTCCCAGATAGCTTTCTATCCATTCCACAGAACTGCCGCCAATAAGGGCAATATGTTTTCCCTGAAAGCCTTCTGCCGACAGCCCTTTTCTTACCAGCATGACATTCTCCATGATTTCATGGTAGCTTATCTCATATATCTCTTTTTTCTTCAGCCATTTTACCGCCTTTATTTCTGAAAACTTTTTTTCGCTTTCCTCCAGGATATCCAGTATCAGCATTCCTATTATAAACCTCCATTTTCCAATCGTTCCGCTTGTGTTCCAAGGCACACAGCCGTTTTACTGCTGCAATGTTTCTAATAATGCCAGCGCCTCCCCAATGGTAAAGACGTGTAATGCCTGTTCTTCTTCCAGCTCTACATCAAAGGTATCCTCCAGTTCTCCCAGAAAGGACATAAAATCAAGGGAGCTAAAGCCCAAATCTTCCCGGAACCGCATATCATTTGTCATTTCCTCCGGTTTTACTTCGCAATACTGTGCGATAATTGTTTTAAACTGCATTTCCTGTGTCATATAATCATCCTCCTATTCCAGTTCCGTAATATCCTATCTGTACACCCTTGTATAAATCAATTTCCAGCCGCAAATGCATGCGTCTGTAAATCGATTTGTGCACAGATAGGATATTACTGTTCAAAATCGCTGCGCGATGGCACTAAAGGGTAAAGCCGCAAAATACATTTCTACAAAACTTAAACCTGCTCCATAATGTCGCCAATGCTCATATCCGGCTCTGCAATTCCCTTGAAGAGAATACGCATCATATAGTAATATAACAATTCCATGTCATGCTCCTCTAAGTGCGCCGTCTGATAGTGGTAAGAAAAATTCATGCCATGATCCTCTGTGTGGGATACGGTCAGATACATTTTTTTGGTGGCCGCACCGTTGGCAAACCATTTAAAATGCTGCGGAATCCGGACGAGGTGCGGATTTTCCAGCTTTACCGGCATGGGCTGGTAGGTAAGGTAACAGCTTTCATAGGCCGTATGTTCCGGTGTATGGTAGCGTTTCCTCATTTCCTCTTTGATAAGCGCCGGATCGTAATTGCTGTGCATATAGATACGGTTCTGGACATTCTGAATCTCATATGCCGCCGACAAAAAATCGGTCTCAGGAGAAATCACGGTCCGGCATGGGAACATAATCGTTCTGCTGCCTCCGGATGTCCACTCGTCATGGGTGGAGCGCCTGGAGATAAAGTTCTCAATGGTGATATCCTCCTGCCCGTTATTGACCTTTGACAGATAAGTTCTGATTCCCAGCAGTAAAAGGTTGGTCATGGAAAGCTGGTGGTTCATGCAGAAATCCATGAGATTTTTCGCAGGTTCCGGCTCTAAATAATAATCCTTTACCTGCACGAATAAATTTTTCAGCTCAATATCTGCCGCTCTTAAGCCGGGATTGCCGTGAAGCTTTCTTGCTTCTTCTAAAACTGAGGGCCCCTGGATATCGGAATAAAGCGGTTCTCCTAAGGCGTCCAACTGATCGTCCCAGAATTTCTTATCCTTGGCGAAACGCTTCTCGTTATTTGCCCGCTTTAAATCCTTTGCCAGAACTTCTTCAAAATCTGCCAGATTATCCGGATAAGGGGATTTAAATCTGTAATGGGTATAAAGCTGCATGAGGTCGTTAACCATCACCACCAACCCGCAGGAATCAATCAGCCTGTGATCCATATGTATAAAAAATCCGTTATAGCCCTCAGGAAGTTTTACCATTGTTACGTCACACAGGGGAATATCATCCCCATCGAAGGTTTCGTAAGCCCACTGCTGCATCAGGCTGTCTGCCTCTGCCATACTCATGCCGGATAAATCCTTTATAGGGATATCTCTTGTCTCTTTTGCCGCAAGGTACTGCTTTATCTCGCCCTTTTTGTCAGGCTTTGTAAACCGGATCCGCATACAGCCGTAACGCTCAAATTCCAGCTGGATACATTTCTTTAAAAGCCCAAAATCCAACTGTGCCTGTAAAGACGCCACAACACTGACTCCTGATACCTGCTGCGTTTTGTATGTTTTCATCCAGTTATAGTGCAATTTTTGCGCTGCTGTTAAAGGATAATATTCTTTCATTGATAACCTCCTGTTTCCTTGTCCTTTTGTAAAATTAACACATTCTCTTTTGGGTTTCTACCCCATTGGGGAGTTAACAAACACTTTACATAAAATTGACTGAAATCTTACCTGATATCCTGTCTGCCTTTTCTCAAGTGCCGATCCTGCCGGAAAGGCAAAAAAACGCCAGCCTGTTAAGCTGACGTTATAAGCTGTCATTTTTTTCAAAAAATTCAAGGAGCCTGCGCCTGTACAATTCCGGTTCTACATAAGAGCTGCACAGATGCCTCGCCTCCGGTACAATGACAAGCTCCTTAGGGGCCCGGCACAATGCATAGTTATACCGGGTGTTCTCAGGCTCCACATAAGAATCCTTTCCCCCATGAAAAAATAAAACAGGCCTTTGATTGGTTTTCATTGCATCTGTTGTGTCCGCATCTTTCATGTGGAAGCCTGCCAAAAGCCCGCAAAACAAATCCACCCGAAGCAGCAGCAATTCCACCCAGTTTAAGTGGAACCAGTTGGCGGCAATGTCCCGAAGCTGTCCTTTCATGGAATGGAAGCCGCAGTCTGCAATCAGCCCTTTTACTTCTCTTGGCAGCTTGTGTCCCGACACCATTAGTACTGTTGACGCCCCCATAGATTCCCCATAAAGATAAATGGGAAGCTTCTCTTTATTTCTTTTCGCAATATAATACGCCCATTGCTGCACATCCCACTGTTCCTTTGCCCCAAAGGTAATGTATTTTCCCTGGCTCAATCCGCAGCACCTTTGATCAATAAAGAGCAGGCTGCACCCGTTTTCGTGTAAGAACTTTGCGATATAGGCAAAATCTCCAAAACCGCTGCCCTTGTATCCGTGGCTTAACAGAACATACCGTTTTGCTTTCGCCGCCGGCAGATAAAACCCGTGCAGCAGCAGACCGTCCGCGCTTCTGATATAGCAGTCCTGCATATTCTGCTGCCGGCACCAGGCTTTACCCTCCTCGTATTCCTTTTCAAATTTATCCCTTGGATGATTAATTCTCGTGTGGGATAGCTGAAACCATCTCTTTTTTGTCTGATATTTTCTGTTTCCACAGTGAATGATCAGGTCAAAAAAAGACCAGCCGAATGTCATAAAGATACCAAATGCTGCTGTGACAGCACCTGTTATTTTAAGCGCTTTCTTTTTCATAAATTTTGTCCTGCCTTTTTCTATGATACACCCGTGATATAGTTTCCCACAGCATCCCCTGGGTGTACATAAACTACAGTTACAAAATTATCATGTTCAGCGTCTTTATGCAATATTTTTATAATACATACTTCATGTTGTTATTCTTTGTACAACTAACTTTTTTGACATTTTTCTCGATTTTATTTGCATAAAACTTTCAATTCATTGATTTTTACTAAAGCGCAGGAACATAAAATCAAAATTGTGGATGCAGTTATATTTCCCCATATATTATCATTGATAACATAAATCCCCGATAACGAATTTTCAATACAATGAAATAAAACACAAAGCCATACACTGCCCGTATTTTTTCTTATACTTGCCAAAGCAAAGCTTAATCCTAATATGCTTATTCCAAATGCGAAATAATTTTGCCCATATTGAAATACTCCTTGTATGTAAAATAAAGGCAAATGCCATAACCACCAAATAATACTAACTATAATAGTTGATAAAGTGAATGAATACTTTTTCTCTAATTCCGGCTGAAGAATATAGCGCCAGCCTGCTTCTTCTAATCCGCCCCCGACAAGCATTATAGGAATCATAACGATAATTGCAAAGACAGGTGCTCCGTTTTCATACCCGGAAATAAAACATTGGGGTAAAATAAATAGGATCGCCATAATCACTACCATAAGGTAAGAAAAAATATTATGTCTAAAATCAAAGATATTTTTCAACCAGTCTTTCATATCTTTAACTTTGTTGTTGCTCTTTAATGATAAATAGGACGCAATTGTAGGTGACCATCCGCCTAATAGGTATGGTACATATAGCCATTTGTTATCATTTAGCAAAATTCCGTTAAAACTGCATAATAAGCATATTCCCCAGCCAATCAACATGATCAGAAAGGTAACACTCAAATAACTTTTGTTTAGCTTACTCATATCTCTCATATCTCCTTAAACGCCGATTTATATACTTGTACAGTCCCATATTCATAAGCTGCAGCCAACCCTAAATAATGCATTCCTGCTCCAGCTTTATATTTTTTTCCAGCATAAATCCGATTATCTCGCAGAATTCTTTCTCTTTACCTATTTTCCTCAATCGCTTTTGATCCGACTCAGTTAAGCACTTTCCATACTGCATATATTGTTTCAGCGTATCCAAATCCATATGGTAACTCAAAAACGGAATTCCCGTCTTTTTCCGCAGATCCAGCAGAATGGAAAATCCTCCCGCATCAATATCTCCAAAATGGTAATACTCTGCGTTCGGGATTGTCTCATAGATCATTTTTAATAAGGTTCTTCGAATCCTGTTATGATATCCTCCAAGGTATATAAAAAGACTGTCTTCCTCCCAATATCTAAAAAAAGAGGTGAGATTTTCAATGGTAATCACTTTTTTTACCCTGCTCAAATCCGAAAACCGGATGCTTGAAAGATCCTCCCCCGAAATGCCTATCCCCTGTCTTAACAGCGATAAATCTATGGTTTTCCCACCGATAGATATCCCGGCATCCCCCTTAAAATATACATAATCAGGGGTTCTGTAAATTCCATATTCCGCTAACAGTTCCAGGGTGTCCATTTCCATGTATTCCTCCGAAAATTGCCGGAACACTTTGGCAATACGGCTTTCTATCCGCTCAAAATACTTTGAATCCTGAAAATGCTTGATAGAAAATTCCCTGATATAGCACGGCTTCCTATTCTGCTCTACGAGTACACATGCCCGGAGAAATTCTTCCGTTTCCTTTCCATTCTCCAACTCAATATATTCTTTTACTGACTTGTGAGTTTGTAACCGTTCCAGAAGATACCTGGCAAAAGCCGCCGTGACGGGCGCTTCCACATTCAGATATTTCTGAAGCAGGGCAGCATTTTCTTCTTCCAATCCCCGCTTTGGCTTACGTCTAACATACTGATAAGCCTCTTCTATGTGGTCTGTCGTCAGCCGGACTTTCCGAATCACATAATCCTGCTTGTTATCCTTCCAAATAATACGGATCAGCTTTTTGCTTTCCAATAACTTCATCAATACATGAATGTTTTCATATTCGTCAGAGCTCTCATCAAAATACGACGGAATCGATGTCTTTGTAAAACGAAACTCTATCTGTATGGTCCGTTTATTCTCCCCCGTGGACAACAAACTGTTCTCATATGCATCCAACAGGTGATTTAAAACTTTCCGATCATACTGCACCATTGATATACCTCTCTGCAAAGCTTACCTTTTCGTCCGTCATCACCAATAGTGTTTCTTCAACAAACGGACTGATATACTGTATTTTATCAGGAGGAGCTGCAATCAGAATCTGCAGCGGCAGCCTTCTTAAAAATTCCAGAACGCCGCCGATCCTTTCATCATCCATGTTGTTAAAGGCCTCATCAAACAGCACAAGGCCTATCGCTTCTCCTCCGATATTATTTTTATAAAGCTGGACGAAAGATGCAGCTACTGTCACATAAAACGGTGTCTGCGTTTCGCCGCCGCTCTTTTCCTCACACACTTTGGAATACAGAGAATAATTTCCGTCACTATGAATGATACGGATATCATAATCCATATAGGTCCGATAATCCGTAAATTCATCTAAAGCCCTGGCATTATTCTCATTATCCAGCGCCAGCCGTTCAAACAATTCCTCTATAACCGCTTTATGATTTTCGTGGAACAGCCCACTGAAAATGGATTCTCCCTGCATGGCATTAAAATCATCCATAATCATCTCATAATATTGTCTGTATCTTTTACTCGGCATATATAGAAACTCATACTTTTCATTGCTGAACATAATATCATCAAGCGCCTTATTCAGTTCTTTGAATTCCCCCTGGGCCATCTTCATATTTTCCTGCAATTTCGAAAGAAACTGCTCTCTGAACTCTTCCTCCGCTGCACATCTGGCCGTCTCCACTTTGCCTTCATACTGCAGCAGTTCCGAATTCTTAAGCTTCATATATTCTGTTTCAAAATCCGGATAACCTTCCATCGTCGCCGGCGCCCCAAAATCATGAGCCGTTTTATACTCGCCCATGAATTCCTTCATAGAATCGACGGCCCTATCCACACGTGTCTGATTCGCTTTTCTCTGTTTAAAATAATTATCCCGAAACTGTGAGAAAGACTTATCCTCCGTGTGTTTTTTATACTCCTGCTCCCAAATGGGCAGAGAATCTCCGGCTTTATTTCCCAATTCCTCGTATATAGCAGCTCTTTCAGCATGCTTTATCTGCCCGTCCGCTGCCTGCTCTTTTGTGAGAGAGATTCTTTCTTCTGTTTTGCCTGCCGCTCTGTTCAAAGAATCCAGCTTAACCGTCAGCTCTCCCAGTATTTTCTCCAGGGCTGACAGCTGTACCTGTTTCATAATCATATTAGAGTTCTTCTCCAGAGTCGCAATATTTTCTCTGCATTTATTGATCTCCAGATCAACCTGGCGCAAATCCCCAATAACATCCAGCCTGTACTTGATATCTGTATCATGATCCGTTTCCAAAGGTTTCAGAACAGATTCCATCTGCTCCAGTCTGTTATGAATCCGAATCAATTGTTCTGTAACTTCTTCCCGCTTTTTCCGAGCCTGTTCCAGCTGCACCTTTAACGCATTCTGACCAATGTACGGGGTTTCAAAAATGGCCGGTTTTATGGCGCTGGCCACATGGTTCTGATACTTCATACACTCCTTTGTAATAGATGTCCTATAGTTTTTCAGTTCCCGGTAATGGGCGCACATGTGTACTTTACCCAAAATCATATTGATATAGCGTTTTGCATATTTGTTTTTTGAGGTGACAATTGCAGCCAGCGAGCCTTCCGGCGCCGTATCATACTGCTCCAAATTCCGTGTATTGATAAGGCCGACCCCATATGCCTTTCCCTCTTTTCGAAGCCTGTCATAAATACCCAGGGCAATATCAAAGCTATCCGGTTCTACTAAAATGAAAAACCTCTGCGTGTTCAAATAGCCCTCTGCCGCATTTCTCCATGAATCATCCGTGATTTCTAACATCTCACATAAAATACGGGGCTCCGGTGTCCTGCCAATTCGCTGGAACTCTTCTTTTATGGCCGTTCTGACACGCTCGACATCCTCTGCGTAGGATAGCTTTTTCCGCATCAATTGTTCTATTTTTCTGTCCAGCTCTTGCTTCTGACCGCTTACCCTTGCTTCTTCCGCTGATACTTCCGCTCTTTCTTTGAATATCTTCTCACGCATTTCATTTTTATAGGCAATCACATTCAAAAGCGTATCCTTCATCTCCGCCAGGTTGATGCCCTTGTCTATTTCACATAATTTTTTGTAGCAAAGCTTTACAGAGTTATCTACATTTTCTTTGACCTCCAACAGCTTCTTTAGCTGCCCCTTCGCCGCATCTATGCTTTCCTGGAGCACTCCTCGCTCTGCCAGCAATTCTTCCTTTTTGTCTTCCAATAAACGCAGCCTTTTCTCCTGTTCATCCTTTGCCAGAAAATCCTTATCCGTTGCAAGCTCAGCCCTCAGAGCATCCCTAATCTCCTGCTTCTCGGTCTGCTCTGCTCTCACCGAATCAATCTGTCTGTTCTGTTCCTCCAGTCTGAGAATATCAGACTGTATTTCCGACTGCATTCTTTTGATATCTTCACCAATCAGATCGGATTCCACTCTGGCAAGATAATATTCATACTGACTGTCCTTACGCAGGCCATCCACTGCCTGATCATGCATGGTATTGATTTTTTCCAATCTGCCAATACGAATTTTTACATTCTCTAATGTACGCTGCAAATCCTGATACGTGCGGACATTTTCACGCAGCACATCAATATTCACTTCTTTTTCATCTAATACATACGAATAAACAAAATCTTTGATATCATCGATTGGCCTGAAAGCCAGGGCCTTTGGGATGAGTCTGAAAAACTTATCCTCGATTCGTCCAAATCTGTTTTTCATCATAGATCTGGCCTCTTTGTCCGTCGTACACCATTGTTTAATCTTCTTAGCATTCGTAGTTCTGAACTGATTGATTGACTTCGGTGTTTTTCCCTGGAAAAAAAGAGAATCTTCCAGACGCATGCCATCCATCAGATACCTTGCCGTTTTTTCCTGTCCTTCAGAGGCCGAATCCACCACTGCACCCACCACAAAGTATTTATCCCTTTTTTCCTCATAAAATTCCAATGCAATATGTGCACTGATTTCACCGGTACGTTCATACGGTCTCTTTTCCCGTCCTGTTTTGCAGCGGATATATCCTGTCAGTTTTCTCTTCCCATTCTCGTGCGCTGCTTTATTGAAATAATTTGTGGAACAAATCACCACAAACTGTATCGCGTCCAAAAGAGTGGACTTGCCGGCACCATTTTCACCGGAAATCAAAGTGGATTTTTCAAACTCAATCATCGTGTTCGTAAAACGATGCCAGTTAATCAGCTTCACCCTCATCAGCTTCTTCACTGTTTTTTCCTCCCTTTCTGTAAATCTCCAGTTTCTCATAAGAAGCCTTAATATCTTCCACCCGGACAGCCATCAGAATTGCATCGAAAATAATGATGCGCGCTTCTTCATCTGTCAGATTGGAATCGAGGGTTTCAATCAGCTGAAATCTTTTTAATGTACTGATTGCATTGCGAAAAGTTGTTTTATCAATCATCTTGTCCCTGATTTTCAGACTTAAAAATTTTTCATGAATATCCCCCACATTTACAATCACTTCATCTGAAACGGAAAGCTCTCTTCTTTTTTCGTCATAAAGAATCCGAAGAATCAGCAGGAGAATGGATTCGAACAGTTTCATATTATAACGGTTATAATTCTGCGGATTTGTCAGCTGGATGACACCGTATTCCTCATTGATATCCAGACGGTATCCCAAAAGAGCAAAACATTCCGAAAACTTTTCTTTATATTTCATCACAAAATAGTAATCCGGCTTATTTGTTTCATTTCTCTTACAAAGAAAGCAAGAGCTTAACAGGCGATTGCAGATTCTTGAAAAATCATCTTTATCGCGCTGCAGCATTCCATTCAGAATATCCATTCCTGTCAATGCTCCTTTCTATATATCGTAAAATCAGTAAAACGATAGCCATCCTTTTTTATCATCTCTTTTACGGCAATCGTATACTTCATATTTTTTCTCTGTCCATAAAGCCTGATATAAATCATTTTGACAAAATCATCTGTATTTTCCAAAGGCAGTTCTGAAGCTGACATTTCCTGTCTGTAACCAAGCTGCTTCTCCACATAATTATTTATCTTTTCCGGATTTAAAACTTTTGCCAGTTTTTCCAGCATCCGCCTCATTTTTTCATCCCGAAGCTCCTGATCCGGCTCTTCATAGAGAAGCATTTCCGGTTCAAATGCCTTTTTCCCCTCAATCGGCGTATAGAGAGACTTTTCATCCAAAACGGCAGAGCTGTAAATCCGGATTAGCTCGTCCATAAATTCAATTCGATAAATACCGCTCAAATCCTTATCATCCCGGTTGATTTCTTCGTTCATTCCTGACAGGATTTCTTTGATTTGTCCTCGGACATCTTCCCCGCCTATCAGATAAAACTTTGCCCGGTTGATTGCCGCTCTTTGATACTGCGTATTCTTGCGGTTAATCTCTAACAGAATCTCATCCATATTCTGAAAGGCGTCTATCACCTGATGAATGTAGTGGTAGACCAGTTCCTCCGCCTCATCCTTCGGAATCTCCCGGATGCCCGCCAGCTCCCGGCTGGCTTTTTCCACATAAGACTTGCTCCGGCTTTTACTTTCCAGCCTTTCTATAATCTCCGGACGGAATTTTGAGACATTGTCCGAGGTGAGCAGCCGATGATACGCCTTGTCCACGATATTCTCAATATAATCGTTGAAAAGTACATTCATAATCTCAGCAGGTGTTTTATATCTGGTCAGTTCATCTATGTAATGCTTGATGCCGGAACTCAAGTTTTTAAGACCGGTAATCAGCATATCCGTATTTTCCACTATTGACAAAAGGACAATGCCCGGATTGTCCGTCGCACTTCTTACCAGACTGTATATTGTATAGATATATCCCTGATATTCGATCTGTTTTCCTTCTGCAATCTCAAGGAGGGTCTTTATTACTTTGACTGCATATTCCTTAAAATTAATTCTCTGCACATAGCTTTTATCTGTTTCAATATCGATCCATCCATAATTTTCCAGTTTCCGAAGCATCCAGTTTGCTTTGTCTCTTGCAGATTTTCCTTCTACATCTTCCCCTTCAAGCTCTGCTGCCTGTGCCTGTTCAAAATAATACTGCAGTTCTTCTGCTAGAATATCTCTTTCCACGCCAAATGAGAGCTGATGATCCATGACGGAAAACAGCCTGCAGATACATTCCCAATATACTGTCTTATTCGGAGATGCCAGTGGCACAAAAAAATGTTCATCTATAACATGAAACACATTTGTCTCCTTTCATCAAAGGCTGTCGAACCATTTCCGGGCAGCAGTCGTTTGTTTCACAATATCCTGTGGTTTTGTAATGTACGTATTCCCCAGCCCGCTTTTGCTGATTCTATCTCATAAAATCTTCGTTCATCCGCATTTTCTATCCGCATAAGCTGCAAATAATATGACCATGAGACAAGAAAAGGCTGCTCCTTATCCAATTCCTCAAACACTGTTTGGGATTTTTTTATTGCAAATTTCTCATACAGCGTCTGGGAAATTCAGTCTGCATATGTGAAATAAAATTTTCTGGCATACTCCAAGTTTGTTTCCGAAAACCCTCTTCCAAATTCTTTTGTAAGGCTTTCTAATAATTTTTTCAAAACCTGCTTTCCATATTTTGCTCGTTCTTTCCCTTCTTGTTGTTCCTCTCTCGATCCATTTCCCCAGTGAGTAGTACGTCATTAACTGCACCAAATTTACCTGTTTTGCAGTAATCTGTCTTGCATACTGGATCAGTTCAATGGACGCTGCAATCAACATATCTAAAGACTGATTCGTTTCTAATATTTCATTTTTGCCATCCATCTACTCTCCTCCGGCTCGTTTTATACAGTTTAGCACAGTGTTATAACTTTTTACATAACTTTTCAGAATAAAATTTAAACAGATTTAAGCCGATTTCTTTGTCAAAATGTCTGCCTGCTGTTCCATCAATAATATTTATTACCATTTCGCAGGTTGCACTTACTACTTCTTTATTTAAATGTCTGCCATATACTTCCCCTTTGTCATTTCCTGCATTCATATGTATATTTCTTTAACTTTTTCAAGTATTTCTTCTCCCTTATCAATTCTTGCAATGATTGTATTATTATATTTTCTGTAATCCATACAATGCTCCTCCTCATTTTTCAATAAATCCGATTTGTTCACTTGATTATACCACGTCCATTCTTTATTAACCACAAAAATATAGGGCACAGCAACCGCCGCCCCCCACATTTCTTATCGTTCCAACAACTTCTCTATCTTCTTTGCCCAGAATCCCCGGTTAATTCCTGCAGCAGATAACTACGGTACTTCCCTTTTCCGTCCTTTTGCCTGCAAATATTTCTATTTCCATGTCTTCTCCATTTGTCACAATCATTGGTATCGTAAGATCAATATCTTTGTTTTTAAAAAACTCCCGATCCAGTTCTATAATCGGCGTTCCTTTTTTTACCGCCTGATTTTCCTCTGCCAATACCCGGAACCCTTCTCCGTTCATCTTCACGGTATCCAGGCCGATATGGATTTGTCATCTCTGCTCTTCCTTTACCAGATTCTGGATTCTCCCGTTTACGGTCTTCAGAGCGCTGTCTGCTTCTTCTTTTCCACAGCCAAGCAGGAGCATCACGATGGCGGTTCTTACTCCTCCGTCCGATTCTGCCAGCGCTTTCTTCGCCTCTTCCCTGGAGCAGCCTGTGACTGCCGAGACAATATTCGTTCCCCTTGCGATCAGTTTTTCATTGGACATTTTTACATCTACCATGTAATTTTTGTAAATCTTTCCAATGCGGTTCATGCTGATGGTACTGATCATGTTTAAAATAAGTTTTGTAGTGGTTCCCGCTTTGAGACGGGTGGAGCCGGTCAGAACCTCTGCTCCCGGTTCCGCCTCTATGGTCAGCGGACAGATCCGGCTGATCTCGCTGTCCTTATTGCACACCACTGCGCAGTATCTGGCTCCGGCTTCCTTTGCATACGTAAGACCTCCGATCACATAGGGTGTTCTTCCGCTTGCGGCAAGGCCGATGACTACATCCTTCTCGCTTAAGCCGATTTTCTTCAGATCCTCCGCTCCCAGTTCCGGAGAGTCCTCAGCGCCTTCTACCGCTTTGACAAATGCATTGTCACCTCCTGCAATTAACCCGATCACCGTGTTGTAATCCACGCCGAAGGTGGGCGGACACTCTACTGCATCCAAAAGACCGATCCTTCCGCTGGTTCCGGCTCCCATGTATATAATTCTGCCGCCCTCTTCCAGTACCTGGCTCGTGATCTCGATGACACGCTCCAGCATCTCATACTGCGGCTCAATGCAGGCTACTGCATTGTAGTTTTCCCGGTTTATAACCTCTATGGCCTCCCGGATGCTCATGGAGCTCAATTCTGTTGTGTTTGGATTTACCCGTTCCGTTGACATTCTGCTTAAATCTACCATATTCGTTTACCTCCTTTTAGGGATACTATAAGCTTTGTTTAAATTGTTTACAATATGTATTCATATTTATGAAACTTTGTTTTATTCTATGGAACTTTTTATCTGGAAAATGATTGTTTATTTCATAATATATCCTTAATCGGAAGGCTGAATATGGATAAAAGCTTTTATCAATCCTCTTCTTTTTTTCTAACAGCTTGTTCGTAGACAGTATTTTTTCCATGGACTTGTCCTTTTCCATGGAAAGATAGGTATTGTATACGATGTCCACCACGGAAAGCTGTGACACCCGGCTTGAGCTAGCGCCCACCCGCAGGGGTTGTTCCAGCATGGGAACAAAAAGATTGTAATCACTCATGGAAGACAGCTTATTCGTTCCGTATTTGGTGATGGCAATGATTTTTCCCCCGCACAATTTAACATTTCTGGCAATCTCAATGATTTCCTTTGTCAAACCGGAGTAAGAAACAATGACAGCAATATCGCCGGGCTCCAGATTCGTAGAACTTACAAGTTGCAAATGGATATCCTCATATAATAATCCGATACCATTTGGATTGCTATTTCCTTTGCCAGTGAACTGGATACATTCATGCCGTCTGTTCTTCCAAGACGCACACAAAAATACAGATTTCCCCTGGCGCTCTCTGCAAATCCGGTAAACCATGCATCAACAACAACGCCATCCGCTTTTCCCATTCCCGTTTTTCCATATATAGAAATATTCGCCCTGTCCTGTTCCGGCACCAGCATGACCTGTTTTAATTCGTTCCGTGTCTTTTCTGAATAATCTGAGTTTTCACCAAAGATACGTTCCATTACCTCCACTTGCTCTTTAGGGGAAACCATTAAAGACGACTCAAGCCAAAAGCCTGTTAACGCCCGGTTATTGTTGTTTGTATTCAACCGCCCCTCCCAATCGGAAATATCGCAATTACCATATGAAAGTTTGTCAAGCTCCTTCTGCATCATATCTTTTCCAATATCATCGATGACCTGTCTGTAATACCATACACAGGATGTCCGAAATGCTTCCCTAAAATCAATATCCTTATTCCAATCCTCATTCCAGAATACTTCTTTGCTCCAGTTCCGTGTAGAATCCTCTGGTTCAAGGATTCCGTTTTCCAGTGCAATCAGGGAAGAAATAATCTTAACGTGGAACATGGAGATCTTCTGGTTACTGCAAGATCCCGATTATATATTGTATACCGTCTGCCCGCGGCATCATATACTACTGCTGTTCCATTCAGCCCATTAAAATACTCTGACCAGTCAGCGCAGGCAATTTCCGGTTCCACCGCTTTTTGTTCTTCCAGTTCTTCTTTTTCATTCTCTATTAATATCTTTTCATCTTTACTGTGATTATTAGAGCAGCCCGTCAAAATAAATGCACATATAACTATCCAATATGCCAATTTAAAATAACCATTTTTCTTTTTCCGCATAATTATCATTTTCCCCTTTTTTATTTTATTACCAGTTTAAGAACTTCTCTTTTTCCCAGATAACGGATTTCCTGCTGTGTCCTTTAGACTATCGCTTTCTGTCCGAACCCTCGTCCGCTGA
Source organism: Lachnoclostridium sp. (assembly GCA_021770065.1). Classification (GTDB taxonomy): domain Bacteria; phylum Bacillota; class Clostridia; order Lachnospirales; family Lachnospiraceae; genus Laedolimicola. The sequence goes on along the minus strand of JAETRR010000025.1, from coordinate 4,965 downwards.
AAAAATCGGCCTTCCCCACCAAATGAACCCTGTAAAAATATTTTACCATAACCGGCTCTGCCTCTCCATAATCAAATTCAATCAGCTGCTCAATTCCTTCTTTTGCTACAAAGGAAATGACAGGGCTGCAGGAAATCACAAAAAAGCATTTATTGTAATTAAGTAGGGGGGTACGAGCAAGCTCCCTATTTTTAATATTTTTGTAATATTTTCAGAGCCATTTTAGAGCCACAAGCCATTTTCATTGAAATTTTGGCAAGCGGCTTTTCCCTTTGTTCGCTATTATTTTTAGACATTAAGAAACCGCAACCCCTTGATTTCTCAAAGGATTGCGGTGCATATTTTACTTATTTGGCTCTAATCTAAAGATTACTCAATGATTGCAGCAACACAGCCAGATCCTGCTGTACGTCCGCCCTTACGGTATTCGAACAGCGTTTTTTGTAGTGTTTTCTATGCTTTCTATCACAAAAAGCAGCCTCAAATCGATGTTTTTGTGTGACGTATTTTCATTTGCACGATTTCTTGGCACCGTTTTGGCACCATAACGATTTTCACCTTATCCACCCTTATTACATGGTGCCAGCACCATGTATAAAGAACATTAACAAGGAATATATCAATTCGCCACTTGCCGCTCCCTTAATCAACAAATATGAAAGTTGTCATTTAGCTGTAGTTACTTCAGCTGCAAAAATCTTGCTGCATAATTCAAAATATTCGTCATAAGATATTTCCGTTCCATTCAATGTATATTTTTCTTTGCCCTCCACATCATCTTCATCAACAAGTTCTTCAGAAAAATTCATTTCTGCAGCTAAATTATCTGCTCCTTCAAATTTTTCCATATGGTACACTTCATATCCTGTATTCATTCTGTTGCTGTACATAATCCATGTGGAGCCAATATAAACAACATAAGAAAGCACAAGCGCATCACCCTCCCCCGCGGCAAATTCATAGACCTTATTATCACGCGCATCAAGATATATGCCGCCATAAGGTCCGCAAATAATCAGTTCATTTTCTCCATCATTGTCAAGATCGACTCTCTCACCAATGGAATAGGAATCCCATTCACCAGAATCCATATCTAAATCGGTAATATAGAATGCTGATGCCGAATCCTCGGAACTGATTGCACTTATTGAACCGTTGATAAACAAATCTAATAATTCTTCTGTTTTCATTTCTGTACCTATATTCTCACCCATTTGTGCGTTGGATTCTTCTGCGCCAATGGTTTTACCTTCTTCCGTTTTTGAATTTGTACTTCCATCTATCAGCATACCGCTTTCTTGCTGATTTACAGAAGATTCATCTGCATTTGCAGTTTCATCTTCTTTTATTTCTAAATCTGTACTTTCAACTGTCTGCACACCGCTTTCTTGCTGCCTTGCAGGAGATTCATCCTTATTGACAACTTCATCTCCTTTCGCTTGTCCGCAAGCAACAACATTTAATGCTGTCAGAAAAGCACATATCAATATTGCTATCTTTTTACATCTGTTCATATACATACCCTCCGATAAATTACTGCTAAAATTTTTCGGCAAATATTTTTAGAACCACAAGCCATTTTCAATGAAATTCCGGCAAGCGGCTTTTCCTTTTGTTCGCTATTATTTTCAAGCATTAAGAAACCGCAACCCTTCCAGAACCTACTGTACGTCCACCCTCACGGATTAGGCTGGGAAAATCTTGCGTGGCAGATGGCGTATTTTCGCGGTTTTCTGTTATTATATTTACCAAAAATACTGATTTTCTCCGGATTTTCAAAATTTTTGTAGCCATTCTGTAGCCAACGTGTAATTATTAGCTCACTTACTTTTTCTTATAACGTCTATCCCGGTTACTTCCAATCATCTCTATATAATCAGAAAGCCCTTTTAAAATGTCCTTTGTACGGCTTTCTTTTAAATTCAACAATTCACAAAAATCCCAAATTCCATACTCTTTTCCTTCTTCCATAAATGCAAGAATTTTATCATACTGCATCTGAGTCTTTTTCGTCACCTTTTTATCGCCGCTTTTTTATCGCCGCTTTTTATCGCCGCTTTTTATCGCCGCTTTTTTTGAAAGAAAGTGACAACACCGTTCTATCCGGATCAAATCTTTCTTCAATGACAGGTTCTTCCCAGCCTTCATCTGCCCAAACATTGAAAATATTCGGTACACCGCTTCCGGCACGTTCACCAATATTAATCAAATTGAACATTTTCATAAGCGCCTTATTTCGCGGATCGGATTCACCTCCAAGACGCATCTGCTTTTTACCTGTTCGGACATAACCTGGATTTGCCAAAACCAGCCTGTCCGGCTCTTTTCTGATTACAACGCCGCGCAAACCGTGATAATCTGCGTTAATAATGCAATTTGCCAATGCTTCACGAAGCGCCTTGTGCACCGGAGTATCGTCCACACGCTCACCGCCAGACATTTTGAACGGTACTTTAATATCTTTAATAATTTTGTTATAAACCCTAAAATAAAAGTCACACACATTCCCGGACCATTCGCCGGAGCTGAACTGCAATCTGTCACTCCAACGTGTTGTAGGATCTAACTCTTCTCTGTAGTCCAAAAAATACTCAGGAAAATGCCGCACAATATTATACTCATCTCCAAACATCAACATGCCCGCTGCCGTAGGATGCAACTGCCCATCCTCATCAGAAATGGCAGCAGCACCTATGCTTCTCAAATACTCCTGGTCACCCAGACGCTCAAATGGATGCCCTTCTTTTAAAGAACGATGGCTATTGCGATATCCGTGAATGGTATCGTAATTCAAATCTTCCATAGGAACCTTATCTAACACCTCCATATCCATGGTTCTCTCTGTCTGATCCCGGAGCATGGCCTTTACCTGTAATCTGGTACAGTGATAGTCTCCCTCATAATTTCTGCGGAACGTGCCATTAAAAATATCATTATTGATGTATACCGGTTTCTGTTCCCTCTTTGCCATAGGCACATAAATAACCATAATGACATTTTTATTGTCACCAACTTCATAAGTCTGCACATCTTCTTCTGATAAAAGATTGATATTCACCTTCTTGGAATTATTGATGGTATCCCAGAAGTCCTTGCGAAGCCTGGACTCATTTTGAAGACCGGTAGTTTTTCAACTACCATCTTTGTTTTCTTTAACGCCAAGAATAATGACACCGCCATAGCAGTTTGCAAAAGCAGAATATGTGTCCCACAAAGAAACTGGCAAACCACCACCTGCTTTTTTCACTTCTCTTCTGTTGTCTTCTCTGTATTCATCAAATTGTGAAAGATCAAACGCATTTTCCAAATTGTTCATCCCACTTTCCGTTTCATGTTATATCTCTACACCCTCACGATATTAGGATACCGTTTTACGGGATATTTAATATGATTTTAGGTACTAAAGGTGGCGTGACTACGTCGATTTTGGATATAATATTTTTATTTGCTGCAATTCTTGGCACAGGAATGTCATCGTTCTAATCATTCTTTCCCAAAAATAAGGAAAGTTCATTCTTCCTCATTGCTTTAATCGTCATTAATGCTATTGAGATCTGTACCTTCATTACAAATCATCGGTTTACCTAAATCACTATCCAAAGAATGCTTCAAAGTCATCGGCTTATCGATTTTAATACTCTCCTTATTCAAATTACTTTCACCACCATATGGTTTACCCTGCACTGCATTCTTAAATAAATCTTCTAATTTGTCAGCCATAAATTTCCTCCTTAAACAACAGTAATTCTAAGAATAATTGTTGATATAAACAATCCCATATAACCAATTACCGTTAAAATAATTCCTATTTGTATTTTATCAGCTCTACTAGTGTTGATTTTATAATTACCTTTATCATCAATTGTTCCCCTTAAAATTTGATGATAATGAGCCACAAGTGTTTGTTTTACACAAGATATATCTCTCAGCTCTTCATTTCCAGAAAGATTCAATATTGAATCTAATTGAACTCTCCCATATCCTGATATTCCAGCAGCATATACTAGTATAACAAACGAAACTAACAGAAGAAAAATACTTATCCCCAGCATAATTAATCCAATAATTGCAACTATCTTTGCAATACCACTCGATTCATTAAAAAATGATTGCAAATTCATAAATGGAATTAGTGGAATAAATATAGTAAGCAGTGCTATATTAAAAGTAATAAATGTACAAGCTTTTGTATCAAGTGTTTTCTTTCTATCATTTTCTATTTCGTATTCTTGCCTTATTGTGGTTAGCATCTCATCTGCTAATGGATATTTCTCTTTTACATTTTCTTCTATGCTCTCTTCTTTTTTCTTTTTATCCTTTTTCATTAGTTCACCCTATATCAAGTTCTTTTGCCAGTTTTTCTGATAACTATCTTAAAATATATTTCATCCATAAAATTTCCTTTCAAAATTACACATCTTGAATTGGATAAATACCATTTACCCAATTCAAACACATCTCATCTATATCCCCTGTTTGATGTTTGTTCCTGAGATCTCAGTTTCATGTTATACCTAAATTTTCTTCAATACAAACTTGGTCTTCTCAACCGGATATAGTACTCCCATTCTTGCATACTTTCCGGCCGAAACAACTTTGCCTTCCATTTCCTCATTGTCTCCGCCGACTGGCACAACAACAACGTCACCTATCTGTATTGTATCATCCCCGACGCGATATGAAAACGCCCGATTTGAAAAAGGAAGCAACTTTTAATTTATTTTTTTAATTAGTATTATCTACTGTCCGAAGTGTTTTAACATACCATATCTTCGCTTTTCAATTCCAATCAGCGCTTTTCTTTCGTTTTTTGTTTATATATATTTTCTCTATACTCCATTCCCTACTAATAAAAAAGTGTCTTCGACACCTCAACCCCCTAGCCCCCATTCATGGGGGAATTAGGGGTTCCTTTTTTTATCGTTTTCCTGCATAATGTTCTCATGAGCGTACTACAGGATATTT
>JAETRR010000024.1 GCA_021770065.1 Lachnoclostridium sp. | reverse complement strand
AAAATATCCTGTAGTACGCTCATGAGAACATTATGCAGGAAAACGATAAAAAAAGGAACCCCTAATTCCCCCATGAATGGGGGCTAGGGGGTTGAGGTGTCGAAGACACTTTTTTAGGTTTCAGGGCTGGATTTTTTGTCTCGCTCCATGGCTTCATCGATGGCTCGATTGATAAAGGCAGTTGCACTTTCCCCCATGCTTTCGGCGTGTTCCTTAATGACGGAACGCTTCTCTGGGGTAACACGAACTTTTATTTCAACGAATCGATCATTGTATTTCTTATTTGCTCTCTTACGAGCTTCGGTAAGGCCTTTGTAGGAACCGGCTTTTTCTTCACTCATAGCAGTCCTCCGATTGTGTATTGGCATAAAAGCCTGTAGCCATTATAGCACAGATTAGTACATAAGACTATGTAAAATTCAATATCGAAAAGGAGACAAGCTTATGAAGAATCAGAAAAACAGAAGCATGAAGGTACATTCCCAGAGCGGTCGTAATTATAAAGCAACACCAACCATCATTTTGAAAGGGCAGTGGCTTCAGGAGATGGGATTTGAGATTGGTGACTATATTTCCGTCAGCTGTGAAAATGGAAAGCTGATTATTACGCCGGATGTGGAAAAGGCGGCAATGGAGAAGGCTGAGACTGAGTTTATGGAAAAGGAAATGAAGAAGCTTCAAAAGAAATTCCAGAAAGAAAAGGAACAGCTGCACGCACAGTTTGTAGCAGAAGGTGCTGCAAAGTACATGGCTGAGAAGGAGGTACAGTAATTATGGGTAAGGTTATTGTTATTGGATCACAGAAGGGTGGCGTGGGTAAAACCACGACCACTCTGAACCTGGCATATTCGCTGCAAAGTATGGGGAAGAAGGTTATTGCAATTGATTTTGACAGTCAGGCAAATCTCACTACTTGCTACGGAGTAGAGAATACCAATGAATTGGAGTACACAATTGGTCATCTGATGATGGCTCAGATTGAGGAGCAGGTTCCGGAGTCTCTGGATGCATTTATTCAGAGTAAGGATGGCGTTGAGTTCATTCCTTCATCCATTTATCTGTCAGTGGTGGATGCGAAGCTTAGAACGGAAATGGGAGCGGAGAGGATGCTCACGGAGGTTTTGGAACCCATTAAGGACAGATACGATTATGTGCTTATAGATACTTGTCCTTCCCTTGGAATGCTTACGATTAATGCACTGGCGGCGGCAGATGAAGTCATTATTACGGTGAATCCTCAGCTGCTGGCGATGATGGGATTACAAGATTTCTTAAGAACAGTCAGCAAGATTAAGAAACGTATCAATCCCACACTTACGGTCGCAGGCATTCTGCTTACCATGTGCGAGAGCAGAACTACGCTTTGTAAGGTGCTGACAGAGGAAGTGACGGGAAGCTTTCAGGGACAGATAAGGATATTTGAAAATAGGATTCCATCTACAGTAAAGGTGGGAGAGAGCATTTATTATTCCATGCCGATTGCACTGTACAGCAAAAATGCATCTGCAGGAATCGCATATAGAAAATTTGCAAAGGAGCTGATTGCTTATGAAGGCTAATAATAAGAGAAAAGTATTTGGTGATGCAGTGGATTTATTGATGGATGAAATCGAGGAAAGAGAAGTTCCAAGAGGGGTTCAGCTGATTCAGATAAAGAACATTCAGCCATTCCATGACCATCCGTTTCATTTATATGAGGGAGAACGTCTGGAGGATATGATTGCAAGTGTAAAGGAGCATGGCATTCTAAATCCGGTAATCGTACAGAAGATTAATGGCGGATATGAAATGCTTTCCGGGCACAACAGAATGAATGCAGCAAAGCTTGCCGGACTAAAGGAGGTGCCAGCTATTGTGAAAACGGATTTGTCAGAGGAAGAGGCTTATGTGTATGTGATTGAGACAAATCTGATGCAGAGGTCATTTTCCGATTTTCTGATATCGGAAAAGGCAGCAGTGCTGAAGGCGAGATATGAGAAGGAATCCTGTCAAGGCAGAAGAAATGACATCATCGAAGAAATTGCTCGACTTGAAGGAAAAGAGGTTGAGGTCACTCGTGGTCACGGTGACCACAGGATGAAAACGAGGGATACTATTGGAAAAGAATATGAACTGTCCGGAAGTTCTGTTGGAAGATTACTGAAGCTGAATGATCTCATCAAGCCATTTAAGGATATGGTAGACAGAGGTGCCCTTTATACAAAGGTTGCTTTGCAGTTGGCCTTCCTTCCGGAGGAAGAGCAGAATATGGTATATAACGTGATTAAGGAAAAGAAGTCCAAGATTACGATTGAAATGGTGATGAAGCTTCGCAGTCATTCAGGAGCTTTGACGGATGCAATGGTAAGGCGGTATCTTAGCACGGAGTCAGTAAAGAAGAAATGCTATAAGGTGCCTGCAAGAATTGTGGAAAAATACTTTGTTGGAATGGATCCCAATAAGGTGGACAGTATTGTAGAGCAGGCATTGGAGGCCTGGTTCCACAAAGGGAAGGATGGTGCCGATGTTTGATGAAAGCAGCCTAAAGAAGATTGATTCGGGGTACTTCAATATCATTCTGATGGATGATAGAGATATCACGATTCAGAGCCGGAATACGGGTCATTATTGGTACCTGCACTGCACAGAGTATCCTACAGAGCAGTCACTCATCATATTTCACAAGCATTTCTTTAAGTGTCCGTATCATCAGCATGGCAGAGCGAATACTCTGAACCAGGCAGTGAGAAGTATTAAGGGACATGATACATACCAATTGCAGGTGAGGGGACATGTATAAAGATAGCAGCGACATTCGTGGAGAGTGCCGCTGCTTTCCTAATTGTTGCGTGCATTTGATTAATCGGCGTAGTAAAGCTCATTGGCCATTTTCTGAGCTGCCTTGATCTCGCTGTAGGCCTGCGTTTTCTTAAGGCCGTATTCGGATAGAATCACATCAAGGATTTCGCCCTTGGTGTACTGCTCCTTGATCAGTTGCAGGATATGACCGTAGCGGGGATTTTTTTCGCCTACCTCGCGGATCAGATCATCGATGATGATGCCGAGCAGAGCCGTGCTCTCAAGCGAGGTTACCTGCGCCGGATTATAGCCGTTGCTGCTATCCTCTGACTTATCATCGAGAAACTTGTCGTAGGAAATGACATTCGGATTTCCGCCCAAGCTTTTGATGTGATTACGAACCTTGCTCCAGAAGATCTTCATCGTAATCGGGAACTGCTCCTCTGTGACCGGTGTGAAGGCAACCAATACAGGAATGCCGCTGAAGTGCCAGGTCTCTAAATTGTCGCGATGGTAATCCATCTGTCTGACTTCATCCCAGTCCTTTACGAAAAAGGGAGCGAGGTACTGATCCGGTGCTAACGGAGCGTTGTTGTAAGGTTTCTTGTTGCTGTACTTGTTAAAATCAATATCTGCCATGTGTTGCCTCCTCGGATTTGCGCGGAGGAAACCGCATGATAGATATCTATAAGCCGATAATTCAGTAGGCCATTCATAAGGATTCCTCCTATAGTCGTGAATGGCCAGCTGTCTCTCTAGGCTGGTCTGTTATTAAGTTGTTCTCCAGGGTTCGAAGAGACCTTCCTTAGCTAAGGGAAGCGAGGCTCCGGAGCTATAAAACTTGGTCCTGAAAGGAATGACTTTTTCACATTAAAAAAATCCTTTGAAAAGCAAAAAGGTCCTTAACACAAACCAAGTTTTTGACAAACGGACATAAGGATGCTATGATATCCTTGTATGTCTTGGTGCATTGCATAGGGGCGTCCCCCATATGCTGAGATCATTATAAAAAAAGCACAGTTTCACACGGGGATGGTTTGGTCCACGGTGGTTCATCATGGTTCAAAATTCTGAGAAAGGAAGATGTAGCGTGGAATTTAAGGATTTCTTTTCAATGATGAAAAATCGCATATCAGATGGGACAGATGTTCCGTACTTTTTCAGAAATCTCATAGCGATGATTACAGATGTAACAGAGGAGGAATGGGGGACACCAAAGGATCCAAATACCAAGCTAACAAACGATAATACGTTGCGTACCTATGCAAAACGAAAACCATCAAAAAAGTTTGCCCAGAGTATTGTTTACCGCCTGTTTCCGGAAATGTTTGTTGAGTCGTTGGAGGAGAGGCCGAAGGCTGTTCTGGCTTTATTAGCAGATGACTATAAGGGGTATGACCCATCGGCGACAGCAGATAATATTGCGGAAAAATTGGCGTACTGCTTTGTTGAGATTATTAGAGTTTTGGCCGGATTAGTTCAGCAGGACGAGCTTGAGTGCCAGAGACAACTGCAGCAGGCGATGGATTTGAAGCTACGATTTGGCGACTACTTACGAGATGAATCAGATGATTCTTGTGCATTTCCTGGCTGTGGCAGGTCGCTGACTTTGGCTGACAATGGGAAAGTGATCCATGTTTTTGAGGTTACGCTCATTGATAAACAAAAAGAAGCAACAGTAGACAACCTGCTGGCAATGTGTCCTCTATGTCAGGGAACGTATTCTCTGGATAGCAGTAAGAGACTGAGTAAGGAACTTGCTGGAGTCAAAAAGATTCTGATGGCACACAAACAAAGCATGAGGCTATTAGATGGTTATCCGATAGAAAAAGAGATTATTGGTGTGATGAAAAAGATTGCAAATCTGAAGGAAAAGGATTTGCTGGATCCATCCCTTGATCCACAGGATATCAGAAAGAAACTGCCACCGGATAGAAACCTGGCATTATATAAAACCGTAAAGAACTACGTTGATACCTATTATGTAACACTTAAAGAAATCATCACTAGCGCTGATAAACGCGGAGAGATAGATTACGATGCTGTGCAAGATCAGATGAAGGCAATTTATAAGAGGCTAAAGAAGGCAAAGAAGACGAATATTGAGATCTTCAATGAAATATCGGAGAAGGTTCACAAGGTGAGCCTTCAGGAGGATATTTATTGTCAAATAGTGACCTCATACTTTATTGCTAAATGCGAAATATTCGAGGTGCCAGATGCAGATGCCAAATAAACTATACTCATATAAAGAAAGTACCCTGGCACTTGTGCCACTTGTGTTGAATAAAATAAAGAATGGACCGGTTTCAGTAAAAGATCTCTATAATCAGATGAAACCTGTGTTAGAAGATCCAACAGATTTTATGTCCGTGATGGATTGCTTATATGCTTTAAATGCAGCAGATTTAAATGAGGACGGGGAGGTGTTCATGTGCTTGTCGAAATGAGATCACCTGTCTTTAAGGAAAAGGGAGAAGAACGGCCTCCGATTAAGTTCGGAGAGGGTCTGAATGTTGTGCTCGGTAAAGAGGATGGCGCGATGTCTATTGGAAAGTCATCGGCATTGCTGGCGATTGACTTTGTGTTTGGTGGAAGTACGTATGTTAAGAGCGATGGCGTCAAACATGAAGGACATCATACGATTTTCTTCACCTTCGAATTTGACGGGGTAAAATATTACTTTGCTAGGGAAACCGGAGACCCAAATACGATACATATTTGCGATTTCTGTAATGATCAGTATGAGCTTACAGGCAACAGCTATACAAAAGATCAGTATACTAATTGGCTGAAAAAGCAATACCATATGGACTTTGAGGGATTGTCTTTCCGTATTGCAGTGAGTAGTTTTTTCCGAATATACGGAAAAAAGAATACGGATGAGCTCAATCCGCTACAAGGAATCCCAGGACAGAATATGGATAAATCCATTACCTCGATCCTGACGATCTTTGATAAGTATAAGGATATTGAAATATTCAAAGACAGCGTAACAGAACACCAGAAAAAATTGGATGCTTACAGGGAAGCCAGAAAATATCGTTTTATCTCTGATCTGGTGGGAGGTAACAAAAAATACGAAGAAAACTTGGCTCAGATACGCAACTTGGAACTGCAGCTTTCAACGTTGATGGAAGAAGCAGAAAAGGGCCATACAGAAGAAGAGATTGAACTGAACCAGAAGAAGGCGGAATTAACCAATAAAAAACTGAGTATTGAAAACGCCATTCATTCGAGAGAACGCCGACTACGATTGGTAAGCATGAGCCTAGAATATGGTCTGTATCCTACAGAGGCAGATATGTCAGCATTGCAAGATTTTTTCCCGGAAGTGAATCTAAAGAAGCTCTATGAAGTGGAACGCTACCATCAGAAGCTGGCAAAGATCCTGGATGCTCAGTTTGCTGATGAGAAAGCTGCCATTGAGGGAGAGATAGCTGCATTACGGCAGCAGTTGGATATGATCACTGCGCAAATTAAAGAGCTAGGATTTGTAGGAGGTATCTCTCGGGATTTCTTGGATCGACACTCAGAGCTGAAGGGCGAAATAGATGCTCTGAAGACACAGAATCAAGCCTATCTTACGCTAAAGGATCTTCAATCTGCAAAGGCAACGGCCGATGAAGTTCTCAAGAAGAGTATCGAGGACATCCTTCGTGAAATTGAAGGTATTCTAAACAACAAGATGGAAGAGTTCAACGATACCCTATTTGCAACAAAGAAAAAATCACCGTATGTGCATTTTAACGCGTATAACAGCTATAAGTTTGAGACACCAGATAATACCGGAACGGGGTCAAATTATAAGGGAATGATTGTATATGACCTGGCTGTCCTGTTTACTACAGCATTGCCAGCGTTAGCGCATGATTCCTTGCTCTTCAAGAACCTTGGAAAGGATGTTGAAGACGGAATCATCCGCATATACAACAGCACTAAGAAACAGATATTTATTTCTTATGATAAGCAGGCGGATTGCAGGCCTGCGACGCAGAAAATCTTGGAAGATCATTGCGTATTGAGACTGTCAACAAACGGCTCTGAATTATATGGTCGTTCATGGGATACAGAGGAGCAGACACAAAATGAAGATGAGTTATAACAAGCTTTGGAAACTATTGATTGACAAGCAGATGAAAAAGTCTGATCTGCGGAAAAAAGCGGGTATCAGTTCTTCTTCATTGGCTAAGCTTACAAAGGACGAAAATGTTACTACAGATGTTTTGGCAAAAATCTGTAGGGAACTAAATTGTGATGTTTCTGACATTATGGAATTTATACCGGACACAGAGGATGATATTATTACAGCTTCAAAAGATATCGAGCCCTGATTATAGGACTGCTTGTGATATATATTACAAATGACTATTTTTTCATAACCACAAAAGCCATTATGACGTGCTGTGGTGTAATAGTCATTGATGAAAAATGGTAGGAAGTGAGGCTTCATCTATGCTAAATAGAGAAATACCTTTTCGCCCGAAGCTTGAGGGCGATTTTAGAGTGCGCTTTTATAATGCCGCCTCTGAAATTAAAGACTCGGCTTCGGTGATTGAAATAGAAAAAATCGCAAATGGAGAGATTAAGTGGGTAGAGGATGAATGCCACTTTAATCTGGAGCAGCGAAAAAAATATAGGGCCGTATGGTTACTTTTCCGGGATCTGATCAGGGCCTCCTGGAAGGCTTGCTATCGAGATGGCGTTTTATATATGAGTCTTCCAAGCTTAAACGGATCGGATATGAGAGACACAACCTCTCCAGAGGTGAAAGCTCTTTTGAGAAGCTGGATGAGTGACAGCAGACATGAGCGTTTGGTGACGTATACTGATTTTATAAATCGTATGGAGACGCCAGGTGCTAATAAGCTTGGAATCGAAAGCCTTATAGCTGACGGAAATGAGCTTGTAGAAAGACTGGAAGCTGCGAAGTGTGGCGACTTGCCGGTTACTGAAGCGGTGAAGCCGTATCTTCAACTGGTAAAGGAAAATGAACGAGATGAATATACAGGCTTAAAGCTTTCAGAAATTTGGCGGTATTTCAGGTTGACCTGGTCCACACCAGCAGAAACCACACCCGGACGAACAATGCAATATCTCATAAGAGATGCTGCTCATCCAATGCATGCTGTAATGGGAATCGCATCATTAGAAAACTGCGCTGTGCAGATCACATGCCGTGATGATTATATAGGTTGGAATCAAAAAGCGTATATTGATCAGATACTTAAGGCTGATTCTGATGGAGCAAAAGAATATTTTTCGAAGCTTTTAGGCTATATAGCAGATGGAATTGGCGGAATTGATTATTCAGAGCTATGCACAGCTGCCACCGTTGAGCGGCCAACGGATGAGGATATACAGGATTTGCAGGATATTGCAGCCAATGCTGAGCAGCAGCGGCAAAGACTTCTGCGAGATGCCTTGGAGAGCGACATAGAGGAAGAGGAAAAGAGCGAGCTTGGAAGTATTTCAAAGGACACAGAGAACGCTTTATATCGTCGAAAAAGAGCAGAACAGCTTGCTAAGCTGTTAAGCGCAAAAAAGGTAATAACAGATCTTGTAGAGTCTGAATCCTTCGAAGAGGACTGGAAGGATTTTTGCAAGAGTGAGCTCGGTAACTCTATGATACGAACTGCACTTGTTGCGCAGAAGACTAAGCATATAGGCTCCAGCATGATGGAGTTGAATGTTTGCGGAGCAATCCCTCCGTACAATGAAATTCTAGGTGGAAAGCTCGTTGCATTATTAGCAACCTCTCCACAGGTAGTGCATGATTACAAGGAAAGATATGAAAATAAAAGCAGTGAGATCGCGAGCCGACTGAAAGGCCAACCTGTTTGTCGACCGGCGGATTTAGTATATGTAGGAACGACATCGCTTTACTACGTGGGGTCGAGCCAATACAACCGTCTTAAGCTTCCGAAGGAAATATTTGAATCGGATTTTGATGTCGTTTGGAAGCAGCTTGGAATGACAATTGGCTTTGGTACTATGCATATTAGCAAAGCAACCACGATGAGTCTTACTGAGGCAACTACAGATGATTTTAACCGCATAAATCATGTATTCGGTGAAGGCGCAAGCCCCAAAATGCGATTACTGACAATGGCTATCAGAGAGCTTCTTGAGTCAACTAATGAAGATTCTAAGGATTTTTCTAAGCATGCAATGTCGAGAATTGTTTATGGAGCGTGCCTTGCAAAGAATACCTTTAACTATTTAATGGGAATAGACCAAGAGCCAGAGTACTATACTGATATGTCGGATTATGAAAAGGGTACAAATACCATCATAAGCTACTGGCAGAATAGATGGCTTGGCAGTAGACTTAATTATGAGCCAATTTATGAAAGAGTACGCAATTTTAATAAAAAGGGCTTCCTTGTAAGTAATCAGATTAACGAAGACGAAAAGTGGAGCTTTAAGAAACTTAAGGAGGATTCACATATGCCTGTAGCAGATGATACAAAAACTGGATTACAGTTCGTTAGAGATTTTTACAGGGGTTCAAGCGCATATGCAGATCATATTAATTCCAATCTGTTGTCAAATATTCATCTGACGACTCGTTTGGATCAGGCTATCCTGGATGCTGCAATGGTAGGTAAGGATATCGTGCTTACAGGAAATCCGGGAGATGGTAAGACACATATCATCCGTATGCTGAAGGATAAGCTTGAGAACCTCGGAAAGCCGGTCATTATTGAGATAGATGCAAGTACTTTACCAAATGAGGAGTTATATAAGCACTGGAAGCAGGCAAGAGACCAAAAGGTACCTTACGTTATTGCTATTAATGCGGCGGTCCTATATTCGTTGTATCAGTATTGTAAGGATTTTGATCCGGTCAGAGAAGCTTATGAGCAGATGAGCCATGCGGTGGTATTCCACAATGAGCCTGCTAATGAATCAGATTTGGTTGTCTACGACCTAAGCAAGAGAGAGGTTCTTACAAAAGAAATTCTTAACCAGGCAATTATAAAGCTTACAGATGAAAAGCATTATACCGAATGTGCAAGCTGCCCATTAAATACTAACTGCGAGGTACATAAGAACTGTCAGCTTTTAAGAAATGAGCTTTTTCAGGATAGGCTCTATATAATTCTCCAAAGAGTAGCACTCAAAGGCTATCATGCTACACTTCGTGAGTTGCAGAGCTTTATATCATATCTGATATTTGGAAACAGGGCGTGCAATACGATTGCAAAAACTACCGGTAACAAGGAATACAATCTTGTTAATTTGATCTATTCCGGAAAAGGCGGATTGTTTAAGGCGATTCAATCAGCCATTGATCCAGTTAAGATTTCACATCCTATTTGGGATGAAAAAATTCTTAGCAACGACATAGCGTCCGAAAGCTGGGTCAAGGATTATGAAGTCCCGGCAGAGGCAATCGCTTACGATAATGATGAACTCTTTCAGCTTAGGAAGAGGCAGTTCTTCTTCTTTAATACAGACGGAGGACAGCTATTGAAAATTTTAGATGATGAGGTAAGTCATTTCCAGGAGTTGCTGAAGCAGGAGGATTCAAAAACTATAAAGGAGCTTGTGCTTAAGCTGAATAAATTCTTTGGATCAGAAAAACCGTCAAATTCAGAGCTTCAGATATGGTCGGGGCATCGATATGATAATGAACCGAGAAAGGTACTCATTTCAGTAGGTTCTATTAAAAAGAGCGGGTTGAAAATCGGCCATCCTACACTCTCAGAGCTGATGCAGACTGGAATAGAAATGACATCAAACTACATTCGCCTTGAAAAGAAGAATGCTTCGAATATCTTCTTGAAAATTGATTTTGATATGTATGTCCTTTTAACGGAGGCAGACAGAGGAGTTCCTGTACTGTTTATGGAATCTGATCTTGTAAAGAAAGTGTGGCGATTTATTGAGCAGCTTCAATCTGTATCTGAAATAGATGAGGATGATCCTGTGAACATTTCCTTACTGGATGTACAGAATAAGAAAAAGATAACGGTAAAGCTTGACCAGGAGGAAAATAAGTATTCCGCCATTGATGGATCAAAGAGTCAGGAGGCTTCATATGTCTGATCAGATATTTTTAAAAGAATACAGAAACAAGGTTGATAAGGAATATGTGGGCTTTACTCCGAATGGAGGATCGATTAAGCCGGTTCATATTGCTGGCGGCACGTTAAGATGTATTTATGGTGGGTACAATACTACCATGAATATAAAGAGAATGGCACTTGTATCAGACTCGAAAGGAAATATTCCTGCAGGTAATGAACTGAGCGCAATTTATGAAAACCTACTTGAAAAGGAAGCAATTGAGGATGGCATAGGTGAAGGCTCTTTAGATTCACTAAGGAATGTTATGCAGAAGCTGCTTTCGACTGATAAAGGTGTGTATGTTGTAAAGGGCTTGAAGGATGGCATGATTTCATATTCTGCCGGATCTAAGTATTTTTTGACAAAACCGGCAATGTATGAGGACACCGGAGAATTTATCGGCGGACTTTTAAGGGAATATTGTCCGGAATTGGCGGGTTACATTAAGGAAGTACTTGATGATGGAAATGATCCAATTTCTTTATTGTTCAAGCCTGTGTTAGAGGATTCAATGGAAACCTTTGAACGCATGCGGCATGAGGATATTCCTGCATTTAAAGAGCAGAATGCTTCTGTTAAGTGGTTCCTAAAGGGAATTCAGGACAGTGGTGTTTGCTTAAAAAAGAATTTTGAGAAGCATCCAAACTCATTGACACAGCTGAGGCTATTTAATTTCTTTTGCATATTCCAGTTGATCAGGTATATGGCATTGCTTGAGGCTTTTTACTGCGGTGAGGCAATAAGACCGATATTACTTGATTTTACAGGTTTGAGCCCAAGTCAGAGCAGTGTGGCAAGAGCATCTGAAATGTCCTATACACAGATGCACAAATCAATTAATCGCTTTTATGCATGGGGATATGCTAAACAGCTTGAAGCAGAGGGTTTTGATAAGGAGGCCTTACTTAAATCTGAAACACCGGTATATGAGCAGAATAAGAAGCTTTCTAAGGCCGGAAAGGAAGAGTTGGATACCCTCTGGGGATTAGCAAAGGAAAGGGCTGAGCAGGCCAAATCAGATGATGCTGCAAGACTAATATTTGGAGAGACGATGTACGACATGCTGGCATTAGAAGCATCCTCTCATCCGGTTAATTGTCTTAAGGCTTTAGGAACCTCGTCTGGCATTCTTTATCCGCCGGATAAGATGCATCCTAATAAGCGCTTTGTACTATCGCAGGATTTGTTGGAAATGCTTTTACGCAGTTGTGTAGAGCCGGGTGAAATACTTAGCGGATCAGAAATGAGAAGCAGACTGTGGGAGCGATTTGGAATAGTTGTAGGTGGAAGCAGCTTTGAATTAAACAAGCTACAGTCCAGTGGAATGATCCTTCAGGTTGATGAGGATTCACTGGAAAATAATTTTTCTGCATTTGCTGATACTCTTGAGGCAATGGATTTTGCTGAGATTATGGCAGATGGTATTTTGCAGATTAGATTAGGAGGTGTTGAGTGATGATAGATAAGCAGGAGCTTGTTGTACAGCTGTTATCAGAACGCCTTTCTGAGACAAAGGTTGGTATTATATTTAAGGGAATAGATGGAATCTCGCCAGAAGCTATCATACAAAGACTATCAGAGGACAGCGGAGAGCATTTGTATATGGCTGCTGTAGGGTATGATTGTATTTCTGAGAAGGAGACGGAGGATTATACCATTACACCTTATGTGGAGAAGGCCGTCCTTTGGAGAAGCATACCAGAATATGCCGGGAGCATCGTTGTATTTATAAAAAATGATACTGACAAGCTACATTCACTGGCCGAATTTGAAACCTTATCCTCTCGCAATCTTACCAGATTTTTGATTGGGCTTCAGATTAAAAATGAGAGCAATACACCTACCTTGAATTTTTGGAAGGCTCTTCAGCAGACTGCGGATTACTATGCTTTTGACGTAGTATACGAGTTTGTTCAGGCAGTTACCTCAAGTGAGAAGATAGCTGATGCAATTCCGGTCAATATGTGGAGGCTTAATCTGCTTTGCGATAAGGATATTCTCGGAACAAAGAGCAAGCCGGACGAGCGAATGAACAAAAACCGAGAGCTCATTTTTGCAATTGGTCAGTTGAGCGAGGATTCAAGAAAGAAGCTTAGCCGTTCACTGGCGCGAACCAAGGGCAAGGATAGAGAACGTCTCCAAAAGGCTTATACAACCTTACAGAACTTGTATAAGTATGGGAAGCGTGAAACGCTTAAGCAATTGGATTTTGAAACTGTACAGGAGCTTTTTTCGGCTTCAAAAGCTAATGAGAATAAAAAGAAAAAGACAGAGCAGAATGAAAATCCAGATAATCATGAAGAAAATGGAAATGAATCAACAGAATCCAGTCCTATTAGACCGAAGGAACTTGGAAACCTTATTTCAGATGCAATAGTAACCGGTACGGAAGAGGATCTGGAAAATGTCAAAGAACTGTTGGGAGAAATAAAGAAGCATTTTGATTCGGAGACAGAAG
This sequence comes from Lachnoclostridium sp., assembly GCA_021770065.1. GTDB lineage: Bacteria > Bacillota > Clostridia > Lachnospirales > Lachnospiraceae > Laedolimicola. The sequence continues at coordinate 88,021 of JAETRR010000024.1, read as the reverse complement.
AAAACGATGACTCTATTCCAACAATTGGTGGCATTTTCAATGATAGAAGTATAGTTATTGAGAACCATCAATCTGATCTTAGGAAGTTGGTAGGCCGGGTATGCAATAGCACGTCCTGGGGAGGTATTCTTGAGACAGAGGAAACCGTTCTTAAGGACGCAATCTCCGCAGATATTAAAAGCTTCCAGGGCTTTAATCCTGAGGAGGGAGCATCTCCAGTAAGCTTTAAAGGCGGCATAGACGGAGATATTACTCTTTTCAAATTTATTACTCAATTTGATGAAAAGTTTGACAGTAAGGTGATTGAGACAGCAGAGCATTTTGCACCGATAATACAAAGACTGGTTGAATTAAGAAACAAACTTCTGAAGAACTTGGATTTGATAATGTATTATCCAGTGCTTACTTTTGGAGCAGATGAGGATATCCGTAAGGATATGCTTGAGTATATTGATACCTGGGCAAAGCTTTATAGCGCGTTCTGCAAAAATGAACCTGTTATGCGTGAAATCAGTGCTGGAAGTACAAGCTTTATAGCAAGAGCACTTTTATTGCTGGATATACTATATGTGAAGACCGCTAAAAAAGAGTATAAGGGTGTATTGCTTCCGCTTAATCCGATATATCTGTGGCGTTATTATGAGATATTCAAGAGTCTTCCTGCACAAAAAGCTTCTCTTGATGAGGATGATGCAAAGGTATTAACCAAGGTGCTTACGCAGTTGCCGCAGATTCTTAGCTTTGTCATTGCAAACAGTTTGATTACAGATAATGGAGAAGATAAGGTGCTGCCATGCTCTGGAAGTATAGAGATGCTTCCGACCTTCGAAAATAAAACCAATAGATATTCCGGAAGTGATGGGACAGAGGCTTTGGGTGAGATACTGTCACGCTGGGTAGGCTTTGCGCCTTATACGCGTAATGAGGTGCGAATTTGTTCTGTAGATGCACCAGATCTTATTGAAAATCTTAGGGCAATAAAGAAGTTTATGGATTCCAATTCCTGCCAGCGAGTTGTATACGATGTTTATCTGACAAGAGGACAAAATGGCAATACAGAGCTTTCAAAGCTCGATTATTCCGGCAAGGACTACGAAATCGGTGAATTCATTAAGAAGGATAGAATTTCTATTAGTATAAAGAATGCGGAATCAGTTCTTGAAGTGAAGAATGAGCTTGCCAAAAAGCCGGTTCATATAGCCTTCTATTTTGACCAGTCTTCATATGCTATAGAGTTTGGACCTAACACGAAAAACTTATATATTAACCCGTTAGTTATCACCTATGACTATTCGTTTGATGAAATGAAGCACAGGGGCAGTATATATCCTTCATCAGAGATGGACTCTGGCCTTATTGGTGATTACCATAAAATGCTCAGGTCTGCAGATTTAATAAACAATAATATGAACCCACGCACGACCTATAACGGAAGTGCAGATATGACTGCCGTGGTTTCAACGATTGAGGATGGTCAAACTCAGTGGCTTGTTGTTGCTGACAGAAATACCAATAATTATGATCCTAAGGGAGCAATTCCGATTGGTGAAATGCAGTATGAAAAGCGTATGGTAAATGTGTGGGCCTCAAGTGATTCGAGGATCATAACACAGTATTTAACTATGCTTCGGGCCTATAATCTGTATCCGGAAAAGGATACGCTTATTGATATCTTGAAGAAATTTGGACATATTTCTTCTAATGGTTTGATAAGTATTCCAAAATTTGGCGCGGATGCACAGGCTATCGATAATAAGAAAAAGGGACTTTTGGGAACCTTATTTGCTGCATCTTGGTATACAAAGCATTATGACAGATCGCTGGTTGCATCCTTGGATGATGATAAGGCCCGCTTATGGCTGCACGATAGCAGATTTGGAAATGAAAGAGCGGATCTTGTAGGCTTGCGCTATGATCGTGAGAGCAATACACTGTTTATACAGCCGATTGAAGTAAAAACAAGAGATGAATCTCCGGATGCTACTATAGCTAAGGATGAGGAGTCTGGAAGAATGCATATTACTGGGCATGCTCCGGGTCAGATTGCTGCAGTGGTTGGCATGCTAAAGGAGATTTTTAGTGGAAGTGATTCCACTGCTGATATGTTTATTTCAGCAAGAAGAGAAGTGTTAAAATATCAGATTGTTTCTGAGTGCTTCAGAAGTATACATGACTGTGACTGGCAGAAGGAATGGTGTGATGTACTGAAAAAGGCCTTTGGAAATGGTCAAAGTGAAAATATCAATATCAATGTATCTGGCGTTTTGATGTATATAAAGCTTAGCGAGGCAACCGGTGGAAAGGTCATTCAATGTATTAATCCTGAGGTTGAAGATTGCCCTATTGAATTCCGACAGTTTACAGCGAAGGAAATCCAGGAAGAGGTTCTGGGGGAGGGCACTGTAATCAAGGAAATGTGGGAACCGGACTTTGATGAAACTACAGAGTCTGCAGATGATTCGGATGCTATTGTTGACATTGATTCTGAGGAAGTAGATGAGCATAAGCCGGTAGTTTATGACTTTACTCAGACTGCAACTTCAACAATGATGGTCGCTGAGCCAAAGACGGAGTATGGCGTTAAAAAGGAGACAAAAGAGGCTGCAGAGACTCCTGAAAATGCGCCGGGAGTATCGCCGGAAGAAATAGAGCAGCTTGTTAGAGATTTTAAGAGATCCTGCGGCGATTATCATATTAATCTCAGAGAGTGTGATGCTAAAAATACTGCCATCGGACCAAGCGTTATAAGATTAAAATTTAAGCTTGGCAGAGGGCAGGCACTGGCAGGACTATCTAATCATCTTGAGGATATTGGCCGTGAAATGAAACGAAGCGGTGTTATCATTCAACCGGTGCTGAATTCCGATGAATTACTGCTAGATGTGCCGCGTCTACAGAGGGAGCAGGTTCTGTTTAAGGATGTCATAGCAAAGCTGCCTGAGGTGACTTCACCTGAACAGCTTTATTTCCCATTGGGAAGAACACCTAATGGAAAGGATCTTATAGAAAACCTGGCGGAAATGCCTCATATGCTTGTGGGTGGCAGTACGGGATCCGGAAAGTCGGTATTCCTATTTACATTGTTAGCTTCGCTGCTTATGACTCATCCTAAGAAGGAGGACTTGCAATTGATCTTGTCTTCCTCTAAGCTGGAGGATTTTGTCCATTTTGAAAATCTTCCTCATCTGTATGCTGGTAAGATCATTTCAGATGCGACCGAGGCTACAGACGTTATTAAAGATGTGATTTTTAAGGAGTCGGAGCGCAGAGGAAAGCTTTTGGTAGATGCAAGAGTTGCCAATATTGTCGAATATAACAAGAAGGTAGAAGAAAAGCTTGCGCCTATTGTGGTTGTAATTGATGAGTTTGCTGATCTTGCGGATCAGCTTGAGAGTACGAAGGAAAAGAATGCATTCTATAAGCCTGTTCGGAGAATTGCACAGGCCGGCAGAAGTAGAGGCATACATTTGATTATCTGCACACAGCGCCCAGAAGCTAAGCTGGTAGATTCTACCACAAAGTCTCAGTTGAATGGAAGGGTTGCATTAAGGGTAAATGACTCCATGTCCTCTCGAATGATACTGGGAGATTCTGAATCTGATGCGCAGTATTTGCAGAAGCACGGCGATATGATCTTTAAATTCGGTGATACGAAGGAGAGAGCACAGGGCTATTTGATTGAAATCCCAGAATTGGATGAGATTGTTCAAAATGTAATTGATAAAAAATATTAAGGACGGTGAAGCAGATGACCGATGAGCCAGAAATCATATATGGCATATTTAAACAGGAAATTAAAAATCGCTTTCTGTGCAGTGTAGAGATTGATGGTGAGGAGGTTGTCTGCTACGTTCCGTCATCCTGTAGACTGAGTAACTTTTTAAATATGACGGACAGGCAGGTTATGCTTGTGCCAACTATGGATAAAAAGGCAAGAACTCGATTTGCTTTATATGCATTGAAGTATGGTAGAGGATATATTCCTATCAACCTATCTAATAGCAATAGAGTGATTGAACAGCAGATTCATAGGCGTTATTTTTCATTTCTTGGAAAACGCAGTGAGGTGCTGCGCGAACAAAAGATTGATGACTATAAATGTGATTTGTTTGTTAAGGACACTAATACTGTGATAGAGGTAAAAAGCCTTCTATCTTTTGAACAGGAGGCTCTTTTCCCAACGGTGTATTCGGAAAGAGCTGTGAAGCAGCTACAGCAGATTTCAGGGTTGCTTGACGAGGGATATAAGGTCTGTTTTATTTTGGTTTCCTTATCGCGGACAGTGAAAAAAATGAGAATCAATCCAGAAATAATGGATTTCTATGAATTGTTTCAAAAATGTGTTTCAAAGGGAATGATATATCAGGGATTTTCTTTGCAGCTTAAAGACAAAATGCTGGAAATTAAATCATCTGTTCCGATGGAAATATAGGGAGATTGTAGGTGATTAGACTGGAATCCATCAAGGATCAGCTTTTGAAAAGGTGCGTGGAAGCCTTTAACGAAATCTCACAGACGGAAGTGGATGATTTCTATGGAACGCAGCCAAGAGTTTTCTATATTGGTTATGGCAAGGAAGAAAAGAGGTTTATTTTATGATGCACGGACTGCTCATGTAGCAATCGTGTTTACCAGATATATGTTGCTTGCTACAGAGAAAAGACAGAACGAGGATTAGAGAACACTGGACGAACTGTTCTTTCACCTTGTAGATGAGATGGCAGACATTACTTTCTGCTGTTCTCTCATCATTCTTATGGATGCTCTAATGGCAAGTTTTCAAAAGATTTTGAAGCTCATTGATGAACAGTTAGCAGCGTTTACCTCTGATTTCGAATCCAGATTACCAGAATATCTTAGAAAGGCGCTCCGTCCACAGGAAGTAAAGGCATAAATCGCTATTTTATTAGCTGAAATATTGATTTTTCAAGGAGTGAACCCATTTTGGGTAGGGCATTCCTAGTTAGTAAAATATAATTTGCCGGAATTGTTTGTGGATTAAGGTGGGTGAGAATGAGACAAGTAACTCATTGTAAACATTATGGAAAGAGCTTGTTTTGACAATTTGTCCAAAGAAAAAGAGAAGAAGGGGGAATCAAATGCAGTGCAGGGATTAGAACGAAACGAAGCATTGATAAAAAGCCTGTTACCTCTAATTGCTTCTGAAGAAAAGGAAGGAGTTTCAATTGAGAAGTATCTTTTTGAAAGGCTTGGTATTGATGCAAGCCTGCTATCAGAAGACAAGAAAAAACTGATTCAAAAGAATTTTATTCATCTGATATGCTTGGTAATATCGGATCTTAATGTTATTGGTAATAGACTAAAAGAATATAAAATAGAGAGAACTGGGCTTGAAGGTGTAAAGTCCAATGAGGCAGAATTTCGTCGTAGAAAGATAGAGTATTTTGCAAAATTAAATAGAAATGCTCAAGACGAAATCGTGGAATTTCTGGATAATGGAATGACAAAATATCTATTAGAAACAGACTATGATACGTTACAAAGAGATTCTGATAATGATGGCTTGGGGAGGATGTTCAGAAATCGGCGATATACATTTGCTCAATTTCCAGAATACTATGATGCTGATTTTGATTTTTCTACTGTAGTCAAAGCCTCCCAGTTACCAAGTGTGGAGTTTATAGACTCCCTTGCAACAGAAAAGAAATACCTTGAATTGCATAGGAAGAGTTTAGATGACTACTATAGTGAAATTGCGAGGGTAATCAAAAATAATAAAGTGATGGAAAACCTTCTTGAGTATGTAAGAGGTAATTATCATTTATACAAAAGACATGAAATCTTTGAAGATTTGAATCGGTTATATAATGAAAAGCATTATCAATCATTTGTAGCATTGGGATTGTTACAGCTTGAAGGGCTATTTTTTGATATCTGTTCTATTAAGTATGAAGAAAAGGAAAATGCTGGAACATTGGTAGAAAAAGCAAAAAAGGCTCTTCAGAGTAAAAATTCAATTTACTTTATGCGTATGTATCCGTACTTTGCATTTGATATTCCTGTAAGAAGAAATGAGATAGCTCACACAGGAATAATCAAAGATGATAATTTAGAAAATATAGCGAATGAATTAGTGCTTGATCTCAATGCTGTAGCTCGTATTGCGAAAATGGAGAGTGATGGCAACTTCAGAGTTTTTATGATGATTAATGATGCACTTCGTGAAGTTGATTTCAGTGACGAGAAGGCTGTAAACAAAAAACTGCTTTATGAACTTTTCGCCAACAGAATTATTATTACGGAATCGTTTTGGAAGGTATTAAAGAATCCATCAGATTTTGAAGAAGAGCTTAATTTTTATAGGATTGACAATCTCCATGAAGGTTATGTTGATCTATCATTTGTCGTTAAAACTATATCTCAGCTTGTTTACAAGACAGCGTTCTGGGAAGAAATGATCAGCGTGATGAATGAGTTCAAACATGAAAAAGACATTAAACAATTTTTACTAAGAATGGCAAAGGACTATGTGAAAGTATTAGATCCGGAAACTAAGAAGAAATGTATTGAGATATTGTCTGCATTAAGGTAGAGTAATGCTCACTCTGGAAATTTGTTCCAAGGTGAGCATTTATTTAATCTTTTTTATAAAATTTGGTCTCATAGCCATCGCCTCTGATCAGGATGTTCGGTATCCAGTCAGGAGATTTGCCCATGACAGAAGTGATGCTACTGACTTCGGTATTTTCAGGACATTCGAGGATCAGCTCATCATGGACGTGTCCGCATATCAGCTGGTTAGACAGATTCTGCATGGCATAGCAGAGAAGATCCCTGGATACTGCCTGTACGATATTCTCCACGAATTTCGGACCGTAGGATTCTATTCGTTCCCATTTCTTGGTGGAGCCGATGCCTTCGTAGGTGACGGATTCGCCACCGAACTTGTTTTCACCGATACGAGGTTTTACATAGCTGAGCATTCTACCGGAAGGAAGCTTGATGAAAAGCATACCGCTCCTGTAGCAGAATTTTATGCCACGAACTTCAGTCGGAATACGCTGTTTGATGGTAGTCATGACTGCAGTATCAACATCCCACCAGAAGGCTGTTATCATAGGATTTGAATTTCGCCAGGAATCTACCAGTGGTTGCAACTCTTCTTCGGTCAAGCCCATCTCCAGTGCACCCATGGATTTCAGTGCACCGACTGATCCGCCATATCCCAGGGCAAGCTCTGCGATTTTACCTTTCTGCCTGAGGTGAGAGTTTACACCATGTTTTTCAACAGGTACTCCAAACATCTGACTTGCTGATGCACAGTAGATATCTTTTCCTTCGGCAAATACCTTGGAACGCCAGGCCTCACCAGCGAGATGTGCAAGAACTCTGGCTTCGATGGCAGAGTAGTCGCTTACGATGAATTTGTATCCCGGTCTTGCGATGAAGGCGGTACGAATAAGCTGAGATAAAGTATCCGGGATATCATCATAAAGCAATTCCAAGGTATCATAATCACCGGTACGAACCAGTTCGCGAGCTTCCGCAAGATCTGGCATGTGGTTCTGCGGCAGATTCTGCAACTGTATGAGTCGACCGGCCCATCTGCCTGAACGATTGGCACCGTAGAATTGGAACATACCGTGAGCACGACCATCTTTACAGATGGCATTTTGCATTGCCTGGTATTTCTTGACGGAGGATTTTGCAAGCTGAAGTCTGAGTTTGAGGGCTTCTGCAATATTACCATCGGTTTCTTTTATCAGCCCGGCAACATCCTTCTTACCAAGAGATTCTGTCTCCATGCCATTATCTGAGAGCCATTGTTTCATCTGGATGACACTGTTGGGATTGTCAAGGTTCGTGATATTCTGCATTGCAGTCATGAGCTCTGCTTTTGATTTTTTGTCAAATGCGATTGCATTCTTCACCACATCCGTATCCAGCATAATTCCCCGGTCATTGATTTCCTGATCAATGTGATACTCCTTCCATATAGAATCCGGAACCGGGAATTTAGATAATCTCTGTTTGATGGAAAGCTCTACTTCAACATCTCTGCGATTGTAGGATTTGAAGCTTTCCCATTTATCCGGTGCATGTTCCGGGAAATTTCTGGTTCTGCCACCGTTGGCCTTGGTGGGTTTGCAAGGGCAGCAGAAGTATTTGATTAAGTCCTTGCCTTCCTTCATTTTCTGATCCTGAAGCTTCAGGACTGCGCCAACACCTTCCAGTGAGAGTGGTAAGCCCATATAGGCTGACCAAATCATAGTGCATTTCCAAGAGGATGGATTCAGATAGTTGTGTACTGGATCATCCTCTGAATTGTAAGATTTGAAATATTCAGGATGATGCTTCCGGAGCCAGTTGGACAAACAGACTCTTTCGAAGGAAGCGTTAAAAGCCCATTTTGTTATATTCTCATCAGATAGTGCTTCCAGGATTTCTGTTGGTATTTCATCACCTGCAGCAAGGTCATAAACTACTACTGGCCCATTATCAACAGAAACGCCGAAGAGCAGGATCTCAAAATGATCAGATTCAGCGTACTTGTACGCTCCGCATTTGGAGATATCAATATCGCTATAGGTCTCTAAATCTATTGACAATTCTTTTATCATAATCTTTTTCCTTTACAAAAACAGCAGCGGCACTTTGGAGGTACCGCCGCCTGGTGATTAGTTCTTGTCAGTTTCTTCAGTTTTTGGCTTGAACCACTTTGGACAGAGCCAGTGGAGGAAGCGTTTTACTACGCCGAGGAACTAACGCCAAACTGCAATCAATATCATAATCCAAAAACTAAAACAGATACCGAAAAGAGTTCCATCAACAAGTGCATTCATCAATTCATTTAATAATTCTTTTGTCATAGGTTGTCACCTTGCCTTTCTGAAATAGCGGGCGGCAGCAGGAGTGTCACCGCCCAGGTTGTTATTTATCGCTTAATTTTTTCAAGCTTTCCATGCGTTCTGCATGATATTCCAGGTCGCGCTTTTCACGCTTCTTATCATAAATTAATCCTTGGATAGTAGAGAGAAGTAAGGATATTCCTACGCTTCCCCAGATGATATTAGGAGAGGAAATCTTCCTCTTCCTCGGATGCGAAGTCATCTTCTGCACGAGACTTGCCACCGAGAGGCTCACCGTCGCGAATCTTCTGGAGATTGTTGAGTCCGCAGGCAATTCCTTTATTTCCATTGCTGTTGAAAGCATAGAAATTGATGCTGGCTCTGCCATATACGCCGGAATAGACTTCTGATCTCTCAAGGATAGGCTGACGGTCTGCATCTACAATGCCGGGTGCGGAAGCACTGTTGGCGTTGATGAAGTATGCGTTTGCATAAGCCGGGTCGTCAGGTCTTTCCAGATCACCATCGCGAAGAGGTGTCTTGAGAACAGAGAGAGCAGGAACGGTCTTGCCATTGCCTTTGAGCTTGCTCTGTCCTTCCTCATAGGCTGCTTCGATGGCTGCCTTAATCTTGCTTACAGTTACGGTGTCGGACTTGGGAATGATGAGGGAAACGCTGTACTTCGGCGCGCCTCCGTTGATGCTCTTGGCATCCCATACATTCGCATAGCTCCAACGTGTGTTTACTCCTGTGATTACCTTTGTAGGATTTGAAATCTTTGACATAACTTTTGTCTCCTTTACTCTTTAAAATCGTCTGTTGCTGTATTCATTGCCGGTCTCTTATCAGATTCCGGAACCAATGCCGGTTTACCGGGTGGCTTGTAGATCAGCTCACCTAAAAGCTCTTCGAATTTCTTCTTACCGAGCAGTGTGCTCATAGCGGTTACGCCAAGAAGCTTTTTCTCATACGGATCGAAGCCTGCATCCTTAACTTTGAAGGCGACTGCTTCTTCATCTGCATATTTCCTGTTGGCTCTTCCTTCTACGACCTTCCAGCCTTCGAAGTGAACTCCTGACTGTGCCTGTTTTAGTGCATATTCCTTGATGTCATTGCCCCAGGAAATCATTTCATCCACTTTTTCAAGGATGGCAGCGATTTCTGTATTATCCAGGGTAGCAGGCATTTCGAAATCATATTTTGCAAGCTCTAGGTTGTATTCCGCACGCTTGCGGCAGGTCGCCTTTCCCTTGCAGAACTGGCAGTGGTCACCGGCTTTGAATTCGCCTTCGCCTACATATGCAAGCTGTGCAGTAGGAGCCAGGACTTCATCTGCCCATTTCAGAAGGTTGTCTCTGCTGATGGTGTAGGTACTGATGTTTTCACGCCTTGGTTGAAAGATGGTCATCTTAATCTGATTGATATCGTAGATGTCTCCGAATACTTCCAAAGCACCTAAGGCATAACACATCATTTGGCTGTTACCACCGTGTTCATCATCACCGGCGCTTACGAGTACTCCCAGACCGTGTTTGTAGTCAATAATCTGTAATACTTCATCAGCCACAATGACACAGTCACCGGTTCCGAAACCATTTTCTACCCAGCGGGAGAAGTCGAGTCTCTGCTCAATCATGACTTGTGGATCCTTGCAGAACTCCTTTGCCGCTTCAATCTGTTCCAATACATAATTCATGTATTCCTCTGCACAGTTCTGCATCTCTGCATCGTAGTAGGTAAGGCTTTCTGTTGGATCCGGAACATCTCTGCCCAGTGCTTTCTCTACCAGGTAGGCACAGAGCTCATGACAGTCAGTTCCCTGCTGTGCATATTCGGATGCTTGATCCGGAATGCTGGCACAGAGCTTTGCACTTGGCGGACAAGCTAACCATCTGTGGCTGGCAGAGGCGGAGAGGTATGCGTGCTTAGGCATTTCCAATCACCTCTGCTTCCTTAAGAAGGGCTGCATAATCCTTTGGATCAACCTGCTTTAACTGCTGTGCGCCGTATTTCTCCAGAAGCTCTTTAACTTCCTTTTTGAATCCGGCAGCTGACTTTGCAGCAAGGATTCCGCGAACATCTTCCTTGGTATAGGAAGGGGCTGCTTCAGGTGTTGCCGGAGCTTCTTCTGTAGAAGAGAAGATTTCTTTTATTGCATTTGCGGCTTTGATCATTCCTTCACCGCAGGCAATAATTTCCTCCAGCACCTGAGATAATTCACTCATTTTGCTCATTTTCAGTTCCTCCATTCTGTATTCTGTTGTCTTAGATTGGCTGCCAGGCGTTTGGCTACTACGCTGATTGCGATGAGAGTATCAATAAGCTCTTCTTCAATCTGCGGTGTGGCCTGCCGGCCTTTATCAATCGTTTCTGTCTGCATCTGCAGCACCTCACTTTCCGAATGGCTTCGTGCCTTTCTATCTTCCTAAGCGCATCTGTGATTTGTTTTTCCGGTCGGATGAATATTTTTTTGAAAAAAATTTTGAGAAGAGCCAGGGCATTTTTCACTTTTATAAGGAAGCGATTGTGCCCTGGCTAAATCTCTGCAAATTTTTTGACCTCTGACCGGAAAAGTGCAGGTCGAAGGCGCTTAGGAAGGTAGAAGGATTATTGTCCTTACTTTGTAGAAGTGAGGTTTGAAGTATGCAGGTAACGATTTTTACTGCAAACTGCGTCGGTCAAGCCGGGAACTGTAGCTATCCGGGTAAGGTGACGGTGGTCACGCCGGAGCAGCTGCAGGAAGCGGTGAAGAAGGATCATGTTTGCGGAGAGTTCAAAGGGAATTATCGAAGCATTGATAATTTCATCCGATCGGATGTGATTGTTATGGATATTGATAATGACCACTCAGAAGATCCAACGGAATGGATTACGCCTGAGAAGCTGGAGGAGTTGTTTCCGAATGTGGAGTACTTGCTGGCACCGAGTCGCCACCATCTTTTAGAGAAAGAGGGAAAGTCGGCAAGACCGAGGTACCACATGTATTTTCCTATTACAGAGATAACGGATGCGACCAAGTATGGAAATCTGAAGAAATCGATTCAAAATGCCTATCCTTTTTTTGATGGAAATGCCTTGGATGCAGCCAGATTCATATTCGGTGCGGAGTGTGATGAGGTGATTTTTCATGATGGTTGGATGACGGTGGACGAGGAGGTTGAGATCTCTGATATGGAAGAGGAAGACTTCGATTCGGAGATGCCAGGAGGTAAGAGCTCCGGTCCTATATTAGAAGGAAGCCGCAATAACACAATGAGTCGATTTGCCGGTCGTGTTTTGAAACGGTACGGAGATACGAAAAAAGCACATGAGGCATTTCTGGAGCATGCAAAGAAATGTGATCCGCCGCTTCCGGATTTCGAACTTAAGACTATTTGGAACAGCGCGGTGAAGTTTTTTCGAAAAAGCATTGTGACACAGGATGGTTATGTTCCTCCTGATGAATATAATGCGGATTTTGCGGGGTCTTCCCTTAAGCCGGAGGATTATTCGGATATCGGACAGGCTAAGGTTCTTGTGCGTGAGTATGGTGATGAACTGAAATACACCAGTGCAACGGATTTTCTTAGATTCGATGGGGAATGCTGGCGAGAGGACAAGCAGATGGCGATTGGAGCGGTGGAGGAATTTCTGGATTTGCAGCTACAGGATGCCATGGATGAGGTTGACAGAGTGGAAAAGGCTTTAGAGGATGCAGGTGTCCCAAAGGCTTCTATCCAGGCAGGTCCGAAGGAGCTTCTTAAGGAAGTAGATGGAAAGCTGCTGCCGCTTGTGTACATGCTGATGGGTGCGCAGACCTACCTGAAGTTTGTACAGAAGAGACGTGATTATAAGTACATTGTATCGGCGGCGAATACTGCAAAGCCGATGCTTGCGATTTCTGTCAGTGAGCTGGATAAGGATGAGATTCTCATCAATACACCTTATGCCACGATCAGAAGCTGATTGATTATGTGCAGGAGACTGTGGGAATGGCTGCAATCGGTAAGGTGTATCAGGAGCATATGATTATTGCTTACGGTGGCGGTGCCAATGGAAAGAGTACCTTTTGGAATACGATTTTTCGGGTGCTGGGGAATTATGCCGGAAAGCTTTCGGCGGAGGCACTCACTATGAACTGCAAGAGAAATGTGAAACCGGAGATGGCTGAGCTTAAGGGGAAGAGACTCATCATTTCTTCGGAAATGGAGGAGGGAATGAGGCTTAATACCGCCGTGGTGAAGCAGCTTTGCTCAACGGACGAGATTCAGGCGGAGAAGAAGTACAAGGATCCCTTCTCCTTTGTTCCGTCGCATACGCTGGTGCTTTATACGAATCATCTGCCAAAGGTGGGAGCCAATGATGATGGTATCTGGCGCAGGCTGATTGTGATTTCCTTCAATGCGAAGATTATCGGGAAGAGCGATATCAAGAATTATGCGGATTATTTGTTTGAGCATGCGGGACCGGCTGTAATGAGCTGGATCATCGAAGGCGCTAAGAGAGCAATTGATAAGAATTTCAATACTGATCTGCCGGATGTGGTGAAAGCAGCGATTCAGGCATACCGCGAGGATAATGATTGGCTTGGACAGTTCTTAGAGGAATGCTGTGAGATTAATCCGTCATATAAAGAAAAATCTGGCGAGTTGTATCAGGCTTATCGAGCACATTGCATGCAAAACGGTGAATATATCCGCAGTACGACAGATTTCTATTCCTCGATGGACAAGGCCGGCTACAAACGGATTCGCAAGAACACCGGAGTGCAGGTTGTGGGACTAAAGCTGAAAGAAGGACAGGATTTCTTGGAGTGATGGCATTCATTTTCAAACTCAAATGTGTAGGTCGTTAACCTCAGTACATAAAAGTTCCTTTAGAGAGAAATTTATGAAAAATCTGCTTAAGGGAGTTTTACGAAACGAGGTACTCGACCTGCACACCTGTTAAGAATGACGGAGGCGCGGGATGCGTGAAAAATATATTGAACAGAAATTAGTACGGGAGGTTCGAAAGCGAGGCGGCTTGTGTGAGAAATGGAATTCCGGTTCATCAGGCTGGCCCGACCGAGTTGTTTTATTACCTGACGGGAAAATCGGGTTCGTGGAAGTGAAGACTCTTGGTGAGAAGCCAAGGAAGCTCCAGATTCACAGACATGATCAGCTTCGTGCTCTTGGATATAAGGTATTCATCCTGGATGACGCAGGACAGATTGGAGGAATTTTAGATGATATACAAACCACATGATTATCAGCAGTATGCAATCAATTACATATTGGAACATCCGATAGCAGCCGTGATACTCGGCATGGGACTTGGCAAGACCAGTATTACGTTGACAGCCATCGAACAGCTTCTGTATGACAGATTTGAGGTAAGTAAGGTCTTGGTGGTGGCTCCGCTTCGAGTGGCAAGAAATACCTGGAGCGATGAGATTCACAAATGGGAGCATTTAAAACACCTGAGATATTCGATTGTTCTTGGTACAGCTGCAGAGAGAAAGAAGGCGCTGGCAGCAGATGCCGACATCTATGTGATTAACCGTGAAAATCTGCAATGGCTTGTAGACCAGAGTGGTGTTCCTTTTGATTTCGATATGGTGGTGTTGGATGAGCTTTCATCCTTTAAGAATTGGAATAGTAAACGGTTCAAGGCATTTATGAAGGTAAGACCAAAGATAAAGAGAGTAATTGGTTTGACCGGTACACCTTCTTCCAATGGTTTGATGGATCTTTTTGCAGAATTCAAATGTCTGGATATGGGTGAAAGACTTGGAAGATTTATCAGTCAGTACAGAGTGAATTATTTTGTGCCGGATCAGATGAATGGTCAGATTGTTTATTCCTACAAATTGAGAAAAGGTGCGGAGGAACAGATTTACGATAAGATATCGGATATTACGATTTCCATGAAGGCCTTGGATCATTTGAAGATGCCGGAGCTTATCAGTAATGAATATCCGGTTTACATGAGTGAGGCTGAGGAAGAACTGTATTCGGACATGGCAGAGGATTTATTCTTGCCGTTGAAGGGCGGAGAAGTGACAGCGGCAAATGCGACGGCACTATCCGGTAAGCTGATGCAGATGGCAAATGGAGCAGTGTATTCCGATGATGGCGATGAGATACAGATTCATGACCAGAAGCTGGATGCATTGGAGGATTTGATTGAGGCTGCGAATGGGAAACCGGTTATGGTGGCTTATTGGTTTAAGCATGACTTGTCCAGAATTATGAGAAGGCTTTCTGAGAGGAGAATTCCTTTTAAAAAGCTTGATTCAGAAGAGAGTATTCGAAAATGGAATAGAGGAGAACTGCCTGTGGCATTGATTCATCCGGCCTCTGCCGGACATGGTTTGAATCTGCAATCCGGTGGAAATATGCTGATATGGTTTGGACTTACCTGGAGCCTGGAATTGTACCAGCAGACAGTTGCCAGATTATGGAGACAAGGTCAGTCAGCGGAAACTGTGGTGGTTCAGCATATTATTACTGCAGGTACCATTGATGAGCAGGTTATGAAGGCCTTGGAATCAAAGGATCGTACACAGTCAGCTTTGATCAATGCGGTAGAGGCTGAGATTAGGCGTTCGGCAAGTAAAAGAACATCAGAGTAAATATAAGGCAATCAGAGTCAATCCGAGGGAAAACATTTTTTCGGAGGTGCTTATGACGGCAAAAGAATATTTGAGTCAGGCGTACAAGATTGATAACGATATCAACAGCAAGCTGGAGCAGATAGCTTCACTTCGTGACTTGGCGACGAAGGCAACAAGTACCATGTCGGATATGCCCGGAAGTCCAAACAGAAATATCCATAAGATGGAGGATGCCATTGTGAAGATCATTGCACTGGAGGATGAAATCAATTCCGATATTCATGAACTGATTTCTTTAAAGGCTGATATCACACATATGATTAAACGAGTAGCAAACAGAGCAGAGAGGATAATTCTGGAAAAGAGATATTTGTGCTTTGATACCTGGGAGCAGATATCCGTGGATATGGGTTACAGTATCCAGCATACCTTTAGGCTTCATGACAAGGCTTTGAAGGAAATTGATGGATTTCTCAAAGAAGAGAGCTGATGTGATAGAATGAGAGTCTGTAAATATGTTATTGTTATAATGCGGAAAGCAAAATGACATAGAGCCTTGAGGGAGAAATCTTTCAGGGCTCTAGCTATGCATGGAGGTGTAACAGTGCCAAGCAAACCAAAGAAACCGTGTGCTTATCCAGGCTGTCCTGCATTAGTTACCGGGCGGTACTGTGAGGAGCATGCAAGAAAAGTAAATAGTGACTATGAAAAATTCAGTAGAGATAAGCAAACCAAACACCGTTATGGTCGTGCATGGAAGAGGATACGAGATAAGTATGCTTCTGAGCATCCGTTCTGTGAGCTGTGTTTTGAACGTGGGCTCGCAGTTCCGGTGGAAGAGATACATCACAAGCTTCCATTGAGTGAAGGTGGCACACATGATCGGAGTAATCTGATTGCGTTGTGTAAGTCCTGTCATTCACAGATTCATGCGAAGCGTGGAGATCGCTGGAGGTAGGGGGTATCAAAATCTCTACAGACCTATCTCCTATAGAACGGCGGGTGGGTGCTGCGTGTGCAGTCGCGAAATGGAATATGGGGGTATAAAACATTACACTATGCATGAAATGTGTCGAAATGTTTTGCAATGCATTTTGCAATGTTCCCTAAAAATGTTATATGTATCTTTATAAAGAAAATCGCAATACTATCATTAAAAAGGACGTTTTTGCATAAGGTCGAAAAGTGTGTAGTGTTATAAGATAAAAAGAGTTGCCAAAATGAGGACAAGATAAAGAGAAATAAAATAAGTTTGTTAAGAAAACGTTGACTTTCTGCGACGCTAAGAATATAATAAAAGCGTATAAGGGAGACTACTGCTTTGAATTATGTTGGAGGTAACGGTGATGGTAAAGGCAAGCGAGATTATTAGTAACAATATAATGAATATTATGAAACAGAATGGAAAAAAGCAGATTGACCTTGCAGACTATCTTGGTGTGTCTAAGCAGGTTATAAGCAAGATGCTTTCCGGTGGTAGGATGATCAATGCAATTGAGCTACAGAAGATTTCAGAGTTTCTTGGCACTTCCATGGAGAATCTGGTTAAGCGTCCAGAGGTATTTCAAGAAACTAATGCCATAAAGGCATTTATGGGTAAGGTGGAAACCCAGGAAGCAAGAGATGGACTTGAAATTGCAGATGAGATTGCAAATCTTATTTGTTTTTATGCGCGCACCCGTGAGAATGCAGAGGAAATGATGAAACCGTGGGAGGCTTAGAATTATGTGCCGAGTTTTGGATAATAGTCTTTTTGTTAAAGACAGAAAGAAATATATAAAAATAAGTGAATGTGCAACAAGTTTCAATTCACTCTATAATAAAAACAATATTATTCAGGATGATATCTTCAATGTGTTGGAGAATTATGTGGCACGCCATGATATGCCATTTGATATGCTAAGATATCCTATTGAGGATACGGATTTGTGTGCATGTACTTTTATTCGCAAGGGACGTATGTTTGTTATGATTAATTCTGCTTTGCCATTATCAAAGCAGATATTTGCTGCAGCACATGAACTGTATCATATTTATTGTTATTTTGAAGAACATGATTCTGAATTGTTACAATCTGGATCAATTTTGGCATCTAGTATTATAGATGAAGAAGCAAAAGAGATTGAGGATATGGAAGCAAATGCTTTTGCTGCTATTTTATTGGCTCCAAAGGAACGACTTGATGAACAAACAGATGTGTACAATTTATCATATAAAAATATTTCTGTGCAAACTATTCTTAAGATAATGGACATTTTTGCAATTCCATATAAGGCGGCAGTAATTCGCCTTTTGGAGGAAGATAAGATTGATGCAAAAGATGCAAAGAAACTTTTGCAGATCCCTGAAGAAGAGATTAGCAAACAAATGAAACTCACGGGAAAAGCTGCACGTTGGCAGGAAATACATAAGGATTTTGTTAGATTTGGAAGTTTATCAGAATTGATGTATGACGTTGAGCAGATGGATGCAGTTCGTGATGAGCGGTTGTCAAGTGATAAGAGCAGATTAACTGAAATTATGAAAAACTTAAGAAAACAGTGAGGTAGTGCCTATGGGAATAGATAAAAAATATGCCTTGCTGGATACTGACTTTTTGTATAAATCACATTTGGCAAGAAACGCAAAAAATCATACACTGACAGACTTTGTCATTGAATTTGCAGAGTATGAATTTTTCTGCCATGAAATGATAAAAAAAGAACTGAGCAGACATGAACTGAATCCGGATCCAAATCCTTGGCTTGAAGAGAAAGTTAAAGCTGGAAAAGTGAAATTGTATACGGATCGAGAGATTGTAAGTGAATTAGGAAAGTTATATGGAGAAGAAGCAACAAGTATATATTTAGAATTACTAGAAACGAGTTGCGATACTTTTAATGCCAATTTTTATAAACAGTACTACGGTTCGTTGAATGAGATGGAGGACTTGAACGATGTTGAGGCATTTTTGGCGGCATTGAAGGAATGTGATGATAATGTTCCACATAAAATGGGTTTGGGTGAGAAAAAGACCTATGTGTTAATTCAAATGATGGAGATTATGCATAGCAATCGGGTGTATGTATTTTGCTCAGATGATTTCAAAGCAAGACAGAGTATCGCAAGTTTAGAAACACCGGTTCATTGTATTAGTATATTAGGTGTTTTCTATAAGCTGATGAAGATGGGAAAGAAAAAATCTGAAATGCAGGAATATTACGATCATCTAGCTGCATTTTTGAAAAATCAGACGGAATATAAGGTTTGGTCTATATCTGGTCACCAACGAGATGGTGTGCCAATTCAGCAAGTATTTGATGAAATGTATGATGAAAAATTTCAGATGTTGCGGAATGGAGATTTGAAATACATAAAGTAAAGTGTCTGTTGACATGGGAGTAAGCCTTGAGGGAGTAATCCTTCAGGGCTTTTCTTATGCAGAAATTTATGGAAGGAGGGGATTCCAATGGCAGGTAGAAAGCCAAAGCCTACAGCGATTAAGGAACTGGAAGGCAATCCAGGGAAAAGAAAACTGAATAATAAAGAACCCAAGCCTGATAAGGGAATGCCTGTCTGTCCAGAGTGGTTGCTTCCGGAGGCAAAAGCTGAATGGAAGCGTTTGAGTGAGAAGTTGAATCAAATGGGTGTGTTGACGGAAGTGGATATGGCAGCGTTTGCTGCATATTGTCAGTCGTATGGCCGTTGGAAGGAAGCACAGGAACATATTGATTCCGGTGGTTCTACTTTTGAGACAGAGAAAGGTTATCAGCAGCAGACTCCTTGGGTTGGTATTGCAAATACCAATCAGAAGTTAATGTTGCAGGCGGCAGCAGAGTTTGGATTAACACCTTCTGCCAGAACAAGGATTATGGCAGCGGTTAGTGCAGATAAAGAGTCTGAGGATGAGATGGAGGCATTGCTTGGGGGTGATTCTTAATGGCAAGGGAAACAAGGCCTAAGGACTATCCGAAGCTTAAGAATTATCAGCCCACAAGATTTATGCTTCCCACATCTCATTATGATAAGGCGAAAGCTGACAGGGCGGTTACTTTCATTGAGAACCTTTGCCACACAAAAGGTAAATGGGCTGGAACGAGATTCTGGTTATTGCCGTGGCAGGAGCAATTGATTAGAGATATTTTTGGGATTGTAAAAGCTGATGGGAACAGACAGTTCCGCACAGCTTTTGTGGAAATATGCAAGAAGGTAGGTAAGAGCGAACTGGCAGCAGCTATCGCTCTTTATCTTTTGTATGCGGATAATGAGCCGAGTGCAGAAGTGTATGGTGCGGCTGCAGACAGGCAGCAGGCTTCCATTGTTTTTGATGTTGCCCGTCAGATGGTTGAGATGTCACCGGCCCTGATGAAGAGAAGCAAGCTAATGTCAGCCACTAAGCGAATTGTCAATTACGGTAATGCAGGTTTCTACCAGGTGCTTTCAGCAGAAGTGGGAAGTAAACATGGTTTTTCAATTTCGGGACTTGTGTTCGATGAAATTCATACACAGCCGAATCGCCAGTTGTACGATGTACTGACCAAGTATAGTTCTGATGCTCGTCAGAATCCGCTTCACTTCATAATCACGACTGCCGGTAATGACAGAAATTCCATTGCTTTTGAACTACATACCAAGGCAATTGATATTCTGGAGGGCAGGCGTGTGGACCCGACATTCTATCCGGTGGTCTATGGACTGAAGGATGATGAGGATTGGGAAGATGAAGCAAACTGGTATAAGGTAAATCCTTCCCTTGGATATACGGTGGATATTGAAAGACTTCGTGATGCATATCGCGAGGCAAAACAAAATCCCGCTGATGAGATAACCTTCAAGTGGCTTCGAATGAATATGTGGGTATCCAGTACAACATCATGGATTCCGGATGCAATCTTCATGAAAGGCAATGAGCCGATTGATATGAGATTGTTGGAGGGAAGAGATTGTTATGCCGGACTGGATTTATCCAGTACTGGAGACATTACAGCTCTGGTACTTATATTTCCACCGAGAAATGCGGAGGAGAAATATATTCTGATGCCGTACTTCAGGGTGCCGGAAGAAACCATTCCTCAGAGGGTGAAGGCAAATTCAGTTCCGTATGTTGTGTGGGAGAAGCAGGGACATTTGATGGCTACAGAGGGAAATGTGATTCACTACGATTTCATTGAGAAGTTCATCTGTGATCTGGGTGAGAAATATCACATTCTGGAAATTGCGGTGGACAGATGGAATGCGACTCACATGATTCAAAACCTGGAAGATGCCGGATTTACGATGGTGCCATTCGGACAGGGCTTTGCCAGCATGAGTACGCCGACCAAGGAGTTTTACAGACTTCTGATGGAAGGGCAGATTGTTCATGCAGGACATCCGGTGCTTCGCTGGATGGCAGGTAATGTGGTGATTGAGACGGATGCTGCGGAGAATATCAAGGTTACCAAGGCGAAGTCAAAGGAAAAGATTGATGGAATCGTAGCTTCCATAATGGCTCTGGATAGATGCCTGAGAAACCAGGGTGAGCCGCAGGGAAGCGTTTACGATGAGAGAGGATTGTTGGTGTTTTAGATAAGGAGGCTTTATGGGATTTTTCAGTAGCATCTTTCGTGGAAGAGATGCTCCCACAGACAGAACTTCGGGTAGTGCATATTCCTTCTTTATGGGTGGAAGCACTTCCGGAAAGAGAGTGAATGAGAGAACAGCGATGCAGATGACGGCGGTGTACTCCTGTGTGAGGATTTTGTCTGAAGCTGTGGCTGGACTTCCGTTACAGTTTTACAGATATACAGCAGAAGGAGGCAAGGAAAAGGCGGTGGATCATCCGCTTTATTTTTTGCTCCATGATGAACCAAATCCAGAAATGACTTCGTTTGTATTTCGTGAGACTTTGATGACGCATTTGCTTCTTTGGGGGAATGCGTACAGTCAGATCATCCGGAATGCGAGGGGCGAGATTATTGCACTTTATCCGTTGATGCCGGACAGGATGACGGTAAATCGGGATGGGGATGGACAGCTTTATTACGAGTACAACATGAGTACGGATGATGCACATACGTTGAAGGGCTCGACAGTGAGACTGCAGCCACACGATGTACTTCATATTCCAGGCTTGGGATTTGATGGGCTTGTGGGGTACAGTCCAATAGCAATGGCGAAGAATGCTATCGGTATGGCGATTGCATGTGAAGAGTATGGAGCAAAGTTCTTTGCCAATGGTGCAGCTCCATCAGGTGTGTTGGAACATCCGGGAACTATCAAGGATCCTTCGAGGGTTCGTGAGAGCTGGCAGTCAACCTTTGGGGGTTCTGCCAATGCCAATAAGGTTGCGGTTCTGGAAGAGGGAATGAAGTACACGCCGATTTCTATTAGTCCGAATGAAGCGCAGTTTTTGGAAACCAGAAAATTTCAGATTGATGAGATAGCTCGAATCTTTAGGGTGCCGCCGCATATGGTTGGTGACTTGGAGAAGTCGAGCTTTTCTAATATTGAGCAGCAGTCACTGGAGTTTGTGAAGTACACTTTGGATCCCTGGGTGGCAAGATGGGAGCAGGCAATGGTCAGAGCCCTTCTTACACCGGAAGAGAAGAAGACGTATTTCTTTAAGTTCAACGTGGACGGCTTGCTCAGAGGCGATTATCAGAGCCGAATGAATGGTTATGCGACCGCAAGACAGAACGGCTGGATGTCTGCAAATGATATCCGTGAGCTTGAGAATCTTGACCGCATTCCGGAAGAGGCCGGTGGTGATTTGTATCTCATCAATGGAAATATGACGAAGCTTGCTGATGCAGGAATCTTTGCTGCAGGTGCTTCCGAGGAAAGTGGTGAGGCTGATTCAGAGAAAACTTCTGAGAAGCCTGAACAGAGCAGAGGGCAACCGGGGAGAATGAGGAATGCTGGTGGTTACACCGGTGCAACTAAGAAGGATGGAGGTAAGTGATGAAACGGAAATTTTGGAACTGGATAAAGAACCAGGAGGAGAGCGGCTCTGAAATGAGGACGCTCTTTTTGAATGGAGAAATCTCAGATGAGACTTGGTATGGGGATGAGGTGACTCCAAAGCTCTTCAAGGATGAGCTTGGTGCAGGGAATGGACCGATTACGGTCTGGATCAACAGCCCTGGTGGGGATGTGTTTGCGGCGGCTCAGATTTACAACATGCTGATGGATTATCCATACGATGTGACGGTCAAGATTGACGGGCTTGCTGCTTCGGCGGCCTCTGTGATTGCAATGGCTGGAACGACGGTGGAGATGAGTCCTGTGGCTATGATGATGATTCACAATCCCGCGACCATCGCAATCGGAGATTCGGAGGAAATGAAGAAAGCGGTGAAGATGCTGGATGAAGTGAAGGAATCCATTATGAATGCTTATGAGATTAAGACCGGGCTTGCCAGGGATAAGATTTCGAAGCTGATGGATGCAGAGAGCTGGTTCAATGCGAAAAAGGCAGTGGAGCTTGGCTTTGCAGATAAAATCCTGTTCGCTGACGGGCAGGGTGATGTAATTAATGACGCTGGTGAGGGGATAGCGGTTAGCGATGAGATGAGTGCTCCTGTGATGTTTTCCAGACAGGCGGTAACCAATTCCATGCTTTCCAAACTGATTCTTCCTAAGAAACCGGAAGAAAAGAGAACTCCGGTGGATCAGCTGGAGAAGAGATTATCGCTGTTATCGCACTGATAATGGCAGGAAACAAATTGACACAGGCGGTTGCAGAGATGCAGCCGTTTTATTTTATCCAAATGGAGGAAAAGACGATGAGTAAGATTTTAGAACTGAGAGAGAAAAGAGCAAAGGCATGGGATGCTGCAAAGCAGTTTCTGGATGCCAAGAGAGGCGCAGACGGTATGCTCTCCGAGGAAGACACTGCAACCTACGATAAGATGGAACAGGATGTTATGAATTTAGGTAAGGAGATTGAGAGATTGGAGAGACAGGCTGCCATTGATGCAGAGCTTTCCAAGGCTACCAGTACTCCACTTACCGGTAAGCCGGGTGCCAAGATGGGGAAGGATGAGAAGGAGAAGACCGGTCGTGCTTCCGATGAGTATAAGTGCTCCTTCTGGAATGCCATGAGAGTAAAGGCTCCTATGCCTTCTGTACTCAATGCACTTCAGGAAGGTACTGATTCTGAGGGTGGTTACCTTGTTCCGGATGAGTTTGAGAGAACTTTGGTGGAAGCACTTGAGGAAGAGAATGTATTCCGTACTCTTGCCCATGTGATTCGTACTTCCAGCGGTGACCGTAAGATTCCGGTTGTGGCATCTAAGGGGTCTGCAAGCTGGGTAGATGAGGAAGGTGCTTATCAGGAATCTGATGATGCATTCAGCCAGGTATCTATCGGGGCTTACAAGCTTGGTACCATGATTAAGGTTTCGGAGGAGCTTCTTGCTGACAGTGTCTTTGATCTGGAAGCATATATCTCCAAAGAGTTTGCAAGACGTATCGGTTCAAGAGAGGAAGAGTCCTTCTTCAATGGTGATGGAAAGGGCAAACCTCTTGGTATTCTTGCATCTGCCGGTGGTGCTGAGGTTGGTGTGACTGCCGCTTCTGCAACTGCTATTACTGCGGATGAGGTGATTGACCTCTTCTACAGTCTTAAGGCTCCTTATCGTAAGAATGCGGTCTGGTTACTGAATGATGCGACTGTGAAACAGATCCGTAAGCTCAAGGATTCTACCGGCCAGTATTTATGGCAGCCTTCCCTGGTTGCAGGGACTCCGGACACAATCCTTGGCAGACCTGTGAAGACTTCTGCATTTATGCCTACTGCGGCAGCCGGTGCAAAGACCATTGCATTCGGTGATTTCAAGTATTACTGGATTGCAGACCGTCAGGGCAGAACCTTTAAGAAACTTTCCGAGCTTTTTGCTGCTACCGGTCAGGTTGGTTTCATGGGAACCCAGAGAGTGGATGGCAAGCTTATTCTTCCTGAAGCAATCAAGGTTCTTCAGCAGAAGACTGGTTCCGGTTCCTAAGGAATGATATATAACTGAGCCCGTGGAAATCTTCGGATGCCCATGAAAGCTTACTCTTTGCGGAGAGTGTGAGAAAGGCAAGGTTTTTGTGAGGTGATGTTTGATGGCAGTAGTTACATTAGAAGAAATGAAGAATTATCTGCGGGTGGACTTCGATGACGATGATGCACTGCTTGAAGGCATCATTGTTCAGAGCCAGCAGATATGTATGGATGTGGCGAGATTTACAGACATTGAGGAATTTGAGAAACAGCCTGTGGGTAAGATTGCGGTTATGTATGCTGTAGCTTATTTATATGAGCATCGTGAGGACGCAGACCACCGAGCTCTTACTGTAGGACTTAGGGCATTGCTTTTTGGAATTAGAGAGCCAGGATTTTGATGGGAGGGATTGCTTTGAATGTGTCTTTGCTGAATGAAAAAGTGACCTTCCAGAAGAATGTGGTGGTGACGGATGCCATCGGCAATCATAAGAACAGCTGGGAAGATTTTTATACATGCCATGCGACGATTGGTGGCGAGGGTATGGCAAGCTCCAAGGAAAAGGAAGTGGCAGGAACCATTGTTGAGGATGTTGGAATGACAGTGACTATTCGCTATTGTAGGAAGGCATCTGAGATTGATTCCACTACTCACAGGATTATTTTCAGGGATGAAATCTATGATATCGCGAACGTGGATCATATGAATTTCAAGAAGAAGTGTCTTAAATTCAGCTGTAGGAAAGTGAGGCGGTAACATGAGGCAAAGCAAGATTAAGGTAGATGAGCTTGCAAAGGAAATCATGGAAGGGCTTCAGGAGTATGCTGACCTTGCAACAGAGGATATGAAAAAGGCTGTAAAGAAATCCGGGAATGCCGCGAAAAAGGACATTGCTGAGAATGCTCCAAAGAGAACAGGTAAGTATGGAAAAAGCTGGAATGTGAAAACAACCTTGGAGACTTCTACTGTAATGACGGTTACGGTGCATTCCAAGACGCAGTATCAGCTGGCGCATCTGTTGGAGTTTGGGCATGCACTGAGGCAGGGCGGCAGGACAAGGGCATTTCCACATATTGAGCCTGCGGAACAGAGAGCGGCAGAAATGCTGGAAAGAGAAGTGGAGGCGGCACTCAAATGACAATGGAAGAACTTGTGGCAATGCTGCAGAAGACTGGCATCCCTTTTGCCTATGACCATTTCGCAGAGGGAGAGAGCCCTGAACCCCCGTTTATCTGTTATCTCCTGCCGGGCAGTAATAACTTTGCTGCAGATGGAAGGGTGTATTTCAAGATAAATCAGGTGAGGATGGAGCTTTACACGGACAGTAAGGATTTGGTTGTGGAAGCAAAGGTGGAAACGGTACTGGACGATTCCGGTATTTTTTATAACAAGAGTGAAGTTTGGATCCAGAGTGAGAAGCTTTATGAAGTGCTTTATTCATTCGAGGTTCCTGTTACAGATTAAGGAGGATAAATCTTCTCCTCGTCAGAGGATTCGGATTTCCCTTCGGAAAAAAAGGAGGATTAGCAATGGCTAAGAATAAGGTCAAATACAATCTTAAGAATGCACACTATGCGATGCTTAAGGTGGATGAAGAGGGTGTGGTTTCCTTCGAGAAGCCTGTGGCATTGCCCGGTGCAGTTTCAATTTCTCTGGATGCCAATGGGGAACCGGAGAATTTCTATGCAGATGGTACTGCGTATTATGTCATCAATAACAACATGGGTTATGATGGCGATTTGGAGCTTGCGATGATTCCTGAGGATTTCAGAGTAGCTGCTTTGAATGAGACCTTGGATGACAACAAGGTTCTGATTGAGGATGCGAATTCTGAGTTGAACAGATTTGCACTTCTTTTCGAGTTTGATGGAGATGTGAAGCATATCCGTCATGTGCTTTATAACTGTTCTGCTTCCAGACCTGGTATTGAGGGTAAGACAAATGAAGAGAGCAGAGAGGTACAGACAGAAACACTTACCATCAAGGCAACACCGCTTGCAAGTGGTGTGGTAAAGGCTAAGACCGGTAATGAGACAGACAGCACGGTTTATGCCGATTGGTACAAGGCAGTTTACATGCCTACACTTACCGGGGTGAATACAGGTGAAGAGTAAGAGGTTATGGTGCCCTGGGATTTGTAAGTCCCAGGGTATTTTGACAGATAGGAGGAAATGCGATGAGCATGATTAAGAATATCGAAATTGACGGAAAGCAGGTGCCTTTCAGAGCAAGTGCTGCGATTCCGAGAATATATAGAATGAAGTTCCAGAGAGATATCTACAAGGATCTGGCTTCTTTGGAGAAGGCGATTGACAGCAACAGCGAAGAAGTGAGTAATCTGGATTTATTTTCTTTGGAAATGTTTGAAAACATTGCATACGTGATGGCGAAGCATGCGGATCCGGGAATTCCGGATACACCGGAAGAGTGGCTGGATGCATTCAATACTTTTTCTATTTATCAGGTGCTTCCAAAGATTATTGAGCTATGGGGACTCAATGTGAGAACGGATGCTGAAGCTAAAAAAAACTTCGTGCAACAGACCGTCCGATGACAACACCGCTGTTCCTGCTCCGATGCGTTCAGCTGGGAATCTCGATTCGGGATTTGGATCTTTTGACCATCGGAATGGTGAATGACATGTATGTGGAGAGCGGAAATGACCAGGATGTGGACAAGAATTACAGTGTGATTGCTACACAGGCTGATTTTGACCGGTTTTAGAAGGGAGGTTCGGTATGGCTGCATCGAGAATTAAAGGTATCACTATCGAGATTGGCGGCGATACCACGAAACTTCAAACAGCATTAAAAGGCGTTAATACTGAAATCAGGAATACCCAGGCTCAACTTAAGGATGTGGAAAAGCTTCTTAAGCTGGATCCTGGCAATACAGAGCTTTTGGCTCAGAAGCATAAGCTGCTTGGAGATGCGGTTAAGGAAACGAAGGAGAAGCTGGAAACCTTAAAGACTGCGGCGGAGCAGGCAGAGAAAGCATTAAACGATGGAACGATTTCCAAAGATCAGTATGATGCTCTGCAAAGAGAGATTATTGAAACAGAGAATGAACTGAAAAGGCTGGAAGAACAGGCAAACCAGTCTGCTGCGGCTTTGCAGAAGATTTCTGCGACTGGTGAGAAGTTAAAGGATGTAGGTAGTAACATTGAAGGGGCAGGAAAGAAACTTTTGCCGGTTACTGCTACGGTAACAGCTCTTGGTACTGCTTCTGTGAAGACTGCGGCAGATTTTGAATCTGCTATGAGTAAGGTTGCAGCGGTATCGGGAGCAACCGGAAGTGATTTGGAGGCTCTGACGAAGAAAGCCAGAGAGATGGGAAGTAAGACCAAGTTTTCTGCATCTGAAGCGGCTGAGGCTATGAATTACATGGCAATGGCTGGCTGGAAGACAGAGGACATGCTTTCCGGTATTGAAGGCGTAATGAACCTGACGGCTGCTTCTGGGGAAGATTTGGCTACCACATCGGATATTGTAACGGATGCACTTACAGCCTTTGGTTTGTCCGCTCAGGATTCGGGGCACTTTGCAGATGTATTGGCAGCGGCTTCCAGTAACGCCAACACCAATGTATCTATGATGGGTGAGACCTTCAAGTACTGTGCGCCGATTGCAGGTGCTTTGGGGTTCTCAGTGGAAGATACCGCGGAAGCCATTGGACTGATGGCAAATGCCGGAATCAAGTCCACTCAGGCTGGTACTTCCCTTCGAACGATTATGACGAATCTTTCCGGTGAGGTTAAGATATGCGGTGAGAATATTGGTGAGGTGACAGTTGCCACCACCAATGCAGATGGTTCCATGAGGGATTTGTCGGATATTCTGGCAGACTGCAGAACAGCCTTTAGCGGTTTGTCCGAGTCGGAGAAGGCTGCTGCGGCGGAATCGTTGGTAGGAAAGAATGCCATGTCAGGGTTCCTTGCACTGATGAATGCAGGAGAAGGAGATATTGCAAAGCTCTCAGGAGCAATAGATAACTGTAATGGTGCTGCGCAGAGTATGGCAGACACCATGAACAATAACCTGGAAGGTCAGCTCACCATACTGAAATCTCAGTTGCAGGAGCTGGCCATTTCTTTTGGGGAGATTCTGTTACCTGCAGTGAAAAAGATTGTTGGCTGGGTGCAGGGATTTATTGATATGCTGAACAGCCTACCGGACGGTGTGAAGGAAACCATTGTGACGGTTGCACTGATTGCGGCGGCACTGAGACCGGTACTGATTATCATAGGAAAAATCATTACTGCAGTGGGCACGATTATGACTATTGTGCCAAAGGTTGTGGGTGTGATTAAGGCAGTAAAGACTGCGTTCCTGGCACTGAATGCGACCATGCTTGCTAATCCGATTGTGCTGATTATTGCAGCCATTGCAGCATTGGTGGCGGCGTTTATTTACCTTTGGAATAACTGTGATGAGTTCCGGCAGTTCTGGATAGATTTGTGGGAAAGCATTAAGGAGATTGCGGTTGCAGTCTGGGAAGCTTTGAAGGAATTCTTTGTGGCGGCATGGGAGTTTATCAAGACTACAGCGGAAACGGTTTGGAATGGCTTGGCTTCTTTCTTTACCGGACTTTGGGAAGGAATCAAGAATACCTTTACTACCGTTGTGAATGCAATCAGCACCTTTTTATCGACTATGTGGAATACCATCAAGTCTGTGGCAGAGACCGTCTGGAATGCGATTTCTACCTTCTTTACCACCATTTGGAATGGAATCAAGACTGTGGTGACTACGGTGGTTACGGCGATCAGTATTTTCCTTACTACTGCATGGAATACTATTAAGACAGTAATTACGACCGTGCTGAATGCTATCAAGACAGTATTTTCTACAGTGTGGAATGCCATCAAAAATGTGGTTACCACAGTGGTGAATGGTATCAAGAATACTATCACGACAGTTTGGAACGGTATCAAGAATACAGTGATTACCGTTGTGAATGCCATTAAGACGGCGGTGTCAACTGCTTTCAGTACCATGTGGAATGGGATTAAGAATACCATTTCGGGAATCTACAATACTATCAAAAATGGATTTACCAACGCGGTGAATTTCATTAAGAATCTGGCTTCTTCGGCGTTCAGCTGGGGAGCAGATATCATCAATGGTATTGTGAATGGTATCAAGTCCTGCATTGGAAAGGTGAAGGATGCGGTTTGCAGTGTGGCTGATACAATCAAATCCTTCCTGCATTTCTCTGTACCGGATGAAGGACCTCTGACGGAATACGAGAGCTGGATGCCTGACTTTATGTCCGGACTGGCTAAGGGTATTGAGAAGAGCAAGGGCATGGTAAAGGATGCAGTGAGCGGTCTTGCTGCAGATATGGTGGTAAATCCTCAAGTGAATACAGGTCAGATGGCTATGGCAGGTGGTGGTTCTGTATCGAGTGCAGATATGAGTAGTTTTGTGTCGGCGATTAAGGATGCGGTTTCTTCTGTTATTGGTGGAAGCGGGGATATTGTGATTCCTGTGTACCTTGGCGGTACGATGCTGGATGAAGTGATTGTAAATGCCCAGCAGAGAGCAAATCTAAGAAGTGGAGGGAGATAAACGATGGCTTTTTTTCAATATTTGAATTTTGACGGCGTGGATCTTCCTCTGCCGGATAGTTATGAAGTGGATATGGCGGATAAGGAAGCGGACAGTGGTGGAGAAACAGAGGCAGGAACCGTGCAGAGGGATGTGGTGAGAACTGGTGTTGTTACGATTTCTGTTTCCTTTTCTGTTACCCAGAAGTGGCTGAGGTTACTTACTGGGTATAAACAGCAGGAGAAGATTCGGGTTGGATTCTTTGATCCGGAAACTGCAAGTGTTAGGCAGACGGAAATGTATGTGGAAGGATTCAAGGCGAAGCTTAAGAAGGATACGAGCTATAAAGGGCTGTGGATTGTGAGTTTTACGCTGAAAGAAATGTAGTTTGTAATGACAAAATCTATTTGCACCGATATAATTAATGAAAGATTAGAATTGTAAAGGGGCGTACTGTATGAAGATAAGTGATTTGATAAATGTAATCAATCAATATGATGTAAAAGTTATTTTTGATGATATTGAGAAAGTGAAGGATACTATTTTGGGAGGAGGGCATATTATTTATTTTACACCGGTCGAGGGAAAAGAACGGGAGAAGTACGAACGGAAATATAAAAAGAATGAATTTGTAAGTACATCGGCATGTATACATATTCCTAATTTGACTATCGAGGAGATTATAGATATATATAAAAATTGTGATGGGACTGGGATATATGAATGGACATGCAAAAATATTACTCAGCATTGTAGTAACATAAAGAATATTGATGAGGCATTTATTATCTTTCTGTTTTTACATGAAGTAGGTCATTGGAATCAATTCAATGAGCTAAAGTGCAATGTTAATTCATTTATGGAAATGGACATTGATCTTGAAAAAGATAATTTTAATAAAATGAGTGAGTTGGAAATCCGACGACGAGAGCGAATAAATAAGGGGAATGAATGTATTCAAACCGTAAAAGAAAGGAAATTAGCAGAACAATACATGATGGAGTATAGAAACATACCAAAAGAGAAAGAAGCAGACGAATTCGCAATGGTAAAGATTGAGGACGCATTAAAGATGTTATATTCTAGTTTTGGAAAAGGGGAATAAAGCGAATAATAAAAAATTTGGCATCGGTCATTAAGTTGGCTGGTGCTTTTATTTTTGGAAGGAAGGTGGTCTTTTGTATCCGGTGAGTGAGGTATTCCTGCAGGCGGTGCAGGAGAACACAAGAAGATATTATTGGTCGGGAAGGATAACGACAACGAAGGGTACCACGTATGAGTTTGGTGCTAATGATATCGTAAAGGGGAGCGGATATATTTCCAGTCAGTGCTGCGGTTCTACGGAGATTGAGCTTGGTACGGTGTATGCAGCGGAGATGGGGATTACGCTTTTATCTGATATTGACAGATATACTTTGGAAGATGCTCTGGTGGAATTGTTTTATCATCTAAGACTGTCTGATGGTACTTTTGAAGAGGTTCCAATGGGAATCTTTGAGGTGTCGGAGGCTAACCGTAATATCAAGACTTTGGAGCTGAAAGCCTATGATTTTATGCTTCGATTTGACAAGAGCTTCAATGGTTTTGAAACCATTGGCACGGTGTTTGATTTTGTGAACTTGTGCAGCAAGGCCTGTAAGGTGGAGATGGCACAGAGTCAGGCGGATTATGAAGCGATGCCCAATGGAACGGAACTACTTTCCATTTATACGGAGAATGATATTGAGACATACCGGGATGTGCTCTACTATGTGGGGCAGGTTCTTGGTGGGTTTTTCTGTATCAACCGGGAGGGCAAGCTGGAACTAAGGAAATATGGCAATGAGCCGGTGATGGAACTGGAAACAAAGCACCGCTTTACCAGCAGCTTTTCTGATTTCATTACAAGGTACACAGCGGTTTCTTCTACCAACATGAAAACGGAAACGGCAGAGTATTATCATCTGGATCCGGATGACGGGCTGACAATGAATCTGGGTGTGAATCCTCTGTTGCAGTTTGGCTTGAAAGAAACCAGGGAGCAGCTGTGTATGAATATCCTGAATGACTTGTCGGTTGTGGATTATGTTCCTTTTGATTCGGAAACAACAGGAAATCCCGCTTTGGACTTGGGAGATGTGATCCGGTTTAAGGGTGGACAGGCAGACGAAAACAGAATATCTGCTATCACTTCCATGCAGTGTAAGATTGGCGGGAAGCACACACTGAAGGGTGTTGGAAAGAATCCGAGACTGGCACATGCAAAGTCAAAGAATGATAAGAATATTTCAGGACTCTTAAATCAGATTATAGATAACAAGGAAGCTGGCAAGATTGGTATTCATACCTTTACCAATGCCAGCTCTTTTACGGTAGGCGAGAGTGATGTGAAGATCATTTCTATTGAATTTGCACCGAATGAAGCGGTTATGGCGCAGTTCTTTGGGTCTGTGATTGTGGGTGTGAATGCAGATCAGGTGGAGAGGTCTGTGGTTGCAAGAGGGGATGTAGTGATTCCTTCGGTGGAAGTGACAGAGAAAGTAGAAGAGGTGTTGCCTGAGGAAGAAAATGGTACAGAAAGTGAGGTTACCGGCTCTGAAGATGGTGGTGTCGCTACGGGGGATGCGTCAGAGGGAGGTATATCTGAGGAGCCTAAGGTGATTGGCAACACAAAAGAGCAGATGCTGTCTGTGGAAATGCCTGTGGTCTGGAAGGAAGATGGGCAGGTGGTGGTTCATTTTACCTTTGAGTTCAATGGCAACATCATCGAGATTCATCAGCCGGAAGATACCTGGCATTCCGGAAAGCATTCCATCATGCTGTATTACCCGATTGAAGATTTGGTGGCGAATTATAGAAACATTTTCAATGTGTATGCAAGGGCAACGGGTGGAACCGTTACAGTGAATACCGGTGACTGTCTTGCAGCAATTATGGGTCAGTCTATGGGTGCCGGGGAAGCCTGGGATGGAGAGATCAGACTTGAGGAAACCATTAAGAAAGTTAAAATTGGTGGCATGCTACAGATGGCTGCTGTTGACGAGAATATCACTTGGAAGATTGATGAGCTTGTGAAGAGAACCTACAGTGATGTGGTTCATGGAAGATTTGGAATCGGCGCATTTGCAATGCCGGTGGAAAGGTAGGTAAGGATGAAGCTGAAAGGAAATATGGTCATCGAGATGATTGATGATGTCACCGGGGAAGTGGTGGAAAGGGTACAGGAAGAGAATATGGTAACGAATGCGGTAAATCATATCCTAGGATTGAATCCTATGGGTATTTTTTATTCTGTGGCAGGGGAGTATGATACACATCTTCTCTGGAATGATAACATGCTTCCTATCTGTCCTAACATGATTGGGGGTATACTGCTTTATTCAGAAGCCTTGACGGAGGATGCGGACAATATCTATCCGTCCACAAATAAGCTTCCGGTGGCATATGCATCCAACGATGTCAACGCCACTGCGGACGTGGCAAGGGGAAGCATGAATCTGACGGAGAGTAAGCCCTTGGATAATGGGTACCGGTTTGTGTGGGAGTTTACACCAAGCCAGGGAAACGGAACCATTGCGGCGGTGGCTCTGACTTCCAAACAGGGCGGTGTGGCAGCTTATGGCAGTATGGAGAA
This sequence comes from Lachnoclostridium sp., assembly GCA_021770065.1. Classification (GTDB taxonomy): domain Bacteria; phylum Bacillota; class Clostridia; order Lachnospirales; family Lachnospiraceae; genus Laedolimicola. Next base: position 54,524 of record JAETRR010000024.1, on the reverse strand, counting down.
TTCCAAGGCTGCTTTTTATCAGATCATGGAGACCAGATTGGAGACACAGACGGTAGAAGAACTTGCGGAGCTGTTCAGTGCTGTGGAGGTGGATTTTGAGAACAATCTCGTGATCAGCATTCGGTTTCAGGACAGTGCCGTGATCATCCATAAGAGAAGGCTTCCGGTGTTTACGCTGGGACTGAATGACAGGCTGAATGATACCACCAATGCTTTGCTTGAGGAAAAGGTGATTCCCTGCAGCACCTTTAAGTTCCTTGGAAGCTATACACCTTATGGGGACTTTTTGGACGGGCATGACGGGTACTGGTATGGATTTGCCAATCAGGCGAATTCCTCAGGGGATGCCAAGATGTACTGGGTGAAGATTAAGAAGGATGATTACACCATGACAGAAGGTGTATGGACGTTGTCCAACTGTTATCTGAAAGCAATTGGAAGCTTCAAGGTGGATACCTATGCCCAGAGATCCGTGAGAGGTGTTATCCGTAATGGATATCTGTATCTGACTGCTTACAATGATGAGGGTATATACAAGATTAATCTCAGTAATTCCACGGATGTGACTTTGATTCCGTTCGGATTTACTTCTGCCGGGAAGTCCCAGACCGGTTCTGGTACCTGTGCGAATTATCTGTTTATGGTAAATGACCTGATTATCGGATGGGACTATCAGATTAAGCCGGATGATACTGTGGTGCCGACAGTTGGAAGTACAAGGCTTCTGAATCTGGGTACGCCGCTTTTCCAGTACAAGGAGTTTTGTTTTGGATGGGGCGGAAATTATGGTTCGGATTACAGGATGTGCTTTTTGCTGACACCGTATCTGGCCAGTATCAATAATTTAAGTACGGCGGTGGTAAAGACTACGGATAAGACGATGAAGATTACCTATGAGCTGACGGAAGAGGACAGCTGATAAGGATGGCATTTTGGGATGAGGCAGTTGCTCTTAGGTGGGCAGCTGCTTTTTCTATACACATTTTTTAGGAGGATGAGAGGATATGAAAGAGTTTTGGAGTATGGTGCAGCTTGTGTTTACCGGGATTGGAGGATGGCTTGGCTATTTCCTGGGAGGGTGTGATGGTTTGATTCTGGCATTGCTTTTGTTTGTGGTGGCGGATTACATCACGGGAATTATGTGTGCGATTGCAGACAAGAAGCTTTCTTCCGAGGTTGGTTTCAAGGGAATCTGTAGGAAGGTACTTATCTTTATGCTGGTTGGAATTGCAAATGTATTGGATGTGCAGGTCATCGGAAATGGTTCCATTTTGAGAACGGCAGTGATCTTTTTCTATCTCAGTAATGAGGGGATTTCTTTGCTTGAGAATGCAGGACATCTGGGGTTGCCGATTCCGGAGAAGCTTAAGAAGGTGTTGGAGCAGCTACATGACCGCAGTGAAGAGGATAAGGATGGTGAGTAAGTATGGGATATACAAATAGCCCTTTGGTGGCGTTTACGCTACTTAGTCCGAATCATTCCGGACAGCGTACAAAGAGGATTGATAGAATATCGCCGCACTGTGTTGTGGGACAGTGTACTGCAGAAGGCTTGGGGGATTGGTTTCATAGACCGTCCACCCAGGCCTCTTCTAATTATGGAATTGATAAGGATGGCAGGGTTGGAATGTATGTGGAAGAAAAGAATCGTTCCTGGTGTACTTCCAGCAATGAGAATGATCAGAGAGCGGTTACCATTGAGTGCGCTTCCAGCAAGGTGGAGCCTTATGCCATGAATGAGGTTGTCTATGACAGGCTGATTGACTTGTGTGTGGATATCTGCCAGAGAAATGGTAAGAAGAAACTTCTTTGGTTTGGAGATAAGGATAAGTCTTTGCTCTACCATCCGAAGGATGATGAAATGCTCATTACCGTGCATCGATGGTTTGCCAATAAGAGCTGCCCGGGAAACTGGCTTTATGCAAGACTTGGAGATTTGACTGCAAAGGTTACAGCGAGACTTAGCGGTGGAGAAGCTGAAGTGATTCCGTCCGGTATGCAGGCGAGAGAGTTTCAGAATCTGACAGAGGCACAGGTGATTGCAAAGGTTGGACCTTTGTTTACGGCAGAACAGAAGAAGTCAGGGATTCTTGCGTCGGTAAGTATGGCTCAGTTTATTCTGGAGAGTGGTTACGGGAAGAGTGAATTGGCGCAGGGAGCAAATAACGGCTTTGGCATGAAGAAGAGTTTGAGTGGGAATACCTGGGGCGGTTCTACTTGGGATGGAAGCTCTGTTTATACCAAGCAGACGCAGGAGCAGAATGCAGATGGAAGCTATGTGACCATTACTGCTGATTTCAGAAGATATGGATGTGTGGAGGATTCGATTGCAGACCATAGTGCTTATCTTCTTGGAGCCAAGAATGGCAGCAAACTTAGATATGATGGGCTTAAGGGATGTACGGATTATAAGAAGGCAGTGCAGATCATAAAGGATGGTGGGTACGCGACTTCCTTTACTTATGTCGATAAACTCTGCAGTATTATCGAGAGATGGAATCTGACTCAGTATGATGTGGCTGGTGAGGCTTCGGATGTGGTGAAGTATTATCGAGTGCGAAAGAACTGGGAGGATGCTGATTCTCGGCTTGGGGCTTATACGGTACTTGCTAATGCGAAGACTATGGCAGATAAGCATCCGGGATTCGAGGTTTATGATTGGAATGGCAAGAAGGTTTATCCTGAGGTGGCGGAAGGTGTTGCAAGTGGGATGACGAATGCAGATTGTCCGTTCGTGGTGAAGGTAAGTATTCCTGATTTGAATATCAGAAAAGGTGCTGGGACGAATACGGCTAAGATAGGGCAGTACACTGGTGTTGGAGTGTTTACGATCACCCAAGTGCAGAGCGGAAGTGGCTCAGCACTTGGATGGGGTAAATTGAAATCTGGATCAGGCTGGATTAGCCTAGACTATTGTAAACGAGTTAACTAACATGCTGCTTTGGGAAGCGGATGATTTTGTCATTATCTTCTAGATCATCTGCTTCCTGGATTTCAACATATTCTGCATCAATGATTTTAGATGCCTTGGTTTCAAAAACAGAGGATGATTGAACTGTTCTTGAAGGGGATTCAAGATATGTAACTGCCTTCTGTCCTAATTGGTGTAACTTAGCCTTAAAAAAAGGTCTTCCATACTCATACCATAACATTGATACAATATCAGTACCTACGTCCATAGCAAGATCTTTTGCCCGATCTATTAACATATCTTTTCTTGTATAAGTATTCTGAGGCGCAGCAGGCGTTAACTTTGGCTCTTCATAAGGAATAGGATTCTTGTACTGAACAGAGATTTTACCGTTTTCGCGAATGCCTCCTGAGCTATCTGTCTGTCCTTCTTTTAATTCGGGTGCTTCTACAATAAGCTTTCTCATTTTAACTTCCTCCTGATTTGCCTTGTTGACTCTGGTGGTGCTACTCATAATGGCGACTCCTTTCATAATATAGCTTGTAATTTACGCGGCGATGAGCATGTGTGTAACTCCTTGGTTGTAAGGATCAGCATGCTTTTCTGTAATGTGAGTGTTGCTGAAGTTCTGTGCAAGCATGTCCTTAATGGCGGTTCCGTGGTTATAACCATGAATGACTATTAGCTGGAAGGCGACACGCACGGTATTTATAATGTTATTGATGAAACGACGGGCCTGACTGCATTTCATGCCATGCACATCTGCAACAATGCGAATTCTGCGTTCATCAACTTCACTTATTGTGAGTCTGTTAATCTCCTCATCTGTAAAAACCATTCTTAATCTGTTGTTTACCATAGAAACCTCCGTTTTTTTCTTGCTTTGTTGTTTACAAGATGGAGTATAAAACAGATTTCTGAATAAAACAAAAATAATGGGACTAAATAAGTCCCATTATCGAAATATATCCTAATTATCATTGGTTTTATTGAAAAACAGCACTAATAGAGCCGTAATCAGCTTTAATTCTACGTATTTCTTCGATGCTTGGAAAACCGAACTTGAAAGCTGCGAATATATCATCAAGAGTAATAGTAACTGCCTTGCCATCCGCTTGTGTATAAATCTTTTCTTTCAAAGAGTCACAAATCTCCCCGTATTCATCATAGATGCATTCAAAATCGTCCTCGATTTTATAATAACGAAGTGTATCTGCCGGATTGTCATAGATATACTCCAGATTGTTAATATATTCCTGGTTGTTCTTCAAAGCTGCATACAGTTCGTCTACATGTGGTTGCAATCTAATAAATGCACGCTTTCGCATTCTGTATTTAACGCTTTCTTCAGAATACTTATCAGATTTTTCTATTAGTTCATCGAGCTGCTCTATGGAATCATAGATTTCTTTTGGTTCTAAGTTTTTAGAGCCATAGAATTGAGAAAATTTTTCTTCTGACAAGTAGTAATGCATAAATGCGCTTCTGTCGAAAACTTTAAGCTGGTATTTTCCGCTGACCAACAATAGTAAGTAGTATTCGTTCATCTCTGGAATAGAATAATTAAACTCTTCTGTAAATATACAAATAGAATCACCAATTAATCTAGCGGATGTTCGATGCTGATAGTTCTTGGTATCGTCAAGAATACCGAGAAGGTGTCGCTTTTCGACATTTACAGCATTTATTAGTTCAATGAAATAATCTTTGAAGTCGCCTGTATCTTCAAGTGACTTATATGAGGTAGGAAAGTCGTCAATCTTGTATATCTGTGATGATAAGTATCCATCGGTACTGGCAACGAGGTGAATATATTTTTTCCGTTTGGGGTCGCCAAGAATCATGTCTCCAGTACAACGGCAGTTAAACGGATCGTATCTTGTGCTAAGAGAATTATACTGATCTCCGTAGTAATAATCGCTGTCAATAGGAGTGCGCACTTTTAATTCAAGTACTTTGTAAGGCATATTCATGATGGCATCAACGGTGTTCTTTTTCTTTCCATCTCGTTTATCTTGAATATCAAGACCAGGAAAACCGCGTTGTATAAGTCGTTGATTTAATTCTGCAACAGTAAGTCCTGGGCTGCCTGTGATCTGTGATGTAATAAAACCATCTCTGGGATTGTATTGATCAAGTGCGGGCATATATTGGTACAAACCAAGCGCTTCATCAATCTCACCGGGAAGAAGCTGTAACGCAACGCAGATTGCGATTATGCAGTCACGTTTTTTTGTGGGTTTTTCTTGATTTAAAATCTTTCGGAACATTTCATATTTTATTCCTATCATTGTTCCAAGCTCACTTGTTGAAATTTCTTTTCCAGTATCTTCATTATATTCCTTACGCTTTTCTCTTATAAATTCCGCAAACGCAGTTTTCTCGATGGGTTTATAGTCTACAGTATAGTCTTTCGTGATTTTGATTGTTGATGTATAAGAATCGTTGTGTTTAGACATTTCAGTTAACCTCCGTTCTTTTATGGATAGTATATCTATATTCAAAACCAATGTCTACATAAATGGGACTAACTTAGTCCCTGCTAAATCGAACTTTTTTCGGCTTTTACCGGAATTATCTCGTCAAAAGGCGCTTAGGAAGGTAGAAGGGAGGTGCCTGAGATGAACGGTATCGAGAAAAGAGAACTGCCTTGGTGGCAAAAGTACACTTTAACATTGAATGAAGCATCGGAGTATTTCGGAATCGGCTACAAGAAATTGAAAATGTTTGTTCAGGAGCATGCAGATGAGGATTTTATCCTCTGGAATGGAAACAGAGCACTGATTAAGCGTGAGCAATTTGAAAAGTATATGGATAGTCAGATGAATGTGATTTAGTTCATAGAAATTTTTTTATTTTCTTGTGGAAAAAGAGCCGTGTATGTGGTACTATAGTGATACATAGTCGGATACATACTATGTGCACATAATTTAGAATTGCATACATGGCTCTCTGATTCGAAAGGAGACGATGTTTAATGAGCGAAAAGAGACGCGATAGCAAAAATCGCATTCTTCGCACAGGAGAGAGCCAGGAAGCGGATGGACGCTATAAGTATAGATACCTTGATGCCAACGGAAAACGTAAGACTGTTTATAGTTGGAGATTGGTGGCTACAGATAGTATTCCAGCCGGTAAAAAAGATAATGCACCTTTACGAGAGCAGGAAAAACTAATCAACAGAGATTTGGATGATATGATTATTCCTGATGGAGGCGGCTTAACGGTTCGTCAATTGGTAAGCAAGTATATTGCGACAAAGACGGGAGTTAAGCATACAACCAGAGCGGGTTATGGAACAGTAATCAATCTGCTTGAGAAGGATCCATTCGGAGCGCAGAGAATCGACAAAGTGAGGTTGTCTGATGCGAAGGAGTGGCTCATCAGATTGCAGCAGGTGGATAAGAAAAGCTATTCGGCAATTCATTCCATCAGAGGAATTGTAAGACCTGCATTTCAGATGGCGGTTGATGACGATATTTTAAGGAAGAATCCATTTGAGTTTCAACTGGCAACTGTACTGGTGAATGACGCAGTTACTCGTGAGGCCATTACAAGAAAACAGGAAAAAACTTTCCTCGAATTTATTAAAAATGATGCGCACTACTGCAAGTATTATGACGGTATGTATATTCTGTTTAAGACGGGGATGCGTATTTCGGAGTTTACAGGATTGACGCTGAAGGATATTGATATGGAGAATAGAACCATTAACATCGACCATCAGCTTCAGAAGACCGGGACGTTGGTTTACATCGATACGACGAAAACCTACGCCGGTACCAGAGTGATTCCGATGCAGGACGATGTGTATGAATGCTTTCAGCATATTATTGCGAATCGCAAGCCTCCGAAGGTAGAGCCAATGATTGATGGCTATTCTGGATTCCTTTGTTTCGATAAGGATGGGAAACCGATGGTAGCGATGCACTGGGAGAAGTATTTCCAGCACGCAGTTGAAAAGTACAATAGCATTTATCGCATCCAGCTTCCTAAAATCACACCTCACGTCTGCAGACACACGTATTGTTCTAATATGGCTAAGTCGGGAATGAATCCTAAGGTGCTTCAGTATCTGATGGGGCATTCGGATATCAGTGTTACTCTCAATACCTATACTCATCTTAAGCTGGACGATGCGAGAGAGGAAGTTGAGAAGCTTGCTCGTAAGCAGGCAGAGGCTGATGCAGAGCTTAAGCAGCTTGGCATGAAAGTGGATGCTAAGGACAGATTTAGAAAGTCGGTTTAGACCATTTGATATGGTAGGTGTTCAAGTTTAGACCACACGAAAAAGTCAGTGTTTATAAGGCTTTTAAGGGATTTGTGGTCCATATGTAATTTGATGAATGGTCTATAAAATGGTCTAAAACTTCTGGAAGATTAGAAAAATCAGCCATGGGTGACCGGCAAATGTCAGCAAAAACACCAATGGTCTAAACTTGAAAAAGTAGTCCAATTTAGACCAATATTTAGACCATTCGGTGGAAGAAACATACCGAGATAAGACGAAAAAAGCCGAGAAATGGGAAAATGGTCGACAGACTGAAAAAGTGCGCAAATGCCCTAAAAATAAGGAAAAACCAAGAAAAACCGAGATAAGTTAGGAGTTAAAAATATATGATACGAGTACTTTTCATCTGCCACGGCAACATCTGCCGCAGCCCCATGGCTCAATTCGTCATGCAGGATCTTGTAAACAAAAAAGGTCTTTCCGACCACTTCTACATCGATTCCGCCGCTACCAGTACCGAAGAGATCGGCAACGGCGTCCACTACGGAACCAGAGGGAAACTGAAGGAGGAGGGCATCCCGCTGGGGAACCACCAGGCTGTACAGCTTAAGCACTCCGATTATGACCGATATGATTACATCATCGGCATGGATCAGTGGAATCGCAGAAATATGCTGCGAATCCTGAAAAAAGATCCTCAAAACAAGGTATCCCTGCTTCTGGACTTTGCATCGCACCCCCGTGACATCGCAGACCCCTGGTATACCGGAAACTTCGATATTACGTTCGATGATATACTGGAAGGCTGTGAAGCGCTCCTTGCCCATATTCTGCAGGAGGACAGAGACCGGCTTTATAATTAAGAGACAGACCTCCCGTTAATAATCTGTCGTAGAAACAGCAATAGCAGTTTTACAGGAAAAAAGAGTATTTATAATGCAGGTGATGTCGCCGAATAAGGCAGCAGACATTCCCGATATTCGTTATCCGAACAGTTCTCACATGCACTGTTTACCTCATGCGGACATTGCTTGGGCAATATCCGCCCATAGCAGACAGTGTGTATGCGGACAGCCGGACACTGGATATTGAAGATGTCTGCTGCCTTATTTTGCGACACCCTGTTATCAAATACTATACCGGCTCCATTTATTAAGATTCTATTAATACTATTGACAGCACTATATTATACGTTGTATAGTATAACCATCTTATAATATTATACGACATATAATATTATAGAAATCAGGATAAGGAGAGGATTGCATGGTATTTAACACAGGGGCTGCACTCCTGGACGCAATCGTGCTGGCCGTGGTATCCAATGACGCAGAAGGGACCTACGGTTATAAAATCACCCAGGATGTGCGCCAGGCCATCGAGATATCCGAGTCCACCTTATATCCGGTACTGCGCAGACTTCAGAAAGACGGCTGTCTGGAAACATACGACATGGAATACGGAGGGAGGAACCGCAGATACTATCGGATTACAGAGGCAGGAACGGCGCAGCTGAATCTGTACAAGACAGAGTGGAAGCAGTATTCCACAAAGATTGCGAAACTATTTGCAGGGAGAGGTGTGTAATGGACAGAAAGGAATTTATGGAAAGGCTTGAGCGTCTGCTGTGGAATATCTCGGACAGCGAACGGGAAGAAGCCTTACAGTATTATAATGACTACTTCGATGATGCCGGGGAAGAGAACGAAGCCAGGGTGATCGAAGAACTGGGAGGCCCCGACCAGGTGGCACAGAAGATCAAAGCCGGATGCTCGGATTCTGCTTCCGAGTATTCCGAACAAGGCTATGAGGACACCCGTTTCCGGGCATCCCAGGAGGTGATTTCAAGAGAAGAGGTTGCGAGAACACAGGCGGAGAACGCGAATTATGCAGATAATAGAAGCAGAAGGAAGAATCCGGAAACAAACACCTGGAAAATCATAGCTGTCATCCTGCTGTGCATCCTGGCATCTCCGATTATCATTCCCGTAGGCGCCGCCATATTTGCAGCGATAGCTGCAGTAGTGCTCGGCATCGGGGGCGTATGTATCGGAATCGTAGTCGCCGGATTTTCAATCTTAATAGTAGGAATTGTATTGATTGGAACCGGAGTGGCCGAAATCTTTGTGACACCGGCCGCGGGTCTGGCCCTGGCAGGAGTGGGCTGCCTTATTTTTGCATTGGGGATCCTGCTGTCACTCTTAACCGTCTGGTGCTGCGTAAAAATATTACCATGGCTGATTCGGGGAATTGTAGGTCTCGTCAGCTACCCCTTTCGAAAGGCAGGTGCAGATAAATGAAATCTATAACAAAAATTTGTCTCATTATAGCATCCATATTTGTAGTGCTGGGAATCGTAGGAGTCGCGGCAGGTGTGAGCTTGGGTGCCAGGCCGGGACAGTTCTTGAGAATGGTCCGCTATCATAATGATATACTGCCCTGGAGTCATCACTGGGATTTCTGGAATGACTGGGATCTGGCAGATGATATGGAAGATTTGCAAACGGATCTTCAGGACGATATCAATGACTGGAAGGATGATCTCCAGGACGGAATAGACGACTGGAAGGATGACGCTGCGGACTGGAAAAATGATATGGACGAGTGGGGCGACCTTCCGGCGATTGATGACATAGAAGCTGCGTCAGGGCAGAATGTGGATATAAGCGAGGGAAATTTCGGCGGAGCGCATACACAAAAGCTGGAGCTGGATTTAGACAGGAGCGCCGTAAAAATCTACACCCATGATGAGGAAAGCTTTTATATAAAAGCCCAGAACACTAAGAACTACTTCAAGATTACGGAAGACGGCGATACGCTGTGTCTGACGGATCACAGAGGAAGCCGCAAAAAAAACGCGCTTATATTGGAGATTTATCTGCCTGAGCGGGCACTGGAAAAGATAGAATTGGATTTGGGAGTGGCCAGGCTTTATGCAGAATCCCTTCAGGCAGAAAAGCTGAACCTGGATCTGGGAGCAGGAGAAGTCCGGATAGGCAATATAAAAGCTGAAAAAGCCGATGTAGAACTGGGGGCCGGTGAGATTCAGTTAAAGAATCTGGAGGCGGCCGAGAAAGCAATCCTGGGAGTGGGAACGGGACTCTTACAGGTGGACGGCTTCACAGGCGGAGATTTGGATCTGGAATGTGGGGTAGGATGCCTGGATATCTGTGTACAGGGCAGAGAAACGGACTACAATTATACCATGAGCTGTGGGATTGGAAGCATTGAACTGAACGGCCGCAGCTATTCCGGTCTGGGCCATGAGGAGACAATCAATAATAACGCATCCAAAAAGATAACTATGGAATGTGGAATAGGAGACATCACCTTAAAAATGATATAAGAGTAAACGGACAACGTGTATAAAATAAACTCTGCAAAACTGGAAAACAGTAAAACATATATTGTGCATAGAAGGATTTACGTCTGCATGCAGATGTGAACGGAAATTCTTTTGAAGAAGATGCGCAGGATAAGTATAACGCAGCTGGAAAACAGTATAACGCATATTATGCATAGAAGGATTTACGTGTACATGTAAATATGAACGGAATTTCTTCTGAAGAAAATGCACAATATACGTTTTACGGAAATGGAATGGAGGCAATTATGGAAGAAAAAAGATTAATAAGATCAAGAACCAACAAAATGATTTGCGGCGTATGCGGAGGAATCGGAGAATACTTTCACATTGATCCCACCATTATCCGCCTTATATGGGTCATCCTGACCATCGGCGGCTTTGGAAGCGGCCTCTTAGCCTACATTGTAGCAGCCGTCATCGTACCGGAAGAATTTTAAAACCCTTGCACCGCCCATACAAGTTTGCTATACTGAATAATTATGGCACAGGCTTCACAAGTCCGGCCTGTGCCATAACAATCAAAAAATGAAAGAGGTGGTAAAATGGTAGAATTAGATCAGTTTAAGTATACCTTAAACAACTATCAGGGGCCATTAGTAGAATTGAGGGATTCACTTTGACCTGGCTGACAAGGCAAAGCGGATCGAAGAGCTGGAACGGGAAATGGAAGCCCCGGGCTACTGGGACAATACGGAAAAATCCCAGGAAGGCATGAAAGAACTTAAAAATCTGAAAGACGAGGCCGAAGACTACGAGAGCCTCCGCCGGCAGTATGAGGATATCGAAACCCTCATAGAAATGGGCTACGAAGAGGGCGACGCCTCCCTTATCCCGGAGATACAGGATGAGCTGGATGCCTTCGCAGGTAAACTGGAGTCCATGAAGATCAAAACCCTCCTGTCGGGAGAATACGACGCCAACAACGCCATTCTGAAGCTGAATGCGGGAGCGGGCGGCACCGAGAGCTGCGACTGGGCAGGCATGCTCTACCGCATGTACACCCGATGGGCCGAGCACAAAGGTTTTACCGTAGAAGTCCTGGACTACCTGGACGGCGACGAGGCGGGCATCAAATCCGTCACCTTCCAGGTCAACGGCGAGAATGCCTACGGTTATCTGAAGTCTGAAAAAGGCGTTCACCGCCTGGTGCGCATCTCTCCCTTCAATGCCCAGGGAAAGCGCCAGACATCATTCGTATCCTTAGACGTTATGCCGGACATTGAGGACGAGATCGACTTAGACATCAGAGACGAGGACCTGCGTATCGACACCTACCGCTCCAGCGGTGCCGGAGGCCAGCACATCAATAAAACCTCCTCCGCCATCCGGATCACCCATCTGCCAACCGGAATCGTGGTCCAGTGCCAGAACGAGCGGTCCCAGTTCCAGAACAAAGACAAAGCCATGCAGATGCTGAAGGCCAAGCTGTACCTCTTAGAGCAGCAGAAAAATGCAGAAAAACTTTCCGGCATCCGAGGCGAAGTCAAGGAAATAGGCTGGGGCAATCAGATACGCTCCTACGTCATGCAGCCCTACACCATGGTAAAGGATCACCGGACAAACGCCGAAATCAGCAATGTGGGCGGTGTACTGGACGGCAACCTGGATCCCTTCATCAATGCCTACCTGAAATGGCTGACCGTGGGTCCGGAAGAAGAATAAGGGCGTATATTTCGTTATATGGATATAATATTTATAGTCGTCAGATCAGAACCTGTCGGAAAAAAGGCAGCTGCCTTTTTTCCGGCATTTCTTTTTACTGGTTTTTTAAGGTGCGCCACAAAGTGCTGCGGCTGATGCCCAGACGCCTGGCAGTCTTTTCACGGTTCATATTTTCCTCGGCAAGAACAAGACGGATAATATCAGAAGTAATTTTATCCAATGGCTGGTTTAAATTAATGGCAGGAGCGCTGGCTTCCGATTTTACCTGGGGGTACTGCTTATGTTCCTGCTCAATCACGGAGCTCACATCACCGGCGGAGATATAGGAGGTATTTGTAATGATTGTGAGCTGTTTTATTACACGCCGGAACTGATCCAGATTATTGGGCCAGGAGTAGCTTTTTATTATCTCGAGAGCATCCGGCTGGAAACCGATAATCTGCTTGCCCAGCTGCGCATTCAGCTGGTTGAGGTAAATGGCCGCCATACCGGCCATGTCGCCATACCGTTCTCGCAAAGGCGTAATGGCAAGCAGCAGGCAGGACATCTGATTGATCAGATGATCCCGGAATTTTTTGGAATTTGAGTCCGTGGATACGATGGAAAATATAACCCTGTTCCGCTTAAATAACCTGGAATCCTCTATATAAGTACATAATTTCATAAACTGCGTTTCGCTTAAGGCGTTTACTTCCTTGATGTGTATGGTGGCATTTATTTCTGCAAAAGGGGATGCGTCATTATTCAGCAGGGTGCTTAATTCCCTGCTGTTCAGCATGGAGCAGTCGATTACATAATAGGGTTTGGTGCGGTATGGGCCCAGCCGGTATAACAGATAGGCTGCTTTCTCTTTTCCGGTTCCTTTTTCTCCGCTGATTAGCACCGGCAGGGAGCTGGGGGCATATTTTTCTAATAAAATATGGGTATTGCCGATTAGATTTGCGCTGTTTGCCCGGCTGAAATCCGATTCAGTCTGTTCCGGAGTTCTGTTAAATATGGATATTGGATTTTTGTCCTCGGAAAAGATTGTGTTTTTTTCCAGAATTCTGAGCAGTGTGAATAGTTCCCCGCTTATGGTAAGAGTATATGTGCTGATTTTAACCTGCCTGTCACCGATTTTCCGGTCGACAGAGATACCATGGCTGTTTAAAAGGTCATGCAGCGAAGAGTGGACTTCCCTGTCAATCAGGATTTCAAAAGGAGCCCCCATAAGCGAAGAAAAGATCAGTTTACCGTCAGAATCGTAAAGAAGCGTAATCCCGTCTATATTCAATAATACACTCTTAAACAATTCCAACTGTCTGTTAAACCGGGTGATAGACCACACGGATTTTACGGCATCATCCAGAGCGGCACGGATGCTTTCTATTCCGGAGGGAACTACAATCGAATTTAATCCTATCTCCTGGGCGGTCGTAAAGCTGATCTGGTCGCAAATAACAAATGTAAACTGCCGTTTTTTCAATTCCAGCAGTTCGGGAAGCACCTCGCTTTGATTGCGGAAGCCTGCTGCGGTTTCCACAGGGTAATTTTAAAGCCCTGGCAGAAAGTGGAGAAAGACTACTGGAAAAGGCGGCGCCCTGCTTTTGCTCCATTTCCGTCCGTCCTAAAAAGCCTCCCTCTTAAAAAAATAAAAAATAAAAATCTCCCCAATACCACTTGCAATCCCCCAAAAATTGTGATAATATTTCCCTTGTTGAATCCATCACAGAAAAACAAATGTTTTCAACACACGCACACGGAGGGGAAAAACATGTCAGAAAAAACCAAATATTTTGTAGTAAGCCAAAAAGCCGTACCGGAAGTACTGCTGAAAGTAGTAGAAGCCAAACGCCTTCTGGATTCATCAAAAGCAATCACCATCCAGGAAGCCACGGAACGCGTGGGTATCAGCCGCAGTTCCTTCTACAAATACAAAGACGATATCTCTCCCTTCCATGACAACTCCAAGGGAAAAAGCATAACCTTTATTCTTCAGATGGATGATCAGCCCGGCCTGTTATCCTTAGTCTTAAAAACCATAGCAGACTTTAAAGGAAATGTGCTGACCATTCATCAGACAATCCCCATCAACGGAGTGGCATCTCTGACCCTCACTGTAGATCTGCTGCCCATCACCAAGGACGTGTCCGCCATGATTGAGCAGATAGAAAGTCAGGAGGGAATTCATTATCTGAAAATACTGGCAAAGGAGTAAATCAAAATGGTACAAATAGCAGTCATGGGTTACGGAACCGTAGGGTCCGGAGTCGTAGAAGTATTAAACACCAACCAGGCCAGCATCAACCGCAGGGCCGGAGACGAGATCAACATCAAATACGTCCTGGATCTTAGGGAATTTCCCGGTGACCCGGTAGAATCCAAGCTGATTCACGACTTTGAAACCATCGTGAACGATCCCGAGATCCGCATCGTCGTAGAAGTCATGGGCGGCGTAGAGCCGGCATATACCTTCACTAAGCGGTGCTTAGAGGCAGGAAAAAGCGTCTGCACCTCCAACAAAGAGCTGGTGGCCAGACACGGGGCCGAGCTTCTTGAGATAGCCAGAGAGCGGGAGCTCAATTACTTATTCGAAGCCAGTGTAGGCGGCGGAATTCCGATTATCCGTCCGCTGAATTCCTCCCTGACCGCAGACGAGATTATAGAAATCACGGGAATCCTCAACGGAACCACCAACTATATTTTAAGCCAGATGACCCACGAGGGCATCGACTTTGACACCGCCTTAAAAGAGGCCCAGGAAAAAGGCTACGCAGAGCGCAATCCGGAAGCGGATGTAGAAGGCTATGATGCCTGCCGGAAGATAGCTATCCTTACATCCCTGGCCAGCGGCTGCCAGGCAGACTATGAAGACATTTACACGGAAGGCATCACTAAAGTAACGGCCGAAGACATTAAGTATGCCAGAAAAATGGGCCGGGCCGTCAAGCTGTTAGCCGTCAGCAAAAAGGAAAACGGCCGCTTTTTTGCCATGGTAGCGCCCTTCCTCATCAGTGAACTTCATCCCCTGTACAGCGTCAACGATGTGTTCAATGCCATTTTTGTCAAGGGAAATGTACTGGGCGATGTAATGTTCTACGGAAGCGGAGCCGGAAAGCTGCCCACGGCCAGCGCCGTAGTAGCAGACGTGGTAGACGCAGCCAAGCATCTGCACAGGAACATTATGACCTTCTGGAGCAGCCGGAAGCTGGAGCTGACGGACTTAAGCGATGCCAAGCGCCGCTTCTTCGTCCGCGTCAAAGGGAACAAAAACACGGACGCTATCAAAATGGCTGAAATTTTCGGGCCGATCGAGATAGTGACAGCGGATCTGGCCGGCGAATTCGGCTTTATCACAGGAGAATACACAGAAGCGGAATACAAGGAACGGGCGGCCCGGACAGACGCCGTCATTCATATGATCCGCGTGGAAGGATAGAAGGCTATGAAATACGTAATTGTTCTGGGAGACGGCATGGCAGACGAGCCGATAGAGGAACTCGGAGGAAAAACGCCTCTGGAATATGCAGAAACTCCGGCCATGGATGACCTGGCGGGCCGTTCGCAGGTGGGCCTGGTCCATACCATCCCCGAAGGCATGAAGCCTGGCAGCGACACGGCCAATCTTGCGGTTTTGGGCTACAATCCGAGACAGTACTACACGGGACGCTCCCCTTTGGAGGCCTTGAGCATAGGCGTAGACATGAAAGAGGACGACATAGCCCTTAGGACAAATCTGATCACCTTATCCGAGGAAGAAGAGGCATATGAGGATAAAAAGATCCTTGATCACAGTTCCGACGAGATAAGCACAGAGGACGCGGCCGTCCTGCTGGATGCAGTCCGAAAGGAGCTGGAGGATGATGTCTATCATTTCTATGCGGGAACAAGCTACCGCCACCTGCTGATCTGGTCAAAGGGCAGCGTTGTGGAACTGACGCCGCCGCACGATGTGCTGGGGCAGAGGGCAGGAGATTACCTCCCGGCGGATGAAAAGCTTCGGGCCATGCAGAAAAGAAGCTATGAAATACTTTCAAAGCATCCCGTTAATCTGAAGCGGAAGGCAGAAGGCCTCAATCCGGCCAACTCCTGCTGGTTCTGGGGAGCCGGGACCCGGCCGGGCCTGTCTTCTTTTGAGGAAAAATACCACAAAAAGGGCGCGATGATATCTGCCGTAGATCTGCTCAAGGGAATTGCCGTGGGAACCGGAATGACCAATATCCATGTGGAAGGAGCAAACGGCGGCCTTCATACCAACTATGAAGGGAAAGCCCGGGCAGCGGCGGATGCCCTTATAAAAGACGGATTTGACTTTGTGTATGTCCACGTGGAGGCTCCGGATGAAATGGGACATCAGGGCAGTGCAAAAAAAAAGGTTCAGTCAATCGAGTATCTGGACAAAAGAGTGATACGCCCCATACGGGAGGATCTTGACCAGGCAGAAGAGCCTTACCGGCTTCTGATACTCCCGGATCACCCCACCCCTGTCCGGGTGCGGACCCATACCAGCGATCCCGTTCCTTACCTCCTGTACGACAGTGAGAAAGAGCTTCGCAGGATTGGCGCATATAATGAAAGAGAGGCAGAGGAAAGCGGCATCGTGATAGAACATGGATATGAGCTGATTGCCAGACTGTTTGAAAACTGATAAATCGATAACGAGGAGAAAAAGCAATGCTGATAGTGAAAAAATTTGGAGGCACCTCCGTAGGCGATAAAGAAAGAATTTTCAACGTAGCCAGGCGGTGTGCCGAGGAGTACAGAAAGGGAAATGACATCATCGTAGTTCTTTCCGCCATGGGGAAATCCACAGACGACTTGATTGCCCTGGCCCAGACCATTAATCCCAATCCCCCGAAAAGAGAGCTGGATATGCTGCTGACCACGGGAGAGCAGGTATCCACAGCGCTGATGGCTATGGCCTTTGACACCATGGACGTTCCGGCAGTATCCTTAAACGCCTTCCAGGTAGCCATGCACACCACCCGTGTCCACGGAAATGCCAGGCTGAAGCGCATAGACACCGACCGCATCATGCATGAACTGGAGCACCGGAGAATCGTCATTGTCACGGGCTTCCAGGGCGTGAACAAATACGATAACTACACGACTCTTGGACGAGGCGGCTCAGATACAACCGCCGTAGCTCTGGCAGCTGTCCTTCATGCGGATGCCTGCGAAATCTACACTGACGTGGACGGCGTGTACACGGCAGATCCCCGTTATGTGCCCAAGGCAAGAAAGCTTGAGGAAATCACCTACGACGAGATGCTGGATCTGGCAACATTAGGAGCGGGCGTGCTCCACAATCGTTCGGTGGAAATGGCAAAAAAATACGGCGTACAGCTTGTGGTACGTTCCAGTCTGAATGATCACGAAGGGACAATTGTTAAGGAGGAAACAAACGTGGAGAGAATGTTAATCAGTGGAGTGGCACTGGATAAAAATACGGCCAGAATTTCCGTAATCGGATTGAAGGATCAGCCGGGAATGGCGTTTAAACTGTTCAATATGCTTGCAAAGGAAAATATTAACGTAGATGTAATTCTGCAGTCTATCGGCCGTGAGAACAGCAAGGACATTTCCTTTACCGTATCCAGAGACGAGGCAGATGCGGCAGTAAAGATTCTGGAAGGCAACTTAAGCCGTGTGGGAGGAAAGAGTATTTCCTGCAATAAAGAGGTGGCAAAGGTGTCGATTGTCGGCGCCGGCATGATGTCCAATCCCGGTGTGGCGGCAAAAATGTTTGAAGCCCTTTACAACCAGAATATCAATATCAATATGATCTCCACTTCCGAGATCCGTGTGACCGTGCTGATTCACGAGAAAGATGCGGAGCGCGCGGCCAATGCGGTTCATGACGCATTCGGGCTGGAGGAGTAAATTACTTTAAAAATATACCGGAAACAGATGCAGAAAAAAGGCCTGCCGCAGAAACAGAAAAAATGCGGCAGGCCTTTTAAAATAACATTACACAACAATCGAGATCTGCGGCTCTTCCGGAAGCTTCTGGCGGCTCACCTCCATATAAAACTGGCTCATAGTCGTATGGAAATAGGGCTTCACCCACAAAAGCGCCACACCGGAGGTTCCTGCAATCAGAAGCAAAAAGGGAAGAAAGCTTATCCACAGCCGGAACAGCCGCAGGTAATTCCCCTTCATAAGGCGCCGGCTGGTTCCCAGGGCCTCGCGGGCCGTAATGTACGGCTGGTCGAGAAGGACATAGCAGGCCAGACCGTAGGGCAGTGATACCGTAAGAGCCGGCAGAATCCCAATCAGGACCAGCAGACAGACAGGGAAAAGAGCCTTGATAAGCGCAAGAGGCTCCAGATTAACGGGAAGCTTCCGAAGCTCCAGGGCGGCGGGAATAAACCACACCAGAGCCAGCAGATACCGGAATGCATAGACCAGAATAAAAGTGTCCGGCTGTTTCCTGAAAGCATAAAAAAGCACAGGCATTACAGATTCCTTCCGCTGGCTTAACAGGTAGACATAACGGATCAGCCCGACCTCAAGGAGAGAGCCGAGAAGAGACATGATTGCCCACAAAATATAGTAAAAGACAATTGCGGCCGGTTTTTCCGAAGTTCCCAGACCCGTATACTGTAAAATCAGGGCGGAAAAAAAGGAATACAGCATCAGAGAGCAGGCCGTATTGGCTGCAAAGAAATATTTTCCTTCTAATACACACCGCGCCCGGCGTTTTAATTCTCTGGACGGTATAGTCATAGCCCTGTGCCTCCTGCCTGCAGCTGGTTTAGAAAATCATTGATCCGTTCCAGCATCAGTTTTTCCGCCATATTCGGATCCTGAAGCACTTCCTCCCCGAAACTCTGAACCAGATATTCTTGAAGGAACAGGGCGGCGATGAAGATAAGCGCAGCAATGATAATGGCAAAAGCAGAAATAATCAGACCGGCTATAGCCTTGTCCGGCATTTTAAAGCCGCTGCCTCTGGAGAGAACGGCAAAGAGAATGCTTAGACAGCCCGAGAAAAGAGCATAGGCCGGTGTCCTTAATGAAAAAACAATGGCGATCATTCCCAGGATAAAGGATGCGGCAGCCATTGGATTTTGTTTTGTCCTTTGTAATGGTTCCATAGTAACCCTCCCATACGTCCGCTTTCATTTTTTTATCATAGCACAGCTTTCCGTGAAAAACAAATGCTTCTTGCGAAGCACCCGGGTTTTGTTTATAATAGGAATATTGAGAAAACGCCCTTGAGTATGATACGCAGAAGGGCAAAGGAGTTCATATATGGATATTCTGAAAAAACTAACCGAAGAGCTGGGTACGCAGCGCTGGCAGATTGAGGCGGCTGTAAAGCTCATTGATGAGGGAAATACCATCCCCTTTATTTCCAGGTACCGGAAGGAAGCTACAGGCTCCTTAAATGACGAGGTTCTGCGCAGTCTCAATGAGAGGCTTGCCTATCTTCGCAGCCTGGAGGAGAAAAAGGAGCAGGTTCTTGGCAGCATCCGGGAACAGGGAAAGCTGACGGAGGAGCTGGAACGGCAGATTCTGGCCGCAGAGACCCTGGTTGTGGTGGACGACCTGTACCGCCCTTACCGCCCCAAAAGGCGCACCCGGGCTACCGTGGCAAAAGAAAAGGGCCTGGAGGGCCTCGCAGATCTTATCCGGCTTCAGATGACAAACCGTCCCCTCGCCGAGGAAGCGGCAGCCTATGTATCCGAGGAAAAGGGCGTACTGACCCCGGAGGAGGCCATAGAGGGGGCAAAAGATATTCTGGCAGAGGCTGTTTCCGATGAGGCCGATTACCGGATCTATATCCGGAAGCTTACTTTTGACGAGGGAATACTGACTTCCGCGGCCAAGGATGAGAAAACCGAGAGCGTCTATGAGATGTACTACAATTTTGAGGAGCCGGTAAAGAAGCTGGCCGGCCACCGGATTCTGGCTCTCAACCGGGGAGAGGCCGAAAAAATTCTCACGGTAAAGATTGAGGCGCCGGAGGAGCGCATCCTGCGTTACCTGGAGAAAAAAGTGATTGTAAGGGATAATCCCCACACCACACCGGTCTTAAAAGCGGTGATAGAGGACAGTTATAAGCGCCTTATCGCCCCGGCCATAGAACGCGAACTGCGAAGTGCCCTCACGGAAAAGGCAGAGGACGGAGCCATCAGGGTGTTCGGAAAGAATCTGGAGCAGCTTCTTATGCAGCCTCCCATTGCGGGACAGGTTGTCCTCGGCTGGGATCCGGCTTTCCGTACCGGCTGTAAACTGGCAGTGGTAGATGCCACGGGTAAGGTCCTGGATACGGTGGTGATCTATCCCACAGCCCCCCAGAACAAGGTAGCGGAAGCAAAGGCGGTCTTAAAGAAACTCATATCCAGGTATCACATCACCCTGATTTCCGTGGGAAACGGCACGGCCTCCCGGGAGTCGGAAATGGTAATTGTAGAGCTGTTAAAGGAACTTCCCGTAAAGGTTCAGTATGTCATCGTCAATGAGGCCGGCGCCTCCGTCTACTCTGCAAGCAAACTGGCAACGGAGGAATTTCCGGAGTTTGATGTGGGACAGCGGAGCGCGGCGTCTATTGCAAGGCGTCTCCAGGATCCTCTGGCCGAACTCGTTAAGATTGATCCCAAATCCATCGGCGTAGGCCAGTATCAGCATGACATGAACCAGAAGAAGCTCAGCGAGGCACTGGCCGGAGTGGTGGAGGACTGCGTAAATAAAGTGGGTGTGGACTTGAACACTGCCTCTGCTTCCCTGCTGGAATATATCTCCGGTATCAGCAAAACCCTGGCGAAAAACATTGTCCTCTACCGGGAGGCCAACGGCCGCTTTACGGACCGCCGCCAGCTTTTAAAGGTAGCAAAACTGGGTCCCAAGGCCTATGAGCAGTGTGCGGGCTTTATGCGCATCACCGGAGGGGACAACCCCTTAGATGCAACCAGCGTGCACCCGGAATCCTACGAGGCGGCCGGGAAGCTGCTTGCTTCCATGGGCTACAGCGACGAGGATCTGCGAAAAGGCGGACTCACAGGTCTGTCACGCCGTGTAAAGGATGTAAAAAAGCTTTCCGAAAGTCTGGGTATTGGGGAGATTACTCTCCGGGATATTGTAAAGGAACTGGAAAAACCGGCCCGGGATCCCAGGGAGGAGATGCCGAAACCCATTCTCCGCACGGACGTGCTGGAGATGAAAGATCTGACACCGGGCATGCTCCTTAAGGGAACTGTCCGAAATGTGATCGACTTCGGTGTTTTTGTGGATATCGGCGTGCACCAGGACGGCCTGGTACATATTTCCCAGATTACAGATAAGAAGTTTATCAAGCATCCCCTGGAGGTGCTGAGTGTGGGGGATGTGGTGGATGTGAAGGTGCTGAGCGTGGATTTGCAGAAAAAGCGGATTGCACTGACGATGAAGGGTCTTGGACAGTAAACCGCATGCGCCCATCGAAGTACCGCCATAAATAAAAGCCGGCAGTGTCCGGATAAAAAAGAAACATCCTTACAGGAACCGCGCAGATTGCGGCGGCCTGTAAGGATGTTTCTTTTTTATCCGGATGAAATGAGTTTACTCATCGGCAAAAATGATATGGATGCCGTGCTGCCGCATCTCCTCCAGAATAGAATTGTCATTTTCGGGACGAGTGGTTATGACGGTGTCGATCTCGTCAAAGGAGGCAAAGAGGCTGAGCGCGGTCTGTTCAAATTTACTGCCGTCAAAAACTGCAATCACCTGTTTTGCGGCGTGGAGCATAGCTTTTTTTGTAGACGCTTCTATGATATTCTCGGTAGTTAATCCCCGGGATGCCCGCAGCCCGCTGCAGCCTATAAAGACTTTGTCTGCTTCTATTTTCTGAAACGCTGCCTCTGTATCGGGGCCGATGCAGCATAAAGACTGGTTGAGCAGCATGCCTCCCACCATGGTGACTACGTGATTCGTATTTCTGAGCTGGGTTGCCACAGGGACGGAGTTTGTAACAATGCTGTGAGGCTGTTCGGAAGCCAGGAGTTCTGCGATCAGCATCGTAGTTGTGCCGGCATCCAGAATGATCAGATCATTTGGGGAGATCATCTCGGCTGCTTTCTGTGCCACAAGCCGCTTGTTGGCCAGATTGCAATCCTCCCGTACGTAATACGGTCTTGAGTTTTGGCTTGCAATGCCGATTTTGCCGCGGTATCTGTGAATCATTCCCAATTCTTCCAGCTGCGCAACATCTTTTCTGATTGTGACCTGCGATACACCGCATAATTCGGCAAGAGTCGCAATTTTAATCGATTCGTTTTCTTTCAATAATTCTAAAATATCTTTTTTGCGCTGGTTTAACATAGGATGTCCGCCCTCCTTCCTGGAGTATAAATTATTTTAAACGCGCTCTGGCTATGAGGATTATATCATAGTTTCTATAAGTTTCGCAAGTGGTTTCGAATGTTTCGAAAAAATAATATCATATATGAAATAAGCGTCCGCATAGCGGGCGCATTTTTGCGTTTGGATAAAATAAAAATTTTTCAAAGCTCCGGATCATACAATCCGGACAGCGCATTTATTGGGATTATACAGGAAAGCCAATGAATGTTCAAAATTTGTGCAAAAATAACAAAATGAGATATCGAAAATTGTATAAGTTATGCATTGCAAAAACAAAAGAAATAAAATATAATAAACGAAAGAAATGAAAGATAAGTTTCGTAATATTCATAAGATATGATGAAAGAAAGCGTTGGAACTTAATCAGTGTATAACACACGGATTAAAATAAAAGAATAATAAACAACAAGAGGAGGTACAAAAATGACAAAAAGAATTGCTGCATCAGTTCTGGCGTTAGCCATGGTTATTCTGACAGCAGGCTGTGGCCAGAAGCAGGAGGGCACACAGAGCGCAGAACCCGCCGAGAACAAAGAGAGTACAGAGACTACAGAAAGTGCAGACAGCACAGAGGCTGCCGACATGAACATCGTTATCAGCCATCAGCCCCAGAACCATGGGCTTCCCAGCTACATTGCGGAGCAGGAGGGCTATTTTGAAAAAAACGGTCTGAATGCCGAAATTCTTTATTTTACCGCCGGAACGGCACAAAGCGAAGCCCTGGGTGCCGACGAATGGGATGTAGGAGTTATGGGAGTTCCCCCTGCAGCTTCCAGCGGCCTTGCATATGATGCGAAGATTATCGGCCTTGCTGCCGAGGACACCATGGCCTGCAACTACTGGGTAAGATCGGACAGCGAGATTGCCGGAATTTCCGGTAAAGTGGAAGGGCATCCGGAGATTCTCGGCGATGCCGATTCCTGGAGAGGCAAAACCATACTGTGCCCGACAGGTACTTCTGCCCACTATCTGTTAATTGCCACGCTTAATCTGCTGGGGCTTACGGAGGATGATGTGGAGATTGTCCACATGGACGTGCCTTCTGCCTTTGCAGCCTTTAAGGCCGGACAGGGTGATATCTGCGCACTGTGGGATCCCCAGAGCAAACAGGCCGCAAAAGAAGACTGGGTTATGGCTTCCAACGGTACCTGGACAGGAACTAAGGTTTATAACGTAATTGTTGCTTCTAAGAAGGCCATTGAAGAAAAACCCGACGCTGTACTGGCCTGGCTGAAGACTTATTACGAAGTCTGCGACGACTACAATGACAATAAAGAAGGACAGGTTGATTACCTTCTGGAGCTGCAGCTGGACAACGGCCTGGATGTAGATAAGGAGATTGTCACGGCCATTGTCAATGAACGTCCCATGCCGACAACGGCCGAACAGAAGGAGCTGTGGGCAGGCGAGCCTGGCAGCAGGCCTGTAGACAGCATTGTTTATGATATGTTTGACTATTTTGTGGACAGCGGCAAGTACACGGAAGAAGACAAGGAATATCTGCAGTCTATCAGCTTTATTGACGATACCTTTATTAAGCAGCTGTTTGCGGACTGATTATATTAGAACTTGAAAAACTGCGGCCGCAGTTCAAAGTACGGCCTGCGGCCGCAACGATCGTTTTACCGGCTGTGCCGAATTCTGCAATCCGGGTTCTGCAGCCGGGAAAGGAGAAATTGTCCTGTGATTTCCAAAAAAGAAAAAAGAATTCGTCTTTTACTAAGTATTGCCGGACTGGTGATTTTCTTCGGTGTCTGGGAGATGGCAGTTCAGATGGGTTTTATCTCCAGCCGTATACTCTCTCCGCCAAGTAAGGTTGTGTCTGCTTTTATACAGAAACTGACCGACACGAAGCCTGAGGGTGCAACCTTGATTACACACTTTCTGATGAGCTTTAAGCTGGCTCTTTCCGCCTTTCTGGCAGCCGTTATCATTGGTGTGCCGCTGGGATTGTTCATGGGCCAGTATAAGGCATTTGATCGGTTTTTGACTCCGATTTTCGAAATCATTCGTCCCATTCCGCCGATTGCATGGATTCCGATAGTAATCCTCGTTGCAGGTATCGGCATGTCGGGCAAGGTGTTTATCATTTTTGTGGCAGCCTTTGTGCCTTGCGTAATCAATTCTTATCTGGGGATTAAGCTGACCAGTCCGGTTCTTGTCAATGTGGCCAGAACCTTCGGGGCATCCGACTGGCAGATTTTCACTAAGGTATGTATTCCGTCATCATTGAATATGGTGTTTACCGGTGTGCGAAATGCCCTGGGCGCTTCCTGGTCTACTCTGGTGGCTGCAGAGATGCTGGCTTCTACCGGAGGATTGGGCTACATGATTCAAATGGGACGACAGCTTATCCGCCCCGACATAATTCTTGTCGGTATGCTGACTATCGGCTGCACCGGAGCACTGCTCTCCTGGCTGCTGGGTCTTCTGGAGAAAAAGGTGGCTCCTTGGAGGTATCGGTAATGAAGAAATTCAGTAATCTTATTTATGCTGTTCTGCCGGTTTTGGGTGTCGGTGCCTTAATCGGTGTCTGGACAATTCTGTCGCTGCAGGAGGGAACGCTGATTCCCACTCCCGTTGAAACGTGGGAGCGTTTTCTGGTTATTATGACGGATCCTATCTCAAAAGCAACTCTGCCGGTTCATGTGCTTGTGAGCTTAAAACGTGTACTGTCGGCTTTTGGATTTGCTATCGTCCTGGGGATTATTACAGGCGTTCTTTTTGGCTGGTATCCCAGAGTTAAAGCGCTGCTGTCTCCGATATTTGAGCTTTTGCGGCCGATTCCGCCGATTGCATGGATACCGCTGCTTATTCTGATGTTCGGAATCGGTGAAGTTCCCAAGATTCTGCTGGTGTTTATCGGAGCTTTTATTCCGATTGTAATGAATACCCAATCCGGTATAGAGAGCATTGATCCCATGCTCATTAAAGCGGGACAGTCCTTTGGGTGTAATCACCGCCAGCTGCTTTTTCACGTGGCGCTGCCTGCATCTACGCCCGCAATCTTAGCCGGGATCAAAATGGCTCTGTCTTCCGGATGGATGTGTGTGGTTGCAGCTGAAATGATTGCGGCAAAACAGGGTGTGGGATTCCTGATCGTCCGCGGCCAGGAGGCCGGTGATACCGCCCTTATTGTCTCATGTATGCTGGTTATTGGCGTGGTCAGCTTCCTGCTGTCCGCAATTCTCACGAAACTGGAAGGAGTGCTTTGTCCGTGGCAGTTCAAAAAAACAAAATAAGCATGAAAAATATTTCAAAAACGTTTACTACCCGTACAGGAGATGTCAGCGTTTTGAAAGATGTCAGCATCAATGTCTTTGAAAATGAATTTCTGGTTATTCTCGGACCCGGCCAGTGCGGAAAAACGGTTCTGATGAATATCCTTGCAGGTCTGGAGCAGCCGACCGGCGGAGAAGTGGTTTTCGCTGACGGAACGCCTAAAATGGGGGATCTGGGTATTGTGTTCCAGAAGTATTATATTTATCCCTGGAAAAATGTAATGCAGAATGTGGAACTCAGCCAGGAAGTGAAGGGGGTAGATAAAAAGACCCGCCGTGAAAGCGCCCAGAAGTACATTGATTTAGTGGGGCTGTCCGGCTTTGAAAAGTCTATTCCCAGGGAGCTGTCCGGCGGCATGAAGCAGCGGGTGGGCATTGCCCGGGCTTATGCCACCGAATCCGACATTATGATTATGGATGAGCCTTTCGGCGCGCTGGACGCACAGACCCGTTATCAGATGCAGGAAGAAATCCTGAAAATCTGGGAGAAGAAAAAAAGAACCGTTATTTTTGTTACAAGCAATCTGGAAGAAGCTATTTATCTCGGCGATCGCATTATTCTGCTCGGCGGCAGTCCCACCAGTGTTAAGGCAGAATATATTCCTGATATGCCGCGTCCCCGGAATTACACATCGAAAGAATTTTTAGATTTGCGTAACGAAATCGCGGACAATACAGATCTTGCACTGTAAACCCACATGTGCCCCGCATGCGCCCCATGGGCGCTGAGGCTTGGAGAATAAGTATGAGTGAAAATAAAGTTGAAGTCAGAAATCTGACAAAAAAATTCGGAGATCTGCTTGTTTTAAACAATGCTTCCTTTTCGATTAAAAACGGCGAGTTTGTCTGCCTGGTAGGCCCTACCGGCTGCGGAAAAACTACATTTCTAAATTTGTTAGTAAAGCTCTTAGAGCCTACGTCAGGTGAAATTCTGATTGACGGCGAACCTGCCGACCCTAAAAAACATAATATTTCCTTCGTGTTTCAAGAGCCTTCTGCTTTTCCCTGGCTGACTGTCGAGGAGAATATCCGTTCCGGCCTGGAGCTTAAGCATATGTCCGCCGGTGTCATTAAGGAGCGGACGGAAGAGATTCTCAACATGTTAGGGCTGGAAAAGGTACGCAAATCCTATCCGCACGAATTGAGCGCTTCTACAGAACAGCGCATTGTTATCGGACGGAGCTTTGCTCTCCATCCGGATCTCTTACTGATGGATGAGCCCTATGCGGCTATGGACATCAAGGTACGGTACTTTCTGGAAGACGAAGTGATCCGCCTTTGGAAGGCGACCGGAAGTACGGTTATCTTCATTACGCATAATATTGAGGAAGCGGTGTATCTTGCAGAAAGATGCCTTGTAATGTCGCCTAAGCCTACAACGATTAAATCCGAGATTTCGATTGACCTGCCGCGGCCGAGAGATATTTCCTCTCCGGAATTTATCAGGCTCAGAGAAGAAATTACGGATATGATCAAATGGTGGTAAAACGATTGGAGGAATAAGATTATGAAAGCGATCAACTTATCAAAACCCGGAGAAATTGGTATTGTTGATATTTTGAAACCCGAATTGAAACCGGGTCATGCCATTATTAAAGTGATGTCTGCCGGTATCTGCGGATCGGATATTTCCGCTTACAAAGGCATCAACCCTACGGTTGAATACCCGGTGGTTATGGGACATGAACTGGCCGGTGTTATCACTGAAATCGGAGAAAATGAGGAAGGTTTTGCTGTCGGCGATCATGTTGTGCTGGAACCCTATTTCTACTGCGGCCATTGCTATCCGTGCCGGATGGGCCTGTACAATAACTGTGTCGATATGAATGTTCTGGGCGTGCGTATGGACGGAGGCATGAAAGAAATAATCTCCCACCCTGTCAGCTATCTGCATAAAATTCCGAAAGATATGCCCTGGGAACTGGCAGCCATGGTTGAACCCTTAAGCATTGCCGTCCATGCCGTTCACCGCGCCCGGGTGCAGGGAAATGAGTTTACGGCAGTTTTTGGGGCAGGTACGATTGGCCTGCTGGCGGCACTGACGGCCAAGGTTTACGGCGCTAAGCCGATTCTTCTGGACGTGGTTCAGGAACGGCTGGATTTTGCCGGGACACTGGGGATTACAACTGTTATCAACAGCAAAAAGGAAAATGCAGAGGAAGCCGTCCGCGAAATTACAGGCGGCGAGATGTGCCCGGCTGTTCTGGAATGCTCCGGTTCTGCCGCTGCAATCAACAGTGCCCTTGAACTGGTTTCCAATTCCGGACGTATTGCATATGTGGGTCTGGCGAAAGCTCCCATTGAGTTTAATCAGCCCAGAGTTACAAGAAAAGAGCTGAATTTCTTCGGATGCAGGAACAGCCGGAATGCATTCCCGGAATGTATCGATATGCTGTCGGAAAAACGCATTGATGTAATGCCTATGATTACACTGCGCCATGGGTTCGAGGAATTGCTGCAGGGATTTGAAGACCTGGTGCAGACGCCGGAAAAATATCTGAAGATTATTTCTCTTCTGTAAATTGTCACAGCAGTTATAAAAGAGATGCTTATAAAAGAAGAGGGAAAAGGATAATAAAAATGGAGACTTACAACGGAAATACACTTATGAAAATGCTGCATGACGCAGATGAGGGCGGATATGCAGTGCCGATGTTTGATTACTCGGATATCTGGGATCAGATGGCAGTTTTAGAGGCAGCCGAGGAACTTCATGCACCTGTAATGTTTGCTTCCCTGCCCATCGGTGTAAATGAAATCGGCCTGGAAATGCTGGGCGCCATAGGTACGGTTACCATGAAAAACGCGTCGGTTCCCATGATTCATCATCTGGATCACTCGACGGATACGGCGATGTGCTGCAAGGCTGTTGACTGCGGCTATCCTTCCGTTATGATTGATGCTTCCAAGCTGGATCTTGAGACGAATATCCTGCATACCAGAGAGGTTGTCAGGTATGCACATGCACATGGAGCCGTTGTGGAGGCTGAGATTGGTAAGATTAAAGGCCGTGGTTATGAAGGCAGCTTC
Source organism: Lachnoclostridium sp. (assembly GCA_021770065.1). Classification (GTDB taxonomy): domain Bacteria; phylum Bacillota; class Clostridia; order Lachnospirales; family Lachnospiraceae; genus Laedolimicola. The sequence continues at coordinate 25,716 of JAETRR010000024.1, read as the reverse complement.
GATGGCGGAGACTTTCTGGTAAAGACAGACGATGCGGTCCGTCTTGTACGTGAGACAGGTGTTGATACACTGGCAATCGGAATCGGAACTGCCCACGGATTCTACGAGGGTAAACCGGAGATTAATTTTAAGCGCCTGGAAGAAGTAAATGAGGCACTTGACCTGCCTTTAGTGCTTCACGGCGGTACGGGTATCCCGGAAGAGGATGTCAGAAGAGCAATCAGGGGCGGAATCAACAAGGTGAATGTAGGAACTCAGATCCGCTGCACCTATATGAAGAGCGCACAGGAGATCATCGGGAAGCGGGGCTATACTACGCATACCGTAGAGATTATGCGCGATGTAAAAGAAGAGATTAAAAATGTTGTAAAATACTGGATCCGCGTCTGCATGGCCGATGGAAAGGCCTGAAATGAAATAACGGCGGCAGAATAGCCAAAAGGAGAATTATGATGCAGAAAACATCAGATAAGAAAGTGCTCTGCTTTGGACTGGTTATGGCAGACGTTCTGGTCAGCGGTCTTTTGAGGCTTCCGGAAAACTGGGAAGAGGCGGTTGGCGGAGAGCGATCCGCGATCGCTGTCGGAGGCGGAGCCGCCAACAGTGCGCGGACGTTTGGACGTCTGGGAGAGCCCGTGGATCTTCTGGGACGTGTAGGCGGAGACTATTTCGGCGAGTTCGTGCGCCGGGATATAAAAGCCGACGGGGTAAACTGCGCAGCCTTATATACAGACAAAACTTCCACTACAGGGGTTGCCGTAGGACTGGTACATAAGGACGGACAGCGGTGCTTTGTTACGGCTCAGGGCGCTAACCGCAATATTGACAAAACAGATTTTGAACGGGTGAATATGGGAGACTATGATTTCCTTCATATCAACGGATACTTTCAGTTTCCTAAGATTGAGCCCGATCTGAGGGCTGTTCTGGAGGAATTCCGTTCAAAGGGAGGAAAGGTCTCTCTGGACACGGCGTCTGCCGATCCCTTTGGCAGATGGTATAAGGCGGTAGAACCCTTTGTGGACTGTATTGACTACCTTTTCCTGAACAGTACCCAGCTCATGGAGATGGCAGGAGAGGATACCGTAGAAAAAAGTGCGGAAAAGATGCTTTCCAGGGGAGTAAAGACAGTGATTGCAAAGCTGGGAATTGACGGCTGTCAGATTTATCAGGAAAAGAAAGTTCCGGTCTGCGTCCCCGCTCTTAAGGTAAAAGCGGTAGATACCACTGGCGCGGGGGACAGCTTTGACGCGGCCTTTATCACGGGCCTTAGAAAAGGCTGGGATTTTGAACACGCCGCGAGGCTTGCCAATACAGTGGCCGGTCTGAACTGCAGGAAACTGGGAGCTACAGCCGGGATTCCTTCATGGGAGCAGATTACGGACGAGATGAAGGCATTTTACGAAAAATAAGAGATAAAGACGAGGCTGTCGCAATAAGACAACAGCCATTTCCATATCCTGTGTTCGGACGGTTTGTGTACATTCTGTCTGCTCTGTGCGGACATTGCTAAAGCAATATCCGCCCATATCAGACAGCCTGTTCACAAACAGCCGGACACTGGATATCGGAAAAGTCTGCTGTCTTATTGCGACAGCCCCATAAAGACTGAAAGAGGGAACACTTATGCAGAAAAAATCACTGGCATCCCTGCTGATTCTTCCTGTAATCTGGGGCAGCTATTATGTGGCATCAAACATAGCTGTGGCAGAGATGTCAGTTTTTACTACCGGCATCGTTATACGGTTTGTGACTATGATCCTGCTTACCGCAATTATGTTAGGCAGCCGCCGGTTTCACGAGCTGTTCCATATCAGAAAGGTGTGGAAAAAGCTGATTCTGGTGGGGGTATTTGGATTCCTTCTGGATGCCTCCGCCTTTCTGGGACTGACTATGTGCCCGGCGGGGATTGGTACAGTGCTCTTAAAGACGGATGTGATTTTTGTCAATCTCATCTCGATGTTTATCTATAAACAGAAGTTTCAAGTACGTGACTGGGTTCTGACTCTTGCGATGCTTTTTGGGATTGTTCTCGTTCTTGATCCTGATATTGCAAATGCAGAGATTGGAGGAGCCGGAAACATCTTCTTTATCTTAAGCGCGCTCTTTGTCTCCGTCAATGCATTTATCATCAAGAGCGCCCAGCATGACAGATACAATCCTGTCAGCGATAACGTGGTTGCTTATTACAACAATTTTGTGACACTGATACTGTTCACTGCTGCGGCAGCCGTGACGGGGCAGATGGATCAGCTTTTGAAGTTCGGACGGGAACCGGGTATTACGGCAGCTCTTCTGGCAGCATCTGTGGGACAGACTTTTATTTACATATTTTATTATTATAATCTCCGCCGGTTTCCGGTGTGGATTGTCAAGGTATTTCTGCTGCTGGTTCCCATTGTGTCGGCAGTCATCTCCTGGGCTCTGTTCGGTGATTCCCTGTCGTTTGTTCAGATTTCAGGCATGGCGGTTGTCCTGGGCTGTGCTGGAGGCATTGTGGCAGGCCAGCGCTGTATTTCTTCCGGGGAAGAAAAGTCCCCGGAGTGACTTTACCCTTTTGTGCTGCTGCGCAGCGACTATAAACAGTAATATTTCTTACAATGCACAAATCAATTTACGGACGCAGCTTCCTGCGGCCGGAAATTGATTCGATATTACGGAACTTTAAATCAGGAGGAATAAAAATGCAGGAAAAATTTAAGTTTTATATGCCTACGCGGATTCTTTATGAAAAAGGACTGTCAAAGCATCTGGCCGACTACATTCCCGGCAGGCGAGTCTTTATCATTTCCGATCCGTTCCTTTTTAAGAACGGTACGGCGCAGGCTGTGGGCGGAGCCATGAAGGACAAAGAAGTTGCTTACTACAGCGACATTGAGCCCAATCCTTCTTGTGAGAGCGTAGATGCAGCCGCTGCTGCGGCCCGCGCACATAAGGCTGACTGTGTAGTCGGTATCGGAGGCGGAAGCTCTATGGATGTATCCAAGATTGTATCCTGCCTTGTAACCAATGAGGGAAGTATTTATGACTACTATTCGGCAGGAAATAAAAAACTGAGCCCGCGCACGGTATCTCTCATCTGCATCCCGACGACGGCGGGAACCGGCAGTGAAGTTACCAATGTGGGCGTATTTACAAACAGGAAGACCCATGTAAAGATGCCTATGGTAAATAATGAGTTCTGGGCCGACATTGCGGCGATTGATCCGGAGCTTACGGTAACTCTGCCTGCACCGATCACCGCATCCACCGGTATGGATGCTTTCTGCCATGCTATTGAAGCCTATTGGAATAAGGAGTCTCTGCCCATTTGCGATATGCTGGCTATGGGCGCCATGAAAATGATTCTTAAAAATATTAAGACTGCTTATGATGAGCCTCAGAACATGGAAGCACGGGGAGCAATGAGTGCTGCCAGCCTGATTGCAGGCATCGCTTTCAGCCAGACAAGAACCACCGGAATCCATGCGGCCAGCTTTCCGCTGACAGCAGAGTTCGGAGCCAGCCACGGCACTGCCTGTTCGATTACTCTGCCGGCATTTATACGCATCAGTTCCGAACAGGCCGGGGAGAAGATGCAGACACTGGCCGGTTATCTCGGATACGAGACAGTGGAAGCATTTGCGGACGCGGTGGAGGCTCTTATGGCCGACATGAAGATGCCCCTGCGGCTTCACGAGCTGGGAGTCCGGGAATCTGATATAGACCACATCACAGAGACTGCGCTGTCGGCTGCAATCATTCAGCTGACCCCTGCTTCCATGAACTTTGATACGGTAAGCGAACTGCTCCGGTCAATTCTGTAAGGGGGAATCTGCTGTGAAAGACAAAAGTAAGTATCTAAGGCAACAGGCCAATGAGATCCGGAAACAGACGATTCGTGCAATCGGTTCTCTTGGTGTGGGCCACATAGGAGGCTGCCTGTCTCTGGCGGAGGTCCTGGCTGTTCTGTACTTTGATAAGATGAAAATTGATCCCCAAAATCCCGGGATGGAAGACAGAGATCGGTTTGTCCTGTCCAAGGGACACGGAGGTCCCGCGCTGTATTCGGCTCTGGCCCTGCGCGGCTTCTTTGGCCTGGAATGGCTGGAGACCCTGAACAGGCCGGATACCAATCTGCCCAGCCACTGTGACAGGAAGCGCACTCCGGGAGTTGATATGACCACAGGTTCTCTGGGTCAGGGGTTCTCTGCCGCTGTGGGGATGGCTCTGGCTGCCAGGCTGGATAAAAAAGATCTGTATATATATACTGTCATCGGAGACGGCGAGACCCAGGAGGGTCAGATCTGGGAGGGCGCCCTGCTTGCGGGGAACCGCCGTCTGGACAATCTGATTGCCTTTACTGATTACAACAAGATGCAGCTGGATGATTACATTGAGAATGAAAACGGCCTGTATCCGCTGGAGGATAAGTGGCGCTCTTTCGGCTGGCATGTCCAGACGGTGGACGGCCACGATGTAGACGCTGTCTCCCATGCGATTGATAACAGCCAGAAGATCAAGGGGCGTCCCTCCATGATCATTCTGGATACCATCAAAGGCAAAGGAGGCTGTTTCTGCGAGGGCCTGCTGGAATCCCACAACATGGCCGTCGATGAAGAGACATGGAAAAAGGCTGTAGCCCTGCTGGAAGAGGAGGTTGTGTAGTGGAACTGGAAAATAGATGGCTGCGGGAAACTTATGTGGATGAACTCATCCGGGCAGCCCAAAAAGACGAGCGGATTGTGATTCTGGAGGCGGATCTGATGAAGGCGGCCGGTACCGGGAGGTTTAGGGAACAATTTCCGGAGAGGACATTTAATGTAGGGATTGCGGAGGCTAATATGATCGGCTGTGCGGCCGGCATGTCTGCCATGGGAAAGATTCCCTTTACCCATACGTTTACCCCGTTTTCTACACGGAGAGTCTGCGATCAGGTAACGCTGTCTGTCGCCTATGCGGGCCTCAATGTGAAGATCATGGGAAGTGATCCGGGTGTCACTGCGGAACTGAACGGCGGTACCCATATGAGCATGGAGGATGTGGCTGTTATGCGGAACATTCCCGGCATGACAATCTTTGAACCCACGGACAGCGCCCAGCTCCGTGCTGCTTTTCCGCAGATTACGGCTCATCCCGGCCCGGTATACATCCGCCTTTTGAGAAGAGCGGCCGTAAAACTCTTTGAAGACGGGTGTGAATTTACTCTTGGGAAGGGGATCTGCATGAGAGAGGGCAGGGACGTAACCATTGCGGCCAGCGGCATTATGACTGCCGAGGCAGCGGAAGCGGCCCGGATGCTCGAAGAAGAAGGGATTTCTGCCGAGATTCTGAACATCCACACCATCAAGCCCCTGGATGAGGAATTAATTATAAAAAGCGTTTCGAAAACAGGCTGTATCGTGACGGCAGAGAACCATTCCATTCTCAATGGACTGGGAAGTGCCGTGGCGGAGTGCCTCAGTGAAAAATTACCCTCACCCCTGCGCCGCGTCGGTGTTGCCGATCATTTCGGCGAGGTGGGAAGCACGGAATATCTGAAAGAAAAGTACGGCTTAAAGGCCAAAGATATCGCAGCAGCAGCCAGGAGCGCCATTGCTGCAAAACAGTAATATCCCTTACAATGCACAAATCGATTTACAGACGCAGTTTTTCGCGGCTGGAAATTGATTTAGGCTAAGGTGTATTGGAAGGGATATTACGGAACTGGAATAGTCCAGCTAAGAAATGTCAAGTGTTTACTAAAGATATTTTTGCTGGACGGTAAAGCCGCAAAGGCGCACGAGAGGAACTTTTATGAGTGCCCTTTCGAATGAAAGTTTCTCTCATTGCCGGTGTGTCGAAGCGGCTTTACCCTTTAGTGCCATCGCGCAGCGATTTAGAATAGGAGGATCATCATGGAGAAAATTTTAATCGGTTCAGATAAGTCGGGATTTCCGCTTAAAGAAGCCGTCGCAGCTTATCTGACAGAAAAAGGTTATGAAGTAGAAGACTGTGGAACAAAGTCTATGGATGCCGGTATCCCTTACTATGAGGTTGCTTCCGGTGCGGCACAGAGAGTACAGTCCAAAGAGGCTGCAAAGGCGATACTCATCTGCGGCACCGGTGCCGGTATGGCCGTGGTTGCCAACAAGTATGAAGGCGTGTATGCCGTAGCCTGTGAGAGCCTGTACTCTGCGGAAAAGGCCCGCGCCATTAACGACGCCAACGTTATGACTATGGGAGGCTGGCTTGTGGCCGAGAACATGGGCTGTCAGATGGCAGAAAAGTTTCTGACCACAAGCTTCACGGAAAACCTGGAGGAGTGGCGCAAAGAGTTCCTGAAAAATGCGATTATTAAAGTTGCCGATATCGAAACCGGCATCTACGGAGAATAGTATTATTTCCTGCAATACATAATTAACGAGGAGGATATTGTAATGACAGAAACTGAACGCAAGGGAAAACTTTACGAGACCGTGACAAAATATCCGGATACAGATATCTGGATGGATTCATGCGGAGAGGAAGAGCTGAATTATGGCCTGGAACGGGGGATTACCGGAGCAACCAGCAACCCTGTTATCGTAGCGGCCGTTATACGGAACGAACTCTCCTACTGGGAACCTTGTATCAGGCGCCTGATTAAGGACAACCCGACGTACTCTGACGATGAAATTACCTGGGCGCTCATTGATGAAGTAGGACGGGAGCGTTCCCGGAAACTTCTTCCCGTATTCGAGAAGTTCAAGGGGAAAAAAGGCCGCCTGTCCATCCAGACGAACGCAAAGTTTTACAGAAATGCCGGGAAAATGCTGGAGCAGGCCCTGCACCTGAATTCCCTGGGACGCAATATGCAGGTAAAGATTCCTGCCTCTGCCGCCGGTATCAGAGCGATAGAAGAGGCAACCTATAATGGTGTCAGCATCAATGCTACCGTTTCCTTTACGGTTGCCCAGGCGACAGCCGTTGCCGAAGCCGTAGAGCGCGGCCTGAATCGCCGCCGCAGCGAGGGGCTCTCCTGTGACGAGATGTCTCCGGTGTGCACGCTCATGCTGGGACGTACAGATGACTGGCTTAAGAAGGCCGCGCAGAATGACGGCACGGTAGTGGATCCCGAGGCGCTGGAATGGGGCGGCGTGGCCGTTATCAAGGAAGCCTACCGCATCTACAAGGAGAGAGGATATACCACCCGTGTTCTGTCTGCCGCCAACCGGAACCATTATCACTGGTCCGAGCTTATCGGAGGCGACTTAGTCCAGACGATCAATTATGACTGGCAGAAGCGGCTTGAGAAGTGCGATGTGGAGGTTGTCTCCAGAATTGACAATCCTGTACCCGAAAAGTGGATGAAGCAGCTGATGACTCTGCCCGAGTTTCGCAGGTCTTTTGATGAGGACGGTATGGCACCCGAAGAATTTATGTCTTATGGAGGCGCTGTCGATACATTGTCGGCTTTTATCTCCGGGTATGAAGATTTTGTAAAACAGATTCGCGGATATATGTTATAATTTATAAATTCAGACAGAAAGGCTGCCGCAAATTGATAGTTAACTTCTGCATCCATTTTTGATATAATAAACAACAGAATCCGAAGCACGTATGATAAACAGCCGCAGGAGATATCTTCTGCGGCCTGTCTGCATAGGATAAAACCTGACTTACAAAAGTGGTAAAAGGAGACGGCTATGAGCTTTCTGCAGATCGTGACTGCCAATGTTTTGAGCATATCAATTACTGTGCTGTTCCTCCTCTGGATGTCCGGCATTCTGCTTGGCCGGATTCCCGGCAGTATTTTGTTATTGCATGCTGGGCGCTGCTCCTGCATCTTGCATACAGGGTATCCTTTCGGGACTGCTTCCTGAGTGTTATGATGATTGAGATTTTAGGTTCCTATGGCGATCTGCTTTCGGAATTGTACCTGTATGGGAGAATTTTTGATCTTAGGGTTGCCTCAGAGCTTCGGCAATATCTGTTCTGGATGTTTGGTATAAGGCCGGGCTGCCTTTTGCTCTGCGGTCTGGTGATTGTAAAGTCCGGTATGGGGAAAATCTACCGCCAGTGGCTGGAACAGGAGAAGATTCACAGGGGGATTCTGGTTCTTCTGGGACTCTATCCCGTTTACTGCGAAGCTATAGATCACGTGGTAAAAGACCCGGGAAAAAACCGGGCATACCTGCTGCTTCCTCTCATTCTGCTCCTTGTAATACATATGATTTTTGTCTATGTGGGACGGGACTGCCAGCAGAAGCAGTATATCCTGGCCCAGGAGGCCAATTTAAGGCAGCAGACCATTTACATAGAAAAAATGGAGCAGATCCAGGCAGAGGGAGATATGAAAGCCGTTCAATCCTTTATCCGTGAAATGACAGAGGACTTTGACCGGCAGGCAGGCGATCAGATCCGTCTTTTAAATCAGCTTGCCAATGTACATATGGCAGAGATCAAAGGGCTCCTTTTGGAAAAGCTGGCTCTGATGCAGAAGGAGGACATATACTGCGAACTGGAGGTGCTGCGGCCTTTTGAGGGAACCCGGATGCGCAGTACGGATCTGTGCCGGTGCCTCGGCATTCTTATGGACAATGCAGCGGATGAGGTTCGGGGAAAAGAGAATGCAAAAATTCATCTGATGATCAGCAGCCAGGACGGGTGCACCACTTTCCGGATTAAAAATACCCTGTATAATACGGCAGACTTTCAGAAAATCGGAACGGCCGGTTACACTACCAAGGGAGAAGGCCGCGGAATCGGGCTGGAAAGCTATCGGAAGCTGTTGGAAAAATATGATTTTGTATTTCCCTTCACGGCCGTACAGGACGGGTATTTTGTGCAGGAGTTGAAGATTCAGGAGGTTTGAGCCATATGCTGCCGGTTTATATATGTGAGGACGAAGAAAAAATCAGGAATGCGGAACGAGCCTGGCTGGAAAAGCAGATTCTCATAGAGGGGCTGGATATGGAAATAGCCTTGTGTACCGGAAGCCCGGAGGAACTTCTTGAGTATCTGTCCGGGCAGCAGAAACAGGGGATTTATTTTCTGGATGTGGAGCTTAAGGGGGCATCCATGGACGGTTTTCGTCTGGGGCAGGAAATACGGAAAAAAGATGCCAGAGGTTTTCTCGTCTATGTTACGGCTTTTCAGGATCTGGCCTTTGAGACCTTCCGCTATCACCTGGAGGCCCTGGATTATATCTGTAAGAAAAACCCGGAGAAAATGTACGCAGGGCTCTCTCACTGCCTGAAGGTGATAGCAGAGCGCGTGAGCCGGGAACAGGGAGAGCAGCAGGAGTATTTTACCGTCAGGACTCTGGATGTGGTACGGCATATTCCTCTTGAGGAAATCCTGTATTTTGCCACTGCCGGCCGCACTCACCGGATTGAGCTTCACGCCAGGCGCGAGCGCCTGGATTTTATCGGGAGTATCCAGGAACTGGAGAAAAAGCTGGCACCGAAATTTGTCCGGGTTCACAGAGCTTACCTGGTCCGGGGGGATGAGATTGACCGGGTGAATCTGAAAACCAGGGAGGTTATCTTAAAAAACGGAGAGAGATGTCCCTTTTCCAGAAATATGAAACAGCGGCTTCTTGACAGTGTAGGCAGTTGATGCGTGACGGGAAAAAGGTGAACTGCTTTCCGTTCGGGCATTAAAAGAAACCATCTGGGCATTTTTTATCACACTATAATATCGAAATGATAAAATGACGCAATAGAGGCAGAGAACGGCGCTCACTCCGGGCCCCTGCTCTTTGCCCTGCGGATTTTATGATAGAATACGGAAAGAAGTGATATGAAATGACAGAAACGGCAAAATCAAAGAAACAGTTCCTTATTTTTCTCTTAATCGCTTACGGGGTTACCTATGTGATGGGAATTCTTACCTGGTACGGAAGCACCATACCGGTGGAAATGAGTGTATTTCCCACGGCTCAGATGTTCTTCCCGGCAGCCGGTGTTATGCTGGCTTATCTGGTGACGGAAGGAAAGGACAGCCTGCTGCCCAGATGGTTTTATCTCTGCTTTCTGCTGGCGGCTTCTGCTTCCATAGCTCTGTGTGTATTGTCCGTGGCAATGCCGGAGCAGACGTTGACCATGGCAGAACAGCAGGTCTCTCTGTGGTCTGTGCTCATCCAGTACGTGGTTATAGGCGGAAGCATTCTCTGCTGGATTGCGCTCCTGGTGTCGGGAAGAAAGAAAAGAGCGGCTTACGGCCTTGGATGGAAGCGGTGGAAGAGTTCTCTTCTCTGCATCCTGGTATTTTTCCTGCTCTACCTTGGCCGCGCCGCCGCTGCCTATGCGCTGCAGGGAGATCCGGGAGTCATGGCGGAGATTTTAAGAGATCCGGGCACATGGATTTATATACTGTTTCAGGTGGTAAATTTTTTCCTGGCCTTTGCGCCGTTTCTGGGGGAGGAATACGGGTGGCGCTATTATCTGCAGCCCTTGCTTCAGAAGCGCTTCGGCATGCGGACCGGCGTTTTGATCCTGGGCGCGGCATGGGGGGTGTGGCATGTGTTTCTGGACTTTTTCTACTATGCCACACCGGACTGCGGACTGGTTATGCTGGCCTCCCAGATGGTAACCTGCATAACCCTGGGCATCTTTTTTGCCTGGGCCTATCTGAAAACCGATAATATCTGGGTGCCTGTTATTATGCATTTTATGAATAATAACCTGGCCCTTGCGATTGTCAATGATTACTCCGCCGATGTGTTTGAAAATCAGCAGGTGACCTGGAGTATGATTCCGTCGTCGCTGCTCATAAACGGGATTTTCTTCGGGCTGTTCCTGTTGTCTAAGGAATTTCACGGCTCCCGGGGCAAAAAGCTATAGATCTTTTTTATACACTGTGCTATAATACCTTCAGCCGACAGGAGTCGGATGGACATGCCGGCATGTCCGCCCGGCCTGTCCGCAGGAATAAAGTTTCTGCCGGCTGAAGGTAATTTATTTATATTTGGAATAATATGCAAAATAGGTTTTCATGCGTCAAGTGTTCGGCGGATGGGGAGTTGCCGCCGAAACGAAAAGCCGGAAGAGGATACCGGTCTTACGATATGATTACCGCACCCGTTGCAGCAATATAAGATTGCATCTCATATTGTGAAGGGATATTTCGTCATATGTTCTGTCACATTACTGAGGCGCTTTTTTTGATCCTCAGATAACGAAGGGGGGACTCTCTTTTATGATGGATTATGAGAAGATAAAGGCCGGTGTTAGGCTGATGCTGGAGGGAATCGGGGAGGATGTGAACCGGGAGGGACTGCTGGAAACGCCCGACAGGATAGCCCGGATGTGCGCGGAGATTTACGGAGGCCTTTATGAGGAACCGGCCGTACATCTGCAAAAACAGTTCACGGCCGGACGAAATGATATGGTGGTGGAAAAAGACATTACCTTCTATTCCACCTGTGAGCACCATCTGCTGCCTTTTTATGGAAAGGCCCATATTGGTTATCTTCCAAACGGAAAAGTTGTAGGCTTAAGCAAGCTTGCCAGAACCGTGGATGTGTTTGCCAGAAGGCCTCAGATCCAGGAAAAAATGACAGCCCAGATAGCGGAGGCCTTAAGCGAGAGCTTAAAACCTCAGGGTGTGATTGTGATGATTGAGGCTGAGCATACCTGTATGACCATGCGCGGAATCAAAAAGCCGGGCAGCAAGACGGTAACCCTGGTCACTACCGGTGTATTTAAAGACAATGCAGAGCTTCAGAACCGCTTTCTGGAACTGGTGCGCTTATGAAACGCGTAAATGCTGTCTGGCAGCATGAGACCTACCAGAGCTGTCTGAAGAAACTGGATGCCTGGGAACAAAAGCGGGAATTCTGCCGTCATACGCCGGAGCACTTCCTGGATGTAGCCCGGATCACCTGGATACTGGCTCTGGAAGCGGGAATATCAGCGGATAAGGAGATTGTCTATGCGGCAGGCCTGCTCCACGATATCGGCCGCTTCCTCCAGTATGAGGAGGGGATTCCCCATGAGCAGGCAAGCGCAGAGCTGGCGGAGCAGATATTGAAAGACTGCGGTTTTGATCCGGCTGAACAGGCCCGGATATTGGAACTGATACGGGGACACCGGACAAAGTATCAGGAGGGTCTGGCCGGTTTGTTCTATCAGGCGGACAAGCTGTCGAGAAACTGTTTTTCCTGTCCGGCAAGAGAGAAGTGCGACTGGCCGGAGGAGAAGAAGAACACGGAGATTTGTATTTAAAGGATTTTGGCAAGCAGAAAGGAATACATATATGATAATTGGAAATCGAAGCTTTGACACTGCAGACAACACTTATATCATGGGCATCCTCAATGTAACCCCGGACTCTTTTTCTGACGGCGGTAAATGGAGTACTCTGGATGAGGCCCTGGGCCATGCGGAGCAGATGGCGGAGGACGGCGCGGACATTGTGGATATCGGAGGAGAATCCACACGGCCCGGCCACGAACAGATTACCGAGGAAGAGGAAATTCAGCGGGTAGTCCCTGTGATTGAGGCGGTTAAGGCGCGGATCGATGTCCCTGTTTCTATTGATACCTATAAGTCCCGTGTGGCCGAGGCAGCCATAAAGGCAGGAGCCGATTTGGTCAATGATATCTGGGGGCTGAAATACGATCCCGGGATGGCGGCTCTGATAGCAGAAACAGGAACGGCCTGCTGTCTGATGCACAATAAGGAAAAGGCAGAATACAATAATTTTTACCAGGACATGCTGCTTGAGACGGAAGAATGTGTCGAGATAGCCAGAGCGGCAGGCATTCCCGACGATAAAATTATTCTGGATCCGGGAATCGGCTTTGGCAAAACCTATGAAATGAATCTGGAGACTCTTCACTACATGGAGCGTTTTCATACCTTCGGCTACCCGATGCTTCTTGGAACCTCGAGAAAATCCTTTATCGGCTTGACTCTTGATCTTCCGGCAGATCAGCGGGAGGAAGGGACTCTGGTAACGACGGTAATGGCAGTTATGAAAAAATATGCTTTTGTGCGTGTCCATGATGTAAAAGCCAATAAACGTGCCATTCAGATGACAAAAGCAATACTGGCGCACTGACGACGGCAGAAGCTGAGGATTAAGAGGAGGGACAAATGGATTGGATACATATAAAAGACCTTGAGGTTTTTGCAAAGCATGGGGTATTTCCGGAAGAAAATGTTCTGGGACAGAAGTTTTTAGTTTCGGCAGCACTTGGCACCTCTACCCGTGAGGCCGGACAAAAAGACGATCTCACGAAATCCATCCATTATGGCGAGGTCAGCCATTTCATCTGCCGTTTTCTTAAGGAGCATACCTTTAAGCTTCTGGAAACGGCAGTGGAAAAGCTGGCAGAGGAACTGCTGCTTAAGATCGATCGGCTGGAAAGCGTGCGCCTGGAGCTTAAAAAGCCCTGGGCCCCCATCGGCCTGCCTCTTAAGACTGTTTCCATAGAAATTGAGCGGAGCTGGCATACAGCCTATATAGCCTTAGGATCCAATATGGGAGATAAGAAGGCATATCTGGATTCGGGCGTGGAGGGCCTGCGGCAGACAAAGGGATGCCGGGTTCTGGCCGTATCCGATTATCTGGCCACAGAACCTTACGGCGTAACAGATCAGGACGAATTTCTGAACGGAGCCATGAAAATCCGCACCTTGCTTCCGCCCCATGAGCTGCTTGACCGCCTTCACGAGATCGAGCAGGAGGCCGGGAGGGTGCGGATCATCCGCTGGGGGCCGCGGACATTGGATCTGGATATTCTCCTTTACGACGATTTGATTCTGGACGATGAAGAACTGCATATCCCCCACATTGAGATGTACAAACGGGATTTTGTTCTGGAACCTCTCTGCCAGATTGCTCCTTATATGCGCCACCCTGTCTGCAACCGGACTGTGCAGGAGCTTTTGGAGGCTTTAAAGAGCGCGGAAAATGAATGAAAAACAAAAAATCAGGAAGAAAATATCAGGAGCGGGAGCTTTGCACGACAGAAAAAGTGCAGGCTCCTGTTTTTATCTGCAGTCATCATCTGCCGTTACGCCCGGATTAAATGTCCATATATTTAAAAAATATATGGACAAATAGAAAGAGTAATGATATGATTGAAGTACAAAGAACAGGAAAGAGAGTGCAAGTAAGGGCCCGCGAGTGCTCCGATCCTTGGAGAATGAAATAATGATCTTAATTTTACGAAGGAGGTATTTATGAGTTTTTCGGCAATTTTTATTATCAGCTTTATTACAGGCCTGACATATTTCCTAAGGAGATTCATGGGAGACTGCCAGCTTGAAAGGCCTCTGGTTCTGGGGCCGGTTGTGGGACTGGTATTGGGGGATTTCCGGACAGGTCTTGAGGTGGGAGCTTCCCTGGAACTTGTATTTATGGGAGCACAGGCTATCGGAGGAAGCGTTCCCTCCAATGTGGCCATAGGCAGTGCGCTGGGAACCGCCATTGCCATTACATCCGGAACCGGGCTGGAGGGAGCTATGATGGTGGCTGTTCCGGTTGCAGTGGTGGCAAGTACCTTTGAGATGTTCGCGAAAACCTTCTGTGCCTTCTCGGTGCATCTGGCAGACAAATATGCGGAAAAAGGTGACTGGAAAGGCATCAGCCTTATGGTTCACGCAGGAAATATATTTCATTTTCTGGCATATTTTATCCCTACGCTGCTGGCCCTGTACCTGGGAGATCAGTATGTAACCGATCTGATGAATGCGGTTCCGGCAAATATCATGTCCGGAATCAAGGCTGTAGGCAGTCTCCTGCCTGCCCTGGGCTTCGGACTTCTGCTGAATAATCTGAGTACCAGAGAGTTTATGCCTTACTTTTTTATCGGATTTGCCATAGCTGCGTACATACCAAGCTTTGGAGTGATGGGCATTGCATTTTTGGGAATCGCTTACGTGGCGCTGTATGCATTCCGGAAATTAAATCAAGAGGAGGAGGCTTAATATGGGGGAGAAGATTTTAACGAAAAAGGATCTGACAAGACTGTTTATCCGTTCAAATGCTGTCCAGTCGGCATTCAATTTTGAGCGCCAGCAGGCACTGGGGTTTGAGTGGGGTATGATACCGCTGATCAATAAACTGTATAAGAATCCGGATGACCGCATAGCGGCCTACAAGCGCCATCTGGGATATTTTAATTCACATCCCTGGACCTGCGGCCCTATCTACGGCATGGTTGCCTCCATGGAAGAGAGAAAGGCTATAGGAGAAGACATTCCGGAGGAAAATATTACGGCTGTAAAAAGTGCCCTGATGGGGCCTTTGGCAGGCATCGGCGACTCTCTTTTCTGGGGAACCCTGCGTCCTATTGCCGCAGGTATCTGTGCATCTCTGGCACTGAGCGGAAACGGTATTGCGCCTCTTATCTTTGTTCTGTTTGTCAATGCCATTCATTTTGGCGTACAATACTGGGGCGTTATGGCGGGTTATAATTTTGCGGATCAGTTTATGGAAAAGATGCAGAGCTTCCAGATCAAAGCATGGATGGAGGCGGCAACGATTCTGGGACTGATTGTGGTAGGAGGGCTGGCTGCTACCTGGCTGAATGTGACAACGCCGCTTACCTACACCACAGGAGAGGCAAGCGTTGCGCTCCAGGCGACACTGGACAATATTTTCCCCAAACTGCTGCCGCTGCTGTGCACCCTTGGCGTTTACGGCGTGCTGAGAAAAGGAAAGAGCACCATGTGGGCTATGTGCGCCATCATTATAATCGGTTTTGTCTTGGGCTTTATAGGAGTTCTTTGACTGAAAGCAGACGCATTGGAAACATATAAGACTTTGAAGCTGCCGGGAACGAAGCCGGAGGAACCGGCTCCGGCAGCTCTTACAAAAATAATACTATGGGACTGGAAACAGCTATACGGAACTGGAAACAGCTATACGGAACTGGAAACAGCTATACGGAACTGGAATAGGAGAATACTATGGGGTTGCATTTAATAAGAGTAGACGACCGTTTGATTCATGGACAGGTTGCATTGGGATGGAGCCGCGCAAGGGGCATTGATACAATTATTGCAGTGGATGATAAGGTGGCAAAGGACAGCTTTCAGTGCTCCCTTTTGAAAATGGCCACGCCTGCCGGCGTGAAGTCCTTTATTCTGGACGAGGACCATGCGGAGGAGAATATCAAATCCGGAAAATATGACAGAAAGAAAGTAATGCTTTTGGTGAAAGGGCCCCGGACCCTCCTGGATTTGATGAACCGGGGGATTGAGATAAAGGAAGTCAATATAGGAAATCTGTGTTCTGCAGCAGGCAAGGAAAAGCTTCTGAGCCATGTATACGCGGATAAGGAGGAGCTTGAGCTTTGGAAGGAAATTTCCGAAAGAGGCGTGAAAATGTATGCCCAGACTGTGCCGGACGCTCCGGGAGCAGATTTTAATGAGGTATTAAGAAAACTGTAACAGTATTTTTGAGAAAGGAAAAAATAAAAATCAGCTTATGAATTTTGACATAATACATCAGCCTTATCAGTTGAGCCGGTACAGCGTGGCTGCCGGAAACGGGATGGTCTGCAGCAGCAGCGCGCTTGCCTCGTCAGCCGGTCTGGAGATCTTGAAAAAGGGAGGAAACGCAGTGGATGCGGCGATTGCGGCCGCCGCAGTCCTGTGTGTGGTGGAGCCGGTCAGCAATGGATTGGGCGGCGATGCCTTTGCTATTGTATGGATGAAGGACCGGATGTATGGATTGAATGCATCGGGCTGCAGTCCGGAAGGCATTTCCGTTGAAGAAGTTCAAAGGAGAGGCTATCGGGAAATGCCCAAGAGAGGGTGGATTCCGGTGACCGTGCCGGGAGAGCCGAAAGCCTGGGCCGCACTTTCCCGGCGGTTTGGCAGGCTTAAGCTTTCTGAAGTTTTAGAGCCGGCGGTTATGTACGCACAGCAGGGATTTCCGGTCTCGGCAGCGGTAGCATTTCTCTGGGACAAGTATGTAAAAAAGGATTCCCGGGATTTTGGGAAGGACAGAGCATTTGACGAATGGTACCGCATGTTTACAAAGGACGGAAAACCCTATGAATTTGGGGAGATTGTAAAATTCCCATCCCTGGCCAGATCTCTGCGCTTAATCGGAGAGACAGACGGCGATGCTTTTTATCATGGAGAGATTGCGGATAAAATAGATGCCCAGAGCAGGCGTGACGGCGGATTTTTAAGAAAATCAGATCTGGAAAAATACGAGGTCCAATGGGTGGAGCCCATCTCCGTCAATTACCGGGGGGTGGATGTCTGGGAAATTCCTCCCAACGGGCAGGGAATCGTCACGCTCATGGCTCTGAATATCCTTAAAAATTTTGACATAGCAGGCATGAAGCCGGAAGAAATCTCCCATCTGCAGTTTGAAGCTATCAAAATGGCATTTGCGGATGCACTGGCAACCGTTACGGATCCGGCTGATATGCGCACGGACTATCATACATATCTTAGTGAGGATTATGGGAAAAGGCGTTCTGCAGAGATTGGGTTTACAGCCAGGCCTCCGAAGACGGCAGAGCCGCCAAAGAGCGGAACAGTGTACCTGTGCACTGCGGACGGGGAAGGAAATATGGTATCCTATATCCAGAGTAACTATATGGATTTTGGCAGCGGAATTGTGATTGAGGATTACGGCGTTTCTCTGCAGAACCGCGGTTTCGATTTTTCTCTTGATCCGGAAAATATTAATGTTCTCATCCCGGGGAAAAAGTGTTATCATACAATTATCCCCGGTTTCCTTACAGAGAACGGACGCCCCATAGGGCCGTTCGGCGTCATGGGCGGTTATATGCAGCCCCAGGGCCATCTGCAGGTTGTCATGAATCTGCTTGACTTTCACCTGAATCCCCAGATGTGCCTGGATGCTCCCAGGTGGCAGTGGAAAGAAGGCCTGCTTTTTAAAGTTGAGCCGGGCTTTGATCCGGAATGGGTTGAGGCCATGCGCCGCCGGGGACATCAGATTGAAGCGGCGCAGAACCGTTTTTCTTTTGGACGTGCGGAGATGATTGTGCGCATGGAAAACGGAATTTATGTGGGAGCGACAGAATCCCGGACAGACGGGTGCTGCGCCGGATACTGATTTTTCCCTTTAGTGCCATCGCGCAGCGATTTTGAATAGGAGGCATACGGCATGAAAGTATTGTTACAATTGTATACAGCATGGTTCAAAATGGGGCTGTTCACCTTCGGCGGCGGCTACGCCATGCTCCCTATGATTCAGAGGGAAGTCATTGAGAAGTATCACTGGGCCACAGAGGATGAGATCATGGATTATTATGCCATCGGACAGTGTACGCCCGGGATTATTGCGGTAAATACGGCTACCTTTGTGGGTTATTACCAAAAGGGAATTGCAGGCGGAATTGCTGCGACACTCGGAGTGGTGAGTCCTTCCGTCATTATCATTGGGCTGATCGCTTCCCTTATTTCTAATTTTGCGGAGCTGGCTGTAGTACAGCATGCACTTCTGGGAATCAATGTGGCTGTTTGTGTGCTTATGATAGAGGCGATTATGAATCTGTGGAAGAAAAGCATCAAGAATATTGCAGCCTTCTGCATATTTGCCATGGCACTGCTTTTGTCTGTCCTCACAGGCATTTCGACTGTATGGCTTGTGATACTGTCCGGAGTTCTCGGAATTTTAATGAGTAAGGCGGGGTGGCTGAAGCATGAGTAATCTGGGACTGCTGATATGGGAATTTTTAAAAACAGGATTGTTTGCTGTGGGGGGCGGTCTTGCAACCATACCGTTTCTGAATGAGATGGGGATGCAGTACGGGTGGTTTACTATGGAAACGCTGTCAACCATGATTGCGGTTTCCGAGTCGACACCGGGTCCTATCGGCATTAATATGGCTACTTATGTAGGATATTCGGTGGCAGGCCCCGGGGGCGCTGTGGCGGCAACTTTAAGCATAGTCACCCCCAGTATTGTCGTGATCTGTGTTATTGCCAATTATTTCCAGAAATTTAAAAACGCAAAGATTGTGAAGATGATTTTTGCAGGCCTAAAACCGGCGGTTGTAGGATTTATCGCCGCAGCCTGTCTGAATCTCTTTGTTTCAACTCTGATGCATCTGGAAAACGGATTAGGCTCCGGGATTGGGAATCTGTTCAACTGGAAATGTATCTTTCTTTTAGCAGTGCTCTTTGCTGTAAAAAGGAAGTTTTCCAAACTGCACCCAATCGTGATTATCGTTGCCGCGGCGGCGGCAGGGATTGTATTTTCCTTTTAGCGCAGGCAGATAAACCTTCCCTACTCGATCTGGCTGAAAGAAGAAAAAGTATATTCATAGAGATCGGAACGGTAAAAGGACGAGGTATAGTGAACCGGAGTATTTTTATCCGAATAGCGGACGGAAATACTGTTCAGGAGAGCACGGCTGGTGGACTGGAGAATCCGGATCTGCTCATCGCTTCCCTCAACGGCGCGCAGCCTTGTCACAAAGCCGTTTACCTCGATGCCGCATTCTTTTGTATAGGCATCGATGGAAGAAACCATGGAATTCAAATCAGGATTTGGAAGGTAGCGGGTAGGAATATATGTGTACTGGAGAGCAATGGGAGTTCCGTTTCCTGTACGCAGCCGGGAAATGAGATAAAGGGTATCCTGCGGGGAAATCTTTAATTCCTCTGCCACGGCAGGAAATTCTTCACCCGTCACAATCCTGAATTCCAGAAGATTGCTCCCGGCAGTCATTCCGATACTCTGCATATCTTCCGTGAAGCTCATTTTTTTCTGTATATTTCTGTTTACCGGTCTGGAAGAAACAAAGGAACCTTTACCGGGAATGCGTTCTATGATTCCCCGGACAGCCAGTTCGGCCAATGTATTGTGAACTGTCTGCCGTCCGAAGTGAAACATTTCTACCAGCTCGGCTTCCGACGGAATTTTGTCACCCACCTTTAAATTGCCTCTGCTGATTTCGGAAATCAGATAATTTTCCAGAATCTGTTTTTTTGATGTGCTTCGCTTGTTACCGTTCGTCATAGCTGTCTCCTCTCTCGTAGATATTAACACATTTTTCCAGATAAAACAAATGTAAAATACTGTGTCTCTGCTATATTGCAAAACAGGTATGATTATGTTATAACTTTTAAAGACATAGTAGATTTGGAACCTGCAGGGATGCAGGGCCGGGGCAGCACCCGGTATAAAAGGATAAGGAAAACTTCCTATGATTATAGAAACATTTTCAGAACAGGAAACAAGAGCCTTCGGGGAGCGTTTAGGCACCGGGGCAGAGGCGGGAAGCATCTACACACTGACCGGTGATCTTGGGGTGGGAAAAACCGTGTTTACCCAGGGGTTTGCCAGAGGCTTAGGCGTGGAGGAACACGTGAACAGCCCTACCTTCACCATTGTTCAGGAGTACACGCAAGGCCGCATTCCCTTTTACCATTTCGATGTGTACCGCATCGGAAATGTGGATGAGATGGAGGAGATCGGCTATGAAGATTATTTTTACGGCGGAGGCGTCTGCCTGATTGAGTGGGCGAATCTCATAGAGGAGATTCTTCCGAAAGAACGGTTTGCCGTAACCATAGAAAAAGATCTGAATAAGGGCTTTGATTACAGGAAAATTACGGTAATAGAGGTATAATTATGAAGGTTTTAGCGTTGGACAGCTCCGGCCTGACAGCCTCTGCAGCTGTGGTGGAGGATGACGGAGTAAACAGCAATCTGCTGGCAGAATATACAGTCAATTACAAAAAGACCCATTCCCAGACGCTTCTCCCTATGCTGGATGAAATTGCTTCTATGATAGAGCTGGATCTGAACACTCTGGATGCTGTCGCAGTAGCGGCAGGCCCCGGCTCCTTCACGGGCCTTCGGATTGGATCAGCCACGGCAAAAGGCCTTGGCCTTGCGCTTAACAAGCCTCTGGTGCACATTCCCACCGTAGATGCCCTGGCTTATAATCTCTACGGAACGGATCGGATCATCTGTCCTCTAATGGATGCCAGAAGAAACCAGGTGTATACGGGAATCTATGAATTCAAAGATAACCGCCTGCATGCTATAGAGCCTCAGATGGCGGTCAGCATCCAGGAGATAGCGGAAAAGCTTTGTGCCTTAGGCCGGGAAGTTATTTTCCTGGGGGACGGGGTTCCCGTATACCGTTACTGTCTGACAGAGGTGCTTATGGCAGGGCAGAAGTTCTCCTTTGCACCGGCTCATGTAAGCCGTCAGCGTGCGGGAGCCGTAGGAATGCTGGCCGTGCAGTATATCCGGGAAGGAAAGACCGAGACGGCCGCGGAGCACAGACCCGATTACCTGCGTCTGCCCCAGGCGGAACGGGAACGGGCGGAAAAGGAAGCAGGGAGCCATGAGTAAGCTTATTATCCGGCAGATGGAAGAACAGGATCTGACCCAGGTGTGCGCCATAGAGGAAGAAACCTTCTCCATGCCCTGGTCAAGAAAGTCTTTCCAGGACACCCTCTCCTATTGCCATACCCTGTATCTGACAGCGGAGCTTGACGGGGAGATAGCGGGCTACTGCGGCTGCTATCAGAGCCTGGAAGAAGCGGAGATTACCAATATAGCGGTAAGACGGCAGCTTCGGGGGCATGGAATCGGAAGGAGACTTCTGGAGGAACTGATGCGCATTGGAAAAGAGAGGGGGGCTTTTGCCTATACCCTGGAGGTGCGCGTAAGCAACAAGGCGGCGATACATTTATATGAAAGCCTGGGCTTTGTTTCCTTTGGCATCCGCAGAAATTTTTATGAAAAGCCGAAGGAAGATGCATTGATTATGTGGCGGCATTGGGAAGTTTAGACATAGGCGAATCAAGGAAACACCCTACGGGTATCCCTTTATGCCCAAAACATGGGCAAGCTAAGGAAACTTGTGGCTGTAAGCAATTCCCACTATCTGTGCATGAAATTCTTTTGTAAAATAGAATTGCAGCAGACAAAAAGACGCAGTTTCGTCTATGAAACTGTTACTCAGAAAGCAGATGCAGGACAGATAGGGAGGACAGGCAGTATGCATGAGTACAAAAAGGAAGAAACAAAGGTTTTGGAGCGGATCATCTGCAACGGATGCGGAAAGATCATTGCGGTAAAGCATGGAATGCCCATGGAAGGGGTACTGCAGGTGCGCCAGGTGTGGGGATACATGTCAGGGAAAGACGGTCAGGTGGACAGCTTTGAACTGTGTGAGGAATGCTACGACCGGATGACGGAGCAGTTTCGTATTCCGCCGGCCACAACCGAAGCCGTCGAGCTTGTATAGGAACAAAGGGGCTGTCAGGAACGGCCCTGTACATAGAAAATGTCCTGTCAACCGTATCCGCGCGGAATTTGTATTGCATTTGTAATAAGGAAAATATGGAGATTTGGAGATGTTAGATGTATGTTTGCTGGGAAGCGGCGGAATGATGCCTCTTCCGTACCGCTGGCTCACGGCGCTGATGACCAGATACAATGGAAGCAGTCTGCTCATTGACTGCGGAGAGGGAACTCAGATTGCTATTAAGGAAAAGGGATGGAGCTTTAAGCCCATTGATATTATCTGTTTCACCCATTTTCACGGGGATCATATCAGCGGCCTTCCGGGCCTGCTTCTGACCATGGGAAATGCAGAGCGCACAGAGCCTCTTACGCTGATCGGCCCTAAGGGTCTGGAGCGCGTGGTAAATTCCCTGCGTGTGATTGCGCCGGAACTGCCATTTCCCATAGAATTTATAGAGCTTAACCAGGCAGAAGAGGAGCTGTGCCTTGGCGGCTACCGCATCAAAGCCTTCCGGGTGAATCACAACATTACCTGCTACGGCTACTCTCTGGAGATTGACCGGGCCGGAAAGTTTCAGGTGGAGCAAGCTGTGGAGCGTCAGATTCCCAAGCATTTCTGGAGTAAACTTCAAAAGGGCGAGACCATTACCACAGAGGACGGTATCACTTATACGCCGGATATGGTTATGGGCGCTCCGAGAAAGGGGATCAAGGTGGTGTACTGTACCGACACCCGTCCCACAGCCTCTATCGCGGCAAATGCAAAGCATGCGGATCTTTTTATCTGCGAGGGCATGTACGGGGAAAAGGGAAAGGAAGCGAAGGCGGCGGCCTATAAGCATATGACCTTTTATGAGGCGGCAAGGCTGGCCAGGGAGGCGGAAGTGAAGGCCCTGTGGCTGACCCATTACAGTCCTTCTCTCAACCGTCCGGAAGAATATATGGATGAGGTGCGTCAGATTTTTCCCAGGGCGGAGGCAGGAAAGGATCGGAAGTCTATAGAACTGGATTTTGAGGAAGCGTAGAATGAGTGAACAAAAAGACATATATATTCTGGCAATTGAAAGCTCCTGCGACGAGACGGCCGCTTCCGTAGTGAAGAACGGCCGCTGTGTGCTGTCCAATGTGATTTCCTCCCAGATTGAGCTTCATAAGCTTTACGGAGGCGTAGTGCCGGAGATTGCCTCCAGAAAACACATTGAGAAAATCAACCAGGTGATTGAGGAAGCTCTGGAACAGGCACAGGTTACCTTAGATGATCTGGACGCCATCGGCGTGACCTACGGCCCTGGCCTGGTGGGAGCTCTCCTTGTGGGCGTGGCGGAGGCTAAGGCCATCAGCTATGCCAAAAAGCTTCCTCTGGTGGGTGTCCATCACATTGAAGGCCATATTTCCGCTAACTATATTGAAAATCCCGATCTGGAGCCGCCCTTTATCTGCCTGGTGGTATCCGGTGGACACACCCATCTGGTGAGGGTGAAGGATTACGGTGTCTATGAGATCATGGGGCGGACGCGGGATGATGCGGCAGGGGAAGCTTTTGACAAGGTGGCGAGGGCGATCGGCCTCGGCTATCCCGGCGGACCGAAGATTGACAAGCTTTCGAAGGAAGGCAATCCCGAGGCGATTGCATTTCCCAGGGCAAAGATAGCAGATTCTCCTTATGATTTCAGTTTCAGCGGAGTGAAATCGGCAGTGCTCAATTATCTGAACAGCTGCCAGATGAAGGGGGAGGCGGTCAACCGGGCGGATGTGGCGGCTTCCTTTCAGAAGGCGGTCTGCGATGTGCTGGTAGAGCATGCCATGACGGCGATGAAGGAGCTTAGAGAGGATAAGCTGGCTATTGCCGGCGGGGTGGCCTCCAATTCCACGCTGCGTGCAGCTTTTGCCGCGGCCTGTGAGGAACAGGGGATTCATTTTTATCATCCCTCACCGATCCTGTGTACGGATAATGCGGCCATGATTGGGGCGGCGGCTTACTATGAATATAAGAAAGGGGTACGGCATGGGCTGGATTTGAATGCGGTTCCCAATCTGAAGCTGGGAGAGAGATAGATGGAGAACACGGACAGATCGAGGAAACATCCTGCGGATATACCTTTATGTCCAGAGAACACGGACAGATCGAGGAAACATCCTACGGATATACCTTTATGCCCTGGAAATACGGGCAAATTAAGGAAACGCTGTACAGCGATCATTGTGGCTGCAGGTCAGGGAAAACGCATGGGCGGCAATGTGCAGAAGCAATATCTGGAGCTTATGGGAAAGCCTATTATCTACCATACTCTGGAAGCTTTTCAAAACTCTCCTCTGATTGACAGTATTATTCTGGTTACAGGTCCGCAGCAGATGGCCTGGTGCAGAGATGAATTAGTACATAAGTATAATTTATCCAAGGTAGATACCATTACAACAGGCGGTGCAGAGCGTTATACTTCTGTCTGGAATGGGCTGCAGGTGATTGAGGAAGATATGACAAAAGCGGACCGGGAAGGAATTGTATTTATCCATGACGGGGTGCGCCCCTTTGCAGACGATAAAATAATTGCCCGGGCTCTGGAAGCTGCCGAGACTTATGGCGCCTGTACGGCGGCTATGCCTGTGAAAGAAACCATTAAGCTTGCGGATGAGAACGGCTTTGTTGTGAGTACCCCGGCCCGGAATCTGGTGTGGGGGATTCAGACTCCCCAGGCATTTGATTTTCAGCTGATTTACAGGGCTTACCAGGCAGCAATGGAGAGCGGCCGCACAGACATGACGGACGATGCCATGATCGTGGAGAACTTTACGGATGTGAAAGTGAAGCTGGTGGAAGGCTCTTATGAGAATATCAAAATCACAACGCCGGAGGATTTGGAGATTGCGGAGGCTTTTTTACGAAGGAGATAACAGTTCAGACAGACTGCTGAGAAAATCCGTGAAAAATGTTAAAAAAGCTGTTGACATGGCAAAATAAAGATGCTAAAATACAAATCGTCGCCACGCAAAGGCGGTATGCAAGTCAGAGTGTGGAGAGGTATCGAAGTGGTCATAACGAGGCGGTCTTGAAAACCGTTTGTCCGAAAGGGCGCATGGGTTCGAATCCCATCCTCTCCGTTTATTACCACTATAGAATATGGAATTTGATTTAAAATCGAGCAACCTGGAGAAGTACCCAAGCTGGCCGAAGGGGCTCCCCTGGAAAGGGAGTAGGTCGTTAATAGCGGCGCGAGGGTTCAAATCCCTCCTTCTCCGTTTAGCTTAAAATTTATTATTGACAAGCTTTGGAAATTGTGATAATATACTTAAGCTGACCTGTTGGACAAACAGGAGCAAGCGAACCTTGATAACTAAACAGTGTGAAAACCTTGAAAATTCTAAAAGAGAATCATGGATAAAGGTTTTGGTTCTGAGAGGATCAAAGCAGTTATCATTCAAGAACAGCTTAGAGATAAGCGACCTAAAAACAGTAAGAACGGGAAGAAATTACCAGCAGTAGTTTCTGACCAGACAAACACTTAAACATGAGAGTTTGATCCTGGCTCAGGATGAACGCTGGCGGCGTGCCTAACACATGCA
>JAETRR010000137.1 GCA_021770065.1 Lachnoclostridium sp. | reverse complement strand
GTAATCCTCATTGTTTCCTTCCTGCAAGGGAGGTACGATACCCATATCGGGCACATTATAATACATCAGGCCCATAGCCGGCATTTCCTCGCTTTTCAATGCCTTTTCCACATCCTCCTGCATGAACTCCTGAAAACCTTCCTCTCCCGTACCTTTCATGCTGATATGCACGGGATTGAAAAATTTGTCCACAGTTATATATACGCTGCCGCCTTTTATCGTTCCGTTCTGTTCATTTTCCATAAATCAAAGAATTAAATGTTTATAATCTGTCCTTTCTTTTTAAACGGTATCCTCGTCTTCACTTCCGTCTCCGGGAACCGTGCATTATCCGGTTGTGTAACCAGCAGCGAGACAATCCGTTCCTGCTCCTTTGAGAGTGGCGCACGCATCAGTTGCAAGTTTCTTAGCCGGTTAAAGTTTCTCAGTGTAGGTGCCATGTCGCACCGCTTCGTGCAAATCCCGTATCGGAGTATATCCGGTGAAGCAGTCTTGCAATCCCCGATTTCCGCCCGAAATTCTGCATCCAACGGTGCCACCTCATGGAATCTCAATTCCTCCGGCTTTCGTTTTCCGTCGAAAAAGTGTCCGGTCAAATCGTTCAGAAATTCTTCCAATGCCTTGTCCCCTTTGTCCGTTTTTCCCAGCAGCAACACCTTCTGTCCGTATTCCACTGCCGTACAAGTAGGAAAAACGGCCAGTCCGTTCCTTATCACGTCCCCGTTCATTCCGAAACGGTGCCCCAACCGCTTGTAGTCATCATTCTCCAATAAGGCCGTATGTTCTGCCGATGATGACAGTTGTACGATGCCCCTTTCCTCACAGAATGCCGCATCCCTCAGTCTTACCACACCCGAAGGATGAATCCTTTCTCGTTCCAATATCGGCGTGAGCCGTTCCAGATAATCCGCATTATCCGTTCCGAATATGGGGGGAATCAGACTTTTGTCTCTGAAGTCGAAACGGAACATTCAGTGGTCGGGTACAAATTCCCTGCTTGCGGTATGAAACCGTACGTTATTGCTGATATATCGGGAGAATCCTTCTTCTCCCTGTCCCCGCATACTTAAATAAACGGGGCGGTAAAAAGCATCCAGCGTCATATACAGACTGCCGCTTTCCACCGCTTGCATTTT
>JAETRR010000073.1 GCA_021770065.1 Lachnoclostridium sp. | reverse complement strand
AACTGGCATTTCTTCCCAACAATGAAGATTTTGACCTGGCTTCTTTAGTATAGGGTAGGCTGGCACTAATGACAGCCTACCCTATGGTCTAAAATACCCAAAGTTCAGAAAGAACCCAAATTTAATTGGCAGCCTTTTTTCTAATCATTTTAACGGGCTCTTTTCCCTATATTTCCTTTGTATACTCTTTGTTCTGTATTCTGCCCCAAATTTCGATATGATCCCCTATCTTACATCCAAAAGCAAGCCGTGCATTTCTCCCCCAGCAAATACAAGGAATATAATCTGATTTTTCATAGAGGCGGTTCACGGCAATCAGCAGGTCTATAATTTTCCTAATCTAAAGGGTTCTCCGATATATGGATGACTTGCAAATATATCTCTCCAGATAGATTTGATTGGTTTTACTATTTTTAATTCCCTCCATGCCATCCTCCAAAAATTCTATCTCCCTGGTAAAGGCAGACAGCTTCAGCCTGCTTCTATTCTTTTCATGCCAATTAT
This sequence comes from Lachnoclostridium sp., assembly GCA_021770065.1. Taxonomy (GTDB): domain Bacteria; phylum Bacillota; class Clostridia; order Lachnospirales; family Lachnospiraceae; genus Laedolimicola. Next base: position 8,124 of record JAETRR010000073.1, on the reverse strand, counting down.
AAAAGCGAAGCCGACCTATAACTCGAATACATTTTCCGGTACAATCCCCCTTCACATATAAGTCTTATAATGCTACTGTCTGTTCAGCCTCTCATAAAGCCCATGCAGTTCCTTTGTAAATGCCTCGTACAGCTTCACATACTCTTTATATCGGCGATGCTTTTCCTCATTTGGGTAAAAGACCGTTTTCACCTCCGCGTGCTCCTCTGTCAGCGCTGCAATATCCTTCACCTCTCCCGTGCCTGCCGCCGCCAGTACGGCCGCTCCCCAGAGCGCCGCATCCTCACGCCCGAGCCGGGCAAACTCATAGCCGGTCACATCTGCCAGCATCTGAGGCCAGATGGAAGACTTCGCGCCTCCGCCGATGAGCTTGATCTGTTTTCCCGTATATTCCGGATACTGATCCTTAAGGCTGTCAAGAGTCAATGCCAGATCATAGGAGAACCCTTCTAACAGTGCATGATAGAAGTGTCCCTTCCCATGATTCCAGGTATGTCCCATAAAGAGGCCTTTCATCTCGCTGTCAAAAGGCATTGCACTGCCGCCAAGAAGGCCTATGCTCATCATTTTATCACTGCCCGGCGCAATATCTTTCGCCAGTTCCTCCGCTTTTTGGAAAGCCGCCTTTTTATCCGTTCCTTCTTCCTTAAGAAAGCTCTCCACAAACCAGTCAATGGTGATGCCCGATCCCTGAATATACTTGTGGGCATAATAACTCTTATCATCAATGGAGCCGATAATGTCATAATTCCGCCGCTTAAGATCAAGGCGCACCTCCGGCACACGGCAGCTTACGGCCCCGTAAGACGCAGCCTCAAAGATTAAATCCCCGTCGCCGAAAACAGACGCTCCCGTGCAGCCGCTCACCTTATCGCCCGCTCCGACAATCAGAGGGATACCCGGGGGAAGCCCCAGTTCTTCTGCCGTCTTCTCTGACAGATATCCTCCTGCTGCAGTACAGGACACGATCTCAGGCAGCATAGACAAATCCACCTCCAAATCCCGGCAGATCTGCTCTGACCACTGTCTGGTACGGATATCGGATAATCCTGTCCAGGTGATCAGGGAGTAGTCAATCTTTGCCTCGTCTACCGGAATTCCGGACATCTTGCCGATCATATAGCCGTTCAGCATCACATATTTCGCAATCCTTTTATGCTCTTTCGGAAAAGCTTCCCGGAACCAGGCATATTTCGCGCACATAACGGGCGCATTCGTCCCTCCGACCTCAAAAAGCTCTTTTCCGAACTGCTCTCGCTGCCTGTCCGCATAAGGAAGATACCTTCCGTCCAGTGTGCAGGACCATGTCGTCACATCATTCCAGTTCTCGTCCACTCCCATAGAGCCCGCCATCTGGCCTGTGAAGGCAACCGCCTCTATCGCTCCGGCGCGCTCTCCCAGGACTTCCGTCGTATGCCTGATGCAGGAGCACACGGCTTCGTACAACTCCTCGCCATGCTGCAGGAAGACTCCCGGGGCGGGCCGCTCATCCTTTACCGGCTCGCTCCACCCTGCCTGTAATCTGCCGTCCAGGGAATAGACGCCCGATTTGATAAAACTCGTTCCCAGATCCACACCCATATACAACTTTTCTTTCATACGCATACACCCTTTTATAAAATTATCGCTTATTAAACTTTGCCGCTATCCGATCCATTTCTTTTAACCGCTCTCCCAATATTTCCGTATGGAAGACCTCTGCAATGACCTGGGTCCATCCATAGATAAAGTACATCCATCCGTCATTTACCTGTACATTACGGGTATCCGCCTGTGCCTCTGCCTGGTGCATAAAGAGCCGCTCTCCTCTGTAATTCAGCTCCCACACAATGGCATCCTCCGGAAAACAGGCCGCGTCTGTGAGCGGCGAACCGGGACGGTCCTTTCCAAGCCCCGTAGCGTTGATCACCAGAGAGCCCCTGCCCATTTTTGCCAGGACCTCATCGTTCTGTCCCGGTTCCGGGGTCAGATAATATTCCGTAGGAATTCCGGCCGGATTCATACCCTCATTAATCCGCTCAATCTCTGTCAGCCTGGGCTGACTGCGGTTTGCAATGACAATTTTCGCCGGATCATTACCCTTTCCGGCATTGCGCATGTAATAGGAGCACATGGAAATGGCGCTGCCGCCTGCCCCCATAATAAATACGCCCGCTTCCCTGTGTTCCTTCCAATAATTATCCGGAATAAATTCTTCCATGGCCATTCCGCAGGTAATCGGATCCTTCGCATGTCCGCAGAGCTTATTATCCTGCTTGGAGATAGAGGACATCTCTCCAAACTGAACTGCGTAAGGATCCAGGTACTCGAACATATCCTTTGCGGCATTATACAAATCAATTTTGTGAGTCGTCACCAATGCTCCCATGGACAGCGGGTCGTTCTTTATAAATTCCACAACCTCCCTGTAAACCTCCGGTTTTTCATGGATGGCAATGTCAATCCCTTTCATCACGGTATTCTTTAATCCCAGCGCCTCTGCCCACTCCGGAAACACCTTCATAATCGAAGATGAACCTGTAGTTACACCGATAAAATACATCGTAGGCTGTACTGCTTTTTCCAAATGCATTTTTCTCCCTCCTAGTCTAGTTCCGTAATATCCCTTACAGTACACCTCAGCCTAAATCAATTTCCAGTCACTTAGGGCCGTGCCTGTAAATTGATTTGTGCACTGTAAGGGATATTACTGTTTCTAAGTCGCTGAGCGACAGCACTAAAGGGTAAAGCCGCTTCGACACACCGGTATTGAGAGAAACTTTCATTCGAAAGGCACTCATGAAAGTTCCTCTCGTGCGCCTCCTCGGCTTTACCGTCCAACAGAAAATATCTCCATAAACACTTGACATTTCTCAGCTGGACTGTTTCGCTTTTTATTCAAAGCAGATAACATGTTTAATTCCCTTTGCCTGACGGGCATTTTCAAAAGCATCCGTAATGTCCGCAAGCTTATAGCGGTCCGTAATCATTTCGTTCACATTCAGCAGTCCCTGGGAGACAAATTCCAATGTCCTGCGGAACTGGGCAATGGAAGAACGGGTGGAACCTGTCACATACAGTTCATGGTAATGAATCTGGTTGGTATCCAGGGCCACCGGCTGCCTGTCTGCCGGAATTCCGCCAAAGAAATTCACACGGCCTCCGTAATTCATCAAAGGCAGCATGGCGGCCTGTACCGCAGGCACCGGGCAGGCCGTGATCGCTACGTCCAGTCCTCTGCCCCGTGTCCATGTTTTCACAAAGCCCGGCAGATCATCTCCGCAATAGGTGTCCACAAAAGGAAGGCGTCTCTTCACATCTTTCAGACGTTCTTCAGAAATATCATTCATTAAAACGGAGGCTCCGGCCATATGTAGGAGCATGGCATGGCAGAAACCGATGGGGCCCGCTCCTACCACCATGGCATACTCTCCCGGCTTTACAAAGCATTTGGTAAATCCGTTATAGGCGCAGGACAAAGGCTCCGTGACGGCCGCCTCTGCCGGAGAAACACCCTCCGGAAGAACCATCAGATTTCCCCTTGTCACTGCCTCCGCCGGAATTTTTACATATTCCGCAAATGCACCGTCCATATTGATACCGAAGGCGCGGTAGTCGTCACAGAGATGGAATTTTCCGTCTACGCAGCGGTCGCAGATGCCGCAGCCGATATTCGGCTGCATGCCTACCTGCATGCCCTCCCTGTAAAAGGGAACCTTATTTCCTGTCTTTACAATAGTCCCCGCAAACTCATGCCCTAAAATCAGCGGATGCTCCGCATCCACACCCTTCTGGCCGTTCTGCCACATGCGGACATCCGTGCCGCAGACGGCTGCTGCATCTGTTTTCAGTAAAATTTCATGATCGTTGATCTCCGGAACGGGTACTTCCTCCAGGCGGATATCTCCCGGTCCGTAAAGTCGAAGCGCTAACATATTTTCCTCCTATTCCAGTTCCGTAATATCCCTCTCAGTACACGTTAGCCTAAATCAATTTCCAGTCACAGATACCTGTGCCTGTAAATTGATTTGTGCACTGTGAGGTATATTACTGTTTTAAGTCGCTGCGCGACAGCACTAAAGGGTAAAGTCTCTTCAGTTCCGTATAAGGCTATCTCACTGTAATGATTTGTTTTTCCGTAATGGAGCGGTTTCCGGCCTCCACTGTCGCCACTGCCATGCGTCCGTCCACTCCGCTGACCTCAACAGGTGTGTCATTTAAAACCGCATTTACAAAGGAAGTGTCCTCTGCCAGGTAAGCATCAATAAACAGGGTCATCCAGCTGTTCACAAACGGGGTTGAAGTTCCCTGCTCTACTGTAGTACAGTGAACATGCTCCTTCTCGGCACGTCCCACATTGATTTTGCCCTTCGTGCCAATCAGTTCCATTTTTGAATCATATCCGTACTGTACATATGCCGCGCCGTCAATACAGAAGTGGACGCCGCTCTTTAAGGTTCCGCTCATAAGAACGCTGTCATAATAATCAGGATAATCCGCTTCTGCCTCCGGATTGCGGAAATTGCCTGCCACTGCATAGACTGTCTCTATATCGCTGCCTGCCATCCACCGCACTGCGTCAATATCATGGCTGTTGACCTCTGCCAGGATTCCGTTTGACTTTTTAATATCATACATCCAGGGCCGGGGCTTGCTGGGTCCCCTTGTATTGGAATGAATCTGAACCAGATCTCCGATGGCTCCCTCCTCTACCAGGCGCTTTGCCTCCCGGAAGCTGGCGTCAAAACGGCGCATAAATCCAATCTGAAGCTTTACCTTATGCTGATCGCAGGCCGCAATCATCTCGTCGCATTCTTCCACGGTCATCGCCATAGGCTTTTCGCAGAAAATGTGCTTCCCTGCAGCTGCACAGTCAATAACGATCTGCTTATGCAGGTTTGTAGGGGCCACTACGATTACCGCATCGATCTCGGGATCCGTAAGAATCTCCTTATAATCGGAAAAGCATTTCTCAACGCCCAATTCCTCTGCCGCTGCTTTTGCCGCTTCCAAAACGGCATCTGCGACTGCAACAATGCGAGCATTTTCAATTTTGTTTTTATAGTTTCTCGCATGAATCATTCCTGCCCGTCCGCAGCCTATCAGACATACCTTAAGTATTTTTTTTGCTTCCATATGCCTTTATTCCTCCTGGTTTTATTTTCCGCACCTGCTTCTGATTTGCAGCAATCGGAAGCGGCGCTTTCTGTATAATTTTATTATGCATCATTTTGATTTCATTTTCAAGCATTTTCTTTTATTTTATGAAAATATATAAAAAATATCGAAAATAAACAAAACATTTTCTTAACCGGAAATATACTCTGACCTCCAGCCTTCGATCTGCTGACTTCTTTCAACATTGAAATTATACTTCACATAAGGAAGCGTCCCCAGCAAAAAGCTGATGCCTCTGTTTCATCTGAGAAAGCAGAAAAATTCATGTATTTATGATATACAATGAATAGCACATATACAGGCATGGGACAGGATTGATTGGAGGAATATAAAAGACAGGATAAAACACAGCCAGATAAAGGCTTTTGTAAAAGTGAACGTACAAAAAGCATTTTGAGAAAGATTCGGCTTTCTCAAAATGCTTTTTTATAGTTTGAAATCAAGCCACCGTCATATTGTCCGTCTACATTTCACATTGGCTCATAACTGTTTGTACCACTCAAATCTCATACCCAATCACACCGGTCCGATAGATCACATCTTCGTGTGCCATTTGAAAATCGGCGTTTTTTAACACAGCAAGACAGTTGGAGAAATTGTCAAGCTTTTTCATATATTACGACACCATCCTTTTCAATCTCCTTTTTCAGTTCCTCCGAAACGCCCACATCCCATTCAATAAGATCGAAGGACAGGAGAGAATGTATTTTTTCTTTTACCGCCCAGTAAAACGAGTCGAAGTCTCCACCGCTCACCGCAATATCAACATCACTCCTATCGGTGTGCGTGCCTCTCGCACGGGAACCGAAAAGCACAACTTTTTGAATATTGTACTCTTTGGAAAAAGTGACAATATCCCTCATTACCCTGTCGGGAATGTTATATCTCATATCCAATCGCCCCCCAGCTTCTTGCAGCTGATTTTCATTAGGCTCACTCCGTTCATTTGTTTATACCTATGTAAAATATGTTATACCGCATTTTCTTTCACGATAAAATAATTTCTTCAAAAATATTACGAACTTTCTCTCCAAAATTTGCATCTTCATCGAGGAAATATATAATTGGTGTTGTATCCAAAAAATTCTTGTTACACTCTATCATTAGCCCTTAGCTCCTCTATATAGTCTTGAGCATCTGTTTGAAACATTTTTTCCCTCTGCCCATATATTTCTTTAAATCTACTTTTTGTGCCCGAGCCGACTCCTTTGTTTCCAGGACAGTGACAATTACCCTCTGTCCAATCGGCAAATTAATATCTTCATCCATTATAATCTGGTTTCCATCATAATATCCTTCTACTGCTGTCAGCATAAAATCGCTCCTTTCTAACATTTAAATATTTTTATTATAGCGTTTTTCTTTATTTCTTACAACCAGTTCTTAGCAGTAAAAATTGACTTAATTCGATTCTTTCAGCTGGAAAGCAGACAAAAAAAGCACACGCCGCCGGCTGCCAAAAGACGGCACTTGGGGCGTATGCTCTTCTTGTTATCGGATGCCGCCGTAAATTCAACGTAATAGTAATTTACTCCGAGAAAATCAATCTTCTCCGAAATCAGTTCCATATCATTTTCTAATATTTTCGGCAGGCGGACACCTTTGTTCTCATAGAAAGCTTCCATATCCTTCGGATAAGCGCTGCGAAACACAGGATCCAGAAACCATCTGTTTGCAAATCCATCGTTTATGCTTGCCGCAGCCTTATCTACCATTTTATCCGAAGCCTCTTCGCGCGGACAAAGATTCAAAGTAATTCCTATTTCTCCGCCAAAATCATGCTTCCGAAACAGACGCACCACATCGCCGTGTGCGCAGAGCATATGGTGTGCTGCCTGAAGGGCAGCGGAAAAATCCCGAATTCCGGGGGCGAAGTCTCCGAAGTAATGGCCGCCAAAAGCACAGACCCATGGTTCATTCAGAGTTATCCACTTATGAACCCTTCCCTTAAAACGTTCCATAACCACTTTGGAATAGTCACAGAAAAATCCAATGGATTCCCTGTTCTGCCAGCCTCCCATATCCTGCAGCCACTGTGGCATATCCCAGTGGTACAAGGTTACGACCGCCTTAATCCCATTCTCTTCCAGCTCGTTAAATACCCTTTCATAGAACTCCAGCCCCTTTTCATTGACTGTATGGCCGTTATCCGGAAAAATCCGGGGCCAGGAAATGGAAAACCGCAGGCAGGGAATCTCCAGTTCCTTAATCCTCTCAATATCCTTTGGAAACAAAATACTCATAGCTCCTCCTATTCCAGTTCCGTAATATCCCTCCCAGTACACTTTAGCCTAAATCAATTTCCAGTCACAGACGCATGTGCCTGTAAATTGATTTGTGCACTGTGAGGGATATTACTGTTTTAAGTCGCTGCGCGACAGCACTAAAGGGTAAAGCCGGACTAAACCAGGGCCGCCTCCTGATCCGCTGTAAAATCTGCAAATTCCGATTTCTTCAGATAGCCTTTCGGAAGCGCTCTCGGCCTTTCAAATGTAGTCTTCATCTCATAGGTTTTACCCTCTCTGCTGCTCTGTTCTATCCCAGGAATGATCTCCAGCGAATGCAGTGCCATCTCTCAAAACCCTGTGCCTTTGATGCGGAATAAATTGCATCGTTAAAACCGCTGGCAAAGCAGAGGTTATAAGGAAATAAGGCAGCAGACTTTTCTGATATCCAATGTACGAAAACCGTTCGAACACAAGATACAGAAAAGTCTGCTGCCTTATTTCCCGACAATTCCTTCTTAATTTGTACTATTTAGTGTCTGCTGATTAAGCAAAAATTAGCAAATTCCAGTTCTCATATCTACTCCCAGATTGGAACAGATATAAAAAAGCGCAAAGTATTCGTCTCTGTATTTTAAACAGATTCGTCACGAATACAGATAATGCGATAGAGGTAAGCTGTGTCTGCTCCAGCTTTGTGGTAATACAACCCATACCATAACAGCGTTTGCTCAGGCTGAAA
>JAETRR010000023.1 GCA_021770065.1 Lachnoclostridium sp. | reverse complement strand
GTTCCGTAATTCTCCCGGTTATCCAGCACATAGTTAATCACGGAGCGCAGAGGCGCCAGGCCGATTCCTCCGGCGATAAACAGAAGATTTTCTCCCTTAAGAGCCGTCTCCACCGGAAATGCATTTCCATAGGGCCCTCTTACGGTGATCTCATCTCCCGGATTCATTCCGTGAAGCACATCCGTAAGGCTGCCGCAGCGCTTGATGGAAAATTCCTGAAATTCCTTGTTGGTAGGGGAAGAGGTAATGGAAAACATGGCTTCTCCTACGCCCGGAACGGATACCATGGCGCACTGTCCCGGCATATGCTCGAAAAGCTTCTTGCCGTCTCTGCCTACCACACGGAACGTCTTTACATCCGGTGTCTCGGTGCGGATATCCGTAATCACGCCAATCAAGGGGATCAGCATGTCATGTTTATGGTTTCCTCCACATGTACACTCACCCATTACGCTTCACCTCCCAGTTTCTTAATTACCTTTACAATATTTAGGGAAGCAGGGCATTTGCTCACGCAGCGTCCGCATCCCACGCAGGAAAACATGCCGTCATTGTTGGCCGGATAGTACACCAGCTTGTGCATAAAGCGCTGGCGGAACCGCTGCATCTGACTGGTACGCATATTGCCGTGGGCCATCATGGTAAAGTCGGAATACATGCAGGAATCCCAGCAGCGGTAGCGCTGCACGCCGCTTCCCGTGTCAAAGTCTTTGATATCGTAGCACTGGCAGGTGGGGCACACAAAGGTACAGGTGCCGCAGGCCAGACAGGGCTTAAACATTTCCTCCCAGAGGGGAGAATCGAAAAGCTCCATGGTCCGCTCCGGGGTAAACCGGGACAGATCCAGATGGGAAAACGGAAGCTTCTCTATAATCGCCTGAATCTGCTTCTTTTCTTCCTCCACTGCACTTTCGTCCGCCTCCGTAAACAACGCCTTTACGCTCTCGGTCAGGGCCTCGCCCTTTTCCGTTAAGGCTTTCCAGTACAGCTCCTCCCCTACAAACCAGGCTGCCACGTCCGCCGCCGGATTGGCTGCGTCAATGCCGAACACCTTGCAGAAGCAGGTTTCCTCCGGCTCGTGACAGGCAATGGCCACTACCGTGCCGTGCTCCCGGCGTGCCGCATAGAAGCTGTCTACGGGGTCATTTAAAAATACATTGTCCAGAACCTTTAAGCCCTGTACGTCGCAGGCACGCATGCCGAATACCACAAAAGGCTCATCCGTAAGCTTCGCCGGATCGATGGAAAGCTTTCCATCCTCTTTTTTGCAGCTATATAAGGTCTCGCTCTGAGGGAAGAAGCAGTCCTTGCCGGACTTTACGGTCTTTAACGTATCCAGATCTACCTGTACTTCTTCGGTCCAGAGACCGTAGTTGGTCTGATCGGCTTTCCGAATGGGAAGAAACAAATCCTGTGTCCCTGCCATTGCCGCAAATAATTCCGGCAGACGGTCTTTCTTTATCTGATACATTTAGTGCTTCCCTCCTCTCTCGGTGACAATGCCCGGCTCTACGTCCTCAAAGGTATAGTCGGTAAGAGGCGCACGGCTGTCCGTATCCTCTCCTGCCTGATAGGGGCCGTAGAACTCGTTGATGTCCTTGATAAACTTCCGGTTTAACAGGTGAAGCGGTATTCCCTGAGGACATACCCGGCTGCACTCGCCGCAGTCCGTACACCGGCCTGCCACATGGAATGCACGGATCACATGGAACATCTGCTCCTCAAAGGTATCCACATTGGCTTTCTGTGCGGAATCAAACTTATTGCTGTCAAAGACGCATTTTAAGCAGCTGCAGGCCGGACATACGTTCCGGCAGGCATTACAGCGGATGCACTTGGAAAGCTCGTTCTGCCAGAATGCAAATCGCTCCTCTGGTGTCATAGCCTCCAGTTTTTCCACCATCTCAAAGCGGTTGCCTGCAGGTCCTGCTTCCTCGCCCTCCTCTGCGCCAATCAGTTCATCATACACCTGGTGGGTCTTGCCCTTGCAGACGGTGCAGCGCTCTAGGAGTGCATCGTTAAAGGGAAATTCTTTCTCCCCGTAAATGGTTTGGATTTTCAGCGTATCCCCGTCCTGGGAGATGGACTCAATTCCCTTGATTCCTGCATTTTTAATCTTGTCAATATCTAAGGTTCCCTTGCAGCCCACACCGATAATATAAGTCTTTTCCCGATTTACCCGGTGCTCCTTAATAAGCTGGTTGAAGCTGTAGGTGTCGCAGGGCTTTAAGAATACCAGGGTATTTCCCTCCATTTTCCCTGCCGCTATCATATATTTGCTTAAGTTGGCCCCACAGAAGCCGTCGTACACAAAGTCTTTTAATTCCTCCGGGCTGTTAAAGTAGGCCGGCTCCGGATTGTAGCCCAGATCTCCCTGCTTCCATCCAAGAACCCTTACTACGGTTCCGTCGGAAAGGAGTTCCTTTGCTCTCTCAATTAATCTTTCTTGCATCGCAAATCCCCCAATCTCACATTTTCGCCCAGGGAATGAATCTTGGCTACAAACTCATTCATGGTAGTGGAGAACTTCACGCCCTCTGCGGCGGATACCCATTCCACACGGGTACGGCCGTTTTCCACGCCGAGGTAATCCAGCATGGAGAACAACAGGGTCATTCTTCTTCTCGCATAATAGTTACCGGTTGTATAGTGACAGTCTCCCGGATGGCAGCCGCACAGGATCACGCCGTCGGCTCCACGCTGGAAAGCTCTCAAAATAAACATGGGGTTCACACGGCAGGAGCAGGGCACACGGATAATCTTCACATCTGCCGGATAGGCAAGCCTGCTGCTGCCGGCCAGATCTGCTCCTGCATAACTGCACCAGTTACAGCAGAAAGCTACTATCTTAGGCCGAAACTCTTGTGTTTTTTCTACCTGCATATCGCATCCACCTCCGCAAGAATTTGTCTGTTCGAGAAGCCCTGCAAGTCCATGGCTCCCGACGGGCAGGCAACGGTACAAGCGCCGCAGCCCTGGCAGAGGGCGCTGTTGACCACAGCCACTCTCCTGGTCTCACGGATTCCATGATCATTGACCTCTTTTTCCTCATAGGAAATGGCGCCGTAGGGACATACCTTTTCACAGGATGAGCAGCCGTTGCAGAGAAGCTCGTCGGACTTGGCTGTGCAGGGGTTGGTTACCAGGTGATCTTTGGCTAAAAGTCCTACTACTTTCACGGCGGCGGCGCCGGCCTGGGCCACGGTCTCCGGAATGTCTTTCGGTCCCTGGCAGACACCGGACAGGAAAATACCTGCCGTGGGCGATTCCACCGGACGCAGCTTGGCGTGGGACTCGGTTAAGAAGTTATTGGTATCAATGCTTGCGGTCAGCATGGTAGCAATCTTACGCACATCTGGATTGGGCTCTATAGCCGTAGCCAGAACTACCATATCTGTCTCCATGAGAATCCGCTTATTGTCAATAAGATCCACACCCTGAACCAGAAGCTTGCCGCCTTTCTCGGCAACCTTTCCTACCTGGCCCTTGATGTAATTTACGCCGTATTCCTCTACGGCTCTCCGGTAGAACTCGTCAAAGTTCTTGCCCGGGGTACGAACGTCTATGTAGAATACCGTAACCTCCACATCCGGGTATTTGTCACGGATGAGCATGGCGTGCTTTGCCGTGTACATGCAGCAGATCTTGGAGCAGTAGCTCTTTCCTCTCTTGTCCGCACACCGGGAGCCTACGCACTGGATAAATACCATGGACTTGGGCGGCTTGTGATCGGACATGCGCTCTAAGTGGCCCTTGGTGGGTCCTGCCGCATTCATAATACGCTCCAATTCCAGAGAGGTAATTACGTCCGGGCTGGTGCTGTAGGAATACTCGTCAAACTTGTCAAGCTTGATGGTATCAAAGCCGGTGGCTACCACGATAGCTCCGTAATTCTGGGTTACAATCTCATCTTTCTGCTCATAGTCAATGGCTCCTGCCTGGCAGACCTTGGAGCAGACGCCGCATTTTCCCGTCTTAAACTTGATGCAGTTCTCACGGTCAATCACCGGCACATTGGGAATGGCCTGTGCAAACGGGGTGTAAATGGCGCTTCTGGTGTTAAGCCCCCGGTTAAACTCGTTGGGCGTTTTCTTGGACGGACATTTTTCCTGACACACGCCGCAGCCGGTACACTTGCTCATATCTACGCTTCTGGCCTTTTTGCGGATGTCCACCTGGAAATCTCCCACAAAGCCGGAAACCTTTTCTACTTCACTGTAGGTATAAATGGTAATCTTGTCATGGGCCGCAGCCTCCACCATTTTCGGTGTCAGAATACAGGCCGAGCAGTCCAGGGTGGGGAATGTCTTGTCAAGCTGAGACATTCTTCCGCCGATACTCGGCGTTTTCTCCACGATATCTACCTCATAGCCTGCGTCTGCAATATCCAGGGCCGTCTGAATGCCGGCGATTCCTCCGCCGATCACCAGGGCTCTCTTTACTACTCTGCTGGTGCCTGACTGTAAGGGGGCATTTAAGGTTACCTTTGCTATGGCCGCCCTTGCCAGAATCACTGCTTTTTCTGTTGCTTCTTCTATATCTTTATGAATCCAGGAACAATGCTCACGAATATTGGCGATCTCTACCATGTAGGGATTGATGCCTGCACGCTCTGCCGCCTGGCGGAATGTATTTTCATGCATTCGGGGGGAGCAGGAGCAGACTACAATGCCTGTCAAGTTTTTCTCTTTGATTGCCTCACGGATCTTAAGCTGTCCGGCCTCGGAACACATGTACTGGTAGTCCTCCGCATGGACCACGCCGGGTTCCTTTGCCGCCGCTTCCACCACTCTGGCAACGTCTACGGTTGCCGCAATGTTGGTTCCGCAATGGCAGACAAATACTCCTATTCTTTGCACTCGATTCACCTCCAACCTTTCTATATTTTATTTACTGTACTTTCTGAATGCACTTGCAAGGAGCTGCTGTGGAAGCTCTTCGTCGAGAAGCTCCGGCACCTCGTCCGGCGTCAGGTAGTTGCCGCCTCTCTCACGAATCACCATAAGGCGTACCGCCTCAATAAGCTTCGCCGGCTTTACGTCTCTTGGACAGCGCTCCACACAGGCAAAGCAGGAAAGGCATTTCCAGATGCTCTTTGACTTAAGAAGCGCTTTTACGTCGCCGTTCTGCACGTAGGAGACAAACTGGTGGGGACGTATGTCCATTTCCTCATAGGCCGGACAGGAAGCGGAGCATTTTCCGCATTTCATACATTTCTTTGTGTCAACACCGCTGATCTCTTTTAACAGCTCAGCCTGTTCTTGTTCTGTTCTATGCATGTTTTCCTCCCCCTTATTCCTTAATGAGACCTAAGGCTTCTGCAAGAAGCTCCGTAATGTAGTGAACGGGTACTTTCTTGCTGCTGCCGCTGTTCTTTAAGTTGTACAGGCACAGGGGACAGGCGGTAATGAGTTCCTCTGCTCCCTTGTCTACGGCAGACTCCATCACATGATCCACCAGATTTCCGGCCAGGGCCTTTTCTTTCAGGGATATGTAGCCGCCGCAGCACTCGTTCCGATAGGGGTAAACGACTGCTTCTGCACCCAGGGCACGGATAAAATCCTCAATGATAGTGGGATTCTCCGGATCGTCAAAGGCCATGACGCCGCTGGGACGAAGCAGCAGGCAGCCGTAGTAGGCGCCGATCTTTCTGCCCGTCAGGGGATTTACGACTTTTTCCTTTAGGGTGTCAAAGCCTACCCGGTCCCTTAGGACCTCCAGGAAATGAAGTACCTTTGTCTCTCCCTCATAGGGGGCGTCAAGCTTTAAGTAGTTGTTGGCTCTGGTCCGGATATCCTCCACATTCTGCATATCATCATTGACACGCTTGATGACGTGATGACAGGCGGAGCAAAGGGTTACCAGATCCCGGCCTTTTTCTTTTGCGTCGTTTAATGCACGCACCGCAGACAGCTTGGTGGCAATCTCGTCGGAAGCCTGGGGATAGACGGCGCCGCAGCACTGCCATTCCTCGATCTCCTCCAGCGTAAAGCCAAGGGCCTCTGCTGACATTCTGGCATATCGATCCAGATCCTGTGCCTTGTTTTTCAAGGTACAGCCCGGATAATAGCTGTATACCATTTGGCAAACCTCCTTATTTAAAGTTCCGTAATATCCTATCCATACACCTTTATGCACCTTTATGCAAATCAATTTCCAGCCGCTAGTACACGCGTCTGTAAATCGATTTGTGCACGGACAGGATATTACTGTTTAAGTTCCATATGTATATTAGCATACTTTATTACATGCTACGATTCACAGCCCCTGTGCAGGCAAATGGTATGCCGGCTTCTGACTGTGAATCGTCATTTTCAATCTGGTCCCATTTTATCTAATTTTTGCTGCAGACATCGTGAATAAATGCTTTCAGGGTGTTTGCAGAGTGAATCATCTGCTGCTCTTCCTCTTCTGTCATGCTGATCTTCAGAACTTTGCCGATTCCCTCGCTGTTTATTACGCAGGGCAGGCTGATACAGGAATCTGCCATTTCTCCGTAATCCTCTCCCAATACATGGGCTACGGGAAGCACGGTGTTCTGATCTTTGATAATGGATTCTACAATACGCAGGGTTGACATTGCGATTCCGTCAAAAGTTGCGCCCTTTAAGGAGATAACGTCTGCGCCGCCGGAACGTGCTTTCTCTGCGATTGCCGCTTTCTCCTTTGCCCGTTCCTCCGGATCCTGGGAAAGGAAGTGATCCACCGGCTCTCCTGCAACGTTTACACCGCTCCAGATGGGAACCTGCGCATCTCCGTGCTCACCTAAGATATATCCCTGAATGTCACGGATATCCACGCGGCAGCGCTCACTGATCAGATAGCGGAAGCGTGCCGTATCCAGAGAGGTACCCGTACCGATGACACGTCCGGTGGGAAGCCCGGTTTCTTTCTGAATCAGGTAGGTGTTTACATCCACCGGGTTGGCTACTACGATAATCAGGGGATTCTTGGCATACTCCATAATGTTTCTGGCTATGCTCTTTGCCACATTAGTATTTACCTTTGCCAGATCAAGGCGTGTCTGGCCGGGCTTTCTCGGAACTCCTGCCGTTACAATGATAGCCTTTGCATTGGCACATTCCTCATAACCGCCCTGGCGTACGCGTACCTGGCTGTAGAATGCGGTACCATGGGAGATGTCAAGGGCTGCTCCCTTTGCACGATCCTCGTCCACATCGATGATAACAATCTCGCTCACCTGTGTCTTCAGCATCAGCGTGTAACAGACGGTTTCTCCTACCTTACCTGCGCCAACTACAACGATTTTGTTTGCTGTTTCCTGACTCATACTTTTACCTCTCTCTTTCTTAAGATTCCCTCAGCATTTTGGGGCCGATTGATAATTTTATATCAATTGATGACATTATAACACGTTGTTAAACAATTAACAACCCCTGGACAAGATTATTTTTAAGTTTTTTAAAAACAACGATTCCAGATAAATCCAACAGAATATTCATTGATTTTTGTTTTTTTCTTTGTTTTCGGGGATTTTTTGTTTTTTTCGAGTTTTTTCAATTGCTTATGGAAATGAAGGAAATTCGGGGACTATTGTTAAATTCTTAACTTTTCTAAAGGAACCAATCCGCTCCCTCATAATCTGATCCAATGTTTACTTCCGAAAAGACAGCGCTATATCTGCAGACAGAATCAAATAGACATGCCGGCACAAGGTAAGCCTGTTCCGGGTGGGAGAGCGGCCCGGGACGTGTCCGGCCGGCTCGCTGTCCGCAGGAATAAGTTAAAAATAATATGCATGGCCTGCGCTGTTAATCTTATAGAAACTGGTGAAGTAAAAGCATAATTTATTTTAAAAAAATTTTAGCGGAGTGATAGATTTTCCGTGTCATATCACTCCGCTGTTTAAACTTATGCGATCACATTACAAGTTCAGCCCTTCTACCCACCTCTCCAGCTCTGCCCTCGATACGCTTCCTTTTAAAAGCCTTCCTTCGATTATCTCCGCAGAATCCGATACGCTTCCTTTCAGCTCTGCAGCCGTATTGCCAAATCCGCTTCCGCCGGAGGTGGCAAAGAGTACAATCTTCTTTCCTGAAAAATCATATTTTTCCAAAAATGTATTGATAATCCTGGGCGCAGCGTACCACCAGATAGGGAAGCCCAAAAACAGAACATCATATCCGGCAATGTCCAAATCTTTATCCTTTATGGCCGGGCGTGAAGACTTATCCTTCATTTCCACGGTGCTTCGGGAGCTTTTATCCATCCAATCCAGATCTGCGGATGTGTAGGGAACCTCCGGAGTAATCTCATAGAGATCCGCTCCGGCTGCTTCTGCCAGGGTCTCAGCCGCCCGCTTCGTAACGCCGCTTGCGCTGAAATATGCTGTTAACCTTTTGCTCATGGTCAAATCCTCCTAATTTTAGTTCCGTAATATCCTGCCCACGCACCCTTATATAAATCAATTTCCAGCCGCAAGTTCATGCGTCTGTAAATTGATTTGTGCACGGATAGGATATTACTGATTCCAGTTCCGTAATATCCTACCCGTACACCCTTATATAAATCAATTTCCAGCCGCAAATTCATGCGTCTGTAAATTGATTTGTGCACGGATAGGATATTACTGATTTAAACTAATTTTCCATAGTCCTCATCCGACACCGGCTCCATCCACTCATTGGAGCCCTCCTCCGCCGGAACCTCTGCTGCCAGATGTGAAAACCAGCTATCCGGTGCCGCTCCATGCCAGTGCTTCACGCCTGCCGGAATGTTCACCACGTCTCCGGGCTTCATCTCTATGGCTTCTTTTCCCCACTCCTGATAGAAACCTCTGCCCGCCACACAGATAAGGATCTGACCGCCGCCGGACTTCGCATGATGAACATGCCAGTTGTTGCGGCATCCCGGCTCAAAGGTCACATTGAAGATTCCCACCTGGCTGGTGGAAACAGGCGCTAAGAAGCTCTGGCCGCTGAAATACTGTGCAAATCCGTCATTGGGCTTACCGATTGGGAATACCATAGACTGTTCATGTGCTGACTTTGCATCCTGTGCCGGTTCATCCTCTGTCCAGATCTCCGTTGCCATGCGAAATGCCGCCCACGCCTTGGGCCATCCTGCATAGAATGCCAGTTGAGTCAGAATCTCTGCAATCTCTGTCTTTGTAATTCCATTTTTCTTTGCCGTCTGTAAATGATACTGAAATGAAGTATCAATCATTCCACTGGCAATCAATGCCGTGATGGTAACAAGGCTCCGATCCCGGAGGGACAACTTCTCCTCCCGGCTCCATACCTCTCCAAACAATACGTCATCATTCAGCTGTGCAAACTTTGGTGCAAATGTTCCCAGTGCATCTCTTCCTGCCGTCTGCTTTACCATATCATTCATACCCCTTTCTGTCCGGTTATTTTTACATACAGTTTACCCCAAATATCGTTGATCGAGAATCTCAAATATGTTATGATAGTATAAACTTATAGTTTATACCCATGACCAAGGAGATCTCCTATGTACAATCCTCTGCTTGACACCTTTATCGCCGTTGCAGACTGCGGAAGCTTTACAAAGGCTGCAAACCAGCTGTATATATCCCCCACCGCCGTGATGAAGCAAATCAATACTCTGGAACATCATTTTGAGCTGAAGCTTGTGGAGCGCACCTCATCCGGCATTCATTTAACGAAAGCCGGAAAGATCATCTATCAGGATGCCCGGTTTATGATGAATTACTCGTCCGGGTCCATTGCCAATGCACGCTCGGCCATGCATGCCGAGGATACTATCTTCCGAGTCGGCACCTCTCTCCTGAATCCGGCCCGGCCTTTTATGGATCTCTGGTACAAAGCGAGCAGCGTATTTCCCGAATATAAGCTGCATCTGGTTCCCTTTGAGGACAATCACGAAAACATCCTGGAGGTAATCGGCCAGCTGGGAACCGTCTTTGACTTTTTAATCGGCGTATGCGATTCCAAAGCCTGGCTTTCACGCTGCCGTTTTCTTCCCATCGGACGGTATCGGAAAATGGTATCCGTACCGAGAAACCACCCTCTGGCCGGAAAGCAGTATCTGGAACCGGAGGATCTCTATGACGAAACTCTTATTATGGTAAAACAAGGGGATTCCCCTGTGAATGACTTTATCAGAAACAGCTTAAAGGAGCATCATCCTGCGATTCACATTGAAGATGCTCCTCAGTTCTATGATCTGTCCGTATTCAACCGCTGTGTGGAAACCGGGCATATTCTACTGTGCAATGAATGCTGGCGAGATGTCCATCCCGGCCTTGTGACCATTCCGGTCAACTGGAATTATAATATCCCTTACGGTCTTTTATACAGTCAAAATGCGTCTAAAGATGTTCTTCGATTTATTGAGACCGTGAAAACACTGCAAACCTAATAAATGCCAAATACACAATGCTTTCAACACACCTCAATCTCTTTAATCAAAAATTCATTCCCCCGCAGCAGATAAGTACGCTCACTTCCGCAATGGGGACAAGTCTTTGCATACTGCACCGTCGGATACTCCTGCCTGCAGTCCTCACAGAAAGAAACCGCATCCAATTGTTCTATCACAAGCTCAGCCTCTTCCATAACAGGTTCTTTTTTCCTTGCCCAGTTCCAGCAGTCAATCAGATAGTCATGAACCACTCCCGACACTTCCCCGATCTGCAAAGTTACGGAAGCCACCTTTTCCACCTGATTCTCCTCTGCCACCTGCTTTACATCCCGGACAACATAAAACACAACGCCCAGCTCATGCATTATTTTTCCTCTCCCCATCCGTAAAAGCTTCTTTTAAAAACCTTCATTTTCCGTTTCTAAACAGGGGCTGCCTTATTTCCCGACAGCCCCGTCCGCCGCCATTATCCCTTTTTATGAGTTACAATCTTCACCGCCCGCTTCAACTGATAAGGAATAATATGCTTAAACTTATCCTCCGCCGTTACCATATTGGTACACTCCGGCCGATCCCTCCGCAGCGTAATAGCATCAAATTCGCACTTGGTCGTACACACGCCGCAGCCGATACACTTATTTTCATCCACAACGGTTGCTCCGCAGCCAAGACACCGGGCAGTCTCCTTTTTCACCTGCTCCTCTGTAAATGTCAAATGAGCATCCTTAAAGGATTTGGCCGGTACGGAGCTGTCAACGCCCTCTATCTGACGGGAGGAATTGTCATAGCTTTCCACCAGAATATTGTCTTTATCCAGCTCATTGAACTCCCAGCGGTTGCGGCCAATGGTCATATGGCCGTTATGTACATAGCGGTGCAGAGACTCTGCCGCATAATGGCCTGCCGCAATGGCATCAATGGCAAATTTGGGCCCTGTATACACATCGCCGCCCACAAAAATATCCGACTGCTCCGTCTGGAACGTAAGCTTATCCGCCACAATGGCAGGTCCCTGAAAGGACACCTTTTCTCCTTCTAAGAGACTGCCCCATACCGTTCTCTGGCCCACTGCAAAGATTACTCTGTCACAGGCAATGGTGATAGTATCCTCCTCATCATAGGCAGGCGCAAATTTTCCCTCTTTGTTGAAAACAGAAAGACATTTCTTAAATACAATTCCTGTAACCTTTCCGTCCTCTGTGAGCACTTCCTTCGGGCCCCAGCCATGCTTGATCACAACACCGTCCCGAAGAGCCTCACGAGCCTCTTCTTCCGATGCAGGCATTTCCTTTTCGGACTCCAGACAGAGCTGGGTTACCTCTGCGGCTCCGCTCCGGATACTTACCCTAGAAGCATCAATAGCCACATTTCCACCGCCTACTACCACAACTCTTCCAGTGTAGGAGGTGTTTCCCGTATTGGCGTCATGGAGATATTCAATGGCCGTCATGGTTCCCTCCGCCTCATCACCAGGCACTCCGGGGCGGCGGCCTGCACTGCAGCCGATGGCTATGTAGAAAGCCTTGTAGCCCTGGGAACGAAGCTCATTCAGGGTGACATCCTTTCCTGCCTCAATGCCTGTCTTGATCTCCACGCCCATCTGGCGCATCACATCAATTTCAGCCTCGATCACATCTTTCTCCAGCTTATAGGAGGGGATTCCATAGCGGAGCATTCCTCCGGGCATCTCATTTTTCTCAAATACGGTAGGACGGTAGCCCTTTTCTGCCAGATAAAAGGCTGCACTTAAGCCTGCCGGACCGCCCCCGATAATGGCGATTTTTTCCGGGAAATGATCCATATGGATGCTTGCCGGAATGACTACAGGCGGAATATACCTGGTCTCGGCTTTCAAATCCTGCTCTGCAATAAATTTCTTTACCGCATCAATGGCAACGGCCTGATCAATGGTTCCTCTGGTACAGGCATCCTCACAGCGGCGGTTGCAGATACGTCCGCAGACTGCCGGAAATGGATTCTGCTTTTTAATAAGAGCCAGAGCCTCCGTATATTTCCCCTGGGAAGCCTTTTTCAGATAGCCCTGAACGGCAATGTGGGCCGGACAGGCTGTCTTACAGGGAGATGTCCCTGTCTTGTGGCTGTTTATCCGGTTGTTATCCCGATAGTCCGGATCCCATTTATCCTTTCCCCATTTTACTGCATCTGGAAGCTCCTGCTTTGGATACTGAATCTCGCTGCCGTCCTTGGTGCAAAGCTTCTGTCCAAGCCTTGTGGCTCCTGCCGGGCAGTATTCCACGCAGCGTCCGCAGGCCACGCACTTTTCCTTATCCACATGGGCCACATAGGCGGAGCGTGACATATTGGGTGTGTTGAAAAGCTGAGAGGTGCGAAGGGCGTTACAAATATTTACATTACAGTTGCAGATACCGAAAATCTTGTTCTCACCGTCAATATTGGTAATCTGGTGAACAAAGCCATTTTCCTCGGCACGCTTTAGAATCGCCATAGCTTCTTCATAGGTGATATCGTGACCCTTGCCCGTCTCCCGGCAGTAGTCCGCAAAGTCGCCTACACCGATGCACCAGCCGTAATCATCATCCGCCACGCCCTCACCTAAGACTTTACGGGATGCACGGCAGGAACAGCGGCCCACTCCGATATGGCCTTCGTATTTCTTCAGCCAGTAGGAAAGATGCTCCAGATCCACGGACTGATTTTCCATGGAAATGGCTTTTTCCACAGGGATAACATGCATTCCGATTCCGGCTCCTCCCGGCGGAACCATCTGGGTAATGCCGGCCAGGGGGATAAATGTCATACGCTCAAAGAAAGAGGCAACGTCCGGGTGTTCCCGAAGCCTTGGGTTACTGCCGTCCGGAAGCTCCTCCATGTTAAACAGCTCTGCGGATCCCGGCACAAACATGGGAAGAATATACCTGCGCTCTGTCTGCTCGCGGGTGCGTCCGTTATGATCGTAGTGGTAGCCGTAATCATATTCTAAGAGCCCGATGTAGCTCATTTCATCCAGAAGCTTCTGAAACTTTTCTTCTCCGGCCTTGTCAATCTTATTGAGCCTGCACAGCTCCGCAAAGGTATAAGGCGTCCGCTTCTTCATGGCAAGGCCGACCTCCGCCATCTCCTCGGTAATGATTTCCGCCAATCCCCAGTACTCCGGATCCTCCACCTTGACGCCGCCAATCATGTGGGCCGCCACATCCGTGATTTTCTTTCCCAATGCAATGATTTTTTTGCTGGGTTCCTTATCATGCTTGTGATTTGCCGGCCATCTGTTGTATTGTTCCATATCAAATGCCATATATTTTTCCTCCTATTCCAGTTCCGTAATATCCCTCCCAGTACACTTTAGCCTAAATCAATTTCCAGTCACAGATGCATGTGCCTGTAAATTGATTTGTGCACTGTGAGGGATATTACTGTTTTAAGTTGCTGCCAGGCGGCACTAAAGGGTAAAGTCGCTTCGACACACCTGTAATAAGAGGAACTTTCATTCGAAAGGGCACTCATGAAAGTTCCTCTCGTACGCCTCCCCGACTTTACCGTCCAGCAAAAAATATCTCTAGTAAACACTTGACATTTCTTAGCTGGACTATCTTGCAAAGTGAAGCTCCCTCAGTCCCTCCACCTCATCGCACACCTTCTGCAGGCTGCAGGCGCCGCAGTCCATTATGCTGGTTTTCAAAATGTGATCTATGGTTTGTGTAATGCTCTCCGCCTCCTTAGCATACGCCCCAAGGAGTTTATAACCAAAATCCTCCTGGGTTACATAATAGATATGAACTGCTTTCACAGAAGGATTTTTATGAAATGCGGAAATCATACGGTTTCCAGCTTTTGTAAAATCCAGGCCTTTTGCAAGGGCAGCCTTTCCAATACGGACACTCTCCTTTTGCTTAAAAGCCGACACACGCATCATAAATCCCTCCGGGTAAAAATGATATCTGGTATATTCAAGCGCCCGAATCGCCTGATACAAGACCTGCCCTTCCCCCAAGGTTTCCTCATTCACACGCACCAGGGCAATCCTGCCATAGGGAACATCCTTCCGGATTTCCGGAAGATCCTTTCCCACAAGAGTAATTTTGTCCGAAGTCACCAGCTCTTGATTGGCCGTAATGATGGTACAGCCAATAGCAGGAAGTCCCTCTCCTCCCAATTCATAGGCCATATCGCTTCTCAAAATCATACTCCGGTCAGAAACCTCCGGCCATCTGGTTTCCCCAATAAACAATCCATGGCTTTCTTCTGTTTCCAGAAGATCCTGACATTTCTTTATTACTTCATCATACAGCTTCATTCCCATTATAAATGCTTATCCCTGTCTACTTTGTCATAATGCTTCTCAAACCACGGGGCCAGTGCCGCCGTCAGCTTCATATCAAGATTGAAAAAATATACGAGAAATGTCAGCACAAATAAGCACAAGGCAGCAATTACTGCAATAAATAAAATATGTAAAAATCCCGTCATGTCCTCTCCCTTCTCCTTTCGTTCTTCCAAACCTCTTTCTGGTACTGTTTTCCCGAAATTTATCTACTTTTCTCCTGCCATTCCTTTCTGACGGGCAAATTCCGCAGCCCCCAAAGCTCCCATAAGCTGCGGATCCATGGGCAGCTCAATTACCTTCAGGTTCAAAACCTTCTCGATTGCCGCCTTTAACCCTTCATTCTTTGCACAGCCTCCGGTAAGGGCAATGCTGCTCACGGCTCCCGCTTTCTTTGACATAACAAAGCATCGCTTTGCAACCGATAATTCAATGCCTGCCGCAATCTCATCCATGGGTTTTCCCTCTCCCACCAGAGAAATTACCTCAGATTCTGCAAATACGGTACACTGGGAGGTAATGGGGATCACGTTTTTTGCCTTCAGAGATAATCTGGAAAATTCATCCAAATCCATCTCAAAGGCTCTGGCCATTGCCTCAAAGAAACGTCCTGTGCCTGCTGCGCATTTGTCATTCATGGCAAAGTTCCGCACCGTTCCATCCGTATCCACGGAAATCCCCTTCACGTCCTGGCCGCCAATGTCAATAATCGCTTTCACGCTGGGATCTGCTGCATGAACGCCCATAGCGTGACAGCTGATCTCCGAGATATTTTCGTCCGCAAAGGGAACCTTGTTGCGCCCGTAGCCGGTGCCTACCAGATAGGCCAAGTCCTTTGCACTGTCTAATTCCGGCACCTGCGCTATGGCCTTGTTTAAGGCATCCTCTGCGCTGAGTACAGAATTGATACGGCTTCGGAGGGTGACATTTGCCGCCATTTTTCCATTTTCATCAATAATTACACATTTTGTGTAGGTACTTCCCGAATCACATCCGCCATAATATTTCATACTACTTGCTCCCTTTCTATCTTAGTTCCGCATTTCCGGCTTTCCTACCAGGAATGCTCGTCAGGAATTACTTCAAGAGTCGGATCTAACGGCTCCTCCCGAAAGACAGTCCGCATGTACCGGTTCACCTGATCCCGAATCTCCTGCCGGGAAATAATTCTGGGATCAAACAGATCGTGATCCACCCAGATAAGATGGATTCCTCTCTCCCTTGCCTTCTCCTCAAACTGTCCATGCATTCCGTCCAAGGCCTTACAGCTGATATGCTCCCAAAGGATCACCGTATCTGCCCGGAACTCCTCACAGAACTCCCAAAGCTCATCCAGCAGCACCTTGTATCCTCCGTGGGTGCGGTTCCGCATAATCATATTTTCCGTAAGCCATGCCATATCATAGACAGCCTGCTCCTTGTCACTCTCTGACAGAATTTTTGTGGATACCATGGAAAGCATATCCGTAAGGGGCAGAATCCCCCAGCAATTCTGCAGCCAGATGAGAAAATCAAAATAGAAATGAGACTGAACGCCCCAGATAATAGCCCGATGGCGGTATTCCTTGACTACCATGGTCTTTTTCCGGTAAGCCTTCTCCGCAATGGCAGATATCTTCCGGTCCGCATCCACAAATTCCGGAACCTTGCCGCAGATGGCCATGTAGTTGGTCTCCGTATAGAGGGCAAGATTGGAGCCAAAGACCTGAGGATAATCCGTCTTATTCATTTCCAGCCACTCCATCCGGTGACGGGTGGATTCATTGACCCGTTTCGCACACTCAAAATAATAATCCCAATCCCAGGTTTCACCTGTATGCTCCTCAATAAATTGAATGGCATTGCGGATCTCCTGGGCCGCATACTCCTGCACATCCTCCTCCCGGTGGCGAAGAGGCGCCGCCAGCTGAAAGCAGGGAACATGATCCTCCAACTCCAGACGCTTGGAAATCACGCCATTTCCCATAAGAGAGCCGTCGCAGGTAGTATTGCACTGAATGGCGCAGGCTCCGAGAACCGGGAAATCATCCTCAATGGACACGCCCGCTTCCGCCGCCGGCATAGGACAGACATCTCCGGAAAGCCCGAATTCCTGGGCTGTATCCAGATAATGACATGCTGCATACTGGTTCAAAAGTACGGACACATAGACGGAAGGCGTCTCACGGCTTAAGCCCTTTAAAGTAGGAAAGCCCATCATAACCGCTGTCATTTCATTTTCATCCATCAATACGACCTTTTTGGAAAACTCTTTGTCGTTTCCGATTTTCCGGTCTCCCCGAAAAAGATTGTCTAAAAGCTTCGCAATATCCTCCATTACCAAATCGAACTCCGTATGGGCAATGCGAAGCTGAGGTCCCCTAAGCCCCTGGGTATGGCGATCCACCATCATAGGAGCCGCAAGATAATTGCCCATCCAGCGATAACGGAAAAAGGCTTTGATATTCCGGGGCTTTACAATAAACTTGGTGAGAATGCCCATAATATGAAGCCACCTGGTATAATCATAAAAGGTATCCCTCACTCCGCGCCACTCCCGGCGCTTTCTCACTTTCCCGTTGGTATAAAAGCTTCCCAGCCGTTCACTTCCTACTGCTTTTCCCATTTATCTGTCACCTCCCTGGATCTTTTTAAGCTCCACGCTCTCCACAAAGGCCTGAACACGAGTGCGGAGCTGTCCGGAATTGCCAACTGCATACGGCCGATCCACCGACAGAACGGGATAATGATATTCATCACGCAGAACCTGGGTTCCCACCATACGCTCATAAGCCCAGGGATCACAGAACTTAATCTGCTGGTAAATGATTCCGTCCCCATGATATTCCTTTGCCAGCCGATCCACGTATTTCCGCCGCTCCTGAATCTTGTCCTGATTCATATATCTGGCACACTGTCCCCGGTACATGTACTGGCGGCAAATCTGGGTTAATGCGTCCTCCCCATCATTCAGTTCTATGACGTCCCGTCCGGGGAAGGATCCATAGCAGAAACGGTCCGCACACACATAGGCTCCGCAGTCCTCAATGAGATGCACCAGATCCACATCATCCACCTCAGAACCAACGAGAACTACTCTGATTCGGTAGGGATTCTTTTCCTCCGGCTTTCTGGTCTTAAGCTCCTCTAAGGTTTCCTGAAGCATCTCTATGAGCAGATCCTTGGGCGCCACATAGGTAGCCATGGTGAGGATATGGAATTCATATCCGGTTATTCTGGGATTCTCTTCTCTGCGGTACTCCCCAATCCTCCGAATCAACCGGCAGACACGATTATGCTCCTCCACTGCTTTCCGAACAGCAGCATCGGAGGTATCAATGTCAAACTGCTCTTTCAACGGATTCAGAATGTGATTCTGACATTGAAGCGTATAGAGATTCAGCCCATTTTCGTCGGCTTTCATGGGAATCTCCATATACTCCCAGAAGAAATGCTCTTTCTGCATGGTACGGAGAAGCTCCATGTTTTCCGCACAGCGATTCAGCATGGAGCAGCCGTCCGGTGTGATCATACAATCCGTGAAGTTGTAACCGCCCTCAATGGCACGCTCCAGCAATGCTCTCGTATATTCGCAGAGAAAGCTGGTCAGATAATAGGTTGCCATCTCGATAGAGCCGGTACGAGGCGCCCTGAGACGCACGGAAAATGTTCCTGGCAGATTCAGCAAAGGCTCCGGAATATTCTCGCAGACAGTGGCAATGCATTTTCTGCCCTCCGCCCGGGCCTGGCGGACCAGCTCGTTATTGGCATCCTCCAGAAGCTTTTCAAAATAGTATAGATGTTTTAAGTCTTTCATTCTCCCTCCATTATAAGTTCCGCAGTATCTTATCAGTACACCCCTATATAGAAGAATTTTCGGCTGCAAAAATCGCATCCGCAAATCCTTCTGTGCACTGACAAGATACTGCTGTTTAAAGTTCCAGCTTCCCCAGCGCTTCCTTCACACCCTGGACAATCTCTGCGTCTTCCGGCAGATAAAACACGTTTTCCCCCTTTAAATCAAACTCCGCAAGAGATGCATCCGATGGTATATATGCCAGCACCGGAATATCCCCGGTATCCATAAATTCCTTCACTTTCATGGACGGCAGCCGGTTTGCTATCACGCCCATCTGGTCATACATCACCAGCTCGTCCGCCACTTGCCGGATGGTTTTTATCACCTGGGTTCCCTTTTTGCTGGAATCCGTAATCAAAAGCAGATGGGTCACTTTTTCCATAACCCGGCGGTTGATCTGTTCAATTCCTGCCTCACCGTCAATGACTACATAATCAAAATTCTCCGACAAAATGCTGATTACTTCCTTGAGATAGGAATTAATCCTGCAATAGCAGCCTGCTGCTTCCGGCCTTCCGATTGCAATAAAACTAAAGCCGTCCGTCTCCACCAGAGCATCAAAGATGCGGTATCTGGCCTCCCCCAATAGCTCAACGGCATTTTTTGTATCTCCGCTTTCTGCCGTAGCGACAACGGCTTTGCGGATATCATCCACCGTAGTCTCCACCTCAATCCCAAGTGCTGTGGACAATCCCACAGCCGGGTCCGCATCAATCGCTAAAATCCGTTTATCCGGATACTCCTCTGCCAATAAGCGGACAAGAGTTGCCGCAATGGAGGTTTTCCCTACACCTCCCTTTCCGGCCACTGCAAAAATCACCGATTTTTTCTCTTCCATAAGCCGTCTGTGCTCCTTACTTTGTCCATGCTTCCGCCTGGTCCACAATCCAGTCTGCCAGCCTGTCAACGCCTTCCCCTGTTTTAGCAGAAATATAAAGAATATCAATCTTTGGATTCCGCCGCCTTGCATACTCTTCCACCCGTTCTTTCTGAAAATCAAAATAGGGCAGCACATCCACCTTATTGATAACCAAAAGATCACATTTCTCATACATCAGAGGGTATTTCAGGGGTTTATCGTCACCCTCCGGTACGGAGAGAATCGTCATATTCTTTACCGCCCCGGTATCAAATTCCGCCGGGCACACCAGATTGCCCACATTTTCCAGTACAATCAGCTCCGCATCCTCCATGCCGAACTCATACAAGCCCTGCCTGGTCATATCCGCGTCCAGATGGCACATGCCTCCCGTATGGATCTGAATGGATTTGATGCCTGCGTTCATCATCGTCTCCGCATCCACTGCAGAATCAATGTCCGCCTCCATAACTCCCATATTAAGCCGCCCCTTTAAGGCCTTTGCAAGAGCCAGAAGTGTCGTGGTTTTTCCCGATCCCGGAGAGGACATAAGATTTAAAAGAAACACCTTTTTCTCCTTAAGCTCTGCTCTCAGACGTTCGGCATCTTTATCGTTATTTTCAAAAATACTTCGCTTTACTTCAATGACACGTACATTCTTTTCCATCCTTATCTCCCTGATTAAAACCGTTATATAATTCTATTTTCCGACACATTTCCTTCCTTGTAAATTGACATAGTTGACAAAAAAGTGTCAATCTTTTTTCTGGTCTTGGTCTGACCAGATTTTTATTGACTTTTCAGCTTTTTCTGTGATAGGATCACTTTATATATAAAAGTTCATATCTTTCGGATATCCCATTCATATATTCCCTTTGAAGCTGGCGGTTTCATCCGATAAGGCATAGCTTATAAAACAGAAAGCGGGAACATGATTTGACTTTCAAAAAGATTGATGCACCATCCATCAAAGAATTATTTTTATCTCAGATTGAAGAAATGATTTTATCCGGTGAATTAAAACCCGGTGATCGGCTGCCTACGGAACGGGAGCTGGCTGATACTATGGGAATCAGCAAAACGGTAGTCCATGAGGGTCTTCGGGAACTGGTCCGTATGGGCTTTCTGGATATTATGTCCAGAAAAGGCGTCTACGTTGCCGACTATACCAGCACCGGCAATCTGGATACCCTTCTTGCTATTATACGCTATCGGGGCGATATGCCGGATAAGAAAATGCTGATCAGCCTTTTGGACACACGCCTTTATCTGGAATGTCCCGGTATCCGGATTTTAGCCAGGCTTCGGAATCCGGAGCATATCCGGACGCTGGAATCCTTACAGGAAGACGTAAAAAAAGCGCTTGCTTCTGATATTAATACCTTCGCAACCGCTCTTTTCATGTACCGGAAATCCATTGCATCCTTAAGCGGAAACTGTATTGTTCCCTTGATTATGAATGCATTTTTCACTGCTTCCATCTCTGCCTGGGCCGATTACTGCGAATATATCGGACGGCAGAATACTTATGATGCCCTTGTTCAAACCACTGAGTATATCAAAAATGGCGATTCCGATCATGCCATCGAACTATTTACGGAGTGCATTGAGAAATACAAGAATCATCTGCAGAATTTACAGTTCCCTTGATGATTCCGGAGGGACATTGACCTATCCCTGTCCGGCCGCCCTTTGCGCTATTTTTTTCGGGAAATCTCCACCTGCTTTGCGCCAATCTCTTCAAGAAAGCTTTTGTCATGCTCAACCAGAAGCATGGCCGGACGGTAGGTCCGGATAAGCTGCGCCAGCTGCATGCGGGAAAAAATATCAATATAATTTAAAGGTTCATCCCAGATATACAGATGCGCCTTAGTCAGAAGGCTTGCCGCCAGCGCCACTTTCTTTTTCTGTCCCTCGCTGTAGCAGCTCATATCCTTTTCAAACTGCATCCTGGGAAAATCCAGCTTGCGAAGGAGGGCCAAAAGGAGATGTTCTGTGAGCTTTTGTTCCCCGGCATAGTCCAAAAGTCTGCCGGAGAGCATGCTTACATCCTGGGGCACATAGGAAATCACCAGGCCGGAAGCCGTGAAAAGCTCTCCGCTGCTCTCTATGTCTGCCCCCAGAATTTTTTTCAATATGCTGCTTTTACCGCAGCCGTTTTCTCCCTTCAAGGCCAGCTGCATACCGTTTTTTAATTCAAAGCTGATATCCCGGCAGACGATCCTTTCTCCATAACGGACAGACAGATCCCTTGCCTTTACAAGACATTCCTTATGATACGTTAAAGGAAACAGCTTCAGTTCCTCGGTGGTTTCCAGGTTGTTTAAAAGCCCCTCCTTTTCCCGGGCGGCCTTTTCCATGCGGTGCTGCGTATTTTTGGAGCGTTTCATCATTTTGGCCGCCTTGTGGCCGATAAATCCCCGATCCGGACGTAAGCCTCCGGTACGCGTTCCAAGCTTTGTTTTTTCTACCGCATTGGACCAGCCCTCTGCCTGGCGTGCGGCCTCCTGAAGATGGGAAATGTCCTTTTGCAGCCGTTCGTTTTCCGCCAGGGCGTGGGCGTCCCGTCTGGCCTTCTGCTCCTGCCAGGAAGTAAAATTTCCCTGCATGACAGTTATGGTCTGCCGCTCCAGCACCAGTACGTGATCCACGCACTGATCGAGAAACCATTTGTCATGGGATACCAGAAGAAAACCCTTCTTTTTTCTCAGATATTCCGCTGCTTTTTCTCTTCCCTCCATATCAAGATGGTTGGTGGGCTCGTCAATCAGAAGAAACCTGTTTTCCCCCGAAAAAAGCAGGGCCAGGAGAATCTTGGTCTGCTCGCCTCCGCTTAAGGTGCAAAAACTGCGGTTTAATACCTCCGGATCTACTGAAAGCATCTCCATCTCCCGGCAGACCTTCCACAGCTCGTATTCGGGGTTGAGCTTCTCCAATAATTCCAGAACGGTTGGGGACGGGCAGGCTCCGCCTGGTAAACTATACGGAAAATATACGCATTCCATGGGGCCCGTTATGGTTCCGGAATATTCACAGGCTCCCGTCAGCAGCCTGAGAAATGTCGTCTTTCCCTTCCCGTTCCGCCCAATCAAGCCGCATCTCCAATCCGTATCTATCTGCAGGTTTACATGTTCAAATATATTGTCATAGCTGCCTTCGTAACAGAAGGTTAAATCATTTACTTTTATCTGAGCCATACAAGCCACATCCTTTCTTTTTCATGCACGGCCCTCTTACGCCGTCTCTGTTGACTGTACCGGCAGCTCTCCTGAAAGCGCAAAAGAAAAAGCACGAAGAACTGATTCTCCGTGCCGCAAATACATTTCCTCTTGACGGTCTGCATTCTCAAAAACATAAGCAAAAACTTATCTATGATCTGCCGACTCTGCCAGGGCTGTACATCTATCTGCTTTCTTTATACACTGAAAGAATATCATTTCTGCCGGACATCTTAAGAGCAGCCGCCTGCGCAGCTGTGCTCCTGGTCACTGTTCACTTACCATTGTTTAGCAGAAATAAATAATCATCCTTTCAGCTCCTTTTCCTGTTAATGGAATAATAACAAAAACCCAAACCTGTTGTCAAGTATCTCCTTTTAAAAATCTCTTTTCAACTCTGTCGCTTTACTCCCATACTCCTCCCTGTCTCCATTGCCAGAAATGAGAGAATCCGGAAAAGCGGGCGATACAAAACGGCACAGAGCAGCACATTCCCGGCACAGTGAAGCAGGTCAAAATAAAGGCCGGCTCCCCAATAGGCAAGCCCTGCCCCTATGCCTCCCGTAACAAAATAGGGGATCGCACACAGGAATCCAAAACAGAGCCCGAAAATTCCCGAAACCATGCTCCAAAAAATAACAGAATCACTTTTGATGAGCAGCACTATCAAAGCGAAAATACTCCATATATAAAGATAGCTGACCCACCATATACCAAATCCATAAAAAAGGCCTTCCAGCAGCACAAATGCATAGATTATGGCAAAAACCCGTTTCCCATAGATCCGGGTATACAAAATGATGAGAAGCGTTACAATCTCAATATTCGGTAAAAACTGCATCCCCACCTGCCCGGCAAACAGAACAGCAGTCAGCATGGCGGATACAACCAGCATTTTTGTATTCATCCGCATTTTTGCATTCGCAGTCATCTTTGTGTTCATCGGAACCTTCCTTTTAATATCCTTCGGTAAGCGTCAGTTCAAACACGTCTCCACCCGCAATGGGTGTCTGCGCAGCAGAGGTATTCACCGTTTCACCGCCCTTTGTCAGACACCACCACTGCTGCCTGGATTTGTCCGCGGTCTCTCCGTCCACGGAAGTGATAAAAAGACCGTAAGGCCCTTCCTCGCCCTCTGCCAGCCCCTCTTCCTTCAGAACAGCCTCTAAAAATTCTTCGTCTGTTGTGTATGTAAACTCCTTCTCACCGGCATCCCCGTGAATCACCTTCACCGTAATTTCTTTTTCCCCTGCCGTACCTTTCGGGGCAAATCTCTGATACCCCAGTACCGCCAGAAGACACAGAACCGCTAAAAGCACTGCGGTAATTAAAATTGCTTTCTTATCCTTGTTCATTTCCATCCTCCTGTTCCAGTTCCGTAATATCCCTCACAGTGCACAGCCTGTGCATAAAAAGAAGCAGGCCTGCAATTGACAGACCTGCCCTGAAAATCTTCGTCCGGAATGCCTGGCCTTGCAAGGAAGCTTCATTCCGCCTGCCTTCGGTAACCTGGCTTGCCAGGACGGCATATGTCCCGCTTACAGTGACCGCATCGCTTAGGATTCCCACCTAATTCCCCTTGTGCAGACTAAAATTATGCTGTTATCTTAGCATTGGAAACAGATTCTGTCAACCCTAGCCCAAGTCACACTGCACTCAATATCCATACCTCTTCTTTTCTGCGTGCAGAAAGAGAACTGTCACAGCCAGAGCCAGCAGCTCTGCAGCCGCCATTGAAAGCCAGATCCCGTCCACTTTCCAGAACAGCGGAAAGATAAGAACCGCTAAGACCTGGAACACCATAGTCCGAAGGATGGAGATGGCCGCTGAGATCAGCCCGTTGTTCAGAGCAGTGAAAAAGGACGAACCAAAAATCACATACCCCGAAAACAGAAACGAAAAGGCAAACAGAGAAAAAGCCCGTACCGTCAGCGCAAGCAGTTCCTCATCATAACCGGTGAATACAAAGGAAAGCGGCCTGGCAAGCAGATAAGAGGCCCCGAACATTGCCGCCGCAAAAACCCCAAGCAGCACAAGGCTCTTTCTCAACAGTCCCTTAAGCTCCAGAACATTCTGTGCTCCGTAGTGATAACCGATAACCGGCGCCGTCCCCACGGAATAACCGATGAAAACTGCCTGAAATACCAGGCTTACATACATCAGCACCCCGTAGGCCGCGACACCGTCCTCGCCGATATATTTTAAAAGCTGCAGATTGTAAAGCATATTCACCAGAGACATGGAAATATTGTTCAGGAGCTCCGAAGAGCCGTTGGTACATACTTTTACAAGAGCCCTTCCGTCAAATTCTGTCCTGCCAAGCTTAAGAAGGCTGTCGTTAGGCCGGGCAAAATAAATCAGCGGAATCACACCGCCTACAAGCTGGCTTACCGCCGTGGCCGCAGCCGCACCCGGAAGGCCCCAATGAAACACTGCCACAAACAAAGCATCCAGAACAATGTTGGTGCATCCTGCCGCAATAGTCACTCCCAGCCCCAGAGAAGCCTTTTCCGCCGTCGCAAACAGACATTGAAACTCATATTGGAGAATATAAGCCGGAATCGCCAGCAGGATAATTCGTCCGTAGGTAAGGCTGTCTGCAAGAAGCTGTCCCTCCGCCCCAAGCAGAACCGCCAGGGGCTTAAGGAAAACAAACCCCAGAACCGCCAATATGATCCCCAGGATTCCGGAAACATAGACAATCAGGGAAAACAGGCTCCTGGCCTTTTCCTCCTTTCCCTGCCCCAATGTCATGGCAATCAATGCACCCCCGCCTGTTCCGAACATAAAGCCTGCACAGCCCATCATCATCAGAAAGGGCATAATAAAATTAACCGCCGTAAAAGGCGTTTTCCCCACGAAATTGGATACGAAAAATCCGTCCACCACACCGTAAATGGATGTAAAAACCAACGTAACCATCGACGGCAGGGTAAACCGCAGTAATTTTTTGTAATTAAAATGATCCGATAATAAAATTCTCATAATACTTCCTTATCCATCTCTTTTGCTTTTTCCTTAATCCCCGCCAAAAAGCGCTCCGTAAGCTCCAGATACTTCTCCACATCCTCTTTCGGCCAGGAGGCAAGAATTCCGTTCTCGGCTTCAATGACCCGGATGGCTGTAGTCTCTGCCAGTTCCCTCCCCTTTTGGGTAAGGCAGACATTCTTCTCCCTGGATCCCGCCGCTTTCAGATAGACAATTCCATCCGACTCCAATTTACGAAGTGCAGAGTTAATCGTCTGCTTGCTGATACCGGACCGCCGGCAGATCTCCTGCAGCGGACAGCTCTCCCCATAGTCACAGATGGTATAGAGAATACTCATGGCACTGTCCGACTGTCCGAATTTTAAGGCTATATCATGGTACACCGCCTCAATCTCTCCAAGAAGATGGTTGAAGCGTTTCATGGCATTTGAACTGTAAGCTTTCATAATAATCCCCCATTTCCTCTGCCACACTTAGGCACAAATACTGCGCGATCCCAGATTTCAAAGAAAATTTTGGTACGATTTCATACCGTCGCAACGGACAGTATAGTACGAAATCATACTAATGTCAAGTGAAGATTGCGGCAGATTTTTTGAAAAATTTATGAAAGCTGAGTCTCCTCTTGCGTTTTCAAAACAGCCGGCCTATAATTTAATCATATAACAACGCGGAAGGATGTCCCTTGCCGGACGAAATCCTCCCGTCCCGAAGGGACATGTATTAACGGGATACCCTTCAAGTATAAATTTATCTTATAAAATCACAGAAACCGGAGCCATACCTATGAATCAGAACCTGTCCCTCTACCGCATTTTCTACGCTGCGGCTCTGGCCGGAAATATATCCAAGGCAGCCGATGAACTGTTCATCAGCCAGCCGGCCATCAGCCAGTCGATCAAAAAGCTGGAGCAGTCCCTGGATACGCCTCTCTTTATCCGCAATTCCCGGGGCGTACAGCTTACGGAGGACGGAGAACTGCTCTTTGCCCATGTAAAGTCTGCCTTTCAGGCTCTGGATGCCGGGGAACGTCAGCTCCGCCTGCGCCGGGAGCTTGGAGTGGGGCATCTGCGTATCGGCGTCAGCTCCACCCTCTGCAAATATGTACTTCTGCCCTATCTTTCGGATTTTGTAAGACTCCATCCCCACGTCCAGATAACCATTGCCTGCCAGTCCACCAACCATACGCTTCAAATGCTGGCGCATGAAGATCTGGATCTGGGCCTTACAGGCAGGCC
Source organism: Lachnoclostridium sp. (assembly GCA_021770065.1). Taxonomy (GTDB): domain Bacteria; phylum Bacillota; class Clostridia; order Lachnospirales; family Lachnospiraceae; genus Laedolimicola. The sequence goes on along the minus strand of JAETRR010000023.1, from coordinate 68,365 downwards.
CGAAAGCCTGCATGGCATGGAGTTTTGTCCGGTCCGCCGGATTCAGGACGTTTTTGTGGCTTCCGGGGAATATCTGGAACATCTGCTGCTTTTCCTGGGTCAGAACGCTCCGGGGCGCCTTTCGGAGCTTTCCTCTTCCGACTCCGCATTTTTGCTGAAATCCGGAACTTTGATGCTGCTTGATAAAGAGAATCTGACCCGGCAGTATCTGGATCAATACTTTAAAGAACGGCAGCTTTTCCCGGAGAATATACTGGAAGCCACTTCGATGGATCTTCTGATTGATTTTGCAAAAATCGGTCTGGGAATTGCCTGTGTAATTCGGGAATTTGTGGAAAATGAATTGGAAGAAAAAAAACTTCTGGAACTGCCTGCCCCGTTTCCCATTGCCTCCCGGGAGATTGGGTTTGTGTTTTCTCCCAGGCAGACGAATGTTGACATGATTCATGAACTTATACATCAAAAAGTAAGCAAATAATTGTTCGAAAGATATTTTTTTAAAAAAAGAAAGCGGGGACTCACAATGGACGGAAAAGAACTCATCAAACTGGCACTTAATCTCGGCTTTGCGGATGCGGCCATTATCAATACGGACGAACTGGTATTTGTTCCTAACTTCCGCACCCTCTGCGAGGAAAATCTGTGCGGAAAATACGGCGTCAACTATGCCTGTCCCCCGGACTGCGGAACGGTAGAACAGATGCGCGAAAAGGTTCTCCGCTGGCGGCAGGCCCTGGTACTGCAGACCATGTGGGATATTGACGACCCCCTGGACAATGCGCAGATCAGGCCCGCCAAAACACAGCACAACCAGCTGACCCGGCAGCTCATTGACACCATCAGCGAGCCTGGAATGATGATCGGAGCAAGCGGCTGCAGCCTCTGCAGTCCCTGCGCCGTCACGGAAGGGAAACCCTGCCGTTTTCCAAAGCTTCAATACTCCTGCATGTCTGCCTACTGCATTTTTGTAAAGGAAATGACAGAACGCTGCCATATGGACTATGACTGCGCTCCCGGGATTACAACGTTTTTCAGCATGTACTGCTTTGACGAGCTTCGGGCGTAACTTATCCTTTATACTCAAGCTCCCGGAACCTCCGCCCTGCTCTCAGTGCAATCACCAGGGAAGTTCCCCCGGCGAACAGAACCACGACAGACTCAACCCCCTCGCAGAGTTCAAACAGCACCCCATACAGGGCATTTCCCAAAGGCTGTGCGCACATGGAGATGGTGAGAATCACGGCAATCACCTTTCCAATCAGATGTCCCGGTGTCTCCGCCTGGACAAAAGACAGCATCTGCACGGAAAACATGGTAGAAAGCACCATAATCACGAAGCAGCAGCCGGTAATGACCAGATAAATCCCCATAGGAAAGAGATTCAGCGCTAATGCAAGCCCTATGGGAAATACTGCTGACGCAGCAGCTGCAATCAAACCTCCTGCCTTCCCGATGGACAGCTTTTTCCCAAAAACACCTGCCATGATGCCGCCGGTAAGCCCTCCTGCCGCCAGAGCTCCCTGGGAAAAGCTGTAGAGGGTATTTGCCGTATTCTCTGAACCAAGCTTTAGTACCTCCGTCACCAGATAAGGCACCGCAACGACGATCATGGCAGACAGGAACAGATTGATCTCACAGACTACCAGGGTTATTCTCCCAATCTGAGGCTTTTCTTTTCGTATAAACTGAAAACTCTCGCGAAAATCCCCCTTTACCATCTTTAAAATGCCTCCCCCCGAATCCTGTTTCACAAAGGGAATCCGAATAAAAATCTCCATCACTGCCGACAGGAAAAAGCACACCATGCAGAGCAGCAGTACCGTTTTCAGCCCGTAAGCGCTGTAAAGCATTCCTCCAAGTACCGGGCCGATCAGATTGGCAAAGGAGCTGATGGTATTAATGATGGAATTGGCCTCCATAAAATGCTCCGGACTTACCAGGGCCGGAATACTGGCCTGTACAGAAGGCTGATAGGCGCCGGCAATCCCGTATAACAGCATCATAGTTGCCGTCAGGAGGACTACCAGATTCACCCTCCCCAGAAAAAGGGAGAAACCAAGGATCAGGGCCGCCGTAAAAAAGTCCAGAATCACCATGATGTTTCTCTTATTGACCCGGTCCGCAACGATTCCTCCTATGGGAGACAGCAGAATTGCCGGAATAAACGCACATGCCATCACAGTTCCATAGAGGGCCGAGGAACCTGTCTGATTCAATAGATACAGGGGCAGCGCAAAGCGGATAGTCGCATTTCCAAAGAGAGAGATAATCTGCCCGATGACCACCAGAGTAAAATCTCTGGAAAATAAACCCTGTTTCATTTTCTAAACCTCCATTTAATACCGAACGACGGTATGTATTTATCCCAAAGAAGGAGCTGTCAAAAAACAGCCCTTCGATGATTACTCTTTTGTCCTCGCATCTCAATTGCTGCAATTCCAGCTTATGAATTGCATTTTTACTACTTTTTCTTCTGGTAGATAGCCGCAAGCTCCTGAAGCCGCCCAAGCATTTTCTCATCCACAATATCCAGTCCGAAGCCCTCAAGCATCTGTTGAAACACCATAAACTTACCGAAAGCCTCTTCCTGCGTATCCCCGAAATTCATGGGATTCATCCAGACATTCGCCACAAAGATAATCAGTTCCGCAAGCTGAGCCGGATAGTCCGTGACAATGCTTCCGTCTGCAATCCCCTCTTCTATGATAGGAAGAATATAATTCGGCGCCACTTGCTTCACGGCATCATTCACCATACTGAGCATCAGTTTCGCATTGTTGTGAAAGCTGGGGGCCATAGCAAAAATCTCATCCTGTACCGGCCGGTTAATGGATTCCCTAAAGATAGCTTCCAGCTTTTCCTTTCCGTTTAAGTCCTTTCTGTCCCGAACCCCGGCAAGCATCCGGTTCGACTGCTCTGTTATCCGGTTCGTGACTGCTTCTAAGATATCTTCCTTGGACTTAAAATGGTGATAAATGGCTCCCTTGCTCAAGCCTCCCAGATTATTGATAATATCCTGGATGGAAGTGTACTCATAGCCTTTCTCGAGAAATAAGCGATATGCCGTGTCCAGAATCCGATTCACGGTTTCCTCCGGGTTTTTATTGCGCGCCATGGTAAAGAATACCTCCCCGTCTGTTTTTGCCGGAACAAAATCTGCCGATTCGTTACGCGACAAACGTACCGTTGGTATGTATCTTAACATACCAACGGTACGTTTGTCAAATATAATTACACGAAAATTTTCGGCATTACCCGTTCTTACCGTCTTTTGACTGATAAAGGAAGGCATTCATCTTCTTCACGGTCTGCCGCCCGATAAGGAATTCTATAACCCAGATAATCCCGAAGATAAAAGCAAAAACACCAAAATAGCTTAAAAATCCGCCTAAACTGTGCTCCATCCAATAGGTAAAGTAAGCAACAGGCATCATAATGACGGACATAAGGAGAAAATAGATTCCCGTCTGCTTCACAAGACTCCACTCCTCTGCTTCCCATATGACGGATCCCCCGGCAAAGCCTGCTCCCAGGATGCCGCAGAGCGCTGCCTGAAAAATAACTGCTCTGATTTCATTTCCCATCATAGTAATCAGCTGCGGCTCACAGGGGACATAATACCCCTTCGCCCACACAAGTGAAACAAAAATACTGATTAAATATCCGATTGCAATTCCGAGAGGAAATCCCAAGGCCCCGCGTAAAAGGATTTTCTTTTTCATTTTCTCCACCTCATATTCCTAATATTTTTTTGATTTTGGAAACATAGCGTCTCGAAACATAGGTTGTAGTTCCGTTTGATAAGCTGACGCAGATTGTGCCTGTAAAGCTCAGGTCAAAGTGCCCGACCTTCCTCAGGTTAATAATCTCCGAATTGGAAATGCGGACAAACTGTCCTGCATCCAGCCGTTCCTCCAGCTCATAAAGCCGGAGGCGCAAAGCGTATCCGCCTTTATCGGTTACCGCAAATACTTTTCCTGCATCCGCATAAATCCGGATCAAATCCTCCGGATTAAGCACCTCAATCTTTTCATCCTTGCTGCCGGCAATAATCTGAGGCACATCTTCGGACAGCTTTTTTAACAGATGCGAAACCTCCTCTGTCATGGCAGCGGTCATCAGGATTAGCTTCGGTTCGGTATATGCGCTGTCGATTTTAATTTCAACCTGCATGGGAGCTCCCTCCTTTGTGACCTTATTATAGGAAAAAGAGATTTGACTTTCAACAGATTTACGATAATCGGTTGATTTCTGAATATAGGTGGTAAAATGATTTCAGCAGTTGTAACCCCGGCCGGGAAACAGGCGTTAAACCTCTGCCCCGTTCCCGGCAATCACATCACGATACCAGTAAAAGCTGTCTTTTCGAATCCTCTCATAAGTTCCATTCCCCTCATCGTCCTTATCCACATAAATAAACCCATACCGCTTCCGCATCTCCCCCGTGCCGAAGGAAACAGGATCAATGCACCCCCAGACCGTATAGCCCAAGAGATCCACGCCATCCTCATCCACAGCTTTCACCATCTCCCGGATATGATTTCCCAGATATTCAATCCGGTTCTGATCATGAATCTGTCCATCTTCCAGCTTATCCTCATATCCGAAGCCGTTTTCCACAATAAACAGCGGGAGCTGATATCTGTCATAATACTGGTTCAGCACATAGCGGAGTCCTTTGGGATCAATCGTCCATCCCCACGGAGTCATTTGAAGATACGGATTCTCCACTGCATCCGGGCTTGCTGCCAGATCATCCCCCAGCTTCTCCACGGCAGGATCCGCACTCATAACACTGCTGAGATAATAGCTAAAACCGATATAATCCACACAGCCCTTCTCCATAACCTCCAGATCCTCCGGCGTTATATCAAAGACATAGCCCCTCCGCTCCCAGTCTTTTTTTACATAAGACGGATAGCGGCCTCTGGCATGAACATCCGTAAAGAAAAGATTCTTCCGATCCTCCTCCATAGCCAGAAGCACGTCATCGGGATTGCAAGTCCGCGGATAAACAGGCGTTGCCGCAGCCATACAGCCAATCTTAAAATCCGGATTTATCTCATGCCCCATCTTCACCGTCATGGCACTGGCCACGAACTCATAATGCGCCGCCTGGTAAACCGTCTTAAGCCGATCCTCCCCTTCCTCAAATAAAATGCCGGAGTTGGTAAACGCATAGATCCCATTGGAAAGAATCATCTGGTTATTGATCTCGTTAAAGGTCATCCAATACTTCACCTTATCCCGGTACCGCTCCATCACTGTTCTGGCAAAGCGGACAAAAAATGTAATCATCTCCCGGTTCCGCCAGCCTTTATACTTCTTTACCAGACCAAACGGCATCTCAAAATGAGACAGAGTCACCACCGGCTCAATCCCATGGGCAAGAAGCTCGTCAAACAGATCATCATAAAACCGCAGCCCCTCTTCATTGGGTTCCTCCTCATCCCCATTTGGAAAAATCCTGCTCCATGCAATGCTGGTCCGGAAACATTTAAAACCCATTTCGGCAAATAAGGCAATATCCTCCTTATAAAAATCATAAAAGCGGATCCCCTCATGGTTGGGATAATACTTTCCCTCCACAATGCCGTCCGTAATCTCCCTGGCCTTCGTCCGGCTTCCGGCTGTCATCACATCCGCAATGCTTAAACCTTTCTTTCCTGCCTGATAAGCACCCTCCACCTGGTGGGCGGCCACAGCGCCGCCCCAAAAAAAATCCTCTCTCATGGTAACTCTCCTTTCCTTCGTTTCCCAATCCGGAATATTTTTGTATCACGATGTTTCATATTCTTTTTTACCTGATTACCTGATAAATCATTTCGCCTGCCTTAACCTGTTTCTTATCTGAAACACGAATTTCCTGATAATCGTCCGCGTTAGTCACCAGTACCGGAGAAATCAAAGAATAGCCCTGCTTCTCAATAAGTTCCATATCAAATTTCAAGAGAAGCTGCCCCTTTGTAACCTTGTCACCCTGCTCAACAAATGTTTCAAAGCCCTCTCCGTCCAGCATCACCGTATTCAGCCCAATATGAATCAGACGCTCCGTTCCGTCCTCGCCTGCAATTCCTATGGCATGCTTAGAGGGAAAAAGTACGGAAATCACACCGTCACAGGGAGCCTTTACCTCACCTGCAGAAGGCTTTACCGCAATTCCCCCTCCGGCCACGCCGCTTGCAAACACCTCATCCGGCACATCCTTAAGTTCCACAGCTTCGCCCGACAGGGGAGAGTAAATCTCAATCACATTCTCTTCCTTCAATGCGTCGGCCGCCTTCACAGACTCTTTCACCGGGATCGTTTCCTCTTTTTCCGGCTCTTTAACCTCCGGCTCAAAATCCTCTTTGTCATCCTCCGTAATCCCCCAGAAGTATGTAAGCAGAAGTCCGACTGCAAGAGCCGCCGTAATCCCTGTCAGATATCCCGCAAAGGGAGAATAAGTCTGCATGGCAAGAGCAAAAATATTGTGAAACACATAAGCGTCACAGGTTACATGAAAAGCCCCGTTGATGGATCCTCCCACACCTCCGGCAATGGCAACTACAGCCATCAGACGCTTATAATTCATCACAATACCATAGAGAATCGGTTCCGTCACACCGGCACAGATTCCGGTAATAATCGTGGGGCCCGCGACCTCGCGAATCTTAGAATGTTTCTTCCCCTTCAGATAAACGCCAATGGCAATACCAATCTGTGCAAAAACCGCACAGACAGCCGCACCCTCCAGCACATCGCCTCCAAACATTTCCAGATTCTGCAGGGTCACTGGTGTAAATCCCCAGTGCAGTCCCAGCATCGTAAGGAACGGATAGGCCGCACCCAGAAGAAGTCCCGCAATCAAACTGTTAAAGTTGAACAGGGCCACCACCACATCCGATACCCCATTGCCCACCGTCGTTCCAAAGGGGCCGAAAAGAATCACTGTAAACGGCACCATTATCATCACAGAAAGCATGGGAACCAGAAACAGCTGCAATTCCTGTTTTATGATTTTTTTCAATCCCTTCTCCAGCAGGCTATAGATAATCACCGCAATAAAAATCGGGAAAATCGTTGCCGCATAGTCAATAGGGGTTACCGGAATTCCAAGAAAATCCGCTCCCTCTGCGCTCAAAAGTCCCGTAAAGTTCGGCTCCAGCAGCGCTGCCCCAATGGTGCCTCCCACATAAGGATTTGCCCCAAACTGCTTAGACAGGGTAATCCCGAGGAAAACAGGCAGAAAATAAAACACTGCATTACCGGCTGCCGACAGAATCAGATACGTCGGCTCCTCATATCCCATAATTCCAAACTCTGTAAACAGCGTCAGCAGCGCCTTCACCATACCGGCTCCTGCCAATGCCGGAATCAAAGGAGAAAAAGCTCCGGAAATCACCTTCATGGCCCGGTTCATAAGGCTCTGCTTCTTCCCGTCCTCCTTTTTAGAGCCTCCGTTTCCGCCGCCGATCCTGGCAGCAGACAAAATTGCTTCATAATAATCGTGAACCGCGGGCCCGATCACAACCTGGTACTGTCCGCCGCTTATCACCACCTGCAGTACATAGGATAGTTTATTCAGAGCCTCCTTATCCGCCTTTCCCTCATCTTTGAGTTCAAAACGCAGTCTTGTGGCACAATGTACCAGACTGTTAATATTTTTTTCTCCGCCCACCAGGGCTATAACCTGTTTTGCTTCCTCTGTATATTTCATATGTCACACTCCTATTTTTTTATTTTGCAGGCATCTTTGCCTTCTCATTGAACTCAGTGTACATTCATTCGGTTTAAGTGAAGCGTCAGATAAAGCTCCTCGCCCTCACTGACTTCCCACCCATATGCCTGATGTAAAAACCGGGAAATCTTTTTGGCACATTTGTGATCCTCGGGACATTTCTGTGCGATAACCGCCGCAATGGATTCGTCGATCTCCAACCGCTCCCCGTTCATCTGCCGCTTTACAAAATAGCGCACATGGGCAACAAACCGGCTCACATCAAAATTATCCTCTTTGAATTCCCGCCCATAATGCAGCTTGCTGATATTCAGAATATTCTGAATAATCTTTGTGTACATCATGGTCTCCTCCATGCCCTTTCCGCTGGAATTGGCATTGATAAAATGTAAAACTATAAAGGCTGCCTCCTGTTCCGGAATATCATAGCCTGTTTTCCTGCTCAAATCCGCTACGACCTTTCTTGCGAACTGATACTCTTTCGGATATATCAGCTTGATATCCCATTCCAGAGGCGTCCCGAAATGGATTCCCTCCTTCATGCGTTCCAGCAGCATTCCCAGGTGATCCGATAATGTCAGCAGAATACTGTCATTACAACGGCAGCCGAGCTTTTCCTCGCCTTCCCGGATAATACCGCTGGCCAGTTCGATATCATCCACGGTGATGCGCTTCAAGAGGCTGTCAAAATCCTTTTTTCCGCTGTCTCCATCCAGCACGAAATGTTTCTCAATGAGAGCTTCCCGTACCGGGTCTCCGGGCTTCGCATTGAAGGCTACGCCCCTGCCCATGACAACCGCCTCCTGTCCTTTTCTGTCCCGCACCAGCGCTACGTTGTTGTTTAGTGCTTTAATCAGCTTCACGGCTGTCTCTTCCCCCTTTGTTTTTCTTCTGCTTTCTGCTTTGCATAATTCTTTTTCTGCAAAACAAAAAGGCACGACTTAAAAAATGTACTATGTACATTCTTCCAGTCATGCCTGCATTACCAGTAACACTCTAAAAAATATTTTAACCAGATTAAGCCGGGCTGTCAAGTAGAAATTTCAAAAATTTCTTCAAAAAATTTCTTCACTGCCCTACCTGCCGAGAAAGCCTTCATACTCCGCGGCATTGCCGGAATCCACAATAAATACCGGCTCATAATCCTCGGCTCCCAGAGCATAATCCCAGGTTCCGTCCAGATAATCCAGCAGCTTCTGAATCGCTGTCTGTGTCATAATCGGATTGTAATATACGGACATCAGCCCTTCAAAATACGTATCCGCCACCGGACTCAGCTGTGCGTCATCTCCGCGGAGAACTGCGTACATCTCCTCCATACCGCCAACCGCGGACATATTAACCGTCAGTGCCTCCAATTCTCCTTTCACACTATCATCAAAGACATCACCGCTCAAAAGTTCCAGAAAAGCCAGTGACATCTCATCATCCATGGAAAATATAAACAAAGTATTATCCGTAGACTCTGCAGCCTCAATCCAGGAAGACAGATTCCCCTCAATATACTCTTTTGCCTTCTCATTAGACCAGTCACAGTTATACTCAAAATAATTTTCCGTACAGAGCTTATCTACCTCCTCCTGCGTCCAGGCCTTCCCGTTCACATCATCTATAGTATAGATCTTGTCACTCTCTGCATCATAGTAATCCTCCTGGCCGAGCAGAAAGTTTTTAAATCCCTCCAGTCTCCGCTCGGATACGGTGGAAGCATCACCGGTAAACTGCACCAGCGTACTCTCCGGAGTCATGCCATGCGTTATCAGATAATAGGCAACGGCTGCGCCGGACTGCCAGTTGTCACCGGAATAGTTTAAAACAGCCTGATCCATGGTATCCTCTATGATCCGGTCATAGGATATCCATGGAATTCCGGCATCAATCAGAGCCTGCTGCCCCTCCTTTGCCGAATCGTCACAGCCCCAGAACATCACGCCCGCCGCATCGTTATTGGCCAGAATCTCCTGCACCTGCTCATTCTGTGTCTCACCATTATCCGCTATATAATGGACAGCGGCATAGTCGCCGTGAATACCCAGATTAATTTCGTCCACAAAGGCCGCCGCATAAGCCGCGCCCTGACCCGTCCAGCCATGATCCGGCGCCGCGGTCATTACATAAATCTGATTGCCGAGAGGCTTTTCCTCCTCCTGACTCTCTTCTGTTTCTGCCGAATCTGTCTCCACATCCTTTTCGGCGTTTTTACATGCAGCCGCTCCCGCCGTCATGCAGAGAACCAGCACAAGCGCCAACAGTTTCCTTTTCATATGTCTGCCAACTCCTTTTTGTGTTCGTTACAATTCACACCCACGCGGGTACCAAGCAAGGCTTGGTGGATTCCTTAGGATCCAGGGCAGTCCCTTTGGCCCCATAACTGTATTGGCTCCACGCCAATCAGCGGAGTGATTGGCGTGGGTGTGAAAAGTAACTTGTGTTCTTTCCATTTCCGGGTACATCATATCATTTTGCAGGCGGTCTGACAATAAGGAATCGCGAAAGTCCCCGTACACATATTTCCCGTTTTTCCGGGCTTTTTTGTGCATTTTGTGTAAGGCTGCCGCATGAAAAACCGGGAACCTTTTCCGGTTCCCGGTTTTTCATGTTGCTAATTATTGTCTATTTATTCTTCTGCAAAAATTCGGGAATCTTTATCTCTGTCTCCGGAATCTTGCTCTCCGGGCGCTTGGGCATATTCAGACCCGGCAGCGGCTTAAAGGACGGCGCCTCTGTTCGTCCGCTTCCCTGTCCCAGATTCGCCTCAAAAGTCTGCTTTGCTGCCATAGAGCTCGGTATCTTGCTAAAGCTGCTCTTGGGAAGCACCTTTGTGGGGCTCTTCTCATCCAGCCCCGTTGCGATTACTGTGATAGTCGCCTCATCGGTGTATGTATCATCATACATTGCACCAAAGATAATATTGGCATTGTCGCCTGCCATATCCTGCACATAGCTTGCCGCATCGTTGGCATCCATCAGAGAAATGTCGCCGGAAATATTGATAATCACATGAGAAGCACCTACAATGGTAGTCTCCAGAAGAGGGCTTGCCACAGCCTGTTTTACCGCATCCAGGGCCTTCTCGTCTCCCTTACCGGATCCGATGCCGATGTGGGCGATGCCCTTGTCTGTCATAACCGTCTGAACATCCGCAAAGTCCAGATTGATAAGAGCCGGAAGATTGATAAGATCCGTAATGCCCTGAACCGCCTGCTGCAGCACTTCATCTGCCTTCTTCAAGGCATCCGGCATACTTGTTCTGCGGTCTACAATCTCCAGAAGCTTATCATTCGGGATCACAATCAAGGTATCCACGCTCTCCTTGAGCTTCTGAATACCTGCAATCGCATTGTTCATGCGCGTCTTTGCCTCAAACTTAAAGGGCTTTGTGACAACACCTACCGTCAGAATTCCCATATCCTTGGCAAGCTTCGCCACCACCGGAGCTCCGCCGGTGCCCGTGCCGCCGCCCATGCCGCAGGTAACAAATACCATATCCGCTCCCTGAATGGCCTCTTTGATCTCTTCAATGCTTTCCTCTGCCGCCTTCTCTCCTACCTCCGGCTTTGCTCCCGCGCCCAGCCCCTTGGTCAGCTTTTCTCCAATCTGGATGGCTCTCTCAGCTTTGCAGAGCTGAAGAGCCTGCCGATCCGTATTAATTCCGATAAACTCTACTCCGCCAATCTGCTCTTCTATCATTCGATTAACAGCATTATTCCCAGCGCCGCCGACACCAATCACGATAATTCTGGCCGCCGCCTCTGTATCATTCATAGTAATCTCAAGCAAAACCTTGCCCTCCTTAAGCATAGCATACTATTCCAAAACAAATCTATCCAAGTCAATCCTGTCATTTTATCTTAGGAATACATACAAAGTTATAAAATCTCATACGTTATATGATAACTTTTTTTACCAAATTAATCAACCCATATTTATAAGATTTCCAAAAAAATTATTTCCTATACAGCCATGCAGACAAATATAAAAGCAGACCGTGCAGGTTTACCTGCTAAGGGCTGGTTTTATATTTGGCTATAGGGCGATTAGCCCTAAGCGAAATTGTGCGCAGCACAATTGAGCTGCATGGCGTCCGCCTCCACAGTCTGATATAAAGCAGACCGTGCAGGTTTACCTGCTAAGGGCTGGTTTTATAAGCAGATTTTCCTGCGCTTTCTCCTCTCCTCACCCAATCAAGACCTTTTTCCCTTCGAATGCGAACCCGTACCTCCTTATCCGATCCGGCGAAATTCCTCTGGCCTCCAGGGATGCCGCATAGCCCCTTTCCTCTATCTGGGCCAGGGCCGCCTCCACGGTGTCCTTAAGCGTACTCTCCTCCTCCGGATCGTGAACCTTGAATTCCATAATCATGGCATCCTCCTTTCCCTTCACCGGTTCCAGCATCACGTCATAACGGCCATAGCCGCTCTCACGGTTGGAAGTCAGGATATATCGCCCCCGGAGCTCCACCAGAAGCCCCAGCACGAACCCATGATAGAACCGCTCCGGCTCACTATGCCCCGACGGCCCGGCCCCCGTATCAAAATAGCTGAATGTGGCCAGGGCCACCTTGTTCATGTAGATGTTCATTTCCTTCTTATCATCCCGGATCAAAGCTTTCACGAAGCCGTTGTATGAGGATGCGTCCTTTGCGAACCACTCACGAATCATCCGCTCGAACATAATGCGGACCTCCCTGTTCGTCAGTACCAGGTCATACTCCTCCCGTCCCCACTCTTCGTCAAAGATAAATTTTTCCACCCGAAGATAACCGCTGGCCAAAAGAAGACTCCAGATGGCGCTCTCGTTTTGTAACAGCTGGTTGAACACGATCTGCTCGTCAATCTCCGTGTGAAGACTCTTTCCCTCAAGCAGATCCTCCATTATAAGCTTGACCTCCCTGCCTCCCTCCCGAATCAGCTTCCCGGCCAGGCTGTTGCTGCTGGTGTTGGCCCAATAGGTGGAAAATCTTCTCTTATCAAGATAATTTAAGATTGACCATGGATTGTAAATATCCTTTTTGCTTCCGAAGGCAAACCCGTCATACCAGCCCTTTACCGCTTCCCTCTGTTCCGAAAGCCCAAACTCCTCCAGAGCCTGAAAGACCTCCTCCTCCGTAAAGCCAAAAGCATCCATATATTTCTCCGAGGTAGTTGTCACCACCTCCAGGTTATTGAGATCCGAGAAAATAGATTCCTTGCTGACCCTGGTAATCCCCGTCATAATGGCACGTTCCAGATAGGGATTCGTCTTAAAGGCAGCGTTGAACAAGCCTCTGATAAATGCAGCCATCTCCTCCCAGTACCCGTTTACATAGGCCTCCTGCATGGGCGTATCATACTCGTCCAGAAGAATGATAACCTTCTTCCCGTAATAACGGCACAGATAATCGGAAAGATTTTTCAGTGAATCGGAAGCCGCATAGTCCTCCATCTCCGCTGAAATATTTCCATATTGCTCCTTTTCGCTGTCATTCAGACAATCTCCCTTCAGCAAAAAATCACACTTGTTGTACTGATCCTTAATGTATTGGCAGATCTTTTTTCTCACCTGTAAAAAAGAAGTTTCCTTCACTCCTGCAAAGCTTAAAAAAATCACCGGATACGTCCCCTGAAGCTTACGGTATCTCTCCTCCTCCCAGATCGAAAGCCCCTCGAACAGTCTGCCGCATTCCCTGTACTTGACGGAAAAGAACCGTTCCACCATGTCCATCGTCAACGTCTTCCCGAAGCGCCGGGGACGGGTGATCAAGGTAATATCATCCCCATTTTCCCACCACTCTTTTATAAATCTTGTCTTATCAATATAAAAATAATTGTTCTCCCTTATTTTCTCAAAACTCTGTATCCCGATTCCTACGGTTCTTGCCATATCCCATGCCCCTTTCATGGCTTCGTTTCCTTTACTGTCTTTAGTATACAATCAAATCCCGCCAATTTCACCGCAGATTATAATGGTCATGTCTCAAAAGCCGCCGCATAAGGCTTGCTAGGGGCCGGCTGTATCCTCTGCCTCCCCGCTTTTCTCCTCTTCCGTCTCCGGTTCCTCCTCTTTATCCTCTTGAGCGTCCTGCTCAAAACTGATAAATTTTGAATCCTCCGTATAATTTTCCATCCGCAGCACCCCGGAGCGCCCTTCCAGCTCCGCGTACAGCTCATGGAGCCTTCCGACCTTCTCATCCAGAGAGCCGCTGTTTCCCAGAGCGGCGCGCATCTCACCAAAATACAGAGTCAGCGACTGATTCGCGCCAAATTCAATCCGATCCGGAGACAGTTCATATTTTTTCACCAGCTGGGTGATATCCAGAATCCGGTCAAAAACGGAGTCATCGGCTACATTCAGCTTTTGATACAGAGCAAGCGAATCAAATTTAAGCCCCGAGATGCAGGGAATGCCTTCCGTCACCTCCGAAGAACTCTCTACCACAATTCCGTCTTTGTCAAAATACAGATTTGCCCCCATATAAGCCACATAGCCCACAATACTCTTCTCATACACGCGCAGCTTTACTTTGCCGGGCGAAACAAGGCTTACCTCAATTTTATCTACAAAAGGAATCTCTTCGGTATCCAGGTATTGATATTTGAAATAGAGATACAGGGAATTGGAAGTATAATTGTCCGTAATCACTTTGTCTATGATCTCCTGGGCCGAATAAAAGCTGTTGCCCGTCACCTCTATATCGCGGATTTTGAAAACGGTCACGGCAAGGAGCAGCGCCAGAGCCAGAAGCATGGCCAGAGCTGCCGCTATCAGAAAGCGTATGGAATGATGTTTTGGCTGCGGTTCTTTGAATAACGCCATAGGTTGTCCTTCTTATATGAATAATCAAACAGGGAAGGTTTATCTTCTCCTGCCCGCTGCACGGCCTGTGCATAAAAAGGAGCTGTGCCGGACAGCTCCTTTTGTTTCTTAAGAGCGTATATGAAAATGCATCCCTGCCGTCTCCACGCCCTAAAGCCTCACTGTCTATGTGGATTTTACCACACTTCCCAGAGATTGCAAATCCCTAATTATATTTTCATACCCACGGGCAATATAATGATACTGGTATATCCTGCTGATTCCCTCTGCAGCGGCGGCAGCCAGGACAAGAGCGGCTCCGCCGCGAAGCTCCCGGGCAGTCAATTCGGCTCCCCGAAGCCCTTTTACCCCCCGGATCTCGGCCGTCTGTCCTTCCACCCGGATCTCGGCCCCCATCCGGCACAGTTCCTCCACAATCTTAAACCGGGCCTCAAATATCGTCTCTTCAATGATGCTGGTTCCTTTTGCCAGAGACAGGGCTGCCAGAAGCGGCGACTGCAGATCCGTGGGGAAGCCCGGATATGGCCTGGTCATAAGTTTCGGAATGCTTTTTGGATGTCCCTTGCTCTGAATCCGAAGCATTCCCTCCCCGGCTTCCTGCTTTATTCCCATCTGCTCCAGCACATCCCTGACACTCCCAAGCTGCTCTAAGGGCACCTCCCGGAGCAGTACGTCTCCTCCGGCGGCGGCTGTCATCAGCATATAGGTTCCTGCCACGATCCGGTCCGGCATTATGGTAAATTCCGTATCATGAAATTCTTTTACTCCATCAATCACAAGCCTGTTTGTTCCCGTTCCCCGGATTTTTGCGCCCATGCTGTTTAAAAAACGGCACAGCTCCCCAATCTCAGGCTCCCTGGCAGCATTTTCCAGAACCGTAGTCCCCTCTGCAGCAGCTGCCAGCAGGATTACGTTTTCCGTGGCTCCCACACTGGGAAAAGGCAGTCTCAGAGCGATCCCTGCCGGTTTTTCACATACTGCCCTCAGTCCGCAGGGCTCCTCAAGGAATGCCGCCCCAAGCTTTTCAAGAGCCTCCAGATGAATGTCAATGGGACGCGCCCCAATCACGCAGCCGCCCGGATAAGACACAAAAGCCTCCCTCATTCTCCCCAGAAGACTTCCGAGAAGCATAATGGAAGAACGCATCTGTCTTCCGTAGCACTCTGCCACCCGGCAGTCTTTAAGACTGGAGGCATCGATCACAAGAGCCTCCCCCTCCCAGCTGACCAGGCAGCCAAAGCCCTTTAAAATTTCCAGCATATAGAGCACATCTATGATTTTGGGACAATTTCTCAGAATGGTAGTTCCACGATGCAGGATGACAGCAGACAGGATGGGCAGCGCGGCATTTTTTGAGCCCTGAATGCGGACTTCCCCACAGAGGGGATTTCCGCCCTCGATCTCCAGATATTCCACAAATCCTTCCCCCTAATTCCCGACTATATACTAAGATATGCGGAAACCGCCGTTTCGTTCGCAGGAGAGGATTTTCTATTTCGTCACATGACGGGATACATTTAAGGCAAGCCCCATTTCCGACAGGAGGAATAAGACCGAAGTACCGCCGTAACTGATGAACGGCAGCGTAATTCCGGTATTGGGGATGGTGTTGGTCACCACGGCAATATTTAAAATCACCTGTATCAGAATATGCCCCATGGTTCCCACCGCAATCATACACCCAAAGAGATCCGTCACATGAACGGCAATCATCAGGAGCCGCCAGCCCATAAGGAGAAAGAGCAGCATCAAAAGGGCCGCCCCCACAAGGCCGAACTCCTCACAGATAATGGAAAAAATCATATCGTTCTGGGCCTCCGGCACAAAGCCCAGCTTCTGCATGCTCTGCCCATAGCCTACGCCGAAAAGGCCTCCGGATCCGATGGCGTAAAGCCCCTGAAGGGTCTGGTAGCCCTTTTCATATGCCTCCGGATTCCTCCAGATAGCCAGGCGCTCCAGCCGGTAGGATTCCAC
Source organism: Lachnoclostridium sp. (assembly GCA_021770065.1). Taxonomy (GTDB): domain Bacteria; phylum Bacillota; class Clostridia; order Lachnospirales; family Lachnospiraceae; genus Laedolimicola. The sequence goes on along the minus strand of JAETRR010000023.1, from coordinate 51,876 downwards.
ACTGAGGAAGATAGCCAGGAAACCTGCCCCCAGTACACCCATGGCTGCAAACTGCAGATACTTGGGGCTTGCCACAAAGACCAGAATAACGGCAATTCCCATAATGATTATGGCTGTGCTCAGATTGTTGGTGCCCACCAGCCCCACAATGGGAAGAATCAAGAGCATCACCAGAAACATCTGCTTCAGTGATTTCATCTTCCGCACCCTGCGGCTGATTACCGATGACAGCAGGAGAATCACCGCTACTTTGGCGAATTCCGAGGGCTGAAAAGAAAGGGGCCCAAGGGAGAGCCACCGCTTGGATCCGTTGTACTCATCCCCGAAAAAGAGTACTGCCGTGGACAGCAGAATGGAGACCAGATACCCCAGCCAGGCCAGGCGCTCCCATTTGTGGTAATCAATCCTGGAGACGGCATACATGGCCACCAGTCCCAGGGAGGTGGCAAAAAACTGCTTTTTGAGGTAATAGGCGCTGTCTGCGAATTTTACCCGTCCGTTGTAGGCGCTGGTGCTGTAAAGCACAACAAGTCCGAAAACCACCAGAATCAGCACACACAGCAACAGACCATAGTCAAAAGGCTCGCGCCCCTGCTTTTTTGCTTTTCCGGCGGTTTCCCGACCTGCCATACCCTCACCCCTGCTTAAATGATTCGACTCTCAATTCCCGGATACGGCTTACAAAAGCATCTGCTGCCTCCTGTAATCATATCCGGAGCTGTCTCTTCAACTGCAATGCCCTCTTACAGTTTTCTCACAAGGTCTTTAAAAACTCTTCCTCTCTGTTCGTAATTTTCAAACATGCCCCAGCTTGCACAGGCAGGGGACAAAAGCACCGCGTCTCCCGGCTCTGCCTTCTCCCGGCTCACCCGGACTGCTTCCTCCATAGTTTCTGCAAATACAATCCTGTCAAAGCCATGCCGCCTTGCCGTATCTGCAATCTGCTGTGCCGTAGCACCTAAAAGCACCAGCCATTTTACCCTGCCCGGGAATGTCTCTACCCAGTCGTCAAACTCCACATGCTTATCATAACCGCCGCCGATTACAACAGCCGGTCTTGTCATAGCCTCCACGGCCTTGATAGCGGCATCTGTATTCGTTCCCTTGGAATCATTGTAATAGGCGACACCGTCCTTCTCCGCCACAAATTCAATTCGGTGCTCCACGGCCGTAAATTCAATAACTGTACTGCGGATCCGGGGGATCGGCACTCCCATGGCGGCTCCTATGGCAACGGCTGCCATAACATTTTCGTGATTGTGGGCCCCCAGAAGCTTAAGCTGTGAGGTATCACATATCTTTTCCGCTTCCGGGCCGTTCCGGTAAATGATGGATGTTCCGTCCAGATATACGCCTCGATCCAATATATGCTTCCGGCTGAAATAAAGAACCGATGCTTTTACCCGTTCTCCAAACTGCCTGGTTTCCTCATCGTCATAATTCAGTACACAGGTATCGGAAGGCCCCTGATTTTCCGCAATCCGCTCCTTGGTCTTAATGTAGCAGTCCATAGTGTGATGGCGGTTCAGGTGATCCGGCGTAATATTGAGAATCGCACTGACCTGGGGATGGAAACTCTCGATGGTTTCCAGCTGGAAGCTGCTGATCTCTGCCGCCGTCACGCTGTCCTCTGTCATTTTTAAAGCTTCCCGGGTATAAGCGTTTCCGATATTTCCTACTACAAAGACATCTTTGTAATAACTTTTCAGTATCTCGCCTGTCAGGGCCGTTGTGGTTGTCTTTCCGTTGGTGCCCGTAACAGCGGCAAGCTTTCCTTTGGCAAAATGGTATGCAAGCTCCACTTCTCCCCATATAACCGCACCGTTTTTACGAAGTTCCTCCACCAAAGGGAGATCCATCGGCACTCCGGGGCTTAGAATCACCACTTCCGTCTCTTTCTTTTCCTTTTCCGGAAGTTCACCAATCACAATCCGTATCCGGCTGTCCTTTGGCAGACGGCTTCGGATCTCTGCTTCCTGCAGGGCCGGGTTGCTGTCATAGAGCACCGGGGATGCCCCTGCCTCCAGCAGAAGCTCTGCCGCCGCCGTTCCGCTGATGCCGCTTCCGATTATGAGTATCTTTTTATCCTTAATCATTTTCGGTCTCCTATTTTATTTCAGTTTTATAAAGCCATTATTCCAATCAGGCAAAGAACCGCCGTCACAATGGAGAATACTGCCACAACCCTTGTCTCAGACCATCCGCCCAGTTCAAAATGGTGATGGATGGGGGCCATCCGGAAAATGCGCTTTCCGTGCGTCATTTTAAAGTAAGTCACCTGTATCATCACGGAAAGGATCTCAACCCAGTAAATAAGGGCCACTATCAGAATAAACATGGGCATCTTCAGCATATAGGCCGTGGAAGCCACAAAACCCCCAAGGGCCAGGGAACCTGTATCTCCCATAAACACACTGGCCGGGTAGACATTGAACAGCAGAAAACCCATCAGGCTTCCCACCACCGCACAGGTAATCGGCGAAATACCGCTCTGGGTTCCAAAGGCTGCCACCGTAAAAAAGGTGGCTATCAGCACTGTGACGCTGGAAGCCAGGCCGTCCAGGCCGTCCGTAAAATTGGCTCCGTTCACTGTACCGATGATTGCCAGAAAAGCCACCGGAACGGCAAGCCAGCCAAGATGCAGGTAATGATCCGGCCAGAACGGAATGAGCATTGCCATATCCCCATCCGTGAGCCGGTAGTAATAGTAGACAAACACCCCTGTGACCAGGATCTGCCCGAGCATCTTCTGCCCCGGAGTCAGTCCTTCCGAGCGGTGCAGCACAATTTTGATATAATCATCAAGAAATCCGATAATTCCAAAGCCGACCGTCACAAAGAGAATGGGAATGATCTTCGGATAATCCTTCACATACAACAGGGATGTGATCACAATTCCTGCCAGGATAATAAGGCCTCCCATGGTAGGCGTGCCGGTCTTTTTCAAATGGCTCGAAGGCCCCTCTTCCCGGACCGTCTGCCCGAACTTCAGCCGGCGCAGCAGCGGAATCACGACAGGTCCCAGGGCTGCACTGATGGCAAAGGAGATCAATACCGGCAATATCATTGTATAATTCATATCGTTATACCTCACAAGCTTCTTTGGTCCAGGACTGTCGATTGTCCCTCGTAAAGCATTATAAGTCTTTCCCGGGAATTATTCAACCATTATCTGTCCTAACTGGGAATTTCTGTAATTATTTCTTCTTTCTCAATGCCCAGATAAGGCAGGATATTGGAAAATATGTCCTGTATTACCGGAGCCGCTATGGTTCCGCCATAGTAAACGCCCTGTGGATTGTGAATAATGGCCATGGCCAGGACCTGCGGATTATCCGCCGGCGCAAAGCCGATAAAAGAGGATATGTATTTGTTGGTGCCTCTTGGCAGGGTCTGAGAAGTTGCCGTCTTTCCGCCTATGCGGTAGCCCTCAATATACGCTTTCTTTCCGCCGCCTTCAGACACTACCTTTTCCAGCAGGAACCGCATGGTCTCAGAAGTCTCTTCGGAAACAATCCCCTCTTTTTGGGTATAACTGAGCTTCTTTAAAAGATTTCCCTGTGCATCCCGGATTTCCACTCCAAAATGAGGCGTTACACGGGTTCCTCCGTTGATAAGGGAACTGACGGTAGTTGCAAGCTGGATGGGCGTAATCTGAAAGGACTGCCCGAATGAAATGGTAGCCAGCTCCACGGGGCCTATATTTTCCTTTTTGTGAAAAATGGTTCCTGCCTCTCCGGGGAGATCCACCCCGGTCTTGGAGAGGAGGCCGAACTGCTGAAAATATCCGCAGAAATCATCTACGCCGATACGCTGGCCGATATCGATGAAAACGGGATTACCTTATTCGATAAAGTGATCCCTGTTTTTAAGCTCTTTTTTCCTATAAATATACCCTGTGGGTATCCTATTAATACATACCCCTTTGGGAAGGGCAGACTTCGTTTGTTAAGTATACTATGCTATCATATAGCAAAATATTATGCTGCTTTCAGGTCTTTCCGGGTGGCCGATCCGCATTTGCCATCCACCTAATGCTGATAACCAGCATCCAAGCCTTGGCCAGCTGCTTGACTTTTACGCTGCCGAGGGAGCGCTTATTCTTCCATTCCAAGTGCCGCACATCCAGTTCCCGGACATCCAGAGTTCACAGCACCTCTCCAGCATTATGCCGACACAAAAAGAGGACGGTTTCCCATCCCCTATTTATCTCTGTTTTTACTATATTTTGTTCGCCGCCACATATCTGACACACGCTCCTATAGCCTCAACACCGACAGCCGCCCACACAGTAGCAGGTTCCTCGTGAACTTATATCCCGGCGACCACATAATTCTCCAGTTTTGATTGCATTTGTTAGCATTAACGACGCTCCATCAGCTCTTCACTTTCGTTCAGCTTCGCGACATGACAACTTTTACACCGCCTTTTCTTATACACTCAATACCATAGCTTTTAGCTACAGCAGCTATAAGAGTTTTGCTGCCTGCGCCTGCACGCCGATTGCGGAAGGCCATCTTCCATCTCATAAAAAGCATTGCTCTTTGGTTACTTTTTTTATTTGTTCCAAGCATCCTCTACGCTACTGCTCACTCTATTCTCTCCAGCTTAGCCTGGGAGATTAAGATTTTATTTACACTCTTAATAATATTTAATTGACATCAGCACGTTATACTCCAACAGAATTGCATATAGCTCCTCTATACTAACTTCCTCGTCACAATCTGCTTTTCCCCGAAAGTTATGCCTGCATGTTGTGTCATCACTATTTAAAAAAGATTCTATTTTTTTAAGAAACTGGTTTTTTATGGACAAATGTTTTATGGCATCCATTATTTGGGGAATATCATTCTTATTAAACACACATAATTTATGTAGTTCAATTTCATCTTTAGACAAATCCATAACCATTACTTTTTTTGAAACAATGCTTACCCCTTTTTCCAACTCATTCAAAAGTCTGGTTTGCTGGACTAACATATACTTTATGTCTGAAAAAATTTTCTCAGTATCTTTATTGTATTTCCAAGATTGATGTACTGCATATCCACCAAGTATAATTGTAACTGCTAATGATATAATTGATAATATATCCATTTTTTCACTCCTTTTATCGCAATTATATGACAAAACACAACGTTTTTCAATGACAATTAGCCAAATATCTCCTTTGCCCCATTTTTCTATCCCATAATAATAGCCTGCCATAACCTCGCCTATACTTCCAAACAAATGACCGTCTAAAGTAAAATGCCTGCCTGGAAATTCCCATTCTAATTGCCGAATTATATCAATCAGCTTTTGTACCCGAACTTTTGCACTATCCATTTTTTCTGCGTATATGCAATCTTTTCCCTGCTCTTCCTTTCTCAATTAAACAGCGGCAAAACAGTAATTTTTCAACAGCTAATCCCAGCCCGTCATTTCATGTGGGACTGTTGAATTTTCATAAATTGCATCACTTGGAAGGTCTATAAAATCATTCCAGAAAACACAAGTCCGGCTTTCGTCAAGCTGCACCTGCTCAAAAAGCCCATAAATGGTTTTTAAGTCTTTATATTCTTCTATTGTGTTTATATCATCATTCACATCATAAATACAGTCTTTCCCATCATCAAAAATAACGTGCAGCAAATAGCCTTCTAATGGCTTTACACTTTTTATTCTTGGTATCATGTAAACACCTCCAAATATGACAAAGAACCGTTTATAACGGCGGCAATTTGCGCAATTTCTGGCTATCCCACATTTCAAGCAATTCTTTTTGATTTTGTTTTAACCACTCCTTAACAAGTTCCTGTGCTTTCCGCGGCAAATCTCCCTCCGCCATCTCCATTGTGCGCAAGTCGAAAATCCCAATATGTTCGCCATATAAAGCGTGGATGTGGCTCGGTTCATGCTCCTTTGGCTTAAAGAACATTTTAATAACTATTCCGTAAAATCTGCTTATCTCTGGCATTTCTTTTTCTCCCCTTTCTCCCTTTGAGATTATTATTTTTACAACAGCATCATATTATATGCGTGTAATACTTTCAAGTATTTTTTATAATATGTGCATTATCTTAAATTTTTTTCCAATTCATCATTAAAAATCCTCTTAAGCAATTTTATCGTAATTTTATATACTCTCACATGGTAAAGAGCAATTCTCCTGTTTCTTTACCTTTTTCTTTTCGTAGCCCAGACATCGGAGCATACAATCCAATAGCTTCTCTCTTTCCTCTTTGGTAGGAGGTCTTTTCTCACCATTTACATAGAAACCGTAGGTCATTGGGGACCTCCTTTCGCTTTTTATGATTCTATGCTTTATGGGTTGTACATGTTTACAGCGGCGCATCCATAATAAAGCTGCCAGGCTTCAAACCCAGATCTGATTGGAAGACTTAACTGCTCTGCCTATTAAGCTATGGCTCAACTAATAGATGTAATAAATGATGAACTGATCCGCCACTATACCACCGTTGAAGATATCCTTGACCAAAGTGATACAGAAAATCGCAAGCAGGAGCAAAAGGCTGGGCTTTGGACTTACAATAAGCAAATATACCCCTTATATTATAGTTGGCAGCTACATAATATTCTTACCAGGACAACCGGGAGGGCGTGCGGCCATTCCAGCGGAAAGAATGACCATAACCAGGCATACACTTGTACAAGGAGGATGATACCATGAAAAACGGAGCCTGTTATATCCGTGTCAGCACCGACAAGCAGGAAGAACTTTCCCCGGACGCACAAAAGCGCCTGCTCTTTGACTATGCAAAGGAAAATCATATCCTGGTTTCCCCGGAACATTTCTTTCTGGATATCGGCATTTCCGGCCGGAAAGCAGAAAAAAGGCCGGCCTTCCGAGACATGATCGCCACAGCCAAATCCAGGGAACACCCATTTGACGTGATCCTGGTCTGGAAATACTCCCGTTTCGCCCGGAACCAGGAAGAAAGCATTGTCTATAAATCCCTGCTCCGAAAAGCAGGCGTGGAAGTAGTCAGCGTATCGGAACCGCTTCCAGATGGTATCATGGGAGGTCTGATTGAGCGCATACTGGAATGGATGGACGAATATTTCTCCATCCGTCTGTCTGGGGAAGTCATGCGAGGCATGACGGAAAAAGCCATGCGGGGAGGTTACATGACCTGCGCTCCATTTGGTTATGATCGTGTAAATGACGCTCCCCCCACTGTTAATCCCGAAAAAGCGGCACTTGTCCAGCTCATTTTTCACAAATATGTCTACGAGAATGCCAGCAAAGCTTCAATCGCTAAATATCTGAATCTAAATGGCATCACGACCCGGAAAGGCAGGAAATGGGAAGCACAAAGCGTAGAATACATTTTAGAAAATCCTTTCTATGTAGGAAAGGTACGATGGAACTATACTACCCATGCACCAGGGAAGCTGATAAAGGATGAGGAAGAATGGATTATCGCAGACGGACAACATGAACCCATTATCAGCCAGAAACTTTTTGATGCTGCTGCAGCAAAGTCTAAAGCCGCAAAGGGACGAGGCCCAATTCACGGACGGCTTCCGGCCAAGCATTGGTTATCCGGATTTGTGCGCTGTGCCCGTTGCGGCGGACCAATGAATTATCGTTCCGGCCGGGCCAACCAGAATCCTTCCTTTTACTGCAAAAACCAGACTATAGGAACATGCAATTACACGCAGCGCTGCACTGTCCCGATTATGGAGAAGGCTGTAATCACAGGTCTGCAGCAAATACTTCAAAATGAAAATTTTGAATATGTAAAAATAACAAAAGCGCGCCCCTTAATAATAGACCCTATTGCTCACCTGGAAGAACGGCTAAAGGATCTGGAACAAAAAGAAAAGCGCATCAGAGCCGCATATCTGGATGGAATCGAATCTCTGGATGACTACAAAGCCTATAAAAATATGCTGGATGCTGAAAAAGCTGACATCACTAAGAAATTGTCGCACGCTCAAAACCTGGAAACCTCCGAGAATTTTGACAAGAATCAGCTCATCACCAACACCCATCATGCTCTTGAACTATTAACTTCTGAAAACGCAAGCTTGGAGGCCAAATGCGACGCTATACGGAGTATTTGTGAGAAGATCACATACGATAAAGAGACTGCTAGAATTGAGTACTTTTTTATCCTGTAAATCTTTTACATAATTGCTAAAACCCTTGATTTTACTGGATTTTTTGATGGGATCACTTTATCGGGTACGGTTTACACGAATTACAAATCCCTTGAACAAAGGTCTCCGCCCCATGTCCCCCTGCCTTGTGACAGCGTATCCTTCGATCCTCCACCATCCGGAACCCCGGACAGCTGAATGTATCATCCAGGGAAACCACGCCCTTTTCCAGAGCTGCCGCAGCCGTTATGGTCTTGAAGGTAGACCCCGGCTCATAGGTGTCGTTGATGCTCTGGTTCCGCCACATCTGGTTTAAGAGATCCTGCTTCTGCTGCTCCGTAAGACCGCTGGTATCCACATCCATATTCAACGTAAAAGGATCATTTAAATCAAATTCCGGTACATTGACACAGGCATAGATTTCCCCATTCTGAGGATTCATAACCAAAATAGATACATAAGTTGCCTGCTTCTGCTCCAGTGCCTTGAGAGCCGCCTGCTGGGCATAAAGCTGAATGTTGTAATCCAGGCTGATGTACAGATCGCTTCCGGCTACCGGCTCCACCCGTTCCTCTCCTGCGTCCGCAATCTCCACACCCCTGGCATCCGTCTGGGTCAGTATGGTTCCGTTGATTCCCTGGAGATACTCGTCATAGACTACTTCCAGGCCGATGATCCCCTGGTTGTCGCTGCCTGTAAAGCCCAGAACTTTGGAAGCCAGACTTCCGTAAGGGTAATAGCGCTTGAAATCCTCGTCAATTTTCACGCCTTCCAGCTGATAAGCACGGACGCGGTCTCCAATCTCCTTTTCCACATTGGTCTTAATCCGCTCAATAGAGCTGTATTTTTCCACCCTTTTGCGCACTGTTTCCTCATCCAGTTCCAATTCTCTGCTGAGTACCTCAATGACTTTTTCCGGTTCCTTAATCTGGCTGTGGACTACGGAAATGGTACAGACTGTCCGGTTAGTGGCCAGAACCGTGCCGGAGGCATCAATAATTTTCCCTCTGGCCGCTTTAATACTCCGCTCACGCTCATGGAGATCATCTGCCAGTTCCTGGTAGTATTCCGACTCAAATACCATCAGCTTTACCAGACGGCCTGTAAGTATACAGACAGCCAGAAAGCAGCAGATAAAAATCAGAATAATCTTTTTCCTATTATAAGTCTTACATTTCGGATACATAAAAAGACCTCATAACGGCTTTGTATTAACCTATTATGAGATCCTTTTAATTATACCTTATTGGACGAAGTCCACCAGCTCTGAAAGGGCATGCATTAATGGGTACCCGAAGGGTATACCTTAACGGACGGAAGTCCGCCTATCCCGAAGGGATATGTATTAATGTTTCTTATTCCTGCGGATTATCCGGATTCTCCGGGGTCTCCGGATCTGCCGGTTCTTCCGGCTCCTGACCCTCATTGCCAAAGAGCGGACTCTCAATACCGCCGAGGAATCCGTCATCCTCCCGGCCTTCAATCTCCTCCTCCGTGGGCATCTTTACCTGTTCCCCCGTATTCGGATCTGTGAGAAAACCTTCCGGAACAGCGTCTTCTCCTTCCGGATCTTCGCCCTCCTGTCCTGTTTCCCCGTCTTCTTGGCCGCCCTCCTGCCCGGCCTTGGCCGCATTTTCCGCCTCTACCTCATCTTTCATATCCTCCGGAATCTCTTCCGTGGCATAAATGTTCATATAAGGCATGGCTTCCTTCATAATATTCTTGAAAATTTCCTGGGCATAAGTGCTGCTTGCCTGCATTACATGGTCTGTCGCATTCGGCTCATCCACCACCACATAGCAGACTACCTGGGGATTATCCGCCGGTGCAAAGCCGATAAAGGATACCAGATACTTTTTGGCAGAACGCGGAACCTTTTCCGCCGTTCCCGTCTTGCCGCCCATGGTATAACCGGCCACCCGGGCCTTTCGTCCTGTGGGATTGTTCCCGTTGCCGTCTGCCGCTCCGTACATGGTGTGATACAGATACTGCCGGATCAAGGCAGAGGTTTTCGCTGATACCGTCTGCTTCACCAGCACCGGATTGATATTTTCCACCGTACCGCCGTTGGAATCCAGAATCTTCTTCACCACATGGGGCTTATAGTAATATCCTCCGTTAATTACGGAAGAAAAAGCCGCCGCTTCCTGGATCATGGTCATATTGTAGCCCTGGCCGAAGGAACTGGTTGCAAGCTCCGTAGGCCCCATGTTGTCCTTTGTAAATACGGTAGATGCATTGTTTGTCTCTCCGGGCAGATCAATATTCGTTTTTAAGCCGATATTAAAGATCTGCTGATATTTCAAAAAGGTATCATACCCTTCCATGGCCCCGATCTGCATTAACGCATCATTGCAGGAAAACATAAGGCTTCCTTCCAGGGTAATGATTCCGTGGCCAGACTTTTTTGCACAGGTAATAGGCTTCTGCCCCTCTACAATTACCTGTCCGCCGTCGCAGAGAAAAGTGGTGGAATCCGAAACCACACCTGCTTCCAATGCTCCTGCTACGGTAAGAGGCTTTACTGTGGAACCCGGCTCAAAGCCGTCACTGATACAGTAATTCCTCCACATCTGGTTCTGGAGAAACAGCTCCAGATTTTCTTTGTCCAGCTTCCCGTTTGTTTCCAGCTGTGTATATTCCCGTTCCAGCATATAACCCATATCCACAAGTATATGGGGATTCCCCTCCATGGCATCGTAGACCTCCTGGGAAATGTAACCGTTTTCCACCAGATTGTGCGGATTATTTAAATCAAAATCCACATCCCCGGCCATAGCCAGAACCTCGCCGGACTGAGGATCCATCATAATGACACCGATATTTTTTGCTGCAGGCCCTTCCACATATTTATTGGTATAATCTTCAATAAACTTGTCTATATATTTCTCCACAATTCCCTGAAGGGTTACATCAATCGTGGATACTACACTGTTGCCGTCTGTGGGTGCTTTCACGGACTTGGACTGTTCCAGATCCTCATTCAGATAGTTGTAGCTTCTGCCATTGACACCGTTGAGGATACTGCTGTATTCTTCCTCAATTCCTGTCTGCCCCTGGTTCCCTGTTACCGTATAACCTACTACATGACAGGCCAGCGAATTGTTGGGATAGCGCCGGATATAGGAATCCTCAAACCAGACGCCTTTGATTCTGGATCCGCGCTCTTTATCCTCTTGAAGCTCCCGGAAGGCCGCTGTCTCCTCCTTTGTCAGCTGCCGCAGCAAAGGCACATAGCTGCTGTCCTTCTTTTCGCTTAAGTCACTGCGCAGCTCTGCCTCATCAAGCTCAAAGCATTCCAGAAGCGCACGTATGGTCGGTTCCACACAATCCTTTTTTTCATCCTCATTCTGGTTCTGCAGCAGTACCTTGGGATCCAGAATCAGATTGTATACCTTCTCACTGGTAGCAAGGATGGTGCCGTTCCGATCCAGAATATCGCCGCGCCTGTAGGGAAGCAGTGTACTGGCCGTGTCCTGCTGGGCCAGTACTTTTTTTGTGTATTTTTCTCCGTTTGTCTTGTTAATATAGGCCAGACGGATATTTACACCAATTAAAGCAAGCACTATTACGGTAAATAATAGTGCCAGCTTTCCTTTCATGCGGTGCTCCATAAGAGCCCTTTTATCCCTTTTTCTTCTCTGTACCGACTTTTTCAAATGATCACCTGCTTCCGGAGCCGAATATTCCTTTCAGCCCTTTGTCCTCATCGGGAATTTCTCCATACTGTCTTACATAGTCGCTTCCCTGGCCGTTATAAAGTATCACCTGGTCTGCCTCCGCATAGACCATACCCAGTTCATTGATTGCAGTTTCCCGTATTTTTTCCAAATCTACGGAAGTGGTAACCCGGTTGTATTCATCATCATTTTCTGCCTTCATCTCTGAAAGCTGTGCCTCCAATGCCGCAATATTCTTCATTCTGGCGGAATTATCTGCCTGCATTTTAAGGTAGCCTGCGCATACCCAGAGAGCCACTATGGATGCCGCTGTCAGGAACAGAGAATATCCGATACTCAGATACCGTACTTTTTCCCGTCTGGTATGATGAACCCGGGGATGCCGTGCCTGTCTGTCCCCTGTTCTTCTTCCCGGTCCTTCTACAACCTGAAGCTTACGGACTGCTGTGCCATTCACATAAGTCTGTCTGCTTTTATTGGAAGCTTTTCTTTTGTCCGTATACATGCTTCTGATTTCTGCCATCTGCTTCTCTCAACTCTCACTTCAGATCCGCTCAAATACACGAAGTTTTGCGCTCTTGGATCTCTTATTTTTTGTCAATTCCTCCTCACCTGGAACAATTGGTTTTTTAACAGCTAACCTGCCCTTCGGTTTGTTACCACACACACACACAGGAAAATTAGAAGGGCAGGTGCAGGGATTTTCATTTGTCTTAAAAATAGTTTTCACCAGACGATCCTCCAGGGAGTGGAAGGTGATTACACAGATTCTTCCTCCCGGCTTTAAGAGATCAATCATATCATCCAGGGAATCCTTTAAAACCTCCAGTTCTCTGTTCAGTTCAATCCGAATAGCCTGGAAGGTTTTCTTTGCAGGATGACCGCCGCTCATGCGCACCTTTGCAGGAACAGCATTCTTTATAATCTCCACAAGCTCCCCCGTTGTCTCGATTGGCTTTTTCTCTCTGGCAGCCGCTATATGCCTGGCAATGTTCTTTGCTGACTTGTCCTCCCCGTAGTCACGTATGACCCGGAAAAGCTCCTGCTCGGAGTACTCATTCACAATCTCTCTTGCCGTCTTTGACTGCCTTCTGTCCATACGCATATCCAGAGGCGCATCCTCACGATAGGTAAAGCCGCGCTCTGCAGAATCCAGCTGGTAGGAGGAAACACCCAGATCCAGAAGGATTCCGTCCACTCTGTCTATGCCGAGCATCTGTAATTCCAGACGCATATTGCAGTAATTACTGCGGACAATGGTTACCTGATCACCGAATTCCAGGAGACGCTCTCCCGCCGCCTCTATGGCTGCCGCGTCCTGGTCAATTCCGATCAGCCTCCCTTTTGGAGAAAGGCGTCTGCATACCTCATAGGCATGTCCCCCTCCGCCCAGGGTCCCGTCCACATAGATTCCATCGGGCCGTATATGTAACTGTTCGATGGTCTCATTAAGGAGGACCGACACATGTGCAAATTCCATCCGAACCTCCTAGATATCCAGCCCCAGTTCTGTAAGCTGGCCTGCAATCTCGTCCATATCGATTTCTTCGTAATTATTATTCTGATTCCATTTCTCCTCGCTCCAGATCTCAATGCGGTTCAAAAGTCCTGCCAGAACCACATCTTTCTCGATCCCTGCAAACTTGCGGAGTGTTGCGGGAATCAGAATTCTACCCTGCTTGTCAAACTCGCAGGAAGCAGCGCCAGCGGTGAGAAATCTCACGAAAGAACGGGCATTCTTGTTGGTTGTGGGAAGCTTCCTGAGCTTCTCTTCATAATCTTCCCACTCTTTCATAGGAAACACAAAGAGACAGCCGTCCAATCCCCTGGTTAAAATGAATTCTTCTCCCAACTGTTCCCGGAATTTAGAAGGAATGATGAGCCTGCCCTTGGTGTCCACCGAATGGTTGTATTCGCCGCGGAACATAGCGCTCACCCCTCTTTCGTTCGGTTTTAGGTTGTATTCTCCACTATCCTTTACCCCAAAACCACTTTCCACCACTTTCTACCACTTGTAGTTCAAGTGTATCTCACTTTATTTCAAAAATCAAGCACTTTCTAGGTAAAATCAGAAGAATTTCAGAGGAGTTATCTGAAAAAAAAGAGAGCCTCTATATCTTGTGTATACACCCAAAAAAACACCCAGATATAGAACTCCCTTTTTATTTTTGCAAAATTTGCAAGCCGTCCCGTTTAGTTAAATTCTAAAAGCCGTAAAGCATCCAGGGAAAAAGCGTATCCCTCATCAGAATGCCCTCCCTCCTCTGCGGCTGCCGTCTTTTGGACGTGTCCGGTAAAACCAGATAATGCCGCTGAGCATGCTGATAGAGATTACAATCAGCATAATGTGGGAGTATTCTCCCACCAGATATGCAATCCGTCCCCAGGATTCCCCCAGAACTGCCCCCAGGGAAACCAGCGCCATATTCCAGAGGATGGTTCCCGCCGTAGTATAGGCAAGAAACATTCCCATGGGCATCCGGCTCATACCGGCCGGGACAGAGATCAGACTGCGGACAATGGGAATAAAACGGCAGAAAAACACGGTTTTCGTTCCCTTTTTAAGAAACCAGCCGTCTGCCTTCGCCACATCGGCCGGTTTCAGACAGAGTGCTTTCCCCACAGGGCCGGCCGCCAGCTTCATAAGGCGTTCCCGATTGAAAATCCGGCCGGCCCCGTAGAGCACCAATGCTCCGGCCAGAGAGCCCAGGGTGGAATAAAATACTACTCCAAATACGGTAAGTCTGGTGTATGTAGTGAGGAATCCGCCAAAAGGCAGGATAATCTCTGACGGAATAGGCGGAAAAATATTCTCCACTGCAATCAGCAGAAATATTCCCGGGTAGCCGTACTGCTCCATAAGGGTCATAATCAGTTCTCGCAACTGACACCTCCGCAAATGTCTTATTTTCTGTTAAAGCCTATGCCAAAAAGAGGCGGAAAATGCTTTTCCGCCTCTTTCTTCCAAGACAATATACGTCGTATTTTACTGCCGGACGGCTTGCCTGTCATCCGGCCGGACTGTGCTACACATTAAACCGGAAGAGGATCACATCCCCATCCTTCACCACATATTCCTTACCTTCCAGGCCCACCAGCCCCTTTTCCTTTGCTGCGGAATATGAACCGCAGTCCAGAAGATCCCGGTAGTTCACTACCTCTGCCCGGATAAAGCCTCTCTCAAAGTCAGAGTGGATCTTTCCCGCCGCCTGGGGCGCTTTGGTGCCCTTCTTTATCGTCCAGGCCCGTGTCTCTGTCTCTCCGGCCGTCAGATAGCTGATTAGGCCGAGAAGACTGTAGCTTGCCCGGATCAGCTTCTCAAGGCCGGACTCCTTAAGGCCCAGATCCTCCAGAAACATGGCCTTTTCTTCCTCGTCCAGCTCTGCAATCTCCTGCTCTATCTGAGCACAGATTACAAAGACTTCATTGCCGTATTCTTTAGCAAAACTGCGTACCTGCTCCACATAGGCGTTGGAGGCTCCGTCGTCTGCCAGATCGTCCTCGGACGTATTTGCCGCAAAGATCACAGGCTTTGCGGTCAGAAGGTTGTAACCTGCCATCCACTCCTGCTCGTCCTCATCCTCTGTCTCAAAGCCGGCTGCCATCTTTCCGTCCTCCAGCCATGCCTTAATACGCTCTAAAAGCTCAAGTTCCTTGGCCAGGGTCTTGTCGTTGCGTGCTCCCCGAACCGTCTTGGAGATCCTGCGCTCCAGAATCTCGATATCGGAGAAGATGAGTTCCAGGTTGATGGTTTCAATATCACGCAAGGGATTTATCTCTCCATCCACATGAACCACATTGGCATCCTCAAAACAGCGGACCACATGAACAATAGCATCCACCTCCCGGATATTTGCCAGGAACTGATTGCCCAGGCCCTCACCCTTGGACGCTCCCTTCACCAGACCGGCAATGTCTACGAATTCAATGACGGCCGGGGTAATCTTGGCCGAATCATAGAGAGCTGCCAGAAGCCCCAGACGTTCGTCAGGCACCGCCACGACCCCTACGTTGGGATCGATGGTGCAGAACGGATAATTTGCAGATTCTGCGCCTGCCCTGGTCAGTGAATTAAAAAGGGTGCTTTTTCCCACATTTGGGAGTCCCACTATGCCTAATTTCATTTTATCTTAATCTCCTTTGGTTTTTCTTATATTTTACAAGGTTTTCGCCCCACATGGCTTTGGCTTATTCCGATACCAGGCTCTTTTCCAAAAGAGCTTTAATACCTATGGTAGTATAGCATAGTAAGACTCAAAAGTAAATTGCAGGATTTTATATTTCCACTGCGGTCTGTGTGAAAATCAGTATCACTGAGTGACCCTTTACTCCCGTAACAGCCACCGCATTCCATAAGCCGGAAGACGGACAGCCTTTCCTTCCATCCGCTCTCCGGAAATCAGATCCACATACATTCCTTCCTCCCGGATCCAGGCAGTCCGCTCCTCACCGGCAAAATTGAACAGGGCCGTCAGCTTTTCATCCTCAAAGGTCCGGTTCACGCAGAGAACCGCCTTGTCATAGGTATCCGCTGTCCAGACAGCCGCCTGATTCAAAAAGACCGGATGCATTGCCCGTAAATCCACCATCTTCCGAATACAGTCAAAGATTTCCTTCTGATAGCTTCCCTCCTCCTTCCGAAGCTCTGCCTTTTCCCAGGAAAAGTTCCCTCTGTGAAGGTAACGGGAATCCTCCGCCTTCTTCGGATCTCTGTGGTAGTCATTGTCATTGAGCTGTCCAATCTCATCCCCGCTGTAAATCACCGGGATTCCCGACTGTACCAGCATATATCCGTGAAGCATCTCGATAAAACGCACGGCCCGGGCCGCTGCCTCCTCATTTCCTTCCTCCAGCGCTCCTTCCAGTCCGCAGAGAGAAGCCGTAGTTCCGCACAGGCGCGCATCGCCGGAGGCCGGATCATCATTGTAAAGCTCTCCTCTTGCAAAAGAACCGGGCCATTTTCCTGTGAGATAATCATTGAGATATTTCTTATGAGGAACCTCCTCCATGCCCTCTGCTTCCTTCAGCCAGTCGTAATCCAGTCCCCAGCCGATATCATCGTGGCAGCGCAGATAATTTAAGAATACATACTCCTTCGGCAGGGCATTCACAATGTCCATCTGACGTTTCAGAAGGGCCGTATCCCCTGTGGCCGCCGCATGCCAGGTAGTTGCCATGGTAGTCACATTGTAGAGCATATGGCACTCTGGCTTCTCCACAGTGCCAAAATAGGGAACCACCTTCACCGGCTCCATCACCACCTCTCCCAGAAGCAAAACACCGGGACATACAATCTCACAGATCATACGAAGCATCCGCACAATGCTGTGAACCTGGGGCAGATTCCGGCAGGTAGCGCCAAGCTCCTTCCAGATATAGGGAACCGCATCAATACGGATAATGTCCACGCCCTGGTTGGTCAGATTTAAAAGGCAGTCGGTCATATCGTGAAAAACAACGGGATTCCGGTAATTCAAATCCCACTGGTAGGGATAGAAGGTTGTCATTACAAACTTCTTCTCCTCCTCCAGCCATGTAAAATTTCCCGGCGCCGTGGCGGGAAATACCTGGGGGCAGGTCTTTTCATACTGTCCGGGAATCTCATAACTGTCAAAGAAGAAATACCGATCCTGGAACTCCTTCTCTCCTGCTCTGGCCCGTCTTGCCCACTCATGCTCCTCCGAGGTGTGATTCATTACAAAATCCAGACAGACGCTTAAGCCTTTCCTGTGACAGGTTTCCGTCAGCTCTGCCAGGTTCTCCATGGTTCCCAGATCCGGCCGCACCTTTGCAAAATCCGACACCGCATAGCCGCCGTCGCTCTTTCCCTCCGGCGAATCCAGGAGGGGCATCAGATGCAGGTAGTTCACACCGCATTCCCGGATATAGGGCAGACGCTCCTCCACACCTTTCAGATTTCCGGCAAAGGCTTCCGTATACATCATCATGCCTGCCATATCGTTGCGCTTATACCAGTCCGGATCCGCCTCCCGTGCCTGATCAAGCTTTTTTAAGGAAGCACGGCGCTCCTCATATCTGGCTTTTAACCGGCTGCACAGGCCGGAAAATCCGTCCTCCGGATACAGCTCACAGTACAGCCACTTCAGCTCATCCAGATGTTTTGCAAGACGTTCTTCAAATTCTGCTATTTTGCTCATTGCTAATACTCCTTCATTCCAGTACTATAATGCCTTCCGGCATAAATATCAGAGGCAGGCAGCCACAGCCGCCTGCCTCTGATATTTATTAAGAATTACTGTCTCCTCGCATCCTCTGCGGGTATAATCGGTTAATGAACAATTGCCTTCTCCGTCTCTTTATCAAATACGTGAATCTTATCCGTATCCAGGACAAAGTCAACTACGTCATTCTCCCGGGCCGTTGTGGCTGAGCTTACTCTTGCGGTCATCTGAGTTCCACACATGTCAAAGTACAGATATACCTCAGCGCCCAGAAGCTCATATACATTCACAGTTCCCTTTATTACTGCCTGGTTCGCTGCCCTCGTGGTAGCCGGATCGCTTACATCCTCGGGGCGAATGCCCATGACAACCTGCTTTCCCTTGTAGCCGCCGTCAAGGAGCTTCCTGCCCTTTTCCGGGGTAAGGGGTACACGGTAGCTGCCGGCCTTTAAGAATACCTTCTCTCCCTCTGTCTCGCAGACGGCATCTACGAAATTCATCTGCGGAGAACCGATAAAGCCTGCCACGAACAGATTATCCGGCTCGTTGTATAAAGTCTGGGGGCTTGCAATCTGCTGTACAACGCCGTCCTTCATAACAACGATTCTCGTTCCCAGCGTCATAGCCTCGGTCTGATCATGGGTCACATAGATAATAGTGGCGCCCAGTCTCTGATGCAGCTTGGAAATCTCGGTACGCATCTGCACACGCAGCTTGGCATCCAGGTTGGAAAGAGGCTCATCCATGAGGAACACCTTGGGATTGCGCACAATGGCACGGCCCATGGCGACACGCTGCCGCTGTCCGCCGGAAAGGGCTCTCGGTTTCCGATCCAGAAGCTTCTCCAGATCGAGGATTCTTGCTGCCTCCTGCACTTTCCTGTCAATTTCATCCTTGGGTGTCTTCTTAATCTTCAGTCCGAAGGCCATGTTATCCTTTACCGTCATATGGGGATACAGGGCGTAGCTCTGGAATACCATTGCGATGTCGCGATCCTTGGGCTCCACATCGTTCATCAGCTGGCCGTCAATCTTAAACTCACCGGAGGAGATGCTCTCCAGACCTGCAATCATACGCAGGGTTGTGGACTTTCCGCATCCGGACGGACCTACGAAGATGATAAATTCCTTATCCTCAATTTCCAGATTGAAATCCTTTACTGCTTCATAGCCGTTGGGGTATCTCTTGTAAATATTTTTTAATGATAAGCTTGCCATTCCTTTTGCCTCCTATTTTAAGTTCCGCAATATCCCTTCCAGTACCCCTATGAGAAGTATTTCCAGCCACAAAAACATGTGTCTGTAAATCCTTCTGGCTCTGTCCGGGATTTTGCTGCGGTAAATTATTTATTTATCAGAATCATTGCATCTGTTTCTCCGGTCTGTCTCTAAATCCCAAAAAATCCATTGCCTTTACTGCAGTTTCCGGTGCAGCCGCATTTCCTCTAAGAATTCCTCGCTTGGCTCCAGGTAAATCAGGTCATTTCCAGCCTTAAGAGTGTAAACCCTGGCATTCTCCCACCCGGAGGTAAAATCCCTGGCCCTGCATCCGGTCACGTTTTTTCTCCCCTCGGCCACATACTCCATGTCCTTGCGCTCACAGTGGTACAGATCTCTGCGCTTTTCCTTGCGGATGATTTTGGAAACCTCAAAGTCTCCGTTCACGTACACGTATTCATACTCATACCGCCAGCTCCGAAGAAGCAGCACGCCGGCTGTCACAAAAGCCAGGACCGGCAGAAACAGCAGGGGATAAATAACGGTATCCACCACAAGCACCACCATAGCCGCTATCAGCACTGCCTTTAAGAGACGCTTTCCCTTGGGCATTACATAAGGAATACACCATTCCAGAACAACATCCTTCATCGACTTCATCCCCCTTTGATTCCTGTTCTGCAATATCCCTTCCTGGCACTGTCCGGGGATATTGCCGTTATCAGTTCCTGATCACTGTTGTTTTTATAATGCCTTAATATAATACTGTACCGCCTCATACTGCATAAGGCTTCCCGGCACCGGAAGTCCGGCGCTCATAAGAGCCTGGCCGGAAAAGCTTCCCTCCATACCGTCCACCTGGTACTGCATCCGCGGATTTAAGCCCTTGGCTTTGATATACCGCTGTGCGTCATTGGATTCCTTCTCTGTCAGCACCAGGGAAATCAATGCCTCATCCCGGCCCGGCGACACATGCTCCCAGGCCACATACTCCGAAAAGGTGTAAGGATTGGTAAGCCGGTAATAGTCGCCGTGCACAATCAGCCGGTAATTCTTTTTATAAGCCTCAACCTGTTCCCGGCAAATCTGCTTCTCTTCCTCCGTAAGCTTTGTGGAATCCAGCTCATAGCCCAGAATCCCGTCCATAGCAGTAACGCCTCTCGTCGCCATAGGTACTGTCCGCCCTGTCTGATGATTGGGACACACAGACACATGTGATTCCATAGCGGAAACGGGATACACATAAGTTGTTCCATACTGTATCTTTAAACGGCACACTGCATCCGTATTATCACTGCACCAAATCTGGGGCTGATAATAAAGCATCCCCGGATCGAAGCGTCCGCCTCCGCCGCTGCATCCGCAGAAAAGTATCTCCGGATGGGTTAAAATAATGCGGTTCATAATATCATATAGCCCCAGGATATAGCGGTGGTAAATCTCCCCCTGCTTTTCCTTCTCCGCAATGGCAGACCATGCATCCGTAATAAAGCGGTTCATATCCCATTTCACATATTCAATGCGGGCACTGTCCAGCACACCGTTGATGGATGTCACAATATAGTCCCTCACATCCTCCCTGGACAAATCCAGTACAAGCTGATATCTGCCTCTGGAAGGCTGGCGCCGGGGCATCTGCAGGCACCAGTCCGGATGCTTCCGGTAAAGCGTGCTGTTCTCCGATACCATCTCCGGCTCAATCCACAGACCGAATTTTAAACCCATGGCATGAATATCCTCGGAAAGCCCCTTTAAGCCTCTGGGCAGCTTCCTCGTATTTACATCCCAGTCTCCCAATGCCGCATTGTCATCGTTCCGGTTGCCGAACCATCCGTCATCCAGTACAAAAAGTTCCACGCCCATATCCACTGCCGCTCTGGCAATCTGAAGAAGCTTTGCCTCATCAAAATCGAAGTAGGCCGCCTCCCAGCTGTTAATGAGAACAGGCCGCTCCCGGTCTGCATACGGACTCCTGCACAGGTTCTCCCGATACACCCTGTGATACAGATGGGTCAGATGGGTCAGTCCTTTTCCGGAGTAAGCCAGCACCACCTCCGGAGCCGTAAAGCGCTCGCCGGGTTTCATCTGGTAGGAAAAATGCTTGGGATGAATGCCCATCACAATCCGTGTCTGGTCATACTGATCCTTTTCTACTTTACACATAAAATTGCCGCTGTACACAAAGGAAAATCCATAACAGCGCCCGTTGTCTTCACCGGCTCCCCTCTCACAGAGAATGGTAAACGGATTGTGCTGGTGGCTAGAGGCTCCCCGGAAGCTTCCCACATTCTGAATGCCGTATGCCAGGGGATTTCTGTTCCACTCCCGTTCCATGGTATGCCGCCCGTCAAAATGAATGAAATCGTAGTCGGAATCCATAAAATCCATGGTCATTGACATAATGCGGTTCAGATAAATGGTATCCTCACTCTCATTGAGCACCTTAACCGCCCGGGTAATAATATCCTTTTCCTCAAAAACACTGTAGCAGAGCACAACCGTAAGCTGTGTGGCCGGATCCTTAAGCCGGATTTCCAGAGTGTCCACCCGGTCCTTTTCTGCTGCCCACAGGGAGGGAAGGCCTGCCAGGGAATATTTTCCGGCGTAAATCTCATGCTTTTCCACCTTTCCCACAAAGGCATAGCTTCCGTCCCCGTTTTTTACTTCAATACTGCTCAAACGATAATCGCAGCTTCCGTCACTCGAAAATTCCTGCGGTAGAAAATCCAGTGAGAATGTACGGTCATGTCCCGCCTCGTTGGGATTGGGAGAAAAGCCTCTGTCCTTAAGCTGAATCAGGTAGCTTAAATCCTCATCCTCCAGCCGCTCTCCGTAATATAAATGCAAAAGATATCCATACTCGCTTACCTTCATCTGATAAGTGCTGTTCTTTGTCTGCAGCAGAAATGTTTTTTTGCTTTCTATATATCTGACTGACATCTATGTAGTCCTCCACCGTAAGTAAAATTTTCGCCCCGGACTTATTTTCCTCCGGTCATTGCAACACCCTCGATGAACTGCTTCTGGAAGAACAGATACAGCACCACCATAGGGATCATCGCCAGAAGCGATCCGGCCATCATAACCGGGAAGTTCGTATTAAACTGGCCTCTTAAGGTAGCAAGACCGGAGGACAGCGTCATCATCTTCAAATCCGTGTTTGCAATCAACGGCCACATCAGGTCTCCGTAAGCGAACACTGCCGTGAATACCGCAAGAGCCGCCATAGAGGAAGTAGTCAGAGGCACCATAACCTTGATAAAAGTCTGCCACTGGTTACAGCCGTCCAGATAAGCCGCCTCGGAAATCTCGTCGGGGATTCCCATATAAGCCTGGCGCAGGAAGAACGTACCGAAGGCGCTCACCAGTCCCGGAAATACCAGAGCGAAAATGGTATTCGTAAGTCCCAGCTTCGCCAGCATCTGATACTGGGGCGTAATGAATATCTGGGAAGGAAGCATCATCTGTACCAGAACCAGGGAAAACAGAAGATTCTTGCCTTTAAAATTCAGCTTTGCAAATGCATAGCCTGCCATGGAACTGAAGCCTACCGCACAGACCACACGCCAGAAGATCAGCAAAATGGTGTTCTTGTACAGGGCCCCAAAGGGAAGGCTTGCCATTGCGTCCTTAAAGTTATCAATAATCCACTGTGCCGGGAAGAAATCCGGCGGGATCTGCATACTCTCGGCTACCGTCTTAAAGCTGGTCAGCAGCATCCATATAAAGGGGAAAATCATAATGATAGACCCAATGATAAAGAACAGATATGTACCTGCCGTCCGGATTTTCTGATTTCTCTCTAATGAGTTGGATTTCATCCTTCTTCACCTCCTATACTTCGTAGTTCACCCATTTCTTCTGTCCCCAGAACTGGAAGGCCGTTACGATACCGATCAGAAGAACGGTCCAGATCACCACTGCGGAACCGTAGCCCTTATTGCCGGCCACAAAAGATTCCCGGTAGAACAGGAACATCAGAGACTGGGCGCTTGTCAGTGCCGGGTTTGACTCCTCTACAATCATGTAAATCAGGTCGTATACCTTAAGAGAGGACATCAGACGCATAATCATAACTACAAATAGGGTGGGCGAAACCATAGGCAGTGTAATGTGGAAAAACTGCTGCATCTTGGTTGCTCCGTCCAGGCTTGCCGCCTCATAGTAGGACTTGGAGATATTCTGAAGTCCCGACAGAAGCAGTACGGCATCATATCCGATAGCGCTCCAGATTGCCACGATTGCACAGGTCACCATAACCACATTCGGATTGGTAATCCAGTTTACATTGTGATGAAGAATGGTGTTGATAATACCATACTCCGTGTTGAACATCCATTTCCACACCATGGCAACCGCCGCCGGAGCCACAACCATAGGCAGGAAGAAGATGGCTCGGAACGCCGTTCTTCCCTTAATCTTGGTATTCAGCATAACCGCCACAATCAGTGCCAGGAAAATACCAAGGGGCACGGTCAGAAGACAGAAATAAATGGTATTTAAGTTTGCCCTCCAGAAGTCCGCATTGGTGAACATGGTAATATAGTTGGTAAGGCCGTTAAACTCGTAAAACCCAAAGGGCTTTGTCTTAGTAAAACTCAATTTCAAAGTGTCAATAAACGGATACAGATTCAGCACGATAAGTCCGATGATGGTGGGCGCTACCATAATATAACCCCACATGCTCTCAGACTTGGCGAATTTGCCCGCTTTCGTGTTATTTGCCATTAAAAACCCTCCCCTCTTACTCTGCTTCCGCCGTATCAATGGCCGTCTGCATGGTGTTTAATCCGTCCTCAAGAGTTGAGGTGCCGGAGTAAATGCGAAGCAGCTCATCGGATACCTTTGTCTTCCATACGGAACGGGATGCATTGTTGACGCTCTGTACGCCGTAATCAAACATGTCTACGCATTTCTGCACATCAAGCTTATAATCAAACTGGTCAAATACTTTCACCCAGGTATCCTCAAGCCCCTGATAAGCAGGAATGGCCGCACCGGATTCCCCCTGAATGCGCTGTCCCTCCTCGGATCCGAAGAACTTAAGGACATCCTTTACAACCTCCAAGTTCTTACCCTTTGCTGCGGTAGAATAGCACAAACCGTTGGAGATGGTGGCCCTTCCGTCACCCTCTGCCGGATCCGGACACTTGGGCAGCACTGCCACATCCCATTTCCCCTGCATTTCCGGATAATTCTGCATAGATGCAAGAAGATTCCAGTTTCCCTCGAAATAAAGGGCTCCCTGCTCAGAGAAAAATGCGGTTCCCGGTGATGTCTCTGCAAAATAGTTCTGATTGGGGCACCAGTCCTCTTTCTGCAGGTTAATATAATACTCCATGGCCTCACGGGTAGCCGGATTGTCAAAGCCGCCTCTTGTCTTATCCTCTGTCAGTATGTAGCCGCCTTTCTGGTATACAAAATTCCAGTATCCAAGCTGATCATCCCCGTATGCCATATAGCCGTACTTCCCGGTAGCGTCATAAATCTGCTGGGATGCCGCCGTCAGATCGTCCCAGGTCCATGTATCGTCCGGGTAGGATACGCCTGAGGCATCAAACATTTCCTTGTTGTAAACCAGGCAGACCGTATCCTTATCCTTGGGGATTCCATAGTATCTGCCGTCGCTTCCCTGAATATTGGCCAGGGAGATTTCAGAAAAATTTTTGCTGTAGTAATCGGGATCTTCATCATCATAGAGATCCGTCAGATCCGCTATCATGCCGTAATCCGCATACTTTAAAATCTCATTGGTATGCATCCAGAACACATCCGGCATCTGATTGCTGACAGCCGCTGCCTCCAGCTTGGTCCAGTATTCACTCCAGCTTGTAACCTGAACCTCAATCACTACATCAGGGTTTTTTGCGGTGTAGGCGTCGCACATGGTCTGCATACCATCCCTCTGGTTTACATCCCAGATCTGGAATGTCAGGTGAGTCTTACCGTCGGAAGCCCCTCCGCACGCAGCTAATCCGAAAGCCAATACCACGACCAGAAGAGCTGCAGACAATTTCTTCATGTTCTTCACAAGTTTCCCTCCTTCATATGGACATATTCGACCGAATTTTCCGATTTTTCTATCAAATTCCGCCTTTGTCCGATTTAGAAATAGTGAATAAAACAATTCCACCCTGGCCAGGTGTTGGAATAAAATTGGGTATATTAGATAATTACACCCTAAATATCGTAGAAATTATAACATTTCCACGAAGAACGGGTAAATACACTGTCTGCAAGTTTTATATACCAAAATGCTAGATCTGTACAAAAAATGTATAATATGTTAAAATTCGGGTATATGCAAACAGGGCAAGGAGGGAAAAATTCGGCAGGCTTTTCCAATATTCAGTGTCCGGCTGTTCCCGAACGCTCTGTTTGATATGAGCGGACATTACAAAAACAATTCACAACCACAAAACATCTCATGTCCGTTCAGAGCAAACAGAGTGTACGGGAACCGTCCGAACACAGGATATGGAAAAGCCTGCCGGATTTTTCCCTCCTTGCCCGTCCGTCCCCAACAACTATCAAGGAGGCGCCATGAGTAATCACTTGTTTAACATTTTCCCCAACGAACGCTACATGGATCTAACGCTATACCAATACGGCTGGGAACAGTGCGTCCCGGCTCATTCCTATGGTCCCGCCTCACGGAACCATTATTTATTTCACTACATCATCAAGGGAAAAGGTGTCCTGTACAGTACGGACGACCAGGGAGAAACCCACATTTACAATCTGAAGCCCGACCAGGGCTTTCTCATCTCCCCCAATCAGGTGAATACCTATATTGCGGATAAAGAAAATCCCTGGGAATATGCCTGGGTGGAATTTGACGGGCTTCGGGTAAAGGAATTTTTGGAAACCGCAGGACTCACCGCCCAGTCTCCCATCTACCGGAGCGCCAACCGGGAGCTTCAGAGTCATATGAAAGACGAGCTTCTCTCCATTATCCACGGGAAAGAGCACTCCTCCCTTTATCTTATCGGGCATCTCTATCTCTTTTTAGATTTGATGATTCAGTCCTCTTTCAGCCACAAGGAACTTTCTGCCGGGAAGCTTAAGGATTTCTATATCCGGGAAGCCATAAGCTTTATTGAGCAGAACTACGGCCATCCCATTACGGTGGAGGATATTGCGGTATTCTGCAATCTGAACCGCAGCTATCTGGGCAAGATTTTCCGGGACGAGCTGAATAAGACGCCCCAGCAGTTTCTTATCTACTACCGGATGAACCGGGCTGCGGAGCTTCTCAAGTTCTCCGAGACAACCGTGGGGGAGATCGGCAAGCTGGTGGGCTATCCCAATCAGCTTCACTTTTCCAGAGCCTTTAAGAATGTGTTTGGGATTCCGCCGACAGAGTGGCGGAGAGAGAATCGATTGTATCAGCCGGGGAAAGATGAGTAAACGTCAAAAAACGGGAATGTGGCCTTGGCTGCAGGCTGTGAAGGGATGTTGCAGAATAAGCAGGATGATATTAGAAAAATCGTCCTGCTTATTCTGCAACATCCCATCTACGTTCGTGTACTATTTTGTCACTATCTGCTTAATAATTAATTCCGCTTATTGCCAGCTTTCCGTCCCGGACTCCAAAGGTAATGCTTGGCGCACCATCCTTATCATACATAGTAAAGCCTGCCATACTGGGACTTAAGCTACTTGCATCAGCTCCTGCTATGGATCTGACCATCTCGTCCGTGAAAAGCTGCTCTGTTTTCAAGGCAGTAAAATCTTCTCTGTTTTCCACTATAAGACCCTCTTTTTCAAATCCTACATAAACAGGAAATCCTGTTAAATCCGCCAGTTTTTCTATGTCCTTTTCTGCAACGGCTTCTTTTACCATACCTGCGAATCGGGTAATGGCTTCTTGGGGGACTTCAAAGTTATCTTCGTAGCTGTCTTCAACGCTGCTTTCATCAGCTTTATAACTATCTTCGGGTTCTAAGCTTTCTTCCTGCTCTGAAATTCTGAACTCCTGCTGTCCTGCTGCGCCCGGCGCTATCTCATATTGCTCCAGTACAATCACCGGCACTCCGTCGGAATCCATATAAAAGGATGTATCTGCGTCAACGCCTTTCCAGTCATCCATCCAGAACTCCATGCCTGCTTCTTTCTCCCTCTTTGTTACCTGACTGCGGATGCTCTGCTCTGCAATCTGCGCATACTGATCACCCAGGATATCTTTAAGGGTTATCCACTTGCCTGCTTTCAGATCAAAATTATAATATTTTGTCTGGCTGTATGCGTTGCTCCAATTTTCTGTTCCCATTACTGCCAGGGACAGATATTGATCGGTCTGCGCTTTTATCTCGTACCAGACCTTAATTGTGATATGATGGTCTATCCATTCCTCTTTTGTGCCGCCGGTTTCCAGGAATGCCTGCTTGTACTCCTCTGCTCTTTCTTCTGCTTCTTTGGCGTATTGTTCACAGAAGCTGTAGATTTCCTCGTTTACCTCTTTCTCAAGACCCTTTAAGTCTTCCGAGATCATCTCAATGCTGGGGATTTCCACAGAAATTTCCAAGTCCTCTGTTTTTGTCTCATAGGATCGGAACGTCACAACCTCTGCCAATGCACCGAGCACCGGAATATCGCTGATCCCCTTTGCAAAAGCCTCGCTGGTATTCACCCCCGCCGTAAACAGGACTGCAACTGCAGCTGCGGCTGCAGCGACCCTCTTCATGTAGGTATTTCTTTTTATTTTTATAAGCTTTTTGCTGCGCATCATCTCTGCTTTTTCTACCTCCATCATCACTCGTTCCGATAATTCTTCCGGAATGGGAATATTGTCGTATTTTACCCTTGCCTCTTTCAAACGCTTCATATAACCGCCTCCTCTACCATCTTAACTTTCAATGTCTTCAAGCCCCGATAGAGCTTTGCTTTCACTGTGTTTAAGTTCATTTCTAAAATCCGGGCTATTTCGTTTAATGATAATTCCTCGTAAAATCTCAGCTTAATGATATTTTGGACATCCTTTTCCAGTTGATTGATTTGTTCATACAGATCATCATGGATTTGAAATCCGGTTTCCTCATAAGGGATATCCCAATACTCACCGTCCTCTGATAAAACTATCCGGTTTTTTGCCTTTAAAAGAGCTATGCTTTCATTGATCACGATTCTGTAGAACCATGTTTTGATGGCAGCCTCGTTTCTCAGGCTTTCGTAATGCTCCAGTGCCTTGCAAACGGAATTCTGCACCGCATCCAGGGCATCCTCCTGGTTTTTTACATAGCTGAAAGCCAGGCGGTAAAACTTATCCTGATTTTCAATAATATAAGAAACCAGCTTCTCGTAAAGTTCCTGTTTCAAAAAAATTTTCCTCCTTTCTTTGTCCTCTCTAATTTATAGATAAAGAAAAGGGTCTAAAAGTTGCAAATGAGGACTGCCAATTTATATGCAGTCCCCACTTCTATTTTTCTTTCTTTTTCCCTTACTCCCGAATGCTTCCTCTCTTTATATGCTCTCGGATAATATTGTCTGTTACCTCAAACAGCTTTTCTGATCCAAGCTTTGTCCTTGACTGCCGTCCATAGACCTGTTTTGCCGTCACTCCATGCTCTTTCCAGTCGTTTCCGTCATTGCTGTCATTTAAGATTAAGGGCTGCAGGTTATCCATGGCATGGGCGTACCTGGATTCTGCTGTCTCACCTGCCTCAAATTCATCAAACAGCGCAATGAGCTCCTGCTTTTGATCTTCGGGAAGCATGGAGTACAGCTTTTCCTTTGCCGCATCCTCTCTTGCCTTTTGGGTTTTGAGATTTTCCGTATCATAGGCATAGGTATCTCCGGCTTCTATCTCTACTATGTCATGAATCAAGCACATGAGCATAACCCTGGTAATATCTATCTTTTCATTGGCGTATTCCCGTAAGAGATATGCCATGACTGCCATATGCCAGGCATGCTCCGCATCGTTTTCATTTCTCCCGTGACCGGATAAATGGGTCTGGCGGAAGATGTTTTTTTCTTTGTCAATCTCCAGGGAAAACTGCAGCTGTTTTCTTAATCGTTCGTCCATGTGGCTGTCCTCCTGTAAACTCTCATTTATATGTTTTTTACACATATCCATTTTCTCATGTTGATATTTTAACAATCCCACCGATACTTTTTCATATCCACATGAGTATCATCCTTAAATTCCACCTGTTCCTCAAACAGCAGATTCTTCTGCTCATAAAAATGGGGCGCTATTCTTCCTGCGTGATTTACAACACGGCGGCAGGGATACTCGCCGTAATATTCAGACATGCTTAGGACCTTTCCCACAAGCCTGGCATTTTTCTCCCGGCCAATGAGCCTGGCAATCTGGCCGTAGGAAGCAGCTTTTCCCTCCGGTATTTCTTCTACGACAGATAGTATCTCGTAAGTCAAATACTCTGCAAACGCAGAGTATTTGACCCTTGCGGCAGTCGCCAAATGGACATGCCGGCTGTCCGCTTGGCTCGTTGCCCGCAGGAATCAAATCTTCTGTGAGAACTGCGGACATTTTATTTTCTCCTTAAATTGACCATACCATAAGGTATTCCTGCTCACCTGTGTCATCGTCTATACCTTGAGACTGTACTAAAAATCCCTCTCTCTGATAGAACTTCACTGCCCGTTCGTTTCTTTCATATACCTTTAAGGTCAGGTTTCCTTTGATTGTTTTTACATAATCCAGCAATTGCTTTCCGATTCCCTGTGACCGGACATTTCCTTTTACAAAGATTCCGGCAATATAGCTGCCGGACAGGCCGACAAAACCATCCAGGGCGGTGGTGTTATCATTTTCATATACATAAAGCTCTGCTTTTGGCAGCATTTCTTTTACCTCATCAAAATGCTGCCTCCAATATTCTTCCGCCACAAAATCATGGGCCTCTGTGTTTCCATGAAGCCACAGATCCATGACAGCCTCCAGATCGGACGGTTGAAACTTTCTTATCATAAGCGGTTCCTTTTTTCTAACAATCCTGATATTTTTACGCTTTCTACTCTGTTACACTTTTTACTCTGTTATCCTTTCAATCCCCGTGTCTGCCTGTCCATGTCTTCCACTACAATATCAAAGATCTCCCCCAGGGAAGCGCAGTATTCAAGAACTTTCCACGGCTCATTTGTATGAAAATGAATCTTTATCAGTTCTTCATCCCCAACCGCCAGGAGACAGTCTCCCTTGAAATGGCTTACAAAATATTCGTTGACTGCATCCTCATCCAAATCGGTTCCCTCAATTAACAACTGTGTATCATAGCGAAATTCCAGCATATTCCTTTCCCGCCTTTCTCTCTTTCACATTAAATATCTCTATCTCCATTGCCGCTTCCTCCCTGCTTTCTCTTTTATAGCCGGGCATGAACTCCTTTTTAAACTTTTCAGTCCTGAATTCACTTATTCCTTCAGCATCAGAAACGCTCCCATATTTCCGCGTTTTCCTCTCGAAGCCCGATGGCTGAACAGCAGGCCGGGATTACAGCAGGTACAGAGATCTGTGGTGATAATCTGTTCGGGAAGAAGGCCCGCTTCCCGGAAAATCAGTTCATTGGCACGCCAGAGATTTAACTGGTATTTTCCGCCCGGCTTCCGGTAAAAGATCTCCTTCCAGTACTTTTCTTCAAAAGCCGCCCTAAACTGCTCTGTCACGTCTTCACTGACTTCATAGCAGTCCTGGCAGATAGAAGGGCCGATGGCCGCCCTCAGGTCCTCCGGCCTCGTTCCGTACCGCTCTCCCATTATCTCAACCGTGCGTTTTCCAATCTTTCCTGCCGTTCCTTTCCACCCGGAATGAGACAGCCCGACAGCCCTGTGAACCGGATCTACCAGAAATAACGGCACACAGTCTGCATAGAAGGTCGCCAGAACCAGCCCCGGCACATTCGTTACCAGTCCGTCTATATCCGTATAATCTTTCTGACTGACGAACCCCTTTCCCCGATCTGCCTCTGTCACCACGCGGATATTGGCCGTATGTGTCTGATCCGAAAACACCAGATTACGACAGTCAAATCCCATGGCTCTTCCCAGACGGGCATAATTTTCCCTTACATGCTCTTCCTCATCTCCCCTGGAAAAGCTTAGATTCATTGAAGAGAATATACCTCTGCTCACACCGCCCATACGGGTCGAAAATCCGTGTACTACTGCTTTTGTCTCATCAAGACCGGGAAATACAAGAAAAGGAACGCCTTCACGTTCCACAATCTCCATTGCAGTCATACCCTTTTTCCGAATAAAATTCATCTGATTCTCCTGCCCCCTTTACTGATAAGGAAACGCATTTTTATACACCTGTATCTGTTCCCCGAGAATTGACACTACATCAAAACGGCAGCTCCTGTTCTCGGGAATACGCCGGGACATCCGGTAGAAGTCTGCCGTCCGGCAGATCTTTCTCTGCTTGGCAGGCGTTACTGCCTCTGCCGGCGTACCGCACCGGCCGTTTCTTCTGTATTTGACTTCCAGAAATACCAGACTGCCGGATTCCTCTGCAATCAAATCTATCTCACCGGTCTTACAGCGGAAATTCCGCTCCAGAATCCGATACCCCCGGCTGCCCAGATACTCTGCCGCTTTTTCCTCCTGTGAAGTTCCGACTCTCCGGCTGTTTTCCATCCCGTTTCCCTTCCCGGATATGCTGCTTTACAGAAACAGCTTCAAAGCAGGGTATCCTCAGATACAAAATTTTTAATAAAAGTCCTGCGATGGATTTTACAGGGGCCGAGTTCCTTTAATGCAGCAATATGCTTTGCCGCTCCATATCCCTTATTGGAAGCAAACCCATACCCCGGATACATATTTTCATATTCCGCCATCATGCGGTCCCTGGTCACCTTGGCAATCACGCTCGCCGCCGCAATGGACACGCTTTTGGCATCTCCCTTTATAATAGGCACCTGGGGAATCTCTACCATGGGAATGGTAACGGCGTCATTCAGAAGCAGATCCGGGCGCACCTTCAAGCCGGCAACGGCCATCCGCATAGCCTCATAGGTTGCCTGCAGAATATTAATCTCATCGATCCGCTCCGGCCCCACAATACCAATCCCTGCGGCAACGGCCTTTTCCATAATCTCATCATACAGAAGTTCCCGCCTTTTTTCCGAAAGCTTCTTGGAATCATTCAGATAAAGTATCTCGCAGTCCTTCGGAAGGATCACGGCCCCGGCCACAACCGGGCCGGCCAGGGGACCCCTTCCCACCTCGTCAATGCCGCAGAGCATTCCGCGATCCGTATACCGGTATTCATACTCTTTCATCGTCTCCAGACGCGCACGCTCAGCCTTTAATTTCTCCTGCCGTTTCTGCTCCCGTAAAAGCTCTGCCTTTGTCATTCTTCTCTCCTGTACTGTAAAATCCGCCTACTGGTGCTTTAGAATCCCCGCTTTATTCAGAGGCCAGATCCGAATCCAGGCGCGCCCCACAATATCTTTTCTGTAAATAATACCGACACTTGGTTCCCGGCTGTCTGAACTGGCATTCCGGTTATCGCCCAGAACAAAATATTCATCCTCTCCCAGCTTTATGGGATCCGCCGCCATGCCCGGATCCTGGATCACCTCGCGGCCGTAGGATTCCCTCAGAACCTCGCCATTGATATAGATCTCCCCGTCCGCAATCTGTACAGTCTCCCCGGGCAGACCGATAATCCGCTTGATATAGAAGGTATTATCTTCATATTTATAAGGAAATACGATTATGTCATAGCGGATCGGATCCTTAAAACGATACGTAATCTTATCCACAATAAGCTGATCACCATGATCCAGGGTATTCTTCATGGATTCTCCGCTTACATGTGTCCGCTGTCCCACAAAAGTAATAATCAGAAAGGTAATGACAAGCACTACACCTATGTAAAGAATCATTCCGGCAAGTTCCCTGAGAGGCCCTTTTTCCTTTTCCTCGTCCCCTTCACCGATAAAATCATCTTCCGTTACTTTTCCTTTTCTCCCCATATCCATTCCTCACAATCAGCTTTAGAATTATTTTAGTCCCCTTTTTCCGGAACTTCAAGTGTAAATCTTCCCAGCCTGCCTCCGCGGAACTCTTCCAGAACAATCCCTACGGCCTTCTGAATATCCGGCCGGCCTCCCTTTAGGAGGCATCCCCTTTTCTCTGCTGTTTCACAAAGCATCGCAAAGGTATCTTCCGTCTCCCTTATTCCGTATCTCTGCGCAAGCACCCCCGGATATTCTGTTATCAAAAACTGCAATAGTTTAAGAGCCAGTTCCTCTGTGTTCAGAATCTCATCCTTTACAGAACCAATCATCGCCAGACGGATCCCGGCCTGCGGATCCTCAAACCTGGGCCATAGTATTCCCGGCGTATCCAGAAGCTCCACCTGCTTATTCAGCCTGACCCACTGTGCCCCTCTGGTAACTCCCGGCTTATTGCCTGTTTTGGTGCAGGCCTTTCCTGCAAAACTATTGATAAAAGTAGATTTTCCCACATTGGGAATCCCTGCCACCATGGCCCGGACGGGCCTGTTCAGAATTCCACGCTTTCTGTCTCTCTCAATCTTTTCCCTGCAGGCTTCCTGGACTGCCCCATAGATGGCTTTAAGGCCCGAACCGCTTCTGGAATTTATTAGTACCGCCTGTAATCCCCTCTCACGGAAATATTCACTCCACAGCGCCGTCTTTCTTTCATCTGCCAGATCACATTTGTTAAGTAAAATAATCCGGGCTTTCTGCCTGCCCATCTCATCTATATCCGGATTACGGCTGCTAAAAGGCACTCTCGCATCTACAAGCTCCAGGATCAGATCCACCAGCCTGATATTTTCCTGCATCATTCTTTTTGCTTTGGTCATGTGCCCCGGATACCACTGCACGTTCATAAACCGTACCTCCTATTCAAAATCGCTGCGCGATGGCGCTAAAGGGTAAAGCCGCTCGCTAAGGCAGCCACCCGAAGCGCTCTCCCGGCGTGATGTTGAACCAGGCCATCCCCATAATATCTTCACGGCGCACATTGCCGATGTCCGCATTCCTGCTGTCCTCGCTGTTATTCCGGTTATCTCCCAGGACAAAATATTCATCCTCTCCCAGCTTCACCGGCGCCGAGGCCACTCCTGCATCAAGCATGCTCTCTGTGAGAATCTCTTCATTGAGAAGCTCTCCGTCGATAAAAACCCGGCCGCTCTCAATGGTCACCGTATCGCCCGGCACTCCCACTACACGTTTGATGTGGTAGTGGGCATTCTCATTCCCATTGGGCTTAAAGACAACCAAATCTCCGTAGTCCGGAGCTTTAATCCGGTAAATCAGCCGGTTAACCAGAACCCGATCTCCGCT
This sequence comes from Lachnoclostridium sp., assembly GCA_021770065.1. Lineage (GTDB taxonomy): Bacteria > Bacillota > Clostridia > Lachnospirales > Lachnospiraceae > Laedolimicola. The sequence goes on along the minus strand of JAETRR010000023.1, from coordinate 17,404 downwards.
GTATATGGCAGGCTCCATAGACTGTCCTACATTGCTTAATGCAGAGCCGAAAAAAATGACCAGTATGCAGGCAAAACCAAAGGCCAGAACTGCCTCGCCTATCCAGATTACGGCCTCCCGCAGTACCGCCGTATTAATCCGCTTTTTCCGCCGCCGGAAATTCAACCCCGCCATGGTTCTCTCCTTATACCGTCCGATATCTTACCCGATATGAAAAAATGAAAAGAGGGGCGGCGCAAAATACAAGCACTCCATTTTGCGTCGTCCCCCCTGCTTTCATCAACTCATTACTTTACTAATTCTTTTACCTTTGCGCGCTTGCCTACACGTCCTCTTAAATAGGTCAGCTTCGCACGTCTGACTTTTCCGCGGCGCACCACTTCCACCTTCTCTACGTTGGGGGAATGTAAAGGCCATGTCTTCTCAACGCCTACACCGTTGGAATTCTTTCTCACCGTGAAGGTCTCCCTGGCTCCGCCGCCCTGTTTCTTCAGAACGATTCCCTCAAAAACCTGGATTCTCTCGCGGTTACCCTCTTTGATCTTACCGTACACCTTAACCGTGTCGCCTACACGGAACACAGGCGGCTCTGCCTTAAGCTGCGCGGCTTCGATATTCTTAATAATCTCGTTCATTCGTTGCTTCCTCCTTCTTAATTCCGGATGTTCTTACCATAATTCCAAAGCACGCGAAGCCGCACCGGAGGCCGGCGCGTATCTGCTTCCTGCCATATCTGGCTTCTCGTTCCCAATATACACGGGCAGCTGCGCCTGTATATCTTTATGGTTTCGTGACTTTGACCCTTCGGCATACAGCAGCGGACCATCTCTTTTTTATCACAACGCAGATTATTATATCATGTCAGAATAGAAAATGCAAGAGGGAGAAACCGAAAAGTCGACGGAAAGTTTACTTGACATTTCGAAGGAAACGTTGTATGGTAATAATGTAAAGTAAACTTTCCATTGTGCGCACAGTAAATCAGGAGGCTGTTTTATTTGAAAAACAGATTAGAAGAAATAAGAAAGAACCGCGGCGTTACCCAGGAAGAACTGGCCGCCGCCCTGGAGGTCTCCCGGCAGACCATCGGATCATTGGAAAATGGGCGCTATAATCCGTCTATTCTTCTGGCCTTTAAGATTGCCCGGTATTTTCAGATGGCCATTGAAGAAATCTTTATTTATGAGGAGGACAAGAAATGAAGAAAAAAACATTGTTTATATTTGGTTTAATTGCCGGTCTGATAGTTCAGTTCATAGGAATCTATACAGGTGCGGAACAGCTAAGGATGATAAGCGGCATCTGCATCGGAATCGGGTGCGTATTCTCCTCCCTGTCCATCAACAGGCTATACCGCCTTTCCTATGAAAAAGAATTTCCGGAGGCAGTCCGGCAGGAAAAGATTGAACAGCAGGACGAGCGGAATGTCCAGATCCGCAACCGGGCAAAGGCCAGAACCAGCGACATTATCCGCTGGGTAATCATAGGAATCGGCTGGCTGAATTTTCTTGTAAGCGGACCCTTATGGATTACCCTTGCACTCACCGGGGTCTTTGTTCTTATCTATCTGATGGACTGGTGCTATATGGATAAGTATCAGAGGGAGATGTAAGAAATATATTTACATTTCCGGTTGTCTGCATCAAAACTCTCATATAAATATGGAAAATTTCAGAGACTCATCACGTAAGAGGCTGTCTTATTTCCCGACAGCCTATTTTCCTGCAGATAAAAAGTCAAAGCAGGATGAGCCCATTTTCTGTTTTGCGGTAATACCCAGGGCCTCCTGCTCTGCTCTATTCTCTTATCCTGTCAACTTCCGTATCTTTCTCTACTAACAGCATATAATTTTGCAGCTGTACAAACTCCTCAATTGATACCTTTATCATTTCCTTTTCTGTCATTGCATCCACCTTTGCATATTTTTTGCTGACACATCTATTATATCAGATTGTTCTACATTTTCAAACCGTTTCCTACATTTGATGCCGCACAATCCGGTACTCGTCCCCATACTGGAAATAGGGGCAGTTTTTAAACTCCCCCTGAATAAACAGACGCATTTCATCCTCGTCCAGATCCATCTCGCATACATAATAGCCGTAATCATCATCGTACACATAGTTGCCGCAGCATTCGCAGTTGGTGCCGGCTTTTTTCTTTTTCATTTATACAATCCTCTTAAACTTTTTCTCAATCTCCTGCTTTGTCATGGATATAATCGTCGGCCGTCCATGAGGGCAGTTATAGGGATTTTCCAGGTGAAGAAGCTCTTCTATAAGAGCTTTCGCTTCCGCCGTGCTCAGGCGCTGGCTGCCTTTTACCGCTGCCTTGCAGGACATGGACGCAATCTTTTCCATAACAAGTGTGGAATCCTTGCCGCCTGCGCTCTCTAAGCTGTCCAGAAGTTCTAAGAATAACTCCCTCTCTGCAATTCCAAAAAGATTGCCCGGCACTGCGCTGACCGCATACTCCTTGCCCCCGAAAGGCTCAATCTCAAAGCCCATCTCCGTAAAATAGTGCAGATATTCGTTTAATCTGTTGGCCTCCTGCATAGTCAGAGTCAATATCAATGGAGGGCTTACCATCTGGGAGGTTATTTCCTTATTTTCAAGGCTCTTTACCGTGCGCTCATAAAGAACCTTCTCATGGGCCGCATGCTGGTCAATCATGTAGAATTTATCTTCAAACTGTACCAGCCAGTAGGTCTCAAAGAGCTGGCCGATGATCTTGATCTCCGACTTGGTCTCGGGATTTAAAAGCTTGTGGTCAAACAGTTCTAGCTGCTCCGGCTCTGGCTCTGGCTCCTTTTGCTGCTTTTCTAACCCATAACTTTCCTTTTCCCGAAGCAGGCCTGCTCCTGTCAGTCTCTCCAATTCCTCATTAGAATAAATCTTCCGGTTCTCTTCCTCCAAAACCGCAATCTGCGCTGCTTTCTGCGCTTCCTTCTCCTGGAATTCTTTCGTTACTCGCTGCCGCATCTGCGTGAGGAAATATTCCAGATTCCTATCCTGAGGCGTCTGGGGCTGACCAGCGTCTGGTACAGTAGGTTTTTCGTCTTCTTCTTTGTCAGGCATCTGCTTTCCTGCCTGTATTCCCTGTGATCTGTAATCAGATGCCTCCTGTCCCTGCTGCCGCTGTTCGGCCGCTCTGCCAGATGATCTGCTTTCTGTGTGTCTTGCTGTATCCTGCCCTTTCAGCCGCATTGGCGCCGCTGTCTGATTTGATGCTGCATTCTTATTTTCTTTGGCTCTATCTCTTGAAAGCTTTACTTCCGGAATCAGCTCATGCCGGTTCAGTCCGTCCCTGACAGTTTTTTGAATCAGGCGGTACAATTCCTCCTGATTGGAAAAGCGCAGCTCCATCTTGGTTGGATGTACATTTACATCCAGCAGTTCCCCGTCCATGGCAATATGAAGCACCGTAAAGGGGTACTTATGCTGCATCATAAAGGTCCGGTACGCATCCTCAATTCCTTTGGCAATCAGAGAACTTTTAATATATCTTCCATTGATAAAATACGTCTCATACCCTCTGTTTCCTCTGGAAATCACCGGTTTTCCGATATAGCCCGTGATCCGAACCTTTCCCTGGGCTTCGTCCACCTCCGCTAAATTGGCCGCCACATCCCTGCCGTAGATATGGTAAATCACATCCTTTAGATTATGATTGCCGGAGGTGTGAAGCTTCGTCTGGCCGTTATTGATAAACTGAAAGGAAACTTCTGGGTGGGAAAGCGCCATCCGCTCCATGAGATCGCTGATATAGCCTGCCTCAGTCATAGGCGTTTTGAGAAATTTTCTCCGGGCCGGAGTATTGTAAAAAAGACTGCGGACCAGAAAAGTAGTTCCCTCCGGCGCCGCCGTCTCCTCCAGCTTTTTCTCTACGCCGCCCTCGATGCAGTAGCGGACGCCTGCATCCGCCTTTCGTGTCTTGGTAATCAGCTCCACCATAGCAATGGCCGCAATACTGGACAAAGCCTCCCCCCGAAAACCCAGGGAAGATACGGAAAATAAGTCTTCCACTTTTTGAATTTTACTGGTGGCATGGCGCAGAAAGGCCGTGGGCACCTGCTCTTTTTCAATGCCGCTTCCATTGTCCGTAACCCTTAGAAAAGAGATCCCGCCATCCCGGATCTCCACGGCCACGGCGGTGGCCCCTGCGTCAATAGCATTTTCTACAAGCTCCTTTACCACGGAGGAAGGCCGTTCAATGACCTCCCCTGCCGCTATCTTATCAATGGTCTGCTGATCCAGCACCTCTATTTTTCCCATATCCGTATTTTCCCGCTTTCTGCCGTATCGTTGTGTTTTGTAGGTTTACTATTGATACTTTACCATAAACAAAAGACGGCATCAACGGATATTTCTCGCAGTTCCCTTATCCCAATGCCACATCAAGCGCCATCATAACCGTAAAGCCCGCCGCAAACAGCAGCGTCCCTATGTTGGAGTGCTTTCCCTCCGACATCTCCGGGATCAGCTCCTCCACTACCACATAGATCATGGCTCCGGCCGCAAAGCTCAAAAGGTAAGGCAAAAGGGGAACCACAACTCCCGCCGCAAGCATTGTAAGCGCCGCACCAGCCGGCTCTACCGCACCGGAAAGCGCACCGTAAAAGAATGCCTTTTTCTTGCTGACTCCCTCCGCCCGCAGGGGCATGGAGATTATGGCTCCCTCCGGGAAATTCTGTATGGCAATTCCAAGGGAAAGGGCCAGCGCCCCCATAGCGGTAATTCCTGCATCTCCGGTCATCCATCCGGCATAGACAACGCCCACGGCCATGCCTTCCGGCAGGTTATGGAGCGTCACAGCCATCACCAGCAAAGCCTGCTTCTTAAGACTGCTTTTCGGCCCCTCCGCCCTGCTGCTGTTCATATGCAGATGGGGAACTGCCTTGTCCAGAAGCAGCAAAAACAGGATGCCGAGCCAGAAGCCGGCCGCTGCCGGCATGAACGCCCACTTTCCCATAGACTGTGAATACTCCATAGCCGGGATCAACAGGCTCCAGATGGAAGCCGCCACCATGACCCCGGCAGCAAATCCTGTCAGCGCCCTCTGCACCATAGAGTTCAGACTGTTCTTCATGAACAGCACACAAGCCGAGCCAAGCGCTGTCCCAAGAAACGGTATCATAATCCCCCGAAAAACCTGTGTCTGCATAATGCCCCCTATTTCGAAAATAATTGTTTTTCCCTTTTTATGAATTCAGCTTCAGACAGAAACTGCGTAAGCAGCGGATAGTCTGCGCAGCAGACAGGTCTGTGGTCTGCTGTTTTGAATTTACACTTATTTTAAGATACTGCTTTTGCAATGCTTTTGTCAATAGCGTATAACAACCGGTTTTCAGAGGGATTTTAAGGGTTTGCGGGCAGCTCTTGGGCTCCTCCGGCCAGGTATTCTTCCGCCATATGAGCCGCCACAGCGCCGTCCGCTACGGCTGTCACCACCTGGCGAAGCAGTTTTGTCCTCACATCGCCTACGGCATAAACGCCGGAAATATTGGTCTGTGTGCTTTCCCCTGCAGCAATATAACCGCTGTTGTCAAGTTCCAGCTGACCTTTCAAAACCCCGGTGGCAGGCTTTCTTCCCACACTGATAAACACGCCGTCGCACTCTACAATGCTTTCTTCACCGGTTACAACATCCTTCAAGCGCACACCGGTCAGCCTGTCCTTATGCAGCAGCTCCGCCACCGTGCTGTTCCAGCGAAACTCCACATTTTCTGCGTTCATCAGCGGCTCATGGTAGATTTTTTCAGCACGCAGGGTATCCCTGCGGTGAATTACGATTACTTTTCTGGCAATACGGCTCAAGAGCAGAGCATCCGCTGCCGCAGAATTTCCCCCTCCTACTACTGCAGCCGTTTTGCCTTTATAAAACATACCGTCACAGGCGGCGCAGTAGGCTACGCCCCGGCCTATTAACTCATTTTCTTTGGCAATGCCCAATTCTCTCGGATTTGCCCCTGTTGCGATCACGACGGTCTTTCCATAAAGCTCTCCGGTATCTGTTTCAACCATTTTAGGATCTGCATTCAAATCCATGCCGACAACCTCTGCATATTCGCTTTTACCTCCGAAGAGCTCTGCCTGTTTCTGCATTTTTTCTCCGAGGGAGAACCCGTCTATGCCTTCCTCAAAGCCGGGATAGTTGTCGATCTGTTGTGTCAGTGCCATCTGGCCTCCTGCGGAGAGCTTTTCCAGTACGATGATATCCAAACCGGCTCTTGCCCCGTAGAGGGCTGCGGTATAGCCGCCCGGGCCGCCGCCCACAATGATCATATCGTAAACGTGTTTTTCGTTCAACCTTACGTCCTCCCTGTTATTTTTCCAAAGCTCCTTTAAGGAAGCGATCTATCATTGCTTTTGACTCAGGAGCCACAATAGAATCGATTGCCTTTCCATGCTTATACAGAACCAGCGTCGGAATCACTTCAATCTGCTCCTCTTCGGCAAGCCGGGGATTCTCATCGATATTTATTTTTCCTGCCACTACAATGTCGCCGTATTCTTCTGCAATCTTGTCATATGCGGCGCTGATTCTGCGGCAGTACCCGCACCAGGGCGCCCAGTAATCCACCAAAACAGGCTTGTCCTCATTACCTAATTGTTCAAACATTTCGTTATTCATATTGATAGCTGTCATAGTCGTCAGCTCCTTTCCTTTGTTTGAGTATAGTATACCTATCTTTTTCATTTTCTTCCGTGACAAAATCACATAATAAAAAAATACTATTTGTTTAAAATCCACCGTGCCCAGTCGGCATAGTATTTTCCCAATATATGGGAACCATCTGTTGAATATTCTTTTGACAGATTTCCTTGTACATCATCAAAGAGTTCATTCACATTTATAAAATGACAGTTTAATTCTTCTCCGATTTTTTCTATTTCAGCGTTCAGTGCATTTATTCTCTGATTGTTATAAATTGTACTTTTTGTAGAATTTTCCTCAGTCACATGAAGATTTGCGCCTAAAACCACGTTAGCCTCCGGCTGCATAATCTGTATTTCTCCCACCGCTTCTTGATACTTTTCAACAATTTGTTCCATTGAATATCCCAATTCATTGATACCAAGCATTATGTGGATTACCTGGTACTGATTTTCCGTTAAAACCTGCCCCAGTGTCTTCTTTCCTTTATCACGAAAAGCTATCTCACTATCCCATAAATTAAATACAGTCATTCCGCTGCCTGCAAATATGTCTGCTTCTCCCATCTGCCCATATTCAGAAAGCCCAGCCGTTCTGGAATCTCCAATAAACAACACTTTCTGAAAATCATCCGGAAATAAAGAATCGCTTTCAAGTATTGGATACTGTACCGTTTGGGACTCTCTTATACTTTCTGGCTCTTTTACGCTTTCTGGTTCTTTTATGCTTTCCGGCTCTTTTCCTGTTTCCTGTATTTCTGTCTCCCATTCCGTCTGTATATCATCCTTCTTTTGCTGTTTTCCATAGACTTTTATTCCATCCGTTCTCATTGCAAAGACTCCCAGACTGATAAGCAAAAAAAATGTATACCAATGCCGACGCATATTTTATTTTCACCTCTTTCATCAAAAACGAAAATATAAAAACGGATCATCCATTCCCTTTTTTATGCAATAAATACATCCCCAGAAAACGGCCAGTAAAACAAATGCTGAAACAGGTGAATTTTTCCATCGGTTATATAACTTTCTGGACCCGTATGTACTAAAGATCAGTCCTATACTGATTGATACCCCATAGAGCCTGCCATACTTTAAATAATCACCTGCATAATATACAAATCTGCCCGGATTACCGAAAAAGGGAAATAAACGCTGTATATAAACTCCTGTTTGTGACAAATCCGTTATGGCAAACAGCATCCATGTAAGCGGGATCGCAAATAACATATAAATATGTCCAATTACCGGATAATGCGCTAAAATCTTTCCCATTCCTAACTTTTCTATCAAAATCAAGATAAACAGGCTAACCCCCCAGAGAACAAAATTCCAGCTTGCGCCGTGCCAGAGCCCTGTCAAAAGCCATACCACTAAATGATTCCGTAATGTCCTGCAAAATCCTTTCCGGTTTCCCCCCAGTGGAATATAAATATATTCACGAAACCAGCTTCCCAGTGTTATATGCCATCTTCTCCAGAACTCTGTCATAGAAGTCGACATATATGGGTGGGCAAAATTACATGGCAGTTTAAATCCAAGGATAGCGCCCAGCCCTTTTGCCATTAATGAATAACCATAAAAATCAAAATAAATCTGCAGGCTGAACGCAATAAGCCCCATCCATGCAAGGGGCGTTGAGATGCTTTCAAACCCTATCGTTTCTACGTTTCTCCACAGGCCGCCAACCTGATTTGCTATCAGTACCTTCATTCCCAGGCCAATCGTAAATTCCCGGAATCCGTCTTCAATCATTGAAAAAGAAATTCTCCGCTTTCTGATCTGATTCTTCATTGCAGAGTAAGTCACGATGGGCCCGGCTATCAACTGCGGAAACATGCTTATATACATGCCGAATCCGGATAAAGAACGCTCATACGGAACCCTTCTTCTGTAAACATCTATAAGATAGGATACTGCTTGGAACGTGTAAAAACTAATGCCTAGCGGCAGAACGGGCTGATATGGCGGAAAATTTACAGAAAACCCGAATATATTTAATAACTGGCTTAATATCTGTATTATAAATCCCAGATATTTAAACAAAACCAGCCATGAAAGGTTATAAACAATGCCCATCGCCAGCATTTTTTTACTCTTCCTTCTGCTTCTGCCAATCAGTCCGCCAAATATATAGTTTATCACGATTAAAAAAAGAAAAAGAAAAAAATAAAAAGGATTCTCCGTCACTCCATAAAAATAAAAAATCAGGCTTCCAATAAAAAGGCAGGCATTTTTCCATCTGAACGGGCAAATACCATACAGCAGGAAAAACAGCGGTAAAAACTTAAAAATAAAAATAATACTGCTAAAAACCATAGCTGCCGCACTCTTTCATCACAATATACCATATTTTCCAAAAAAATAACTGCTGTAAAATATAACAATACACATTGCACACTTTTACAGCAGTTATTCTTCCGCCAATGATCAATAATTAATTCCGTTGATCGCCAGCACCCCGTCTACTACGCTAAAGTTTATGCTTGCCAGCCCCTCTCCCCCCGAAATAGGGAAGCCTGCCATACTGGGCTGAAAATTTTCAATATCGGCCATTTTTATGGATTCCAACAGTTCATCCGTAAATACTGCTTCCGCACCAAGATTCAGAAACTCTTCTTTGGTTTCTACTATATCGACATCCGGCAATCCTACATAAACCGGAAATGCAGTCAACTCTGCCAGAGCCTCCAGATCCTTTTGGGCTGCTGCTTCCTTAATTTTCTCGGCAAATTCTTTTGCTGCCTTACTGTCAACTGCAAAGTTATCCTCATATTCTTCTGATTCCTGCATTATTTTTTCTGCTTCATTTGTCTCTGATTTTTCTGCAGTAGAATCATGTTCCGTTTCCTCAGGTACACTCTCCGGAAATTCCTGTTGTGTATCCTGACCGGATTGCCGGCTTTCGCCGCATCCCGCCAGAATCGCTCCTATCAGAACAAAACCCATAACCATAACAACCGTACTTTTCATTCTCTTTCTCATCTTAATTTCCTCCTGTAATCTCAAATTCAATTTCTCCTAATGAACCAGGCGCAATTTCATATTTTTCAAAAACGATAACCGGGCGGTTATTCTCATTGATATAGAACTTCGTATCCTCCGAAATTCCTGTAAAACCTCCCTCCTCTGCTGTAAAGAATACTTCTCCTGCTTGTTGTCTTTCAGAAATCTGTTCCCTGATGCATCTATTGACCAGTTCCACATAATCACTGCCCAGCATATCCTTTAATGTTACTATTTCTCCTGTTTTTAAATCCAGGTTATAATATTTTGACTCGTTATAGGCATTTGTCCAGCTTTCGCTTCCTCTTACAACAAAGGAAAGATAATCTGCATTCTGTTGCTTTACCTCATAACCCACAGTAATCTTTATATCATGTTCTGCCCATTCTTCCTGTGTCCCCCCTGTTTCCAGAAAAGCAGTTCTGTATTCTTCCGCACGCAGAACCGCATCATCTGCATACTGGTCACAACGGGCAAAAATCTCCTGATTGATCTCATCCACCGTTATCCCGGTATCCTCTGCGATCATCTCAACCGATGGGATTGCCACGGCCACCGCTATATCATCCTTTACTGTTTCGTAAGAACGGAATGTCAGTACCTGGGCCATTACTCCAATCACCGGAAGCTGTCCCGCTTCCTTCGCAAATACCTGGCTTGTATTCAAAGCTGCTGTGAAAAGAAAGCATACAGCCGCTGCCGCTGCTCCCATTCTGCGTATCGCCTTTTTGCATCCGGGTCTGCCAGCCCTTTTCTTTCCTGCCTGCCGCTTTCTTGAGTTTTGTATTTCCTGCTGTATCCCGGCGTTAAGTTCCTCCGGAATAATAATCCGGCCACTTCTTTTTTCTAATTTACTCATACTTCTGTCTCTCCTTTTTTTAATTGTTATAATCTACGATAGAGCTTTGTTTTAACTGTATTTAGATTTCTTGATTTTAAAGGATATACTGAATCAACTTTTCATATAATATTTGCTTCATAACAGGTGCGCACCTTTTTATCCTTTTACTGTATAGATTGTTCCGGTATCGGAAAAGTTGCAAATAAAAAAAATAATTGCTGTGCAATAGATGTAGATGCCAAATTTCAGGGAAATTTTCACGAAAAGATCCGGAATGGCCCTTCCGCATTTTATTATTAGGGATTTTGCAGAAAGTTGCGCATAACAGAAAACAGCGGAAAGCCCGTGAGCCTTCCGCTGCAAAAAATGCCTTTAGATTTTAGTATTTTAGTCCTGCACCGTCAATACGCTGCGCCTGATCTGCAGCAGCAAAAGCACCATGCTGATGCCCATGAGAATATGCCCGATTCCGGCGATACCGGATATTGCCCCGTTCATTCCGGAAGAAACTACAGGTGCCAGTACCTGAACCACTCCCCGCACCACAAGCATCACGGCAGTCAGATTCAGGCCAATATGATAAGCAGCCAGTACCCGCCCGGTTTTCTCACTGGTGAAAGAAAAATTCTTTTCCAGCAAAAGCAGCAGCAGGAAAAACACCATGCCAAGCAAAAAATAGTGGGTATGGACAACAGAGAGGCTGGTTTTTCCGGTAAAACCATTGAATTTGGTAAATTCCCGGTAAAACACGCCGCCAGCCATGGCAAGAGCAGCGTAAAGCAAAGCTGAATTCATATAACGTTTCATAATCAATCCTCCTTACATTCCTCTTTCATAGCAAAATATCCGATGAGTACCGTCCACACATAGGCGCAGGTCTTGGGTATCATCAGCATCCCGATCATAGGTATGGTATCCGCCCACAGCACTACCGGGATATAGAAGCCAAAACTCAGCACAATGGTCAGCCACATCCATTTAAATGCCTTATCCCCATTCTCCTTTGCACTGCGGTAGAACAGCACGATCACCAGGAGCCCCAGCAGGGCAAACGGGATATTGCGGTAGATACCCCAGGAGAGGGGCGCTCCGGCATGGGTCCACTGATTCTGGGGCATCATGCACAGTACAATCCGCACACCGGCCAGACCATACACAGCGGCGGTAAGGCCGCTTTGTCCGCTGATCTTATACCGCCGCCGCCAGACATAATAGAGCAGCACATAAAAAATTGTCATGGTGACCGAGGTAATCCACTTCCCTATGCCTAAAAGGGCGGTATAGCTCTTAAGCCCCGTCGTACACAGGGCAAGGGCACGGGGAATCAAGTGGAATGAGTCTCCCATTCCCAGCACGACTGCCATCCATCCAAACAGGATAAATTGGCGGTTTCTTTTGCTGCCCCGGATCATTAATATTCCCACAGTAATAACAGAAATCAGATAGACAGCATCAAACAGGGTTTCTACGATTGCTTGCATGACTTATTCTCCTATTCTAAGTTGCTACGCAACAGTACGAAAGGGTAAAGTCTCTTCCTTCTCGACTTTACCGTCCAGTAAAAAATATTTATATCGCCGTTTCGTGGAATCCTAATACAGGGTCCTGCGGACGATCTCCAATACGGCCGCCGGGGCATAGTCCTCCCTCAGCAAAGCGGACAGCATCATGGAAAATAGGACGTCCGCAAATCTTTCGGCTGTAAACTGCTCCGTAAACGCATCCTTGCGAATTCCGGCATCCTGCTTTAAGACAAAGCACAGCCCGTCCAGTATGTGCCGCCATGTCTGCTGCATTCTTTGTTTTCCATCGGATTTTTCCTCCTGCATAAATCCAAGAGAATGCATTGCAAAAAAACCGGGATACTGTTTGCTGCCGTATTCCATCCGCTCATATATCCATCTAATACAAGCCTGCGTGTCCCGAAACACAGCGCTGTCCTCCGGGCGGTGAAAAATCTCACACCAGACGCTCTCCACTACGGCGCATACCAGTGCAGCTTTGGAATCGAAATAATTATAAATGGTTCCCACCGATACCCCGCAGGCGGCAGCAACAGAACGGATATTGATCGAAGACCATCCCTGCCGGCGAATCAATTCCCGGCTGGTTTTTAGGATATCCTCTTTTGATGTCACAACTGTATTCATTCTCTCACCTCAATATGAACAATGTTCATTATAGTAAATCACATTACCATTGTCAAGAAATTTCTGTACATTTGAGAAAATTCCGCGAAACAAGTTCCTCCCTCATATAGTTATTTTTCCAGCATCATCAAGTAGCTGTCCAGCCTCGCATTCACATAACCTGCAAACAATTTTTGCATTGCACCAAGATCATGTTTTACATGGTATTCATCAAACGCATTATAATAAGAAATCCGATCTGCAAATTTAATGTCAATTGGCGGATATCCAGCTTTCATCAATTCCAGATTTACAAGCAGCCTTCCGGTTCTGCCATTCCCGTCTGCAAAAGGATGTAGGGACTCAATATAGTAAACGTATCTATGATGACGTATTCTTTATTTTCTCTATCTCCATTTTTCCAACCTCAGTGAGCAACTTTCCTATTCATTTTTCCATTTCATATATACTATTCAAAATAGAATAAAAATATCATAAATGGTTATTCTATTGCATATAAAAGGAATATCAAATTTTGAAACAGCATAAATATTAATAAAAACAGTGGTAAAAATATGAAATTTTTCAAAACAATTTGCCAGTATGGCTACTCATTATTAGGTGAAAAACCTTCTCGAATAGATAATACCGTAGAATATATAGTTGTCAGTGAATCTATATACCTCCCTCATTGTGTTATTATAAAGAGAAAAGATTTATGCTCATTTAACGGAAAAAAGCAATGGATAGTCCCAAAAAATAGTTTGTATTAACTCATATCCAGTTCGTTAATTAAATCGCTAAGAGTCGACAATCCTTTGTTTTTTTCCAAGAAATCGCTATACAAATTTTCCGCATTGCGAAGCAATTCATCATAGTACATTATTCGGCAGTTATATTCTCTTAATGAACGTTTAGTTGCCTCGTAAACAGTTTCATTAAAATCTTTTCCGTCTAAATGTTGGCCCAACAGCACTATAATTTCAAATGGCTCTGTCATTTCCTGGGTTGCCATTATTTTTGTAGTGGCGACATAATATTTTCTTACTTGTGCAGAAAGTTCATCTGTTTTTACAACACGATTTCCCCTCTTAAGTTCAATGATAAGATGTTTGTTTGAAGCCTTTTTATATCTAATGTCAAGACGAGCATCTTTTTCTTCTTGTGTTAGTCCTGCGTCAATAATGTCAAATTGAGTTTTAAATGCTTGCTCTACTATAGGAGCTTCTGTTCCCCGATCCCATGATGGATCCAATAGCCAAAGGTTTTTGCATAGATGTTCTTGAACAACTTTTTCCAAACTCCCATCTGAGACAACATCCTTCATTTTTTGAATAACAGCCAATCTTTCTTGCACGATTTGATAATACATAGTAGCTTCAATATTATCAAGACGTCCTGCAACTTCCAAAAAGGCAGCGATATTTTCTGCAGAAATTTTTTCTAACTGACTTAATTCATTTTTTAATTTAAACGATTCAAAAGCTAAAACACCGTGCTTAAAAAGTTCTTTCTTTTCATCTTTTTCGACGGTTAATTGATTGATTTTGCCAAACAGTTTCTTTGCAGCTCTTTTATCGTCTCCTTGTAAATCATTATACCAATCGCTTACAACAGCATATTTACAGGCTTCAGCTTCACCAGTATTGCTTCTGGTATCTTCCCAGTCACTTCTAATGGTTGATAATTCTTTCTTGATAAATTCTTTTAAAGCAACATAACGTTCATCATCTTCAAAGAAATCTTGGCGACTACTTGTTGTTATATCTGCTTCATCATCCAAATCCAAAAAGTCTGCTGATAATTCACCAAAAATATATTTAGAATAAAGAGCTGTTGTACCAATTTCAGAGAATATATCTTCCTTAGCCATTTTACCTCGTACCATGATTACAATACGATTTAAATTTTCATCGTCATTGAGTTCATTTGGCTCTGAACAAGTGGCAATCCAGCCAGAGATTTTATATTTTTCTTCGCCAATTGTTATAGCTGAAAGACGTTCTTTTTTTAATTTTATTTTCTCTTCCTTTGTTTGCTTCAGTAAATCTTCCTTATATTCTTCTGGGCTTTTTTCTGGTAAATACATCCACACACATTGAGCCTTGGAAAGATAATTTCTATCAGAGACTGAAATTTCTTTGTTATTTATGGATACCTTGAAATTATTTTTATCTCCGAGGATGGCGAATCTGCGTGCTAATCGTTGCCTTAAATATGTTGCGAGTGATGCTGTTCGTTTCTTTTTTAAGTCATTTAAAACGATAATCGTTCCATTTTCTTCAAACGTCACATCCGTTGTAGGTAATTCCTTTGGATAGTATATGTCATTTGTTTCAATAGCTTCTTTTAAAGAATTTGTATCAATCTCAAATCCGTTTATTTCACTATTTTTTCTTGAATAGACTTTAACAATATTTGCAATAGAAAATAAAGACAATTTGCCAATGCCTTTTCTACCCATTACTGGTCTCTTGAGTATTGGAGATAAACCGCTTTCACTACGTTTTTGATATCCTACAGTTAAATATTTATTGTTTATATCTGATAAACTCATTCCAATCCCATTATCTGTAATAGAAATGGTATCTCCATCAATTTGGATATTTACTTCTGTAGCATCTGCGTCCCAAGCATTAGCAACAACTTCTGATAATACTGCAGAAGTATTGCTATAGAGGTTCAACCCTAAATGATTTAATACTTGTAAATTTATGGACATTTGAAATTTAGCTTCACTCATAGCTATACCTCCTTGTGTTCAGAAATATATTCAAAATAAAGTCTTACTGCTCGCCGAATTTGTGCTTGCACCGATGGAACAATATTTTCAAAATGAGGCTCTTTACGTAAACATATCAAGTAGCTTTCGCAGTCCTCTGAACCAAAATCCAAGATTCTTTTTGCTCGACCTATTCTTGAAAGCGTATCGCCAGCAACCTCTGATGAAAGGTTCTTTTCATTTTTAAGCCAATCTATAAAACGCAGATTATGTAAGTCGGTATCTCCTTTAATAAAGCGCATTAAGCAAGTTGCTACATAATTAGCTAATTTGACTGGAACCGCATTTCCAATCATTTGTTCAGTTGAAGCAGATGCGTCATCCCAAATAAAATCAGGCGGAAAGGTTTGTATAAGGGCTCGCTCTAGGCAAGATAAGTTGCGTATTCCATCGGGATCAATTACATCCCCACTATGCTTTTTATAGTTTCCTGGTTTAGGACGGTTGACACCTCGTATTGTAGGAGAGGGTTCGTCAACAGAAAATATACCACGTCGCTTGTATGAGCGAGGGTGTCGATAGTAATATTCCATTGACAAATCGTAATTTTCCTGTCTAAAGTATTCTCTTACCGTTAAAGGGAAAATAGACTGATTTGTTGATAATAAACCATCTAAAAAACTGTCTTGCCCATTTTTAAATCCAATACAAAAAAATCGTTTCCTTTTCTGAGGAACGCCACAAAAACTAGCATCGAGAACTTTTTCTGTTAGCCCATATCCAGCTTCTTTAAAAACAACTCTGGCTTTTTTATAGGCATCACTGCTAGCTGCACGCTCTACATTTTCCATTACAAAATATTTTGGAGAGATTGCCTTTATTATTTTTGCGTATGCAACAGTCAAATCTGCACGATCACCTTCAATCCTATTTCCAGCACCAGAAAAATCTTGGCAAGGAGGTCCTCCTATTATAATATCAGGACTATATTTCATGATGGTTTTTACGGAAAGGTCTACATCGGAAAGATCAACATCTTCAACTGGATGTAAAAAATTCTTTTTATAACAAGAAATAGCTGTACTCCAATGTTCAAAACCAGCTAAAATATTGAAACCAGCTTCTTGAAATCCTAATGACATTCCGCCACAACCACAGAATAAATCTACAATGTTAATGTTAATCTCCTCCTTTCCACCAGTCTATTTAATAGCTTATTATAACATGCTGGAGTCCATGAACGCAATAAGATTCTCGCATTATGACAAAACACGAAAATGGGTATAAAAAAGGACATGCACCTAAATAAAAGATGAAATGCCCTTTGGCATATACGCTATTCAATTTTATGTACAAAGCAGTTTGCCGCTGTTACGCCGCTTTCTGCTGGTGTCTCTGTGTTACATTACCATCAGATAAGGGAAGAACCGGGTATAACCCTATCATGTTGTATTCTGTGGTTACTTACGCAAACATGCGAGGAATCAAGGCGGTGGACCGCATCGTGGACCTGTGCCAAAGGGATCTTGCCTTTATCTGGCTAACCAAAGGGCAGAAGCCTCAGAGAGATGCTTTTTATGATTTTATCGGAAAAAAGCTGACGTATCTTTGGGAAAAGGAACTCCAGAGTTATATCAAGCTGCAGGACCATGAGAAACGGAAGACCCGTGCATACAAAGAAGACATCGGAAAGTATTACAACATGACCTATGCCATCTTTGAAGATGAACATTATTACATCTGCCATGATGGAAGGGAGCTGCGGCATATCCGTACAGAAAGCAAAGAACAGGATGGATATACCCAGAGGTTAGCGGAAAAGAGCCCTGACCGAAACAAGGTCATGAAGGTCAGCGAACGGTGGGAAGAACTGAAAGAAGAATCCAATGGGCATATCCAGAGCGAGGCGGGCATCTTGAAACGTCAGATACGCCCAATCCAGACGGAGGGCCACTTTGGAGACATAAAGGAAAACGAAGATTTCCGGCGGTTCAACTATCGGTCAACGGAAAAAGTATATAAAGAGTTTATGCTGTACGCAATCGGCAGA